>CACWHC010000005.1 GCA_902760645.1 uncultured bacterium
GCCTTTGATTTGCTCGCAATGACATGGTTTATTTTAACTGTGCGACAGCACCGATACGAACTGTTCACTGTTTACTGTTCCCTGTTCACTGCTTTAGTAATTCATTGCGTCTTCTTCAAGCACTCTGGCGGCACAACCTATGCCTCCAGAACTCGTATCGCATTTATAAGTACTATTTGTTACAGTTCGCCAATAATTATGTGATTGCTGAGAACAAAAGGTAACTACTCCATGATTATACAAATACAAGGAAAAAATATCACGTATTTTTTAATTTTTTCAAGTCTTTTTTTTTATTTATCACGGCAAATCTTTACACAAAAAAATAATGAACATCAGCTGTTCATTATTTTTTTGTCTTATTTATTTTTAAACCTTATGCTTTCAGCTTTTCATCAATAGCACTGAGAACCTTTTCAACAGTAGCTTCTTTTATAATATCTTCATCTACTTTAACGTAAGGAGCCTTTGAGAATTCCCAGTCAATAGAACACAAACCTAAGCAAGGTACACCCATTACTTCAACATTATCACCGTATTTTTTAGGAACAGTCTCAATCAATTCCTGCAAATTTGATGAACCCATTACAAAACACGTTGTACCTAAACATACTTTAACACTAATCTTTTTGTCCATTATTTTATTCTACCTTTCTTTGTGAGAGTGTTCTCACATATACTGTACTGTAACTTTTTTAAAATACTTATCCTGCAAAATTCCTGCAATTTTCTTGATAATATTTTTTCTGATTTCAATTTCTATAGGTAATGCCGGATCATAGTGTGCCTGATTGAGTTTTGCACCAACCATGAAATATATGCAATCACTATCTAATAAGAATTTTACCAATTTCCCGGCTGCGTTGTCAATATCTAATTCACCATTCTCAAGATATTCTAACGTCTTTGTTAAGGTTAAAATACCCTCGGTAACAAGGTCTATACCGTCCATGAATGATATTGCCGGAAGTTTGCCGACACTAATTGTTGTATCCATCGTTATCGGAATATTTAATTCTCTTGAAATAAGATTAGCGGTTGTGCCGCCGCTTATTGCTTTTTTACCTTTGAAATTCCAGAACATTTGTGCATATTCCGAATCTTTTTGCTGATGATACGGAGGACCTGTAAATACTAACGCTTCTCTCGGTTTTCTGAAATACAACACGCAGGCTGAAATATCATCTTTAGGATTTCTGTCGGTTTCAATATTTCTAGCCTGATGCACAATATAAGTCGCTAAATCAGAACTTGAAATTTCGGGTTCAGCCGAAAGTTTTTCCTTTAAAATGTTTATCAGACCATCACGTCTTAATCCGAGTTTAAGCCTTCCGCCGCCTAATCCCGCCTGGGTTACGCCGTCAGAACAAAAAATTACTCTGTCACCAAGTTTAAATTTCAATTTATAAACCTTTAGTTTTCTGTTTTTAAAAGTTTTGGACTGAATAATTTCATAATGAGGTTCGATAACTTCACCATCTCTAATCCAGATAAAGTCAGGGTTGCCCTCCTCAACTATTCTTGCATTACCGTCATCGTAACAATCTATTGCGGAAAATGTGGAATAACTTATGTGTCTGACTTTACAAACAGGCAAAGAATTCATAATTATTTCCGCGGCCTTATGTATCGGAATCTGGTCGTTTGAAATAAACTGAGAAAGCATTGTAGCAGTCATACAGGATAATATATTTGCCTTTATCCCGCTGCCCAGTCCGTCAGACAAAACCGCAACCAAACGGGATTCATCAGGAAATCTTTTTGATACAAAATAATCACCGAATGCATTTTGATTATATTTTTTTACCTGCGAACAATCAATGTCTATAAACATAAATTACCCCTTTTGATTATCCGCATCAGCTTCATCATCTTTGTCTTCATAATCGTTGGCTATTGAACTCAGCAACGTTTCCGTTTCAACCATGTGTTCACCTAAAAGACAAGCTATTTCCTGAACGATTGAAATATTTTTCGAAATAACTTCATGAGCTTTTTGTGCAATTTTTTCTCTGTTTGTTTCCGACTGAGTAACATCGGTTATAACCGCACCGACAATTTGATTTTCTTCGATGCTGAATATGCTTATGTCATAAAGTTTATTTTTTACGGCATAACGCTCTTTATGCAAATCTTTACCCGAACTCATACAAGTCTTAAACAGCTCCGAAAAATCGACAATTCTGTCAATTGCAGCCCCAAACATACCATCCGGACGAGCCTTAAAAATTTCATACATATCGCCCGTAAACATTCTCATAAAGCTGTCATTTGCTTCAAGAATGTTGTATTCACTATCCACAACAACAACGGCAGCAGGCATACATCTGACTAACGCTGCAGCCTTTCTCATAGCTGTTTTTCTCATATAAGATATACACATAGAAGTTTCCGCATCACCATCTAACAATGCTTTTGCCAAATCTCTACATGTTGCATATCCGCATCCGCCGCAGTTTAATTCATCATCTACCGAATGTTTACCAATCCTTTTCAGCGTTTTTAAAATATCCTCAATAGGATATTTTGTATTAACCGTTTTCAATCCCTTTTTAATGTTGTAAGGAACAACAGTAACAGGCTCTTTCGGAATATAATCACGGTCAATTGTATTGGACATAATATCCGATACTACGCTTATTCCTGCTCTGTCAACAGAAACGCAAGGACCGCCTACACACCCGCCTTCACAAGCCAATGCCTCTACAAATACAACTTTATCAAATTTTTCAGGATTTAAATTATTAAGAGAATGTTCAAAATTCAATAAACCGCATATATCCAGCAATTGAATATTTTTCTTTATACCTATCCTTTTTAAAGTTTCATTCATACCGCCGTCTATAGGATACAAAGAACCCTCATTAGCTCTGTGCGGAACAAAATCGTTACTCTCATCTACTTTCAGAGCATTCATATCCTGAATAACATCATTTATCCATATCTTAAGCTCCTCAAAAGTAAGAGCCGCATCATAAAGTCCCATGTAATCCACTTCATTCTTTTTACCGATACAAGGACCTATAAATACGACCGCAATATCATCTCCATACTTTTCTTTTAACATTTTTGCATGGGTCATTGCAGGAGAACCCACAGGCGTAATGTATTTTATAAACTTAGGATAATACATTCTGATAAAATCAACAATAACAGGGCATGCACTTGATATAAATAAACCTTTATCAGCATTATTAAGCATTTTCGCAGTTTCTATAGAAACTTCCTGAGCACCCAATGCAGTTTCGGATACATCCGTAAACCCGAGTGTCTTTAATATGGAAATCATTTTGGCAGGTCTGTAATCAAAAGTACCACTCCATGAAGGTGCCAACGACACATAAACTTTTTTCTTTGCAAGAATTAGATTTTTAACGTAATCCAAATCAACTCGGACACGTTTTGCACCGGACGGACAAGTCTTAACGCAGTTACCGCACGCAATACATCTTTCTGCAATAACGCTTGCGTGACCGTTTTCAATCCTGATTGCTTTTACCGGACATTCTCTGATACATCTGTAACAGTCGTGACATTCATTTATCAATGTATATACGGCATTTTGAGTATCCATCCAAAACTCCTTTATTGGGATTCAGCCCAAACACTATCTGCTATATCTTAACCACACAATAAAAATAACACATTTATAAAAAATTTTCAAGGAAAATATCAGTCATATAATATTGTTTTTCATATAATTAGAGGTTACAGATTTATAAATATAAACTTAATTTAATTTAACATGCCACTTGATTTTTCAGATTTTTCATATATTATTGAATTACACTACTAGCTAGAAAAGGAAATTGAAATTATGGCAAAACATTGTGAAATATGCGGTAAAGCACCGATTAAAGCAGCTAAATTAACATTCTCTCATAAACAGATTGTTCATACACAAGAACCTAACTTGCAGACAGTTAAGGCTATTGTTAACGGTCAGACTAAGAGAATCAGAGTTTGTACTTCTTGCTTAAAAGCAGGTAAAGTTCAAAAAGCTGTTTAGTTTTAAAATATTTTTAATCATTAAAAAAAACGAGTCCTTTAACAGGGCTCGTTTTTTTACATAAAATAGTTGATTTACCAAGGATAATCAGATTTCATCTGCCAACTGTCATTTACAATTAATGCAGAACATTCAAAACCGTTTGCACCGGTACCCCGATTACAACCCTGCAATAACTGTGTACGTGTCTTAGGGGTATCACCCGTTGTACGCCCCGGGAATATGCTTCTGCCATGTTTTCCTAAAGATGCATTATTACCATTTCTCAGATAAGAAAAGACATATACATCTCTGCCTGACCTGTTATAGCCTGAATAAGAACCATCAACATCTATAATCAACAACCCGGAAGCATCATTTGCTGTAGTTCCGGGATGCCAAACTACACAAGCACCATTTGGCAACTTAGCGGAATATCCGTTTACATGAAGCAATTGTCCATTGGTATTCCATCTGCCACGCTCGCCATTAATAGCTGTATATGGTCTGTATTCTCTGCCTTCATAACAAAAAGCATGACTTACATCATCGGGACGAGGATACATCTTAACTGCAATTTTTTTCATTGCAATATAAAAACATCTCTGATAAAGTGATGCGTTTGTATAGTTAATTCCGGTATCCGGATCATTACTTGGACAAGACCAATGCTCCATCGGTCCGCCATCATACTCCGCTGCAATTAACTCAACCGCATTTTGTATCTGGGAATATGTTTGCTTTAATCTGTTTAAAGCAACACTTTTCTGATGATTTTGGATTAATGTCGGCAATGTCATTGATGCAACTACACCTATTATACCCAGTGTAATCAATACTTCCGCTAATGTAAATGCCTGTAACTCCTTACCACAAGAGGTTTTACCCCCCCCCCCATAAGCAATATCCAAGTATAGTCATATTTTTGACCCTCCTATGTTGTTATATTATTATAACATATTTGTGAAAATACTTCAAGTGTAATAATAATATAAACTTTAAAATGCTTATAAATCATTATCCATAAGTGCCTGCTCATGCTTTAGGCAGATTTTTAACAAAATCGGAAATAGCATAAGCGTCAATGGTACCGACAACAATTTCAAAATCCTTAATTTCTTCTTCCAATTCCCCTTTCATATGGGCTAACAACCCCGGAATAATTATTTTATGATTTTTCACTCTTGAGGCAAAATCCCATTTTTTCAAAGTTTTTGCAACCATTTTGGCGGTAAATTTTTCTGCAGACCACGCCGTCAAAACACTCATCCCGTCAGCAGGTGTAACAATCAGATATGACGGAACCGGTAAACTTTCAAGTTCGTTTGCGACAGCAAAAAAAGTCAGGGCAAAATTTGTTGTCATAAAAATAAGTGAATTTTCATCGGGGTTATTAAATTCATATATTTTTGATTCGACCTGTAAAGGTTTTTGAGGGTCAGTAAAAATATTTTGCCTTAACGTCATAAGCGTAGAAAATAATGCTTCGTCAAATTCTTCAAATAACAACATATTTGCGTATTTACAAATATAAAATGCAGCTTTTGCACAAATATCCTCATTATTTTTTGAATTAAAAAATACACATACAGGGGAAGAATATTTTTCGTCTTTTGTATTTACTGCATTTGTTCTTAAATCAATAAGCTCTTTTGATGTATCAGTAAAATTTTCATCCCGAATAACTTTTATTTCGGAATTTATAAACTCATCATAAGTAATATGATTAATTTTTGTATCAGGAATACTATTCCCCTTAAAAATTACCAAATCAACTTTCATAAGCTCATTTACACGTTTAATTTCAAAATTTTCTATTCTGTGAAGTTTTTCTTCCCAATCAGGATTTTCAGTATCAATCAACACCGCAAATGCCGTTTTATTTATAAATGTTTTTTCATGCCTGTATAAAACATTTTCTCCGCCTATTTTTAAACCGTTAAATTCAATGGTTTTTTGCGGTTGTTTAACCGAATACTCCAGCAGATTTTTTAATTCCTCGCTGATAAATGGGCACAAAGAAATTTCCGTCTGTGCCTTTGACAATTTCATTGCATAAGCCATACAGGTTTGACAGCCGCATTTTTTGCAGTTAGTATTTTCCGCCTTTTTAGCAGCCGGTAAATATTTAAAAATCTGCAAAGCCGATAATCCCATTAACGCACCAAACCTTTCATTGTACTGATATTCGGCGGATAATTCATTACAATTATATTTACACCACAGGCTTTAACAGCAGATGCAGAAGCCAACTCAAAATATTTCGCACGGTCGGATAAATTACCCCAACAGCTTTCAGGTAAATCTGTTTTAGCCTCTTTTGTCTTTAAAGATTCGGCACACGCAAAACTGATTAACGGCATATTCAAATAATTGTCCCCTCTAAACCCCTCCAGTTTAATTTTTTCCATAATACTGTAACCGTACTCCAAGCCGTAACCCAAACCGCCTATATCCGTATCAATTATAATTTTATTTAAATCCAAACCTAATTCGGCAGATAATATATTCAGTTCTTTTGCCAAATTTATATCTATAGGGGTTTTTAAAACAACTATATGTCCGCCGCATACGACTTGCGGAATTATGTCTTTATAAGTGTTTTCATTTGCACCGTTTATTATAACTTTTCTGTCAAGATGTCTGATAATTTCAGGCAACAAATTACTGTCAATATTATCATTTCCGGCACCGGAAATCATAACAGGTTTTGTTATATCTGATAAAAAAGATTTTAAATTTTCAACCGCATAATCTATATCGTTAACACTTTGTATGTTAAACTTTAACCCGACAATATCACAATCGGAATTATTCGCGGATTTTAATACTTTTTCGACAGAATCAGTTCCGAAATAAGATTTGGCTATTTCAAAATTATCACTCAAATCAAATACAGGTATGTTTAAAACATAAAGAGGATTTAAAATCGGGAAAGATGTTTCTCCCCCGATTTTAATATCATAAAAATCAATTTCTCTTATTTTATTAAGATTGTCTTTCACTTTTTACTCTGTTCATTATTTCTTCAAACTCTTTTTCATCAAGAGTTTCTTTATCAAGCAATTCTCTCGAAATTGCTTCTAGCATATCCCTGTTTTCACTAAGCAAATTCTTTGCAATAGCATATCTGTCATCAACAATATTCTTAATTTCCTTGTCAATTTCATAAGCGATTTGCTCCGAATAATCTCTTTGATGTCCGAAATCACGTCCCATAAATACGTTGTCTTCATTTTTTCCGTATGCCATTGTTCCGAGTTTATCAGACATACCCCAGGCAGTAACCATTTTTCTGGCAATATTTGTAACGTTAATCAAATCCTGAGATGCACCTGTAGAAACTTTATCTTCCCCGTAAACTAATTCTTCCGCAGCTCTGCCGCCTAAAGAAACGGTTATTTTAGCAAGCAATTTAGCCTTGCTTACATGAACTTTTTCATCCTTTGGACGAGTCCAGGTAACACCAAGTGCCATTCCTCTCGGAATAATAGAAACCTTATGGAGTTCATTGGCATCTTTTAAAAGTTTATCAATAAGTGCATGACCAACTTCATGGTATGAAGTTAATTCTTTATCTTCATCAGTCAAAACTTTACTTCTCTTTTCGACACCTGCAATGACTCTGTCTATGGAATTATCCACATCTGCCATTGAAATTTTTGATTTATTATCACGGGCAGCAAGCAATGCCGATTCGTTTAATAAATTCTGCAAATCTGCACCCGTAAATCCCGGAGTACGTTTTGCAAGAATTTTTAAATCAACATCATCATCAAGCTGTTTGTTCTTTGCATGGACTTTTAATATAGCTTCTCTGCCCTTTACGTCAGGAGCATTAATATAAATCTGTCTGTCAAATCTGCCCGGTCTTAAAAGTGCATTATCCAAAATATCCGGTCTGTTTGTCGCAGCAATAACAATTATATTTGTATTTTCGTCAAAACCGTCCATTTCAACCAATAATTGGTTCAATGTCTGTTCTCTTTCATCATGTCCGCCGCCTAAACCTGCACCACGCTGACGACCTACCGCATCAATTTCATCAATAAATATTATACATGGCTGATGCTTTTTAGCCTGCTCAAATAAATCTCTGACACGACTTGCACCGACACCGACGAACATTTCCACAAAATCTGAACCGCTGATAGAAAAGAACGGAACACCGGCTTCACCCGCAACAGCCTTTGCCATCAAGGTTTTACCTGTTCCCGGAGGTCCGACAAGAAGTACACCTTTCGGTATTCTCGCACCAAGTTTTATATATTTTTCACCGTGCTTCAGAAAATCTACGATTTCTTCTAATTCTTTCTTTTCTTCATCTATACCTGCAACATCCTTAAATGTGGTTTTAACTTTGCTGTCCAAAAGCATTTTAGCTTTGCTTTTTCCAAAACTCATAGCCTGAGAACCACCGGCCTGAATACTTTTTGCCAATATCACAAGAAAAACTATCAGCAATAAAGGTAACAAAGCTCCGCCCAATAAACTGATTACCTGTGCAGATTCTGACGGTTTTTTTACGGATAAATCTACATTCGCTTTTTCCAATTTACCCATAAGACTGTCATCTTTCGGAGTTAAAACTTTATATTGTTTTTGAGGAACTTTTTTCTCAACAGCAAAAGGATTCATTGGCATTTCTTCTTTATTTACCTCTTCAGCTTTTGGCTGCTCTTTTGGTATAGCAATAAGAAAATCTTCCGCCTTTTCAACTTTGGAAAATTCGCCGTTATCTAACTTCTGCAAAAAATCAGAATAAGAAAGTTCTTTTGTATCGGTAGCAGGACCCGACATAAATACTGAAGCGGTAAAAACCATAAAGATTATCGCCAATACAATATACATACCCGCTGATTGATTTTTATTCATTATTTTTCCTCATTAATCTTCTTATCAACGGTTACATTATACCGTAAAATCCAAATAACGTAAAGTGCTTATTTTAATTATTTCGATAATTCTACCGGTTCTTCTGCGGTAATCAAATTTTTACCAATAGCTTTTTCCAGTGCGGCTTTTGCGGAATTATAACCGTACAACGTATTATAATAAGCAAATTGAGCCTCCTCATAGGTAACCTGAGCCTCTCTTAACTCAATAGGACTTGCTTCACCAACACGATATCTGCCATATGAAAGCTCATAATTTTCTTTTGCCTGTTTAACCTGTAAAATTGCAACCGGTATTTGAGCTTTCTTTTCCGTCAAAAGAAGATACGCATTTTGAATTTCCAAATATATAGCATTTTGGGTATTTTGTGCATTAGCTAATTCTCTGTCGTACAGATATTTTGCTTCTTTAATTTCATTTCTTATTAAGGCACCGTTAATCGTAGGAAATGTCAGGTAACCACCAAGGTTATAACCGTAATTACTATTCGGATGTGCTCCGCCTCGCTGATACTGACCCTCTATTGAAAGTGTCGGGAAATACGATTTTTTAACAAGTTTAACGGTCTGCTTTGCACTTTCAACTTTAAGTTCTGCCATTTTTAATTCCGGACGGGATTCTCTTGCGATATCAACAGCTTTATTTAAAGTTATATCCACAGGAACATAATCCAAACGCTCAGTTATATCGTATTTATCAATAAACGGCACACCCATAACATTATTTAACTTTGCAATAGCAAGGTTTATTGAATTTTCTGCCTGTATAAGCTGCAATTTTGCATTAGACAAATTAGACTGAGCAATTGTTACATCAACTTTCGGGTTCATACCTATTTTATAAAAAGCTTTTGCCTGATTATAAAATAACTCATACTTATTTACATTATCCTCGGCGACACGTTTGTTTTCTAAAGCAAGCAACAGATTATAATAAGCATCCTTCGTTTGATAAATAACATCATTTATGACACCGGCAAGACTTGCTTTATAGGTTTCATAATCAAGTCTTTTTATTGTTGCCTGATTTTGTGTAACACCGAAGTCATATAACATTTGCTGAAGCGTAATTTGACCCAAAACCCAGTAATTGTATGTCAAATTTTCCTGAAACACATCAGATAACTGTAATTGACGCATTCTGGTATATCCGGTCTGCCAGTTTAATTGCGGGAAATAATTAGACCAAACCTGCTTAATTCTTGAATCTGATGCAAGCATATCATGAAAAGCAGCGTTTATTTGAGGATTATTTCCGAGGGCAAGTTCAATACATTTATCCAAAGTCATGTCAACATTTTTTACAACAGAACCTGATATGGTTAAAGCATTATTCTCATCAGATTTATCTTGCGGCAAAACCTTTTCGGCAGAAGGATACTCTTTATCGTTAATGGAATTTCCTATATCCGGTGACTTACTTTTGGCAAATGACGGAATATTAACCAATCCTAATATTAACACTGTTATAAAAATTCGTTTAAACATTCTTATTACTATCCTTTTTTTTACCAAACTTATTAGCGGTAAAAACTTTTAATTGTTCAATCATTACATAAAATGCCGGAACCAGGAATGTACCAACAAATGCAACCGCTATCATTCCACCCATTACGGTCATACCTACTGAATTACGGCTCGCAGCACCTGCACCCGTTGCAAATACCAACGGCAATAACCCTAAGATAAAGGCTATATTTGTCATCATAACAGCTCTGAATCTGAGTTTAGCAGCCTGAGCCGCAGCCTCTTTGAAAGGCATACCTGCCTGATGAGCATCTTTTGCAAATTCAATAATCAAAATCGCCTGTTTTGTACTTAAACCTATTAACATAACAAGTCCGATTTGGCAGTACAAATCAAGTGAATAACCTGCCAAATACTGGAAGAATAAAGCACCTACCAAAGCAATCGGAGATACTAGCATTACCGCAAGCGGCAGCATCCAGCTTTCATACAATGCAACAAGAAACAGATATACAAATATCAATGACATTGCCAAAATAGGACCTATTTGCCCGCTTGACTCAGCTTCCTGCAAAGATGCACCTGACCAAGCATAACCCATATCAGCAGGGAGGACTCTGTCAGAAATTTCTGCCATTCTTGCCATTGATTCACCTGAACTTACTCCGTTACGAACCATACCGTTTATGGTTACGGACGGATACATATTAAATCTTGTACGGCTGTAAGGTCCGACAACTTCTTTAACCTTCACAATAGCAGATAACGGAACCATTTTCCCTAAATTATTTTTTACATATATTCTGTCTAAATCTGCAGGTTTTTCTCTGTATATTGAATCTGCCTGCATATAAACACGGAATACACGTCCCATTTTATTAAAGTCATTTATATAATATCTTCCAAAATATGATGCAAGAGCATTATACGCTTCCATAATAGAAACATTTTGAGCAAGTGCCTTGGAAGCATCAACATCTATTAACAACTGAGGAAGACTTGAGGTATATGTAAAGTTTAAAACCGTAAATATACCGTTACGTTCTTTATCCTCCTTATAAACCTGATTGGTTAATTTTACCGCCTCATCATATAATTCCTGAGGAGTTCTGTCACCTTTATCAAGTAATTGATATTCAAAACCGCCGACCATACCTAATCCTGATATTGCAGGAGGAACAAATGTTGTAATAACTGCTGACGGATATAGTGCAAATTCTTTTTGAACTTTGGAAATAATACTATCCAATTTAAGTTCTTTTTTCTTACGTTTTGACCATTCATCAAGCTCTGCAACAACAAATGATGTATTTTCACCCTCAAAACCTACAAGTGTAATTGTGTTTTTTACTCCCGGAATTTCAAGTAACTTATGTTCAACATGTCTTGCTACTTCATCGGTTCTTGAAGCCGAAGACCCGTCAGGAAGCTGTATTCTTGTAAATATTACACCTCTGTCTTCATTCGGCAAAAATCCTGTTGGTAAAAGCTTAAACATTCCTATAATAAACAGAATGATAATAAAAAAAGCAGTCAGTGTGAGTTTTGGAGAATCAATAAACCTTTTTGCACCTTTTAAATATTTATCACGCAGATTATTAAACCAATCGTCAAATTTCTGTATAAATTCAAAATCCGCTTTTTCTTTACTGGATTTTAAAATCATTGTACACAATGCAGGGGAAAGAGTTAAGGCAACAAGAGTGGATAATCCTATGGCTGACGCAATACATACCGCAAACTGTCTGAACATTTGCCCCGTAACACCTGTCATAAAAGAAACCGGAACAAATACTGCCATTAATACCAAAGAAGTCGCAAGAACCGCACCAAATACTTCTTTCATTGTAACTTCCGTTGCATCTCTTGCAACTTTCCCTTCCTGAATATGACGTTGAGTATTTTCCAATACAACAATAGCATCATCAACAACCAAACCTACTGCAAGTACTAACCCGAAAAGTATCAACAGATTTATGGAAAATCCTAATACATTCATAAATATAAATACACCAATCAATGAAACAGGAATAGCACAAATAGGAATAAATGCCGCACGGGCAGTTCCCAGGAATAAGTACGTTACGATTGCAACAAGAAGAATTGCCAACCCTATTGCATTAATAACTTCTTTAATAGATTCTCTTACATAAGTTGTTTCATCATGTTGAATTTTGTATTCAATACCCTGAGGAAATCTCTTACTCAATTCGGCCATTTTCTTTCTTAATTGATTTGATAATTCTATAGCATTTGCCTCAGGAATTTGAGATATAGAAATAACCGCAGAATTTTTACCGCCTATACGAGAAAAATACGAATAACTTTCAGCACCTAACTCAACTCTTGCAATATCTTTAAGTTTAATCTGCGACCCGTCAGCCTTTGAACGTACTATTATTTCTTCAAACTCTTCAGGAGTAGTCAGACGACCTTTTGTCCTCAAAGTCAATTTAATTAACTGTTTATTTTTCATAGGCTCAACACCCAAATCACCGGCAGGAGCCTGTAAATTCTGAGCCTGAATAGCCGCACTAACTTCAGATACGGATATACCTAAATTTGCCATTTTTGATGCATCTAACCATATTCTCATTGAATAATCCGATGAGCCAAAAACAGCAGCCGTACCAACACCGTGAATACGAGACAATTCATCTTTAACATAAACAGATGCATAATTGGCTATGTATAATGAATCATATGTTCCCGTAGGAGAATTTACGGAAATCATCATAATACCCGGACCGCCCGTAGACTTTCTTACGGACAAACCGTATCTGCGGACATCCTCCGGTAAACGCGGAGTAACAAGCTGCAGAGAATTTTGAACATTTACAACAGCCATATCAGGATCCGTTCCTATTTTAAAGTACAATGTAAGCTGATATTGACCGTTTCTTGATGTTGAGGACATATATATCATATTATCCGTACCGTTCAATTGAGCTTCAATAGGTGCGGCAACAGTTGATTCAACTACATCAGAACTTGCACCGGCGTATGTTGCAGTTACAACAACCTGCGGAGGAGTTATTGAAGGATATTCTTCAAGAGGTAATTGGGTCATCATCAACATACCTGCAAGCATTATGACCAAAGATATAACTATCGCCATCTTAGGACGGCGTATAAATAAGTTACCTTGCTTTTGTTCGTTCATATTCAAAATGTATATTCCTTATTATTCGAATAACCCTGAGAAAGGTTATTAATCATGGTTTTCACTTTTTTCTTTTATCCTTATCGGAGCATTTGGCATTACTTTTTGAATACCATCTACAATAATTCTGTCACCCGTTTTCAGTCCGTCTTTTACAATCCAGTTATCACCGCTTTGACCGTCAACTTTTATATATACAAGCTGAGGCAAATTCTGTTCATCAACTACATAAACAAATTTCCCTGCCTGATTTTCCTGAACCGCAACCAACGGTACAACAGGAGTTTTAATTGGTTTATTTGCGTGTAATTTAATATTCACAAATCCACCGTGCAATAGCTGATTTTCAGGATTTTTGAAGGTAGCACGCATAGTAACCGTACCTGTTGAAGTATCCACTTTGTTGTCCGTAAAATCCTGTACCCCTTCATATTTATATTTACTGCCGTCTGAAAAATATAATTCTACTTTTCTGTTTTTATTATCGGCACCGTCAGACCTTGCCAAAGAATCATAATCAACAGATTCCAAAGGGAAAGTTACATATATAGGATCTATACTGTTAATGGTAGTCAACGCACCCGAAGATGGTGATACATAGTTTCCGAGGGTTACATTTATAAGACCTATCTGACCGTCTACGGGAGCTTTTACATTTGTATAACCCAAATTTCTGTTAGCATCGTTGTACCTTGACTGTGCAGATGCCAACTGGGCCCTTAGCGAATCTCTCTGAGATAATATATTATCGTACTGAGATTTAGCTATATAATCTTTTGCAACAAGTTCTTTTGCTCTTGCTAATTGTTTTTCCGCATACACAAGCTGAGCTTTTAAATTAGAAATATCTGCATTTGCAACATTTGAAGCATTTGAATATTCGGTTGGCTCAATTAAAAACAAGGTTTGTCCTGTCTTTACAAAATCGCCTTCTTTAAAGTAACTTTTTTGCAAATAACCCGAAATACGTGCAAGAATATCAACTCTGTACTTTGCCATAACCCTGCCCGGAGCAGAATATTCTCTGACAATATCAACATCTTTGACAGTATCTACCACAACTTCGGGAGCTTGTTGAGCCCTTTTAGCCTTTGAAGCCTTTATACCGTTAATGGCAGATATAGACAATCTTACGCATAAAGCTACTAAGATTATTAGTATCACTATTATTATATTTTTTTTCATTATATCCTCACTAGGTTGTTGTAAATGTAATTAAAATCATATCAAATTATATAACTTTATAAAAAAATTATATTATATTAAAATATGCTGTGTCAAGAATACAACAATCCGGAAAAGAATAAAATTACCAAGGATAATCTTTAGGCATAGTCCAACCGCTCAAGAAAATTAAACCGGCACAATATCTGCCAAGCCCATCTTTACTGCAACCATTTATAGAACCTTTCATACCGTTTACAGTCGGACTGGTAACAACAACCGGTTCTCCCGTATAATTCTCAATACCAAATCCATAAGGATAGATTGTTCTTCCGTTAGGTCCTAACCCCCTTGCTCCACTGGCATACATAAATAAAAATAAATCTTTTCCAGCAGTATTATACCCTTTATATGGACCATCCACATCAATAAATAAAGTTCCGTTGTAATCACCATTCCAAGCATGTGCGTGCCATAATACACATGCACCGTTTGGCATTTGAGCAGACCAAGAATAAGCCATAGGTAAAAATTCTCCACCTTTTAGAAATTGATGCGGAGTATAATCTTTACCCTCATAACAAAATGCATGTTTTGCATCATCTACTTGAGGATACATTTTCGCTGCAACTTTTTCCATTGCTAAATAAAAACAGTTTTCCTGATTATACTGACCTTCAGCCCAACCTTCATTACAAGACCATTTATGCATAGGTAATGTATCAAATTCTGCGGAAACAAGCTCTACTGCATTTGATATTTGTGAATAAGTTTGTTTCAATAAATTGAGATTAACATTTTTTTTATGATTTTGAATTAATGTTGGTAGTGTCATTGCTGCAACAACACCTATTATACCCAAGGTAATCAATACTTCCGCAAGTGTAAAGCCGTTAAATCCCTTGTCACAAGAGGTTTTGCCCCCCCCCCTAGGTTGAAATACTGTCATAGCAATATCCTCCGCTGTTTTATATCCACATTATCATTATAACATTTTTTCAGATTATTTCAACCCCTTGTCCTAGTTCAATACATAACTAAAAGCAACACCGCAGCCATAAAAGACTACGGTGTACTAAACCCTCTCTCCTCTTCATATTTTGTTTCCCCAGAGTTTGGAAACAAGTTTTTTATTAGTACATTTCGTACACTAAAACTCTCACGCCGCCGAAATCAAAAATTTCTGCGCCGCTGATATTATGTTCATGCCCTGCCTTGAATTTACTTTACGCTCAACCAAACTCGACTTTAAACCTTCGGTTTAGCCCTATTATTGATTCCGTTCACCGGTCTGCGTCCGTCCGTAAATTCGCAGCTCGTCTTGCTCTCGCAAGCCGACACCGGCACTCACATCGACTTACGCAGCTCCTGTGGGTTTCGGCACTTTGTGCCTGCAATCCTACGTCGCTATTATTGTGTTCGCAACCTGTTCGTCTTTGTTTTCACAAAGCCGATACCGTTGCTCACACCGGCTTACGCAGTTTATGAGCAACCTGAATATCCGCAATTTAAGCAAATGAAACATCCTTCAGCCATTTCAATAGTATTACCGCATTCAGGGCAAGTAACTTTCTTGATTTCGCCTGTCGGATTATATTCTTCTTTTACTTCTTCTACTACAGGTTCTTCTACTACTTCAACTTCCTCAACCTTATTTTCTTCTTCCTTTTTCTTGGAATCCAAATTCATCGGCTGGAATTGACGTGAATTATTTCTGTAAACTGTTATACCTTTAAGGTTATTTTCATAAGCTAAAATATAAGCTTCTTCGATATCCTGACGGGTAGCATGTTCTTCAAAGTTAACCGTTTTTGATACCGCATTATCAGTATGTAACTGGAATGCAGCCTGCATTTTAACATGCCAGTATGGAGAAACATCATGTGCGGTTACAAAGATGTGTTTAATTTCATCTGAAATACCGTTTACATGAGCTACAGAACCTGTTTTTGCAATTTCTTTCATCAAATCTTCATTGTATAAACCTTTTTTAATCATGTAATCTTTGAAGATTGGATTAATTTCAAGCATTTCCGTACCATCCATAATCAATCTTGAGAATACAAGACCGAATAAAGGTTCAATACCGCCTGAAGCTGATGCTATCATAGAAATTGTACCGGTAGGTGCAATACAGGTAGTCGTTGCATTTCTGATACCAAATTTTTCAATCTGATTATCCAAATCAGCCCACTGTTCGTCAGAAATAATACCTGCTGACTTACCTCTGTACTTGTTAGTTAAGAATTTTTTATTGTCATATACGCTGCCTGCGAAATTGTTAAATCTGCCGCGTTCTTTTGACAACTCAATTGATTCACACTTAGATTCGTAATCAATAAATTCCATAACCTGAGCACCAAGCTTTGTTCCCTCTTCTGAAGCATAGGATAGACCCATTTTCATTAGCATATCAGCCCAACCCATAACACCTAAACCAATTTTACGGTTATTTCTGACCATTTCTGAAATCTTAGGCAACGGGTAGTTATTAACTTCAATAACGTTATCCAAAAATCTGATAGCTGTTCTTGTAGTATCAGCCAATCTCTGCCAGTTAATTTTATTACCTTCCGGAGTTTCGTCAACCATCATACCAAGGTTAATTGAACCCAAATTACATGCTTCATAAGCCAACAATGGAACTTCACCGCAAGGATTTGTAGATTCAATCTGACCGATTAGAGGTGTCGGATTATCCGCATTCATCTTGTCAATATAGATAATACCCGGTTCACCGTTTCTCCAAGCACCGTCTACTATCATATCAAACACTTTCTTAGCACTAAGTCTGCCAACCACCGTATTATTCTGAGGATTTACTAAATCATAATCGGTA
Organism: uncultured bacterium; assembly: GCA_902760645.1. Taxonomy (GTDB): domain Bacteria; phylum Cyanobacteriota; class Vampirovibrionia; order Gastranaerophilales; family Gastranaerophilaceae; genus UBA1221. The sequence continues at coordinate 17,517 of CACWHC010000005.1, forward strand.
CCTGCCTTTAATGCTTCCATAAATTTATCTGTTACTGCAACAGAAATATTGAAGTTATTCAACTTGTTGTTATCACTTTTGCAATTAATAAAATCCAAAATATCAGGGTGATCAACTCTTAAAATACCCATATTAGCACCACGACGGGTACCACCTTGTTTAACTGCCTCGGTAGCAGCGTTAAATACTTCCATAAATGAAACAGGACCTGATGATACGCCCATTGTAGAACGAACTACACTGTTTTTAGGTCTTAATCTTGAGAATGAAAAACCTGTACCACCACCTGATTTATGAATTAATGCAGTATTTTTTACTGTTTCAAATATGCCTTCCAAAGAATCTTCTACAGGCAATACAAAACAAGCTGCCAATTGTCCTAATTCACGACCTGCATTCATCAAAGTCGGTGAATTTGGCATAAAATAGCGGTTCGTTATCATTTTGTAAAATCTTTCAGTCAAAACATCAACATCTTGCTGAGTTTTACCAAATTTCAAATCTCCTGATGCAATAGTACTCGCAACACGTCTGAACATGTCTGCCGGAGTTTCTACGCAATTCCCGTCCTTGTCACGTTTCAAATACCTTTTTTCAAGAACTTTTACAGCGTTTTCGGATAAGTTTAATTTGTCTTCCACTAAGTTCACACTAACCTCCAATTTGTATATCCCTACTATATTTAAATAATTTATTTAAGCATGCCTGATGTGCGGCATGTGCTATTTTTAATTCTATATCAATTAACCGATTTAAGGCAAGCAAGTTACAATCAATTATTACGAAATGTAATTATGAGTTTAAAAATATAAATTTTTGACAAATCTATTTCATAAAAGTCACGGATAAAATAAAAATAAGCAAATACAAAATAAAAATATAATGCAAAATACTGTCGTGCTCAATAAAACTAATCGGATCAACTGCTTTTTCTTCAGCATCAGATAAAAATATTAAACGAAAAATTGCCATTGCAAACGGTATGACCGTTAAATACAAATAATCCGTTCCCGCTCTTTCCATTGTAACCGGTGACAATACATAATTGAAATAAAAAGCAACAGATAATATTGCATTCATTAACAGATATTTGTCAATTAATTTAATATCCATATCTCTGATTGACTTTCTGCAAGTATTTTTATTATCGGTAAGCTTTAATTCCATTTTTCTTTTCATAAAAGTAAAGAATAAAGATATAAAAAATGTCATTAAAATTACCAATGGTGATGGTATAACTTTAATAACATAACACCCTGCAACTATCCTTATTATAAATCCGACTGCAATACAAACAGCATCAATCAGTGCCACATCTTTTAATTTCAGAGTGTAACAAATATTCAATAAACAATACAACAAAACAAAAATAAAACAATTTTCACACACAAAAAATGATAAAATTAAACCTGCTAAAAATAAAAATAATGATAAAACTTTAGCTAATCTGACAGAAATTTTACCGCTTGCAACAGGTCGTAAACATTTTACGGGATGAACTTTATCTTCTTCATAGTCTGCTATATCATTAAATATATATACCGATGAACTTATTAAACAAAAAATCAAAAATGTCATTAAGCATATAAGCCACAAACTCATATTCCCATAATTTTTGGAGAATATTAACGGGACAAATACAACCAGATTTTTTATATAATGATTTAATCTTAAAAGTTTTAATATATCATTTAACATACTTGCCATCAAAATTCCATAAAGATTTACCGTCAATAGAATACATTATAGGATAAAAACTGCTTTTATGACTATTATAATAATTTTCATCCGCAAATTTTACATTTATACCCTTTTCTTTAAGGATTTCAGGTAATGCAAAATCAAAAGGATTATATATTAAAATGGTTTTTCCTGAATTATATAGCATTCTGCATGTTTTATCCAAACTGTTTTTATAAGCCACATTGAATTTTAATATTTGAACAAATTGAATCCATAAGTTTAAAAATATCACTATTAAAATCAAATAAACCATCCATTTTTTAAATTTGTTTGGTTTTAATAACGTCAATATCGACACAAAAACCGGGATTAACCAAAGATGAGGTACATATCTTGCCCACCAATTATACGGATTTGCAATAAACGAAATAAACAACAATGAAAAAATTAACAAACTTACATTTTTCTCTTCAGTGGATTTAAATCTTATAAACAAAGTCATTAACAAAGTTAATAATAAAATTCCGCTCCAGAATATACCAAATCCGCTTAGTCTTGTATCACTGAATTTTAAGCTTGTCAATTCCCTGTTATGAATAGTGAATGGTAATTTAATTTTTATTTCACCATTAACATTATTGTCAACTTCTGAGAATACTGATATAAAAATTCTTTTCGCATAATTGGAATTTCTAATTACTTTAGGGGTATTAATATCCATAAATTCAGTTTTATTTGTACCGGCCAAAGGATATAACGGATGTCTTTGATTTTTTATATTAGTAATATAAGGATTTACACCAGACAAAATACCAAATACTAATATACCTAATATAATAAATCTTAAATACCCGATAACAGAGAAATTCTTTCTTATCAGCAAATACACTGTATAAACAGATAATAATAATACAACATAAAAAATTCCGCTGAGTTTTATATTTATCAAACAAACCGAACTCATAAAAATTACGGTCAAAGCTAAGATATTTGTGCTTCTATCTGTTTCTGTATCAAGAATTGACAGTAACAACAATACAAAATATAAATATACATGCAAGTCAACATAAAACGTAAACATCTGAGCAATACAAACAGGATTTAATATGATTAAAAATGCAATAATAAATCTTAAAAATTTATTTGTAAAATTATACTTATTCAATAAATAAATTGAATACCCAAAAACCATAAACATCAAAATAAAATTAAACATTTTTGAATATTCTAATTTATTAGTCAATGCAAAAATATTTGCCTGTACAATTTCAACAAATTTCGGATAACCGACAATCCATTCTTCATGAATATCCCACGCCCTGCCAAGAGCATTTACAATAAATTCTCTTATATTGTCATATACAGGATTCCAACCATTACCCAATAAAATTACGGCACCCTGATGATATGTTCTTCCATCCCATGAATAATCATAAAAAATGCCCGACAACTTATATGATAATATCAAAACTGTTAAAAAAACTGTTACGGATAGTACAGTATTTTTTACATTAAAATGACTCTTATCTGACAATATGATTAATGCAGATAATCCGGAAATTATCCCAATTATCGGATAAAATATATTTATACTCAGATGGAAAAGAAAACCTGTAAAAGATAGTACATAAATAACAAAAAACCCGACAAGAAATGAATAAAAGATATTGAACATCATTTTCGGGAATATATATTTTTCAGTTTCTTTATTTGTATCCATACAGTAATATTTCTAATATCCTATGTCAAAAATAATATATCAGTACACGATACTATATGTCAACAAATTTATAGCACATCATTAACCGAACAGGGTACTTCTTTTCTGTTTATCATTTCTTTGGTTATCAGAAATTCTTCTTTCAGATTTGCAAGTTTCGGTGTCGGGGTTTTATCCTTAATATTAAGCTGAATTTCTTTTGGCTAAATTTAGTTCTAACTTATCTTGTATGGGATTGAGGTCATATTTTATATAATTTGAATTCTGTTTGTTTTGAGTATTGTATACTTTATTACTGCAGATATTTTCAATTTTCATAATGGAATATAAAAAGCCTGAATATAATTTTTTGCTAATAATTTTTAATTATTTCCAGTAATAATTTTTAGGATATGACCAACCGTTATTCATAATAATTGTTGAACACATACCACCGCCTGCCCATGTAAGATGAGAACAATCTCTTTCATCTCCATCTGGTCCTGTTACGGAACCATTTCTGTGAACGACAAATCGGTAAACATCTTTACCCATTGTATTTGGTCTTTTAGGTCCGTTCACATCAACTGTAATATTAAACATTGTATCAGAATCGACAGATCTTTTTGTTTCCCCAACATACCAACACGAACCGTCCTGCAATACGGCATATCCTGAAGACCAAAGTCCGCCGACACTACCGGTATCCATTGTACGTCCGTTCATCATTTTGTATCCCTCCGATTCCGGAACTCCACAAAAAGTCACTGCAGCTAATCCGCTTGCACCACCTTTGTCAACTATTTCCGAAAATTTTATACCTTCACCTAAATAATTAAACAATTCCGGTACCTGGATTCGGAACTGATGTGTATAATAATTTGGAAACGGACAATCAGAACAACCCCAAGATTGCAAATCTTCACCGTGCTGTGCCTGTGCATATTTTATTCCTTGAGAAAGAACCGAATAATTCTTTTTCAAACTTGAAAGAAATTGCTGTTTTTGATAATTTTGTATCAATGCCGGTAAAGTCATTGCCGCAACTACACCAATTATGCCAAGAGTAATTAAAACTTCAGCAAGTGTAAATCCATGGAAACCCTTGCTACAAGAGGCTTTGCCCCCCCCCCCGTGGTGTAAAAGTACATATACTCAATGTTTTAGCCCTCCTATATATATATTATTATTATAACACATTTTTTGTTTTACGCAAGACATGTAACAGGAACAAACCTTTAATTTGGCAATCAAACTTATCAGCTTCTAATTTACATTTGCCATGTTTGATATATAATTTTATTGAGGTACCGAATTTGAAACATTCAAAACTTACAGCCCTAATATTTTTGGCACTGATTTTAGGTGTTATAGTTGGTCATTTTGCCCCTGATTTTGCGGTGAAAATGCACCCGCTTGCCTCTATATTTTTGCGAATGATTAAGATGATTATTGCACCGTTATTGTTTTCGACGCTTGTTGTCGGAATTGCAGGACACGGTGATGCAAAAAGCATGGGAAAAATCGGGCTGAAAACAATTATATATTTTGAAATAGTAACAACACTTGCCCTTATTATAGGGCTTACTATGGCAAATATTTTCCAACCCGGGGTCGGGTTTGTAATAGGTACGGGAGAACACGCAATAAACATGCAGGCAGCAGGAATTGTTGCCGCAAGCGAAGCTCATACCTCCATTTGGCAAATGGTTCTTGATATTTTTCCGACAAGTATCGTGGATGCAATGGCAACAGGCAATCTGCTGCAAATAGTAGTATTTTCTATATTCTTTTCAATTGCAATTTGTGCTTGTAAAGAAAAAGCAAGACCTATACTTGATTTGTTGGAATCCGTTTCACAAGTTATGTTTAAATTTACGGAATACGTTATGTATTTTGCCCCGCTCGGTATCTTTGGTGCTATTGCACATACAGTAGGAGCAAACGGACTTGCTATTTTAAAGAATTATTTTAAGGTTATCGGAGCTTTATATATTGCATTTGCAGTATTTGTTGTTTTAGTTTTGTTTATTGTATGCAAAATCGTAAGAATATCCTTTAGAAACCTGCTGAGAGCATTGCAGGAGCCTGCCTTTTTAGCATTCACTACGGCAAGTTCAGAAGCAGCTTTTCCAAAAGCAATGGATATTATGGAACGATTCGGAGTTCCGAAAAACATTATAGGATTTGTAATGCCGACAGGGTACACGTTCAATTTGGACGGAAGTACGTTATACCTTGCAATGGCAGTTTTATTTTCATCACAGTTAGTAGGTATTCATCTTGATATAAATCAGCAAATAATAATAATGATTGCACTAATGCTGACAAGTAAAGGAGTTGCCGGAGTACCCAGAGCAGCATTAATAGTACTGGCAGGAACATTGGCAAGCTTTAATATCCCAATACTTGGAGTTGCAATTCTGCTTGGAATAGACCAAATTCTTGATATGGGCAGAACAACCGTTAATCTTATCGGGAACTGTGTTGCAACAGTCGTTATTGCAAGATGGGAAAATGTTTTTAATTATGAAAAAATGGAAGAATTTGTACGCACTTCAAAAGAAAACAGTTTGGGTGCTGAAATAGGAAATTTTGCTAAAAATTACAAAGCAAAATCCAATGAAAAAAAATTAGTTACAGAAAATATAGAAGAAGGATAAAAAGATGGCAAACGACGTAAAAACAGAATACAAAGATACTTTAAATCTTCCTCAGACAACGTTGGCAATGAGAGCAAATGCCACCGTTCGTGAACTTGAAATCCAAAAATTTTGGGAAGAAAACAAAATTTACGACAAAATTCTCAACAACAGAGATAAGTCTAACGCATTTATACTTCATGACGGACCTCCATATTTAAGCTCCGGAAAAATTCACGTCGGTACTGCGTTAAACAAAATATTAAAAGATATTCTTCTTAAATATAAAGCACAGGCAGGTTTTTATACACCTTATGTTCCGGGATATGACGGTCACGGTTTGCCGATTGAAAATGCGGTAGTAAAAAATATTAAAGGCGGCAGAGCAGCCCTGACACCTGCTGAATTAAGACAAAAATGCAGAGAATATGCACATAACAGTTTAGCCGGACAGGAAAGCGAATTTAAAAGACTCGGAGTCCTTGGGGATTGGGAACATCCTTATTTGACTATTGCTCCGGAATATGAAGCCGAACAAGTCAGAGTGTTTGGCGAAATGTATAAAAAAGGATATATTGAAAAAGGGTTAAAGCCTGTATACTGGTGTGCGTCCTGTGAAACAGCATTAGCTGAAGCAGAAGTTGAATATGCAGATATTTCTTCAAAATCAATTTATGTAAGATTTGAATTTGATGAACCGTCAACAAAAAAAATTAATGAAAATATTTTAAAAGGAAATTCAAAACCAATATATGCAATTATCTGGACAACAACGCCTTGGACAATTCCATCAAATGTTGCAATTTCAATGCACCCAAAATTTGAATATACTTTCTTTGAATATAAAGGTGATATTTATATTGCGGCACAAGATTTATTAGGTGCGTTTTTAGCAGACACGGGAATTGAAGAAAGTGAAATCAAGGTTGTAGGTTCTTGTATCGGTCAGGATTTGGAACTTTTAGAAGTTAAACATCCTTTAATCGACAGAAATTCAAAAATAATTTTAGGTGAACACGTTACGCTTGATGCAGGTACAGGTTTAGTACATACTGCACCGGGACACGGTCTTGAGGACTATGAAGTCGGTTGTAAATACGGTATAGAAGTGCTTTCACCGCTAGACAGCAAAGGCTGCTGGACTGAAGAAGGCAGAATACCTGAACTTGTCGGAGTACCTTATTACAAAGGCAACGATATGGTAATAGATATGCTTGAAGCTAACAAGGCTCTTGTTTATCAAAACGAAATCAGCCACAGCTATCCGCACTGCTGGAGATGTAAACATCCTGTAATTTATCGTGCAACACCGCAATGGTTTGTTAAGGTTGATAAATTCAGAGAACAAACTTTAGAGGCAATAAAAGATGTAAAATGGATTCCTGCAAGCGGGGAAAACCGTATAGGCAATATGGTTGCAGGACGTACTGACTGGTGTATTTCCCGTCAGCGTGCTTGGGGTGTACCTATTCCGATATTCTATTGTGAAGATTGCGGTGAAGTTATCTGCACTCCTGAAACAATAGAAAATGTTGCAAATATTTTTGAAAAAGAAAGCTCTGATGCCTGGGTAAAACATACCGCAGAAGAATTATTACCGCAGGAATTTAAATGTCCTAAATGCGGGAAAACTCACTTCAAGAAAGAATCTGACATTATGGATGTTTGGTTTGATTCGGGTATTTCATGGAGAGCTGTTGTTGAGAAAAGAGCAGATGTATTGAATCACACTCCTGTAGATATGTACCTTGAAGGCTCAGACCAGCACAGAGGATGGTTCCAGTCATCTCTTCTTACATCTATAGCAACTCAGGGTAAATCGCCTTATAAACAGGTTCTTACACACGGTTTTGTATTTGGTGAAGACGGACGCAAGATGTCCAAATCATTAGGAAACTATATAAGACCTGATGATATTATCAAAAACTATGGTGCTGATATACTTAGACTTTGGGCAGCTTCTGTTGACTACAGAAACGATACCAAAATCGGTGATAATATCATTAAACAGCTTACGGAAATCTTCAAGAAAACCAGAAATACCGCGAGATTTTTGTTAGGTAATTTATACGATTTTGACCCTGCAAAAGATTATGTAAAATATGAAGACCTGAAAGCGATTGACAAATTTGCACTTCACAAACTTAATCAGCTTATTGAAACGGTTACGGTTGCATTTGATAATTACGAATTTTACAAATACTTCCAACACCTGCAAAACTTTGCGGCAGTTGATTTAAGTTCATTCTATCTTGATATTGTAAAAGACAGATTATATACGGCAGGTAAAAAATCACTTTCACGCCGTGCATGTCAGACAGTTTTGTATGAAACATTACAAACATTAGTCAGAGTACTTGTTCCTGTAATGCCGCATCAGGCAGAAGACATTTGGATGAGTATTCCTGAATGTCAAAAGAACGTAGAAAGTGCATTGCTTACAGACTGGGTAAAACCAAACGAACAATGGAACAATGCTAAATTGGAAGAAGACTTCTCTAAAATTTTGAAAACCCGTGAAGTTGTATCCCGTGCAATTGAACCGCTAAGAGCTGAAAAACAGGTAGGAAGCTCTTTAGAAGTCGGGGTTTATGTAAGCATTAAAGATAATGACGTCTTAAAAGCCAATGAAAAAGACCTCGCAGATATTTTCATTGTTTCACAGGCTTATATAACTGATGAAAAACCGTCTGATTATATGAATGAATATAAGGAAGATGATTACACGGTATGGGTAACAAAAGCACAAGGTGAAAAATGTTCCCGCTGCTGGAAGTATCGTACTTTAAATTCTGACGGTATTTGCGAAGACTGCCTTGAAGCTGTTAAGTAATAAAATAAAGTGAAAAAATAGCAGGATTAATTAAAATTCTGCTATTTTTTTGTACTTTCTTTTTGTCTTGTCTTTACTTCGGATAATTACATCTGTTCACAACAGAGCAGACTACGCAGTTTTAACAGAATTTAATATTTCCAGAATTTTTTCTTCGGTAACATTATTATATTCAACACCGTTTACAATAATGTTCGGACCTTTGGCACATATTCCCGAACATCTCGCACCGGACAAATCTATCTCGGCATCAAGACCGTTATCTTTAATATAATTTTCAATCAGTTCAAGATTTTGTGCATTTCCTCTTGCAAAGCACGAACTTCCCATACAAACTGTTATATTTAATTTTGCCATAAATTCCTCTTTAGTGTTTAAATGTATACTTATAATTGATATTTTACACTAATAAAAATTTTATGGCAAGTAAAAACCATACTCGACTAAAAAAGATTTTTATGCTAATATCACAAGTATGAAGTGGAAAAATCTAAGTAAAAAGCGAAAAACTTATTTTATTGCGGGGATAACACTTGTAGCTATAATGCTTTGGGCATTTATTACGGCCGGTATTATCACTAAAAACTTCAACCGCAGTCAGGTAACGGGGCAGCAGGACAAACAGGAAGCACTTATTGAAGGTATCATCTTAACCGAAACAAAAGATGACCACAAATATTGGGAAATATATGGCGAAACAGGTTCTTACACAAGCAATAACAGTATTGCAATGCTTGATAACTGTATCGGGAATTTCTATGATGCAAATGATGAAGTTTCAATGAGTTTTGAATCCACAAAAGGAACTTACAATGCTGACAAAAAACAGATTATACTGTATAATAGCACACATATTATAATAAAAGACGGAACATCTCTTGAAGCAGACAGGGTAGTATGGTCAGGTAATGACAGCCCTATTACAGCAAAAGGTAACGTAAGAATTACAAGAAACAAAGAGTTTTTTGCAACAGCAGAAAAAGTTGAGATTAGTCCGGATTACACACATTTCAAAATTGTAGGCAAAGCGGTTTCAAAAATTTATGATAATAAAAACAAGGAGAAGTAATGAAAAAAATTATATTAGCACTCACAATTGCAATCTTTTCATTAGGCTTGATGGTTCAGGCTTCTGATTTAATTATTGAATCAAAGAGTCAATCATTCTCTGAAGATGAAAATAAAATTAAATTTAACGGGGATGTAAAAGTTTCTGTTGATGATTTGAAGGTTGTCGGAGATTCTGCCGACGTAAATATGGATGACAACCAAAAGCTTGATACCGCAACATTCTATGACAAACCGTATGCCTATGAAATTAAGAAAAATAAAAAACGTGAAGTTAAAGCAAATATTTTAAAAGTATCATTGATTACCAAAATTGTAAGGGCAGAAGGTGATACACAATCGGTTGTATTTGACGGTAAAACACCTATAGTAGTTATTAATGCAGACGTGCAGGAATACGATACGACTACCAATATAATGACAGCAACGGGTAACGTAACAATGAAATACAAAGATATAGACACCTTATCCGATAAAGCAGTTATTAAAATGGACAAAAACGGAGATTTGCAGACCTTGGAATTAATCGGAAACGGTCAGGTAAAACAGAAAGGTAATGATTCTTATGCTGACAGATTTTTCTACAATTCTGCAACAAAAATCATAACCGCAATCGGCAATACCACTTCCAATATGGTTGATAATGACGGTAAAAAACTTACACTTAAATCTAATATGCAGGAATTTTTGCAGAACAAAAATACCTTCTCTGCCAGCGGAAACGTAAGAGTTTGGTATGACGATTACTATGCGGTAGGTCCGAAAATTAACGTTTATCCAAATAAAGAAGGTAAACCTAATGACATATATTTTGTAGGACGCTCAAGCATTACACAAGGGGTAAGAACAATTTATGCCGACAAAATTAAGATGAAAATGAAACCAAAAGATTTTCAGGCTGAAGGTAATACGAGAACAGTTATCAAAAACATCGGAGCTGAAAACGGAGAAAGCTCCGGCAATTCGGGTATGACTTTAGGATTGTAATAATGAACACAAAAGTAGAGGAAGCATTAAATTATTATAAAAGCGGGGAATACGAAAAAGCTATTGATGTATTCAGCACCGTTATGGAAACAGAAGAACCCACTGCCGAATTATATAATAATATCGGACAATGTTATGCAAGTATTGCTAATGAAGAAAAAGCTGAGGATAATTTCTTGAAAGCTATTGAACTTAATCCTCAATTGGCACATGCATATATAAATCTTGCAGATATTTATTACAGAAATAAAGAATACGGAAAAGGTATAGGACTTCTTACCACCGGTGCAAATATGATGCCTGACAATATGGTTATGGCACATTTTCTTGCAAGATTTTATATGGAAGACTGCAGACTTGATTTAGCTATAGATGAACTGGAAAAAGTTCTGGAAAATCAACCTGAAAACTATGATGCCTATTACGATTTAGGTAAAGTTCATTATGAACTCGGCAATTACGACTGTGCTATAGAAAATTTTGAAAATATTTTGGAATTTAAAGATGATAACCCATATATTTATTTCAATCTTGCTCAATCATACGAAATGAATAATGAAATAGATAAAGCGATTTCAAACTACCTGAAAACAATCGCTCATGATTCGGGCTTCAAACAGGCTTATAAAAAAGTGGGAATACTTTTTCTTGCCCGTGAAGATTATGATGATGCAATAGAATATCTGGAAGAATATCTTGAAATGGAGCTTCCGCAAGAAGAAATAAATAACGTCAAAACCCTTGTAGAAAGAATTAAAAAGAAAAAGAACAATGGATAAATACTGGATAGCGTTTTCTGCAATAGAACAAGTTGACAGTCCTTTTGTACAAAGACTGTATAATTATTTCGGAGATATTGAACACGCTTATAATGCTTCAAAACAGGAACTTTCACAAATCGAAGGTTTAAGCGTTAAAAAGGCCGAAAATTTTATTAAACAAAGAGATAAAATTAATCCGGATAAAGCGGTAGAAGATGTAATAGAAAGAGGAATTAAATTTTATACATTTGAAAATCCCTCATATCCGAAATTATTAAAAGAAATTTCCAATCCGCCGATAGTTCTGTACTATAAAGGGGATTTAGGAATTTGTAACTTAGAAAAATCAATAGCTGTCGTAGGTTCAAGAAAAGCCAGCTATAATGCGAAGGAAGCTGTCGAAAAAATATTATCGGGTTTAGACGGAACAGACTTATGTATCGTGTCCGGTCTTGCATCGGGAATTGATACAACAGCACACAGATGTGCTTTGAAACACAGGCTAAAGACTATCGGTGTTATTGCAAGCGGATTTGATTATACATATCCGGCTTCAAATAAGGATTTATACAGAGAAATTGAAGAAGGCGGCGGTGCAGTTGTAACAGAATACTATCCGACATTTGAACCGTTAAAATTCAGATTTCCCGAAAGAAACCGTATCGTATCGGGGATTTCCTACGGAACACTTGTTGCTGAAGCATCTTTAAAAAGCGGTGCTTTAATTACCGCAAACTTAACTCTTGAACAGGGCAGAGAATTGATGTGCATCCCGGGATTAATCACCAATCCGAATACCGAGGGAATTTATAAACTGTTAAAAAATGGTGCGACTCTTGTTACCTGTGCTCAGGATATTCTGGAAGCTTTGAATTGGGAAATTAAACCTGCAGAACAGTTAAAAATAGATTTGTCCGATTTGAGTGAAGATGAACAAAAGGTTGTTGATGCCATTGAAATTGAAGAAAAAGGATTTGATGAAATTATAAATCTTACAAAAATAAATACGGATGATTTGCTCATGATTTTGACCACTTTAGAGCTGAAAGGAATAATCAAACAAACCGCAGGCGACAGGTACAAAAAAGCCTAGAAATACCCCTTTTCAGGAATAATTAATATTTTGTTACAAATAAAAATTTGCTTGTACATATTTCTTGTGATAGGCTAGAAGTATAAAAATGGTTTGAAGATGTATTTATAATATATTAATCTTTACGGGAATGAGTAAATGGCAAAAGAGAAAGCATTGGTTATAGTCGAGTCACCGGCTAAATCAAAGACAATTAAAAAGATTTTAGGAAACGATTTTCAAATCGAGGCAAGTTTCGGTCACATCAGAAATCTGCCCCAAAAAGACCCCTCTACCGATAATTTAGGTTTTGACGTCAACAATAACTTTGAACCAAAATTTGAGATAATTGCAGGCAAACAAAAGGTTGTATCAAAATTAAACGAGCTAGCTAAAAAGAGTGACAAAATATACCTCGCATCCGACCCCGACCGTGAGGGAGAAGCTATTGCCTGGCACGTCAGACAAGTTTTGAAAGTGCCTGATGAAAAGATTTACCGTATTGTATTCAACGAAATTACACCGAAAGCCGTAAAACATTCCGTTGAAAATCCCCGTTCTATTGATATGGATATGGTTAAAGCCCAACAGACAAGACAAATTCTTGATAAACTTGTAGGTTTTAAATTGAGTCCTGTTTTGTGGAAACAAATCGGCAACAGGAATTTATCCGCAGGTCGTGTACAATCTGTTGCACTCCGTATGATTTGCGAAAGAGAAGAAGAAATAGAAGCATTTGTTCCGCAGGAGTATTGGTCTGTTCATACTATTTTGGATAAAGACGGAAAAGAATTTGAGGCTGAATTATCCAAAATCAAAGGTAAATCAGTAGAAAAAACGATTAAAAATCAAGAGCAGGCACAACAAATAGTAGATTTTTTAACTAATTATCCGACGGATATGGATGTAACCAAAGTTACTAAAAAAACTACAAAACGTAAGCCGACTGCACCGTTTATAACTTCAACAATGCAGCGTGCCGCAAGTTCAAAGCTCGGTTTTGGAGTACAAAAAACCATGCAGGTCGCTCAGAAATTATACGAAGGTATTGAAATTGACGGCAATCCTGTCGGTCTGATTACATATATGAGAACCGATAGTGTCCGCGTATCGGATGATGCTCAGGCTATGGCAAAAGATTATATTTTAAATAATTTTGGTGAAAAATATTATCCCGATAAACCGAATATTTACGCAAAAGGCAAACAAAATGTTCAGGATGCTCACGAAGCCATCCGTCCGTCATATCCCGAAAGAACTCCGGACAGTTTAAAGAAATTTTTGGATAATGACCAGTACAGATTATACAAACTCATTTGGGAAAAATTTATGTCATCTCAGATGGCAAATGCTGATGTAGCAAATAAGACCGTTGAAATTACCGCAGGTGATTACACCTTAAAAGCAGGTACAAGTAAAGTTACGTTCGACGGATTTTTGAAAGTATACAATGATGCCGAAGAAGAAGAACAGGTTCAGGATGCAAAAATTCCTGACCTTAATGAAGGTGATAAAGTCAGATGCAAAAAAGTTGAGCCTAAACAACATTTTACTCAGCCGCCACCAAGGTTTAACGAAGCATCATTAGTTAAAGCTCTTGAAGAACAGGGGATAGGTCGTCCTTCAACTTATGCAACAATTATTACGGTAATTCAGACGAGAAAATATGTAGAAAAGAAAAATAAAGTTCTTTTCCCGACACTTTTGGGCAGAACCGTTTCAAAACAGCTTTGTGCCCAGTTTGCAAAAATTATGGATTACAAATTTACAGCAAGTATGGAAAGCAAGCTTGACGAAATCGCTGATAAAAAAGTGGTTTGGAATAAAGTTTTGGCAGACTTTTATAAACCGTTTATGGAAAACGTTAACAGCGTAATGCAAACTGCAGAAAAAGTTAAAATTGAAACAAAAATTAAATGTCCGAATTGCGGCAAACCGATGTTAGTCCGAACAAGCCGCAAGGGTACTCAGTTCCTTGGTTGTTCGGGATATCCCGAATGTCAGACTACAATGTCTATAAATGCGCTTAATGAAGAACCGTCAACAAGCGGTGAAGAAGAAATTTGCGAAGAAAAATGCCCTAAATGCGGTTCTGATATGGTATTTAAGACAGGACCTTACGGAAAATACATGGAATGCACAGATCCTGATTGTTCTCACAGACAACCTTATGTAAAATCAACAGGTGTAACCTGTCCTAAATGCGGTAAAGGAAATATCGTCGAGAGAAAATCCAAAAGAGGAACCATATTCTACGGATGTAACCAGTATCCTGAATGTGATTATGTAATGTGGAATGAACCTACAGGGGAAAAATGCCCCGAATGCGGAGCTTTACTTGGAAAAGTCGTTACAAAAAACGGAATTACTCTAAAATGCTCAAATATTAAATGCCACTTTAAAAAAGAAGTTCCGCAGGAAGAAGTTGTAAGTGCAGAAGAAAATTAAAAAGCAGGCTAGCCTGCTTTTTTGGACTTTTGCAACCCCTAAAAAACTATCTTGTATATTTTTTGCCGACAAGTTCATCCGGCAAAAACTGTTGTTCGTATTCAGGGTTTGAATGAGAATAAACATACCCCTCACCAAAACCGTATTTTTTAGCATCCTTATAATGAGCATCTCTTAAATGCATAGGAGGCGGATAATCTTTTCCGTGAGCTATATCAGATAGTGCCGCATCAATTGCACAAACTGTTTCGTTAGATTTTTTCGCTCTTGCAACATAAATAACAGCCTGAGCAAGCGGTATTCTTCCCTCCGGTAAACCAAGCAATTCTACTGCTCTGTAAGCATTAACGGCAAGATTAAATGCCATAGGGTCGGCATTCCCGACATCTTCGGCGGCACAGGTAATAAGCCTGCGTGCAATAAAACGTGGGTCTTCGCCTGCGGCTATCATTTTTGCAAGATAATAAATCGCCGCATCAGGGTCGCTCCCTCTCAAACTTTTCTGAAAAGCCGATGCACAGTCATAATGCTCCTGCTGAGAATACATTGTGTTACGCTTTTGACAAATTTCTTCAATAATTTTTACCGTTAAATTTCTTCTTCCGTCAACCAAATCAGATGCAAAATAAGCATTTTCGGCAATATTTAGAGCAGTACGTGCATCACCTCTTGCAAGGTTTATTATAAAATCAAAAACACCCTTCTCACAATCCATCGGAACATACTGCTGTACAAGATATGCCAACCCGCGTTTGATAATCTTAAACATACTCTCATCATCAATAGGATTAAGTCTTATAACCTGAGTCCTTGACAACAGTGCAGGGACAACCTGAAAAGACGGGTTTTCCGTTGTAGAACCTATTAAAAACAAAGTACCGTTTTCAAGGTGCGGCAAAAGAGCGTCCTGTTGTGTCTTTGAATAACGATGAATTTCATCAATAAAAAGAATTGTCTTTGTACCGCTTCTTAACGCCATTTTAGCATTTTCAACGGCTTCTTTTATTTCTTTTACACCTGAGGTTACTGCAGAAATTTCAATAAAATTGGCATTGGTTTTCGTTGCAATAAGTCTTGCAAGAGTAGTTTTACCGCATCCGGGAGTACCCCAAAAAATCATAGAAAACAGTCTGTTTGTCTGTAAAAGGTTTAACAGAGGACTATTTGGTGCAATTACATTACTCTGCCCCAAAAACTCTTCTAAAGTTTTGGGTCTTATCGCTTCCGCCAAAGGAATTTGTTTATTTTGATTTTCCAACTCCGTAAACAAGTCTGCCATAATTGCATTATATCATGGAAATTCCTCAGGGTTGACAAAAAAAGTAAAATAGTAAATAATGTACATATAGGGAAAAGCCTTAAAGGTGGCTAGACCTTTAAGACTTTCGTAACTCCCTATTTTGTTAAACAGTAAAGCGTTATGATTATCAGCAGGATAAGCCATAACGCTTTTTCAGTAATTCTGATTAACACTTCATCACCACCTTTCCGCATTAGTCCTCGTAACTTGTCTGTGTCGGAGGCGGCAAACAGGAGCTTACCCGATACTAATATTATCATATTTCACATATAATGGCAATAAAATTAATATTTTACAAATATTATAGTATTAAGCAAAATAAAATTTTATGCTAAAATACTCTTATGAAAAAATTTGTAAGTGTAGCTATAGGACTAATAGTTATTGGACTGTGCGGTATTTTTACTGTAAAAAGCATTGACAATCACACTGCAAAAACTAATGAAGTCATATTTTGGACTTTGCAGATGAGTGATTTCTCTGATTATATGAACGGGGTTATCTCTGATTTTGAAAAAGAAAATCCGGAAATAAAAATCAAATGGATAGATGTACCTTTTTCTGAGGGCGAAAAGAGAACATTGGCATCAGTTTTGAGCGATAATCCGCCTGATTTGATTAACTTAAACCCCGATTTTTCGGCAACATTAGCACAAAAAGGTGCGTTATATGAAATTGCGGAAGAAAATGCCGCACAATATAATCCTGCAATTATAAATTCGCTGAAATATAACGGCAAATTATATTCACTTCCGTGGTATGCGACTTCTGCCGTCACAATTTACAACAAAGATTTAATTAATAAAGCAGGAGTAAAAGTTCCTCAAACTTATGAACAAATAGTAAATATTGCACCTGCCGTGAAATCAAAAAGCGGTGCTTATGTTTTTCTGCCAAACATCACGGAAAACGACACAATGTTGAAAATCCTGAACAAATACGGCATAAATTCATCCGAAACAATAAGTTCAGAAAAATCAGAATATGTTTTCAATATGTTTAAAACTTTATACGAGAAAAATCTTATCCCGAAAGAATCTATAACTCAGACTCACCGTGAAGCTCTTGAAAAATATATGTCTGAAAATATTGTTCTTTTTCAGGCAGGGGCAAATTTTTTGAATATGATTAAAGAAAATGCACCGTCAACCTATTCTCATACAGATGTTGCACCGCAAATTGTCGGGGAACTCGGTCAAAATGATTTTTCATTAATGAATTTTGTTATACCAGAAAAAGCAAAACATAAAAGTGATGCCATAAAATTTGCACTTTATCTTACAAATAATAAAAATCAGCTTGAGCTTGCAAAACTCACAAACGTAATTGCCGTAAATAAAGAAACTCTGAACAATGAGTTTTACACAACGTATTCGGATAATGATTTAATGGCAAAAGCAAGAGTAATAAGTGCAAAACAGTTAAATCATGTTGAACCGGTATTAAAATCTTCCCGTAATCAAAAGGATATAAATAATCTTATAAATACCGCAGTACAAAACATACTGCTGAATAAAGGAAACACTAAACAGCTATTGGAAAAACTTTCAAAAGACTGGTCTGATTTACTTAAATAAAAAAAATACTCCTACAAAATATATTTATAAGAGTAATTCTATTTCCGTGTGTTTAGTGTTATGCTATTTGTGCCAAACGGCTGTTAATTTCATTCAACAATGTTTCATCATTCGCCTCCTGAGCAAACTGATGTGCTTTATTTAACAGACCTCTGGCTTTATTTTTACTGTTAAAATCCAACATAATATCGGCTGCACTCAGGTAATTTTGAGCGGCTTTTACAGGGGATTCGGCATCCGAGTAATTCTTAACAGCCTCAGAATAAGATTTCAATGCTTCCTGCGGTTCGCCAAAACGTTCATACGCTCTGCCTAAACTTGCGGAAACAAATCCTTTTACCTTTGAATTATCGGTTTCAGCCGCCAAATCTCTTGCAGTCGTAAGATATTCAAATGCATCTTCTTCATACATATCTGAGAAGATATTTCCCATTTTGGCTAAGGAAGTAGATTGTGCTGCACGGTTATCACTTTCACCTCCATACGCAACAGATACAAAATAATGATCCAAAGCCGGTTCAATCTGATTTACATCATCATATATTTGTGCCATTGAATAATGTGCTCTTGTTTTTACGTTAGTATCCGTAGTATTTTGAATTGATTTATGATAACTCTTTAGTGCCTGTGCCGGATAATTATAATCATCGTAAATTTTGCCTATTTCGTAAAAAATCTTTGACTTTGTTTCTGTATCACCGACTTCTTCAGCACGATTCAGAGCCTTTTGGAAATTTTCTATAGCCTTTTTAGGTTCTTTGGCATAAGCCAATTTCTTAGACTGAATAAATAAAGATTTTAGCTGTGCATCTTCAGGAATATGAACCTTTGGCTGTTCCGAAACTTCCGTTTTAATAACTTCTTCAGCAACAGGCGTTTCAATCACTTCTTCCGCAATCTGAACAGATTGAGTTTGTTCTGGGCTTTCAGTAGAACCCTCAGGGAATTTAACCAAAAATTGAGGATTAACATCTTCTTCATTATATTTGAAGTCGATATCCTGCATAAATAAAGCATCTACCCAATTTTCAACTACTTTGGAATCTTTATTCAAAGTTTCGGAAATATAATTATCCAAAATTGTTGAAGCATTTTTTAAATTTGATTTAATAAGCTTTTTATTTGGCTCATCTTTCGTAACCTGTTTTTCAATTAACTCGATATAACCGTTAACTTCTTCTTTCAGCTCGTCAGGAGTACCGATTGCAACCGCAGTATTTTTAAAATCTTTTAAAATCTGTGCAATATTTATGGAAGTATTAACATTTGCAAATTTTGATACCGGTTCTTCCGGAAGCACCGGTACAGAATATCTTGGAGCAGCATTGTATTGAGGAGCAGCATATTTTGGAGCCTGAGATTGAACATTATTATACATTTGCTTTTGCCAAGGCTGACCGTCAACAGGTGCATTATTTCTTGTAAACTGATCAGAGCCGTTGTCAATGTATTGCAGTCCGCGGCTTCTTCCGTTTTGAGAAGCCTGTTCCTCTCTTTGGGTTTGTTGAGCCGCATTTGAGCCGTCTTCATCTTTTTTGCGTTTTACATATCCATCTCTTATGGTATATGGACGCTGTTGTATGTTACTAAGATTCAACCCCATTAAGTCCGGTTACCTCTAATTTTTTATACTACCACTCTACGATACAACTATATACTAAATTTGTTGTTTCGTACTCATACTTTTATATGAATTCTACAACTTTTATTTAAGGATTTTTTTTTATAAGTCAAAATACAAAGCAGAAAATATAAAAAACAGCAAGCAATTAATTTGCGGATTAATCATCTTCCAAACTCAAAACGGCCATAAACGCTTCCTGCGGAACTTCTACACGACCAACGGATTTCATACGCTTTTTACCTTTTTTCTGTTTTTCCAACAGTTTACGTTTACGGGTAATATCACCGCCATAACATTTATCAAGCACGTTTTTACGTAAAGCTTTGATATTTGTTCTCGCAATAATTCTGCCTCC
The DNA here is from genome assembly GCA_902760645.1 of uncultured bacterium. GTDB lineage: Bacteria > Cyanobacteriota > Vampirovibrionia > Gastranaerophilales > Gastranaerophilaceae > UBA1221. Next base: position 37,566 of record CACWHC010000005.1, read on the forward strand.
GATTGCCGCCTGAATAGGTACTTCAAACAACTGTCGCGGAATAATATCTTTCAGTTTTGTAGTTAATTTTTGACCGATATAAAAAGCACTATCCTCATGACAAATTACGGAAAGTGCATCAACAATCTCACCGGCAAGCATAACATCAAGTTTGACAAGTTTTGAACGCTTATAATCGCAAAATTCGTAATCCATACTTGCATAACCTTTTGTACGGGATTTTAATTGGTCATAAAAATCTGTAATAACCTCTGACAAAGGAATTTCATATTCAAGATTTGCCCTTATTTTGTCCAAATAAGACATGTTTTTAAAAATACCACGCTTTGTCTGAGCCAAATCCATCAACGTACCGACATAATCATTCGGAGTAATTATTGAAACTTTTACATAAGGTTCTTCAATATATTCTCTGTACTGAGGTCCCGGGAGATTAGCAGGATTATCTATCTCTACCATTTCGCCGTTTGTTTTATAAACCTTATAAACAACAGACGGTGCGGTTGTAACAATTGAAAGTCCGTATTCACGCTCTAATCGTTCCTGTGCAATTTCCATATGAAGCATGCCCAAAAATCCGCATCTAAAACCAAATCCTAAAGCACTCGAGGTTTCAGGCTCAAACGTTATACTGCTGTCATTAAGCTTTAATTTTTCCAAAGCCTCTTTTAAATCCTGATAATCGTCATTATCTACCGGATAAAGTCCTGAAAATACCATGGGCAGAGCTTCTTTATAACCCGGTAACGGTTCACTTGCAGGATTTTCAGCATTTGTTATAGTATCGCCTACAAATCTTGTTAATTCTTTTATTGAACCTGCAAAAAAGCCTACATCACCGCATTTAAGCTCGTTGACAGAAACTCTCATCGGTGTCTGATAACCTAATTCGACAACTTCGACTTCTTTGCCTGTTGCCATAAATTTAACCTTATCCCCGACCTTAATTGACCCGTCAACAACTTTAAAGAAACAGAGTGTGCCGAGATACTGGTCATAAACGCTATCAAAAACCAATGCCCTCAACGGTTTATCTGTTGTATCTTCAGGCGGAGGAATTAAGTCAACAATAGCTTCCAAAACTTCATCAATTCCAATACCTGCTTTTGCACTGACAGGAATTGCTAATGACGCATCTATCCCTAAAACTTCTTCGATTTCTGCTCTTACACGTTCAACATCCGCAGACGGCAAGTCAATTTTATTTATTACGGGGATAATTTCCAAATTTTGTTCAGCTGCAAGATATACGTTAGCCAAAGTTTGAGCTTCAACTCCCTGAGTAGAGTCAACTATCAGCAATGCACCTTCACAAGCCGCAAGAGAACGTGAAACTTCATAAGAAAAATCAACGTGTCCCGGAGTATCAATAAGATTAAGTTCGTATTTTTTGCCGCTTTTAGCGGTATATTCCATTCTTGCCGTGTTTAGCTTAATCGTAATACCGCGTTCACGCTCAATATCCATTGAATCCATAATCTGATTTTGCATATCACGCTGTGCAACCGTACCGGTTTGTTCTAACAATCGGTCGGCTAGTGTGGATTTACCATGGTCAATGTGGGCAATTATACAAAAATTTCTTACATTTTCTCTGTATTTCATAGTTTTTATTATAGCATAAAGAAGAGGTCACGCAAACACATGACCTCTTTTTAGTATGACATTAATTGGATTTATTATACTTCTTTATTGCTTGTAAGAACGTTATGAATCAAGCCGCCAAAGAAACCTGCAACAGCACCCATCGTTAAGAATGCGATTGTCGGACGTTTCATATTTTTAACAGCTGAATTATAGCCCTTAACGTAATATTTTGTTGAAGTTTTAGCTTTTTCATTTACCTGAGCGATAATATTTCTGAGTTCTTTCATGCCGTTTTCATCAAGGCCTGCTTCTTTGATGAGTTTGTGCATACTAAATGCTCTTTTTGCAGCATTAGTATCTGTACCTGCAGCTTTTTCAGCATCTACAGCTTTAATAAATACATCCTGAGCAGGTGTTCTGCTGTCAAGATTTCTGATTTCGTCAATTACAATCCCTTTTGTCAGTTTTGCATCTTCCTTTACACGAGCCAAACCCTGATAATAAGCCTCATTTTTTTCGCTATTTTGTAGAGGAAGTGCATTTTTTGCTACGTATCCCAATACAGCACCGGTAACAACTCCTTTAGAAATTGAGCCGAATACTGAATATGGATTTCTGTCCTGTGTGCTAATAGATTCTACTCTTGCCATAGTTAATAAACCTTTACTTAACTAACATCCTTCACATATGACCACATATACGCCTATCCCTTAAGGTTCACACTAAAAAACCTTAATTCTTTGACTATGTGGGTGGACTTGCACTTAAATATTTTAAATAACTAACACTAAACCTTAATTAAATAAAACTGAGTAATCAAATCCATTTGGGATTATATCACATAATTATTTTTTTGTCAACACTTTTATAAAATTTAGCAACAACATAATTAAAACGACTGCCGCAATCACCACAAAATAGACCTTTATGGTGTTTTCACCCATCAACAGTGTTGCAAATGCTCCGGCAATAATTGCACATGACGCCAAAATCACTACGGTTTTTTTCTGTGAAAATCCGGCATGGAGTAATTTGTGATGAACATGCTCGGCATCCGCAACAAACGGAGATTGCCCCTTAGCTATTCTTCTGAAACTGGAATATGTAATGTCAAAAATAGGAACAGCCAGTACGATAAACGGCAATATAATTGCCAGAGTAGCAGCCTTCATTACCCCTGTAATAGATATGGTTGCAAGCAAAAATCCTGAAAATAATGCACCGCTGTCACCCATGAATATTTTTGCAGGGTTAAAATTATAAGTCAAAAATGCAAGCATAGAACCTGCCAAAATAAATCCGATTAAAGCTATTATGGGATTTGGCGGAACCATTGCCAACGCAATAATCGCTAAAGTAAGTGAGTTTATTGTCGTAACAGAACCTGCTAAACCGTCAACACCGTCTATAAAATTCAGGGCATTACTAATTCCTACAATCCACAATATAGTAATCGGATAAGACCAAAAACCCAAATCAATTCCGCCGAATATCGGTATTGAATTTATCTGAATACCCAATAAATATACCAATGTAGCAATTGAAATCTGTATAACGAGTTTAAATTTTGCAGGCAGATTATATATATCGTCAACAAGTCCAAGCAAAAACATCAAAGAACTTCCCAACAAAATACCCGATAACAAACTTCCTGTAGGGTAGTAACTCATAAATACCAGACACAAAAAAGTGAGCATGGTACTCAGCCAAATAGCAACACCACCTATACGGGAAATTGGCTTGCTGTGTATTTTTCTCTCATTCGGTACATCTACAAGTCCTTCTCTTTTTGAATAACTTATAACGAGCGGCACCAAAAATACCCCGAATATGTAAGCCATAATCGTTCCGATAACGTGTGCATGAGTTAACTTTATAATCATTATGTTTTACCTTTAAAATTTCCAAGAACAATTATACATGCTAAAAGTTATTTTTACACATACAACGGATGTTTTTGACAGAGTTTCAAAGAACGCTCTCTTAAATTCTTTAATCCCTGCTCATTGTCGGAAGCATATATTGCACCTGCGATAATCTTCGCAACTTCTGTCATATCCTCTTCCTTAAACCCTCTTGTTGTAACTGCAGGGGTACCTAATCTGATACCGCTGGTTACAAAAGGACTCTGAGGGTCATTCGGTACTGTGTTTTTGTTTGCTGTAATTCCGACAACTTCAAGAACATTTGCCATATCCTTACCTGTTTTACCCGTTTTTCTCAAATCAAGTGTCATAAGGTGGTTTTCGGTCATTCCTCCCACAATATCCAAACCTTCATCCATCAAACCTTGTGCAAGAGCCTTTGCATTCTTGATAATTTGTGCTGCATACTCTTTAAATTCAGGCTTTGATGCTTCCAATAAAGCAACAGCCTTAGCCGCAATTATATGCTCCAAAGGTCCGCCCTGCATTCCCGGAAATACTGCTTTATCTATAGCCTGTGCAAATTCTTCTTTACACATAATAATACCGCCTCTTGGTCCTCTCAAAGATTTATGGGTTGTAGTTGTTACAAAATGTGCATACGGGGCAGGTGACGGATGCAAACCTGCCGCAACAAGTCCTGCAATATGGGCAATATCCGCAAGCAACAATGCCCCGACTTCATCCGCAATTTCTCTGAAACGTTTGAAATCAATGATTTTTGAATAATTACTTGCACCGCAGATTATAAGTTTAGGCTTATGCTCCAATGCCATTCTTCTTACGTCATCATAGTCAATTTCACCGTATTCATTTATGCCGTAACTTTTCACGTCAAAATACAATCCCGAAAAATTGACGGGTGAACCATGAGAAAGGTGTCCGCCGTTCGATAAATCCATACTCAAAACTCTGTCACCCGGCTTCATAGTAGCCATAAACACCGCCATATTAGCCTGAGCACCACTGTGAGGCTGAACATTTGCATGGTCCATGCCAAATAATTCACATGCACGTTTTTGGCAAATTTCCTCAATTACATCTATGTGTTCACAGCCGTTATAATATCTTTTATGCGGTTTACCTTCTGCGTATTTGTTCGTCAAAACACTTCCGCTGGCTTCCATAACCGCTAAAGATGTGCAATTTTCACTTGCAATAAGTTCTATTGTATCCTGCTGTCTTTTTAGTTCCAGTTCAATCTGTTCTGCTACAACAGGATCAGTTTGTTTTATATGTTCCAAATTCATTTCTCTCTCCTTATATCCCTGCTTAAAACTATTTTAGCCGAGTTTTGGTTATAAGTAAAGGATGTTAAGAAAGTGAAAGCTAATCCTGAGAAACCCCATACCCAAAGGTCGCAAAATCATATTTAACAGGATCTTCAGGGCTATATTTTTTTAAATTGTCCGTTAATTCAATAACCGCCTTAAAGTCGTTAGAATTTCTTGTCAATAAACCCATCTGTCTTGATACTCTTGCCACATGAACATCAAGCGGCATAAGTAATTCCGACTGCGGAATACAATCCCAAACCCCAAAATCAACAGGAGGTTTTCTGACCATCCAACGCAAAAACATATTCATTCTTTTCATTGCACCGCCATTTTCGGGATTAGGAATCATAAAATAAAAACCCTGTCCTGCACCTGATTTTACACGGGAATAAAAATAATCCGTTACGGTTTTAAAAAACCTTAAATTTCTTAACGTACTAACATTTTTGTAAGAATATTCAAAAAGTTTTTCCAGCCCGCCGTCTTTTGAATACAGATTTTTCATTATATTAAAAATCTGATTAAAATCATCGGTTTTACCAAATCTGTAATTAAAATCCCCCAAAATTCCTTCTTCAAAATTCAAAATAAAATTAAGAGGCTCCTGCTCAGCAATATCAAACAGCTGTTCAAGTTTTTTTATAAAAACTTTTCTTGAACCGTAAGCAACAAGAGATGAAATAAAACCTGCTATTTCAATATCTTCTTTGCTCTTAAATCTGTGCGGAAATTGTACCGGATCAGAATCAATAAAATATTCGTTTTCATATTTTTCAGCTAATTTATCAAGTTCAAATTTGGTAATCATAGAAGTATTATACACCTTTTTATAAATATTTTACAAAACTTAATATATATTGAAATCATGGAAATCCATGTGCCATGCATGATTTCAAAGATTGACACCGGCAAAATCATGGTTTGAACATGGTTTAACATGATTAAAAAACTCTATAAATAAGCATTACAAGGCTTTTAAGTGCTTGTTACAAATGTTAATAATGGCATGTTTTGCTATTGAAAAATTTTATTCCTTTACATATCATTAAAGAATAAAGAGGGCATGGAACCTTGGGGAACAGATTTCGGTTATTAGGGAAAAGTTGTTAAAAGAAATCTGGGTGAGTAGATAATTAATTGGAGATTCATACATTGTTTAGAAGTAGGGATATGGGTAGAGCTGTTGCCGTAAGAAGATGGACTACAACAGCGTTAGAATGCTATAAGAGAGGTTGTAATTGCGAAGGATGTTTTTATAAAGATTTCTTTAGCGGATCTTCACAAAAATGTCAGATGAAAGCTTCTGTTCTGGAGTTGGTTAGAGTAATCGGAACTCCTAACGTAGAATTACAACAGTTTCTGATTGAAGAAGAAGTGTAATCATCAGAGTTTGAAGTTAATAACCTGCAAGTACACAAAATTGTAACACACATATTTGTATACAATTTCTGTATTTTGTCGAATTTATACTTTAAAAATTTGACTGATTGTGTTATACTATAAAAGCAGATTATTAAGGTGCTATGCGTTGCACCGATATTAGACACGGAGGTATAAATGCACATTCACGTTAATGGTAGAAACATTGAAATTACGGACGCTATCAAGGCCTACGTTAAGGAAAAAATAGGCAAAGTAGCTAATCATTACGACCAAATTCAGGGCATTGATGTTATTTTATCGGTTATCAAAAATCCGTCAGCATCAGGCAAACACGTTGCAGAAGTTAACTGTAAACTGAACACGGGTGTTGTAAGATGTGAAGAAGCTGCAAGTTCTATGTACGAAAGCATAGATTTGCTTGCTGACAAATTAAACAGACAAGTTAACAAATTTAAAGACAAATCATTAGGCTCTGATAAATCCTCTATCAGAACTGATGTTAAGGAAGAAACAGTTTCCGTAGAAGAATAAAAATGATAAATGGTAAAAAAGTCGTTGTAATCATGCCTGCATATAATGCGGCAAAAACTTTAAAACAAACTTACGATGAAATATATAAAGACTTTGTTGACGAGGTTATACTTGTAGATGATAATTCACAAGACGAAACAAGAGAAGTCGCAAAGGAATTAGGTATTAAAACAATCGTACATAAGGAAAACAGAGGTTACGGCGGCAACCAGAAGTCATGTTATAAAGCAGCATTGAAATCCGGAGCAGACATCGTTGTGATGCTGCATCCGGATTATCAATATACACCAAAATTAATTCCTGCCATTGTTTCAATGATGGCATTTGAGGAATATGATGCTGTACTTGCATCAAGAATGCTCGGAAATTCCGCTTTAAAAGGCGGCATGCCTCTATACAAATTTATAGCTAACAAGTGCCTTACGGCTTTTGAGAATGTTTTAACCAATCAGAAATTATCCGAGTATCACACCGGTTTCAGGGGATTTACGGCTAGAGTTTTGAGAGAACTTCCTCTTGAGGAATGCAATGACGATTTTATATTTGACAATGAATTGATTGCTCTGATGTTCTACAATAATTATAATATCGGAGAAATTTCATGCCCTACAAAATATTTTAAAGAAGCCTCCTCCATCAATTTTATTCGTTCATGTAAATACGGATTTGGTGTTCTTGGAGTAAGTATTTTATATAGATTGGCAAAATTAGGGATAAAATCCAGAATTTTCAGAACTGATGCAAAAAAACTGAATACAGAATCTGATATTGAATATTATTTTAAATAATAATATGGAGAAAATAACTTGAACACATTGAAATCAGACAGATTACATATAGCTTTTTTTGGCAAAACAAATGCGGGGAAATCCTCAATTATCAACAAAATTACAGGACAAGATGTATCTATAGTATCGGAAATTGCAGGCACAACAACAGATGTAGTTGAAAAATCAATGGAGCTTTTGCCTGTGGGTCCGGTAAGATTTCTCGACACAGCAGGGATTAACGATACTACTCAATTATCTCAAGAGCGTATCCAAAAAACTTTGCAGGTAATAAACAGAACAGATATTGCCGTTATTGTATGTGATTTTAACGGAATAGATGCTTACGAAAAAGAATTAATTAAAAATTTTGACGAATTAAATATTCCTTATATGATTTTGGTTAATAAAGCTGATATAAAAGAGGCTGATGAAAATGTATTGAGTGAACTGTTTACATTGACTCCGCATGTACTGATAACTTCAGCTACGAATGACAATGATATTATATTTAAATTCAAAGAAGAAATAATAAAACTGCTGCCTGAAGATTTTGTAAATTCACCAAAGATAGCAGGTGATTTGGTTAAAAAAGGCAGTACGGTAATACTTGTTGTACCGATTGACAAAGAAGCTCCGAAAGGCAGGCTTATTCTTCCGCAGGTACAGACCATCCGAGATTTATTGGACAGCAGCTGCCTTACTTATATTGTAAAAGAAACCGAACTTAAACAGGCACTTAATAACCTGAAAGAACCTCCTGCTCTTGTTATTACCGATTCACAAGCATTTAAACAAGTCAGTGAAATTGTACCCGATAATATTTCGCTGACATCATTTTCAATTCTTTTTGCGAGGTTAAAAGGCGATTTGAAAGCCTTTAAAAACGGTGCAGATGCAGTATCAAAACTACAGGACGGAGATAAGGTGTTAATTCTTGAAAGCTGTACTCATCACTCAATTGAAGATGACATAGGAAAAGTAAAAATTCCGAATCTGTTAAAGAAAAAAACAGGCAAGAATCTTATTATCGAACATTATTCCGGTCATGATTTCCCTGATATTTCACGGTACAAACTGGTAATTCATTGTGGTGCCTGCATGACAAACCGCCGTGAAGTCCTTTCACGCATTATTACCGCAAATCAGCTAAATATTCCAATTACAAATTACGGAATAGTAATATCGTATTGTTTGGGAATTTTAGACAGAGCCCTAAAAATTTTTAAGTATTAATCGATTTTTTTGAACAAAGAAATAATATCGTCTTTTTTAATATCGGGATTAATTTCTTTTATTGATGTAATGCTTGATGTATCAATCTTTTCATGAAAAATTTTCTCTAAAAGTTCTTTATTATAATCATACAAAATAGACCCGTGCTGCAAGATATATCCTTGTTTTCGGCATTGTGCCGAGCCTATAAGTTTTTTACCTTTATAACATAAATCAGCCCCTGTTGAAATCAACATACAATAGTCGAATTTTGTATTAACCCTTTTTTGTCCGCCAAACTCAAGCTCTATGCCGATTTCGCTAAATTTTTTGATAAGAATTTGGGAAATTTCTATATAAGATTTTACGACATTTTCACCGTGCTTCAAATACGAAACAGGACAAACATAGCTGTATGTAATTTCATCATCATGCAGCAAAGCTCTGCCTCCTGTAAGTCTTTTGACCAAATCTATACCGGTATCTTTTAGAAACGATTTATCTATAAAAGAATCTTGCTGGTTTTTACCAAGAGAAATACATGCCGGTGACCAACCATAAAGCCTAAAAACAGGTGTTTCGCTTTGTTCTGTTATTGCATTTTCCAAAAGTTCATTGTCTATACGCATATTTTCCTGTCCGGTATAAACATTGTACGGAATAATTTTGGTCATTAATGATTGCTTTCTCTCTTTTTTAAGTTATCTTCAAACTGCTGAAAAACATCTGTTCCCACAAACTGTTCAAGAGCAGCACGTTTAGAATAAAATGTTGCACGGGCTTTCATATGCTCATCCATTGAGGATCTGTAATAAGCATCGGTAATCAAAATTATCTCACGGGACAAATTTTGTGCCAATTCATAATATTTTTTTCTTTGCTCCATAATATCAGAAGTCATATGTACCATTTTTCTGGATGTCATGTAATCGTTATATAAATCTACCGTACGCTGCTGTAAATCTTCAATTTTTCTAACAAGCAAAATCATATCGGCATCCGTAACTTTTGTATATTTATAATTTAAAGCCTTTGTATCCTGCGACATAATACCAAACACATTACTGCCGAGCAAAGAACCTGCGGCAATTACGGGATTACCAACCCCTGCACCTACTAACGTTGACATACTCGCAATTGTAGTCAATACCTTTTTAACAGAACTGTCTTTTGGTTTATCTTCTTCAGGATTAGACAATTTGTACAAAGCAAAGCTTATGGTATCACTCTTTGCAGCAGCCCCCTGCCATAAAAGAGTTAAATCCTCATACATATCTGCTTCATCAAGTTCAATTTCTTTTGCAATTTCCTTAGACATTTTTTTAATACTTAAATCTGCGTAAGTTAAATCCGTTGTATCAGCTTGTGTAGTGTCTATTTTGGCTTTATCTTCTCTGACCTGTCTTGTTTTCACTTCCGTATACGGATTTTCCGGGTCATCCGTAAGCCCTACACGATAAGCAGGATCTTTTATATTAAAATCATTTATATCAATAAGCTGAACTTCTTCAGCATTAACCCAACCCCCAACAGCTAATAAAAGAAGCGTAATTAAGATTTTTTTCATCTTACACCTCCGTCATCCTTAAACATAGCAGTATTGTAGTTGTACTGATACATGTTTAATTTATCAACCACTTTTTTCCCTGCAAGACGCTGTAATTCAAGGTGATATTTTTTTGCTCTTTCAAGATAATATTCTTCTTCAATATGCATATTATCGTACATTGAAGAAGATATTGTAATCTCAAGCAAATCGTCTTCCTCCATTGCTTTGGTAAAATTTCTGTTATATAAAAGAAGTTTACTTCTTGTTTCTTTTAACTGAGAAAGCGAGCTTTTGTAATTATAATATGCCGTAATAATTCTGTCCTGCAAATTTTCAACAAGTCCGGCAAGTTCAATCATTTCAGTATCAGTAAGGGGTACTTCTGACGGAACATTTTTTTTATTAATCAAATTTTGTGCCAGTCTGCCTGCAGCAAATGCCGAAGTCTGTGTCAAATAATCAGCTCCAATTAATGCCGGAGCAAATGATGCACCTGCAACAAGGGCTGACATCGTTTTTGACATTAAAGAAGAATGTATACGTCTTTGACTTTCAGGAGTTGCAAGTTTTTTCAGGGCAAATCCGATAACCTGATTATTGTCTACAGTACCTTTCCAAAGAGCCTCAATATCTTCCAAATCTTTTTCTTTTTGCTTTGTTATTATTTCCTGCAAAGCGGTATCATCATTAATCATTAATGAACTTTTATACTGAACATTCGGTTTAGGAAGCTCAATCTGCTCAGGCTTAACGTTATCAAGCGTAATTTCATCGGCGAAAGCACTACCGGATATAAAACAAGTTAAAGCCAATAAAAAAACAATCTTCTTCATAACAATTTTATAACACAAGAAAAAGAATAAATCCAATGATTGATATGTTTATAAATCCATGGATTGTTCTAACGATGCGTAAAAATCTGTACAATATTATGTTGTGAAAGAGGTTATTTTGGAAGAAAAGCAAGAAAAAACAAAATATATGTCAAAGCCGAAATTAAAATTGGCAAAGAGTTTTTCAAACAAAGCAGACAAGCTCAGAAGACAGAACTCTTACAAAGATGCTGTTGCAATATATTTGAACGCAATTCTTGTTGACAGAAAGGATGTAAACTCTTACTACGGTCTTGGCTTATGCTACAAATCTCTCGGAGATTACGCAAAAGCAATAAAAACTTTGGAAAAAGCAGTAGAAATAAAACCTGATTTTTATGAAGCATATTATGAATTAGGCATTTGCCACCAGTTAGAAGGTATCCCTTGCGGTGCTATTAAAAATTTCGTTCAGGCAATACAAATTAACCCCGAAAACCCCAGTGCAATATTACAGCTTGGCATATCGCACGAGCTTTGCGAAGAAGAAGATATGGCTTTGATGATTTACCAAAAATTAATAGAAAATTCTCCAAATTACGTTCGTGCATATGAACATAAGTCAACCCTGCTTATGAAGCTGAAAAGATACAGAGAAGCCTGCGGTGTTTTAATAGATTTAATAAAAATTGCACCGACAAATGCTCAGGCATATCTTGGAATTGCAACCTGCCTTGAAAAAACGGGAAATATGGCAGATGCACGCAGATATTACAGAAAATTTATCCAGCAAAAACCTCAGTTTAATCAGGCACATTTTGCAAAAACAAGACTTCAACATCTTCAGCAAAAAACCGCTGACAGAGCCTATTTAAGTCTTGTATAACAATCATATTGCACTAAATTGATATCTGTAATAAAATTCCTGTATGAAAATTTTTTATATTGTCATGCAAAACGATACTACAGATGAGCTTTCCCGTACTCAGAAGAAAAAATTTCAGTCTGAGCTGGGCAGATATATTGTCGATTATGTGGGTAAAAATATTTACAATATCCCCAACAGAAGTCTTACTATTGAAAAAAATAAACCAAAATTTACACATTCCGATATAAAATTCAGTATTTCACACTCCAACAACATTGTGGCTGTGGCTTTTGACGATTATTCAGTCGGTATTGATATAGAACAAATGAAAGACAGAGATTTTTCCAAGCTGGGAAATCATTACGGCATAAACACCGATAACAAAACCGAATTTTACAAAAAATGGACACAACTTGAAGCAGGAATAAAAATTCAGGCAAAAGCGGAACAGACATACACAACAGAATTTGAAAATGATTATATGCTGACAATAGCAACGGCAAATCCTCAAAAAACCGAATACGTTTTTGAAAAACTTACGCCTGATAATAACGTTATTTCCAAACTCAAATCGAAAATTAAGCAAGGGGAAAACAAGATGCCGCAAAGGTTACCGGATTATTTAAAACGTCCTATTATAAATACCGAAACAACAAAAAATGTCAGAAAAATTCTTAAAAACAGATGTTTAAATACCGTATGCGAAAATGCAAGATGCCCGAACAAAAATGAATGCTACACAAAAAACACTGCAACATTTTTGATTATGGGTAATGTTTGTACCCGTAATTGCCGTTATTGTAATATTTCCTGCCAAAAACCCAAACCGCTTGATAAAGAAGAACCTCTGCATATTGCACAGGCTGTAAAGGATTTAGGGCTAAAATATGCGGTAATTACTTCTGTTACAAGGGATGACTTAGCTGATGGCGGTGCAGAACATTTTGAAAAATGTATTCAGGAAATAAGAAAACTTTCACCAGACACAAAAATAGAAATTTTAACACCTGATTTTAAAGGGGATGCCAACGCTTTAAACAAAATTATTTTTTCAAAACCTGATGTATTCAATCATAATATAGAAACCGTAAGATCAGTATTCAAAACGGCACGTCCACAGGGGGATTACGACAGATCACTGAATGTTTTAAAGTACATAAAAGCCAATAGCGATATTACGACAAAATCAGGATTAATGGTCGGTTTAGGTGAAACTGTTGGGCAAATAGAAGAAACATTAGTCGACTTAAAAAATGCAGGGTGTGATATTGTAACGATAGGTCAGTATATTCAGCCGTCAAAAGAGCATCTTGAAGTTTCAAAATACTATACCCCTGAAGAATTTGAGGAATTACAAAAGCTTGCACAAAAAGTCGGGATAAAACATTATCAGATAAATCCGCTTGTCAGGAGTTCCTACAGAGCCGCCGAAATGGCGTAGCCCGGTGTTGCCGGTGTCAGCTTGCGAGAGCAAGATGAGCAGGGCAACACTACGATACCGCCGTTGTGAACAAAACGAAGTGAAGTGAACGAACAAATCTTTGATTTGACAGGCGGGAAAATGGCGTAAGCATTTACATAATATATGTTATAAACAAAAATAAAAAAATAAATGCCATGTCATTACTTCGCAAATCAAGCCTTTGATTTGCTCGTAATGACATGGCAAATAAATTCTTATTTTTTCCTCACAATGACTTCATAATCCAAGACATCAAAAATCTCTAAAAGTTCACTTACTTTTATCGTTTTATTTCTCAATTTGTTTGTGAGATTTTCTAAAGTGTCGGTTTTGTTATATTTATGATTAATCTCAATTTTAAGCCTTGTTAAAGTTGTACCCTCATAGGCTGCAAGAGATTTAATAAGTTTTCTTATATCTTCTTTACTTAAATTGTATTCCGGTGTCATTTTTTGATTATAACTTATTTAAGAGTTGAAAAACTAATTACAATATGATATAATCTAAGTATATAATTAGATATTTAATTGAGGTATTGGTTACATGAATAAAAAAATTGCTTTCACTCTTGCAGAAGTTTTAATAACTCTCGGAATAATCGGAGTTGTTGCAGCTATGACATTACCGACACTTATACAAAACTACAGAAAACATGAAGTAGAAACGAGGTTAGCTAAAGTATATTCCGTTGTTAATCAGGCAATAAAACTTTCTACTGTTGAATACGGTGAACCTTCTGAATGGGGTGACTTTGATTGTGGTCCTTCCGGGAATCCTACTTGCAGTATGGATGAAGCAATAGAAAAATTTAATAAATATATTGGTAAAAATTTGCAAATAATGGAAATAAAAAAAGCAGATGATAATGAAGGGTTTTATGTATATTTAAATGACGGTGGAGTACTTGGACTTCCAAAAAACTTATATGATATGGAGTTTTATATAAATAGTAAAGCAATTAATAATCCAAAATATGGAATAAATACGTTTAATTTCAGATTTTCTCCGAAAATATTACCATTTCAAGACCCAAATAATCCGCTTCTCAGATATACAATTAATTCGACATTTGAACCTTACACATGGAGCTGGGATGGAACAATGGAAGGACTTACCAATAGTTCCAACAGTTATGCGTGCGGAGGAGATCGCGATGTTTTTTGTGCAAAGATGATACAAATGAACGGATGGAAAATACCGAAAAATTATCCGCATAAATTTTAAATTCAAGGTACAAAGTACAATATATTTACCATATTAGCGTAAAGAACTGTTCACTGTTCACAGTTAACTATTCACGATTTATTTAATTGTAAAGTTTTTTGTAAAATTATCCAAAAATCTATGTTTATGCTATGATATAGCTATATTATACCCGACATGGAGGACGGAAATTGAGTCAACAAAATATATTTGGCGATGGTAAAATCGTTGACGTTAATATTAGAGAAGAGATGAAACGTTGTTACATAGATTACGCCATGAGTGTAATCGTTGGACGTGCATTACCGGATGTTCGTGACGGTTTAAAACCCGTTCACAGACGTATTCTGTATGCTATGAACGAATTAGGGATGACCCCTGATAAACCGTTCAGAAAATGTGCCCGTATCGTTGGTGAAGTTCTTGGTAAATATCACCCTCACGGTGACAGCTCAGTATATGAAGCACTTGTTCGTTTAGCTCAGGATTTTAATACAAGATATTTGGTAGTAGACGGACACGGAAATTTTGGTTCGGTTGACGGTGACGGAGCAGCTGCAATGCGTTATACAGAAGCCCGTATGCACAAGATTACTCAGTCAATGCTTGCAGATATTGACTGTGAAACTGTTGAATTTGAACCTAACTTTGACGGTTCATTGCAGGAGCCTACAGTTTTACCTGTAAGACTTCCGATGTTATTATTGAACGGATGTTCAGGTATTGCGGTTGGTATGGCAACAAACATCCCTCCTCACAATTTATCGGAGGTTGTTGACGGTACGGTTGCATTAATCGATAATCCTAATATTACCGTTACGGAATTAATGGAATACATTAAAGGTCCTGACTTCCCGACAGCAGCAACTATTGTTGGGTTAAACGATATTAAACAGGCTTATGAAACAGGTCGTGGTTCAATAAAAATGCAGGCTGTTGCAGGATTTGAAGAAATTGCAGGCGGCGGTGGTCGTCAGGCTCGTACGGCTATTGTCGTTACGGAAATTCCTTATCAGGTTAACAAGTCTATGCTTATCGAAAAAATTGCAGAACTTGTTAAAGACCAGAGAATTAACGGCATTTCTGATATTCGTGATGAATCCGACAGAGAAGGTATGCGTATCGTTATTGAATTGAAACGTGATGCAAAACCTGATGTTGTTAAAAATAATTTATTCAAATATACTCAATTATCAACTACATTCGGTGTAAATATGCTTGCGCTCTGCGGTAAGCAGCCAAGACTATTAAACTTATACGAAGTATTAAACGAATTTGTTGAACACAGAGTAGAAATCGTAACAAGAAGAACAATCTTCTACCTGAAAAAAGCAAAAATCAGAGCACACATTTTGGCAGGTTTGATTATTGCATTAGGTTCAATTGATGAAGTTATTGAACTTATCAAAAAATCCAAAACTACAGATGATGCCCGTGACGGATTAATGAGCAGATTCGGGTTAGATGTTGATCAGGCTAATGCAATCCTTGAAATGCAATTGAGAAGATTAACAGGATTGGAACAGGATAAAGTTAAAGCTGAGTACGATGAATTGTTAAAGAAAATTGCAGAATACGAAGAAATCCTTGCAAGCCGTCAGAAAATTCTTGACATCATCAAGGCAGAATTGCTTGAAGATAAGGAAAAATACGGCGACGACAGAAAAACTCAGATTGTTCCTGAACAGGGCGAAGTTACTATTGAAGACTTAACTCCGAATACTCCTATGGCAGTATTTATTACGCATCAGGGATATTTGAAGAGAATTGCACTCGATACATTTGAACGTCAAAACCGTGCAACAAGAGGAAAATCCGGTATAAAGACCAAAGAGGATGATGATATTCAGCATTTCTTTACAGCAATGATGCACGATAAAGTATTGTTCTTCTCATCTAAGGGTACTGTATACAGTCTGAATGTATATGACTTCCCTGAAGGCGGACGTCAGGCTAAAGGTTTACCGATAGTCAACGTTCTTCCGATAGAACAGGATGAAATGATTACTGCAGTCGTTCCTGTAAGCCAATTCTCACACGAATTGAATCTGATTATGCTGACCAAGAAAGGTTACATTAAGAGAATTGAACTCGATAACTTCTCAAATATCAGAAGAAACGGTATTATAGCAATCGGACTTGAAGAAGGCGACAGCCTGAACTGGGTTAAATTAGCAACAGCAAGAGATGAAATCATTATCGGTACATCCTGCGGTATGGCAATCAGATTCCCAATTCAGGATTTAAGACCGTTGGGAAGAAGTGCAAGAGGTGTTACTGCTATGAAACTCAGAACCGGTGATGAAATTATCGGTTGTGATATTGTACCTCGTGATTATGATGCCGATTTGCTTGTTGTAACTTCTGACGGATTCGGTAAACGTACAAAACTTTCCGAATTCAGAAGCCAAAACAGAAGCGGATTAGGTTTGATTGCAACGAAATTCAAATCATCAACATCAAGACTTGTTGCTCTGACTATCGTTAAAGACACGGATGATATTATGATGGTAACTGCTAACGGTGTCGTTACAAGATTAAATGCAGGCTCAATTTCCCGTCAGGGTCGTCCTGCAACAGGTGTAAGGGCTCAAAATCTTGTAGAAGGTGATACAGTTGTTTCTGTTAACAAAATAGTAAATCCTGATAATGATGAAACCATTATCAAAGATAATATGAAAACAGAAGCTGAAGAGAATGAAAACGTTGAACAAACAAGTATGTTTGATGTTCAACCTACAGATAACGAATAATTAATTCTCATAAATTTACAAATTAAAAAACACGGATTAAATAAAAAAATCCGTGTTTTTTTGTGAAAGTATAAAAGAAATTTACCTAATAGTTATCTATAAAATTTTTTATTTTATCAAGTTCCTCCTGCATTTTATATACAATCAAACTTGCATGATTTATCTCAAGTATATCTTCATGAATGTCCATATAATCCGAAAGCACTGAAATATAAGATTCTAATGCAGCTAACGGCCCAAAAATTTTATCTTTCAAATCCGCCTGTTCTATTGTTCTCATGTAATAACCTTTACTAATAAGTAATATTAACTATTTAATCCTTTATAAAGGTATATTATCCTATATAAAGGTAAATGTCAACTTATAACGAAATATTTTATAAAATCACAATATGATAAAAAATACCATTTCAACTATGATGGGATATAGAAAGTTACAAATTGCGGATGTAGCTAAAATAGCAGGCTTAAAGCATACGACAGTATCAAATTTATTTTATGACAAAACAAAAGGTATTGATTTTGAAACTTTAAATAAATTGTGCTTTGCTTTGGAATGCACACCGAATGACTTGCTAAAATATATCCCTGATGAATTAAATTAAACAAATGAATCACCAAATTTAATTTGCCTTTTTTAATCAAGACAGGCAAAAGGTTTTTGTGTCTTATTATATCTGATGTAAACCTTTCAAATTAACATTTGAATTTGAATTAACATTGATGTATTATAAATACAGAGTTACATACAGGAGAGAAAGTTTAAGATGAAAAAAGAACTTATATTTCTTGGACCGCCGGCTTGCGGAAAAGGAACACAGACAACAATGCTGGCAGAGTATTTGAAATTCCCTCATATTGATACGGGTTCGCTATTGAGAGCGGAAATTAAAGCTGAAACCGAAGCCGGTAAAGAAGCAAAATTATACATTGATAAGGGACATCTTGTTCCGGTACAGCTTGTAGCGAAAATTATAAAAAACAGATTATCTCAGGATGACTGCAAAGGGGGTTACATTCTTGACGGATACCCGAGAAGTCTTGAACAGGCTGATGCTTTGACAAAGATGAATGCTGAAATTAACGGAAACGAAGAAACAGATTTTCGCGCGGTATATTTTGATATTGATACGGAAATTCTTATTGAAAGAATCGTTAACCGCCGTTCCTGCCCTAAGTGCGGTGAAATATACAATTTAGCATTTAAAGCTCCGAAGCAGGATGGAATTTGCGACAAGTGCGGTGAAAAATTAACTCAAAGGAAAGACGATACAAGAGAAATCGCAGAAGAAAGATTTGATACATACTATAAAGAAACTGCACCTTTAATTGATTACTACAAATCAAGAGGCGTATTAAAAACGATTGATGCAAACGGTGAAATTTCGGAAGTATGGGAAAGATTATTGAAGGTAGTAAATGATTAACAGAAAATCAAGAGAAGAAATAAAATTGATGCGTCACGCAGGACATATTGTTGCACTGGTGCATCAGAAGATGAAAGAGGTTGTAGAACCGGGCATAAGCACAAAAGAATTAGATAATATTGCAATGAAAATTATTAAGGAAAATCGTGCAATACCTACTTTTTTGGGTTATCATGGATTTCCGGCTTGTATTTGTACATCAATCAACGAGCAGGTTGTACACGGTATTCCGTCTGATGATATAAAATTGAAAGACGGGGATATTATAGCGATAGATGTCGGAGCTACATTCAGAGGTTTGGTAGGCGACAGTGCCTGGTCATATACTGTAGGTAACGTTAATGATGATGTAAAAACTTTGATGAAAGCTACCGAAGAAGCTTTATATGCAGGTATAGAACAAATGCGTCCGGGTAACGTTCTGGACGATATTTCCGGTGCAGTGGAAGATGTTGCAATAAAATACGGCTACGGAATTGTAAGACAATACGGCGGACACGGAGTAGGACACGTTATGCACGAAGATCCGTTCCTGTATAACTACAGAGTAGGCGATAAAACTCTTATTAAATCCGGTTATGCAATAGCAATAGAACCGATGTTAAATCTTGGAGTGGATGAAGTTACTGTTGCAGATGATGAATGGACGGTAAGTACAGCAGACAAAAAACCCTCTGCCCATTTTGAACATACCGTTGTTGCAACTGATGACGGACCGCAGATTATGACAAAATTAATGGAATAAATTTATTATGAAATACTACATAGGATTATCACTAAGTTCAGGCTCGGCGTTAGATTCGGGTGTTGCCGTTATGGAAGAAAACGGCAATATTATTATGATTGATAAACTATACAAAATGAATGATATTATGTTCTTTTTTGACAATTTTTCATCACTGAAAAATTCGGAAATATGCGTATCACTGCCTTGGGACAGAACAATGCTGAACGGTAAATGGAGAATATTATCGAAACCTTATCAGCTTGTTTCGACAAACGTAAATATGCCGAATCAGGAAAACTGGACCCAAAGATACTCAAACAGAGGAACAGAATATTTAAAAAGTTTATCCGAACAAGGAATACCAATAACACGCTTTGAATTATACTTAACAAGACAAAGTATGCACTTAAATTCCTGTTTTAAAGAACGTTCTCCTGCTGATTGCAAATTTTTACAACAGGCATTAATAAACGAATGGGGATTTGATTTACCTGCAAATATGATGCCAATGTCACATTTAGAAGCAATTATCGGTGCAATTCTTGCAAAAGAAAATTCCAAAAACAAGAATAACATAAAACAAATTGCAGAATTTAAAGAAATGAAAGTTATAGACGTAATTAAAAACCCCAACCTTGAAAGGCTTTGTATTTAAAATTAAATGACAGATAAAGTGAGCTTCACATCAACAATAAATTTTGTACCGCATACAAAATACAAACAAATAGTACACAGATGCCAAAATACTATCGAAAGTGCCGTATATGGTCAGAATGGAATGTTTAGACAAATCCCTGCCTTTAATATAAAGACAATAAGGACTTGTTCGGCATTTGGTATTAATGATGCAAAGGAAAACGCTCTGGGTTCACATATATACGATTGTCTTAATAATAAACAGCACCTTAAAGATATACTATCGGATGTAGAAAGTGCAATAAACTGGAAGCCTGAGGGCGGATTATTAATCGGCAGCAAAACGTTGAATTTCAGACCCTATTCACGGCCTATTTATATGGGAATAAAAGAATTTATGCTGAGAAAAATTCCTAAGGTTTCGTATTTTGAAGAACATTTGGATACTTTAAGCGAAACCGATTTGCATTATGACGTAAAAAAAGATATATGGACAATATGCACAAGAGGTTTTGATAAAAATAACGAAAAAATAATATCTGTCAGCAACATTGAAGATTTAAAGTCACGTTTCCGAAAAATACATATAGCTGACGGAGATATCCTTATGATTAACGGGGAAAAGGTTAAAATTTAATACATTACTGTAAATATAGGATTACATACAATTATCATATACGTTAAAATAATAAAAAAAGGAGCAGTTGTATGGAAAAATTCGGATTAATAGGATATCCTTTGGGGCATTCAATGTCTGCAGTAATACACAAAGCAGGATTTGAAAGTCTTGGTATTAATGCGACATACGAATTAATGGAAACATCTCCTGAACATCTTGTTGACAGAATAAAATACCTTAAACGGGGTAATTACAGCGGATTTAATGTTACAATTCCACACAAAGTCCCTTTGGCATTATTTGTAGATGAAGTTGATAAATATGCAGATATTACAGGTGCAATAAATACCATAAAAATCAATCCTGACAGAAGTTTTACAGGATACAATACTGATGTTTTGGGATTTAAAGCAGCAATACCTGATACGGTTAGCCTTAACGGGAAAACTGCAGCCCTGCTTGGAACAGGCGGTGCATCAAGAGCCGCAGTACTAGGTTTATCTGATTTAGGGGTAAAAACCGTTGATGTATACACAAGAAATATTGCAAATTCAATAGATTATATGGCATACCTCAGAAGAAAATTCCCTGAAATAACCTTTACGGCACTACAAATAGACAGGATGAAAGATTTATCCAAATATGATATTTTAGTGAATACAACCCCTATCGGAATGCAGGGACGCTCTGCGGATTTAACCCCTGTAGAAGAATATATGCTGAAAACATTACCTGAACACGCAATTGTGTATGATGTAATTTACAACCCTAAAAAAACTATTTTATTAAAACTTGCTGAAAAACTCGGTTATAAAACAATAAATGGTATAGACATGCTTGTATGGCAAGCTGTTGCAGCACAGAGGATTTGGTTTAACAGAACACCTGATTTTAATTCAATGAAACTTGCTTTACTGGAAAATTTATAACAAAAAATCCCTGATGAATATCAGGGATTTTTATAATTGTTTTAAACTATTTTACTTCTTTTATGATTATAGAAGCGTTTTGACCGCCAAAGCCAAATGAATTGGAAAGTGCTGCATGAACTTCAGCCCTTCTTGCCTTATGCGGAACATAATCTAAATCCGCAACGGCTTCATCCTGATTATCAAGGTTAATCGTTGGCGGAACAACGTTTTCATTAATTGTTTTTGTACAAACAATAGCTTCCACAGCACCTGTTGCACCCAGCATATGTCCGTGCATACTCTTTGTAGAACTTACCAGCAGGTTAGGATTTTTCTTTCTGTCACCAAAAACTTCTGCAACTGCATGAGATTCGGCAATATCACCCAATCCTGTACTTGTACCATGAGTATTTACATACTGTACTTCTTCAGGTTTCATATCGGCATCTTTAAGTGCCAATTCCATAGCCTTAATTGCACCTGCACCGTGAGGATCCGGAGCAACAACATCATACGCATCACCTGTTTGACCGTAACCAACAATTTCTGCATAGATATGTGCACCACGTTTTTTAGCATGTTCATATTCTTCAAGAACAAGAACCCCTGCACCTTCACCCATAACAAATCCATCTCTGTCTTTATCATAAGGTCTGGAAGCCTTTTCAGGCTCATCATTTCTCTTGGATAACGTTCTTGCAACGGTAAACGCACCAACACCTACATCACAAATTGTAGCTTCACAACCGCCTGCTAAAATAATGTCAGCATCGCCGTACTGAATAGAACGGAACGCATCACCGACAGAATGTGTACCGGTTGCACAGGCAGAAACCACAACTTTGTTTATGCCTTTAAAGCCATATCTCATTGAAATTCTGCCTGATGGCATATTTACAATCAACATAGGTATTGTGAACGGAGAACATTTTGTAGGTCCTTTTTCGAGAATTCTCACATGATTATCCTCAAAAGTTTTGAATCCGCCTGCTGCTGCACTAACGATAACACCTACTCTATACGGGTCTAAATCTTTTATTTCGTCTAATTTTGCATCTTTATAAGCTTCATCGGCCGCTACCATAGCAAATTGGGTAAATCTGTCCATCCTTTTTGCTTCTTTAGGGTCTAAATATTCTTCCGGATTAAAATTTTTAACTTCACCGGAAATTTTAACATCATGCTTTGATATATCAATCAAAGTTGACGTAGCGATACCGCTTTTACCTGCTACAAGGCTATCCCAAAATTTATCAACACCAATACCTAATGGTGTAACTGCTCCCAGCCCTGTAATAACTACTCTTCTTTTTGTCATATTTTTACCTTTTTATATCCCTTTTTAATATGTATAAGGGGAAATTTTAAACAAATTCCCCCTAATAATACATTTTTCGTTCTCTTTTAAACTACCTGTAAATTACTTGTGAGAATCGATATAGTTTACAGCGTCTTGAACTGTTTGAATTTTTTCAGCATCTTCATCAGGAATTTCGCAACCGAATTCTTCTTCAAATGCCATAACTAATTCAACTGTATCTAATGAATCAGCACCTAAATCAGCTGTAAAGCTAGCTTCAGGAGTAACTAATGATTCATCAACGCTTAATTGGTCTACTACAACTTTTTTTACTTTTTCTAATGTACTCATCTTCTTTTCCTCATAAATTTATTGTATTACGATTTTAGATAACTTGATTATATACAGAACATGAGTTTTTTGCAAGAAATTTAAGAAAGTATACATTTTTTGTAACGAAGTTTTAACGAAATTAAAGTTTTTGCAAAAAATGGCGTATATTGCATACATAGGAGAATTAATGTGGTAGATTATTCTGATTTTTCGCTGGGCAAGAAGAAAGATAATATAAAAATAAATATTGATGATATAAAAGGCGGTATCAAATCTGATGCAATCGAAAAAGATTTGTACAGTATATTTAAAGATGCCGTTAATACTGATAATAATAATATTCTTGACAGAGAGGAAACAGATAACTTTATTACAGAAATTAAAACTTTTGCAAAAGATAATAATTTTTCTTTAAATGAAGCTGCCAAATATCTAAAAGCAAAAAATTTGCAAAATATAAACCCTGAAAAACTTTTTCAATTCATACAAAACTTATCGCAAGCAAGTGAAAATATTGAAGAGTCTTCTGTAATTACAAATGCCGATGGAAAGAAAACATTTTTTATAAAATATAAAGACACTTCAGAAGAAACAATTTATCCTGATAATACCTCTAAACTCGCATACAACGGGTTAAAAAACGAAAAAATTACAATAAATAAAAACTCTGCCGGAGAAAAAATCTCGGAAATTATTGTATATGAGGACAAATCAAAGCGTTCAACAAGTTTTGAAAATAATTTACCAAAAGAAGAAACCTTTGAAAAGGACGGAGTTATTACTACAACTACGTTTGAAGGTGGCAGCCCAAAAAACAGGACAATTAAATCGGGCGAAACCGTACAAACCTTTAAATACATAAACGGACAGGAAAAATTAACTTATTCCAAAAAATTTGAGGATAAAAAGTGGATTGAAGAAACAAATACTTATAATGAAGAAGGTAAAATTACAAAATCTATAGTATCAGCAAAACGCCCAAATTCAGACAGATCAGATACGACAACAACAAACTATAAATACCACGATAATGGGCAAATTTCAGAAATTTCATCCGAAAAAGTAAAAACCGATAAAAATGGCTTCACAAAAGAAATTCTTACCAAAACTTTTGATGATTCCGGGAAAAGACTTAAATTAACAACAAATTACGAGGCTAAATATGATTATGAATATTCTCATTCAGATGAAATGAATTATGACCAAAATGGGAATATTGTTGGTTACGTTCCGCAGAATGCAACTTTAAACAGTATCTTGAAAGATTTAGGTATAGAAAAAGATTCTCAAATTTATGAAAAATTTATTGAATTAAACAAAGATAACATAAAATCTTTCAATAAAGGTAAAGTACAGGGATTTGACGTGGGTGCAAAAATAATTATCCCCGGTGAAGTTGAAGAAAAGGCTTTAAGGTATACTAAAATAAATCCGAAAAATGAGAAAGAAAATTATAACAGAGAAAATCTCGGGCATGCCGATGTTCAGGCTGTTCCAACAGGTTCAATAACAGTTGAAAAGGATACAACGTGGTGGGAGCTTGCAAGACAAAACCTTATTGATTTAGGAAATAATAATCCGACAAAAGCTCAAATTGCAGAGAACATGAATCTTCTTGTCACCCTCAATAATGCAATATGGAATATTAATGACCCTGTCAAAAAAGGTCACTCCGTAACAGTACCTGCAAAAGAATCAGCAAACAAACCTGATTATTTAAAACTGAGTTACTACAGACTTGAAAACCTTAAAAAGAATTATCCGTCCGATAAATATCGTATAGAGCGTGTTCGAACAAATCCAGAAACAAATGACTGGGGAGGAGAAAACGCTCCAATATGGGCATACCACGTCTACGACAAGTCAACCGGTAAAAAAATTCTTTCCGTATTTCCAAAAGATGAAAATTTATTGAATGAAATAAAAGTTCAACATTACAATAACGGATATTTAACTAAAGAACTGGATTTTGATTATGAAGGAAATATAACCGAAACACTATATTCAGACAAACGTAATACTTTTAACTCATACGATAAACAGGGTGTTCTTACCAAAACTGAATACACTGAAGGAAATAAACACGTCACAATAAAAAATCCAAAAAGTCCAAATAAAGGAATTCAAATCGAACAAAACGGTAAATTTGAATCATATAAATATAAAAACGGAAAACTCTACTCAAAAACCGTACCAAACAAAGAAATCCGATATAATAAACAAGGCAAACCCGAATTTACAATAAACTGGAAAAACGGATACAAAAACGTTACGGTTGATTACCCTAAAGTAAATGAATTTTATAAGAATTTACAGCAAGGTAATTCTGAGACACTAAAAGAAATCGTTAAAAATATTGATAAAGATAATTGTAAATACCTGTTCCTCGCATACTCAAATAAATTCGGTAAAGATTTACTTAAAGATATAGAATCCTCAAAGCTGGATAATACAACAAAAGAAGAACTTATTAAGCATTTCCGTAATTTAATTAATGAAGAAAATAAAATTACGGTTAAGCAGCGTCAATCTCAGGTTTCAAATAACGGATTTAAGGGTGATCCGTATTCCGTAAAATTGGACGGCGAAATACTAACGGTTAGAAACAAAAAAACGGGTAAAGTTTCTAAAATCGATTTCACAAAAATGCTTGCAGACTGCAATTCATGGGAATATGCAAGATTAAAAAAACTCATAACAGAAAATATTCCCGGAGAAGTTCTTGAAGATATGAGCATTGAACTTACGAAAGTCACGGTTGCATCAGATATGAATTTACTTAAAGATAATCCCGATTTTGAGGCATCGGGAGTTTACCATCCTAAAGATGACAGTATATGTCTGACTGCACTTGAAATATATTCAATTAGTGCCGAAGATTTTGTTACAGAAGATATCATAGTTAAAGCATTCGTTGATACAATTGTTCATGAAACAGGACATGCCCTTGACTGGAATGGTTACTTAAATAACAGCCCGTCTTCTAAAGGTAAATTTAAAGCAGTTTTTGAAAAAGAACTTGAAAATTACAAAAAATCCGGGAAAGAACAGTTTGAATATAAACAAGGATTTAAAGAAACAACAGAATTTAAAGACGGCAATCTTGACTCAAATACAAGTTATGCAACCGCAAACGCTCACGAAATGTTTGCTGAATGCTATACACTGCTTATGACAGGAGATAATCAGTCAAAAGAGCATATACTTAAATATTTCCCTAAAACATTAAAAGCCGCTGCTGATTTAATAAAAGAAATTCGCCAAAAAAGTGATACCGAAAGACAAAATCCTATCCATTTTTAAAATAAAGCAGGATAAAAATTTAACATAAAAAAAGTCGGTATATCTTATTTAAAATACCGACTTTTTTAACCTGTTTGACAGTCTTATATAATTACAACATCAAACCGCCTGCAACTTCGATAGCTTGACCTGTTACATAATCCGTATCAAGTGCTAAGAATTTAACAACTTTAGCGATATCTTCCGGAGTACCGAAACGTTTCATAGGAATAGCTGCTGCGTATTCTTCAATATTACCCAAATTAGCAGTCATAGCTGTTTGAATAAATCCCGGACAAACTGCATTTACTCTGATATTTCTTGAACCGAATTCTTTTGCTAAAGTTTTTGTCAAACCAATCAAACCTGCCTTAGAAGCTGAATAGTTTGCCTGACCTGCGTTACCGTGAACACCAACGATTGATGACATATTAATAATTGAACCCTGACGAGCTTTCATCATATATTTGATAACAGCATGCGTTACATAGTAAGCAGAACCTAAGTTAATCTTGATAACTCTTTCCCATTGTTCTGCATCCATTCTCAAGAATAAACCGTCCTTTGTAATACCTGCATTGTTTAACAAAATATCAATTTTGCCGTGTTCTTCAATCATTTTATCAACTGCAGCTTTAACCTGTTCATCATTTGAAACATCAAACTGATAAAACCAAGCATTAACACCTAAAGCTTTTATTTCATCTAATGCCGGTTTTGCGGTAGCTTCGTCGCAAATATCGTTGATAATAATATCACAACCGTTTTGAGCAAGTTCTTTAGCACAGCTAAAACCGATACCTCTTGAACCGCCTGTAATTAAAGCAATTTTTCTTTCTGTCATTTATCTTTCTCCTTATTTCTAGCGGATTAATAAATCCTGTCTACATTCACTTATACCAATGCTAATTCTTCTTTCAATGAAGAAA
Organism: uncultured bacterium; assembly: GCA_902760645.1. GTDB lineage: Bacteria > Cyanobacteriota > Vampirovibrionia > Gastranaerophilales > Gastranaerophilaceae > UBA1221. The sequence continues at coordinate 65,062 of CACWHC010000005.1, forward strand.
TAGTATTTTCTAAACTTTCCTTATCAAATACGTTAAATACTTTTGCCTCAGGTGCAATTTTTTTGTTTAACCCTGCAAGAACTTTTCCCGGCCCGATTTCCACAAAAATTTCTACACCTTCTGCTACCATTTTTTGAATTGTTTGTGTCCAATGAACCGATGAATAAATTTGTCGGGGCATTTTTGCTCTGAAATCTTCTGCCAACGTTGTTTCTTTGGCATCAACGTTTGTTATAACAGGAACTGTTGCGTTATTAATTTCAAATCCCTTAACGAATTTTGCAAATTCTTCTCCTGCTTTTTCCATAAATTTTGAATGGAATGCTCCTGAAACGGCAAGCGGAACAACACGTCTTGCACCATTTGCCAAAATATAATCTCCTGCCGCTTTTACGGCATTTTCATCCCCTGTAATAACCACTTGCGCAGGAGAATTATAGTTTGCAACATCAACATAACCGACTTTTGAACCCTCAACTAAGCCTGCTTTTAAAACTTCTTCTGTTGCGTTCAGAACTGCAGCCATAGCTCCGCCTTTAGTCTGCCCCATTAAATCAGCACGTTTTTGGATAGCTTTTATGGTTGTTTCTAAAGACATAACCCCTGCTGTATACATAGCGCAATATTCACCTAAACTGTGTCCTGCGACATAATCCGGCTCTATATCTAATTGTGATTTTAACGCCTCTAACGCAGCAATCGAAGTTGTAACAATACAAGGCTGAGTATTTACGGTTTGTTTTAAAGCATCTTCAGGACCTTCAAAACAAAGTGATGTAATACTTTTACCTAAAACTTCATCAGCAGTTTCATAAACAGATTTTGCTATATCATAATTATCATATAAATCTTTTCCCATGCCGACAGCCTGAGCTCCCTGCCCCGGAAAAAGAAATGCTATTTTTTTACTCATTTTATTCATATTCTCCTTTAAATTCTTTTATTAATATTTTAAGTTATTTTTTTAAAATATCCTTTTCGGGATTATACTTTCTGCTCACTTCCTTATAAATATCAGTCAGAGATTTTGCATCTTTAAACTTTAATATATTTTTTAAATCGGAAATCTGTAATATCGGCACATTTGAATTTTTTTGACATACTGCAACGCTATCTGAATAATTTAAGCTATAACTTCCTGCAGTTAAAACTGATCTTCCAATTCTTCCATATCCGTTTAAAGCTATTTTATGTACCATAAATTAATTCTCTTTAATTCAACTAGCAAATTCCGTCACGCAAACGAATAATAGCGCCACCCCACGTCATACCTGCACCAAATCCGCAAAGGAGTGCTGTCGAATTTAATTTAACGTTACCTTTTTCAACACCTTCTGCCAATGCAATTGGAATAGATGCAGCAGAGGTATTTCCGTAATATTTAATATTGGTTACGACTTTATTTTCAGGTAATCCCAAACGCTCCTGAACTGCCTGTATAATTCTTATATTTGCCTGATGAGGGATTAAATAATCAACATCATCAGCAGTCATGCCGGTGTTGTTAAGCAATTCTTCAACATATTTAGGTAATATTTTGGCAACAAAAGCATACACACCACGACCGTTCATCTTAATCAAACTTGGCTTAACTTCTACCTGTTCAACAAGAGGGCAATTTTTACCGTCAAACGGAAGGCTTATGAGGTGGTCATAATTTCCGTCAGACTTAATATCTATGGCAATAATATCATCCACACCATCTTCTGCCTGAGTTACCACCATTGCACCTGCACCGTCACCAAATAAAATCGAAGTACCTCTATCAGTCCAGTCCAAAAGCTTTGAATTATTATCCGTAGCAACTATAAGAATATTTTTATACATGCCTGAAGCTATCATACCTTTGGCAATACTTAATCCGTAAATCAATCCTGTACAGGCAGCAGCAACATCAAACGCAGGTATTGGTTTTGTAATACCCAGACGTTTATGAATTTGACAGCCCATTGAATAAACTTCAATAGGTGCAGTAGATGCTGCAATAATCATATCAATATCGTCAGGAGTCATACCGGCTTTTTGAATTGCATTTATCGCTGCTTTCTCACCTAAGTCGATAGCAGTTTCCTCACCTGAAACTAATCTTCTTTCCTTAATCCCTGTACGAGAATAAATCCATTCATCTGAAGTTTCATACAGCTTTGTTAAATCATCATTAGTCACAACCGTATCCGGAACGCTGTAACCGACACCTGCTATTCTTAAAGGGATTAATTTATCTGACATTTCTATTCCTCATGAAATTTAGCGATTTTTTCATTTACACCTGACTCGACCGCATCTTTCGCTACTCTGACCGCATTTTTGATAGCATAGGCATGACTTCTGCCATGTGAAATAACCGTAATACCTTTGACACCAAGAAGTAATGCTCCGCCAAATTCTTCATAATTTATCTTTGTATAAATTCTTTTCATAAACGGTTTTGCAAGCAGACCGATTATTTTACCTGCCAAATCCGCCTTAAACTCCTGCTTTAACATTCTGAACAACATTGAAGAAGTACCTTCTGTAACTTTCAATGCAACATTTCCGACAAACCCGTCACAAACAACAACATCGCAAACACTCAAAAAGATTTCTTTACCCTCAATGTTACCGACAAAGTTAAATTTATCCTGATGTTCTTCCAAAAGTTTGTAAGTAGCCTGAGCAAGTTCATTACCTTTACCTGCTTCTTCACCTATGTTCAAAACACCAACTCTCGGATGCTCAACACCAAGAACATTTTTAGAGAAAGTCGCACCCATTATGGCAAATTGCATAAGCATTTCAGGAGTACAATTGCTGTTTGCACCGCCATCAATAACTACTATAGGCTGTTTAATTGTAGGAAGCGTAACCGCGATAGCAGGTCTGTCAATGCCAGGCAATCTGCCTAATCCGAATAAACTTGATGCCATAGCAGCACCGGTAGAACCTGCAGCAACAACCGCATCGGAACTGCCCTGTGCAACAGCGTCAACCGCCAATACTATAGAAGACTTTTTCTTTTTGCGAATAGCCTGCCCGGGAGCTTCACCCATTTCAATAACTTCAGATGCATGAGTAATTTTGATGTCGAGTTTGCTTGTGTCAATCTTAATACGGTATTTTCTCGGACCGCCTTTACCCAAATCAGTCATAAAACCTTCATGAGTGATTTTATCCAATTCCTGTTCAATACGGTCTTGTTTCCCTACTAATTCAATTGCCACACCATATTCTTTCGCAGCCCACACGGCCCCTGCAACTATCTCATGCGGAGCATGGTCGCCACCCATTGCATCTACTGCTATTCTAGTCATTACACTCTCCCTATGTCGTAAAAGTTATTAAGTAACTAAGTTATTAAGTTATTAAGCTGTTATGAATAATATCAGTTCCTAATCACTCATTTACTTAGTTACTTAGTTACTTTTTATTCTTCAGTTTTAGCTTCTTCTTCAGTTTCTGCAGCCTTTTCAGCTTTTGCTGCTTTAGCTGTTTCTGATTTCTTTTCAGCTTTCGGAGCAGCTTTTTTAGCCGGTTTCTTTTCGGTTTTTTCTTCTGCTGCTTCTGCTTTTTTAGCTGATTTTTTAGCCGGTTTCTTTTCTTCTTTTATTTCAACTTCTTTACGGTCTTTAAGGCTAACCGGTTGTCCTTTGTATGTTCCGCATGCTGTACAAACAGTATGTGTTAAAACTGTTGCACCACAATTAGGGCATTTGGTTGTTTCAGGCTTTGTTGCCTTCCAGTTGCTTCTTCTGTGTCCTTGTGCGGAATGACCTGTTCTTTTCTTTGGTACTGCCATTTTTCCTTTTCCTTTTTATTTCTACTACTATTTACTTTTCGGTTGTATTTGAATGTTTTTAAATACATCCATTCTCGAATCGGATATTTCTTCTTCTACAAAAAAATTATCCCTATTACAATTTATACCACAAACTTTTCTATTTGGTAAATTTAATATTACAGATTGATACAATAAGTCATAAATATCAATTTCATTTGTTCCGTTTAAATCAGTCATAAACTGACCGTCTTTAAGTTCTGTTTCTTTGCCGTATTCATCTTGCAGAGCATATTTTGCAAACATTTCATCAATATCAAATTCAAGATTGTACTTAAATTTATTCAGACATAAATCACATTCCAAATTTAAAATTCCCTTAACATTTCCGGAAACTTCAATAAATTCACCGAGGGATTTTATTTCCAGTTTTGAAGTAATTGTACCCTCTGAATCAATACCTTCAATCATATCATCAAATGTATAATTCAAAGTTTTATTGTCGGAATTTTCAATTTCATCGATAGTGACAATGTGCTTCATTTTTATTCCTCAAATTTTATACATATTGTTCTTCCTGCATAGCTATTGCAGCAACCTGATTAGCTAAGAAACAAACTTTTTTGATAGGTCCCTGAGTTTCTTTTTCTACCAAAACATTAGATGCTGATTTTATAAGCTGAGTTAACTCCGCATATAAATCCTGCGGATTTTCCACATACAATACAAGCGGTGCTGTTGAACCTTTTAAAAATACCAAAATTGAAGTCTTCTTCTTAATATTTTGCGGATTAAATTGTTGTGCCATAATATCTTCTCCTTTATTTCGATTTTAGCTTAAATTTAAGTATAATGCAAGTCTTTGTACTTGTCATAAAATAAGCGGTTAAATCGTTTCTTAATTCACGACAATATCCCATGAAAATAAGTCAATTTAAAATCCTACGATTATTTTAAAGGCACATTTGTACTCAAATTTTCTTAACAAATTTTTTCACTTCGCCACCAATATTTCCGTTTTTTACTTAGCCACCAGTTTTTCCGCTTTTTTCACTTAGCCACCAAAGTTTCCGCAAGACTTCACGCTATTTCCGTTTTTTCACTGTTTTCCGCTTTTTAATACAGCCCTCTACCGTCGGGAGAGGGCAGAATTGGTTAACGAAACGAAGTTGAGTTTAGCAATTCGGGTGAGGGGTTAATCTTTTCAAAACCTCGAAGTCCGACCCCTCACCCATTTTTCTAAGGCTCATAAATTCGCCTTGAAAAATTTCCCTCTCCCGTTGGTAGAGGGTAGGCATAAAAAAACAATCCGGGGTCAGGGCATCTTGGAGGATTAAAATAATAAGTATGTCTATATCTGTATTATTTTCCCGACCGACCGGATTGCCTTTAGGCAAATGTTTGTTCAGTGAACAGGGAACTGTGAACAGTAAACAGTTCTAATCAGTGCTATCGCACAATTAAAATAATTAACCGCCCGAAGGGCTGTAAAGAACTGGTCACTGTCCCCTGTTTACTGTTCACTGTTCTAGTAATTCATTGCGTCTTCTTCAAGTACTCTGGCAGCACAACCATGGCCTCTACTATTACCACGACAAGAATAATCCGAATTGGTAGTTGTTCGCCAATAGTACTGATCAGCAGAACTACCCATAGTATCTATTTCGGAACCGCCATGAGAACCCCTTGGATATACTACACCATTATTTCCTATTAGGAAAATAAAAATATCTCTACCTACAGTATTTGGGTTTTTAACACCATTTATATCTACAACTAAATACCCTGCCATTCCTTTTGTAATACCACCATGATAAAAATCGTAACTAAAAAAACCATGCTCTTGAATAAGAGTACCGTCATTTAAAAATATCACATTACCCACATAGGGAGGGTACTTATACCCATTCAAGTCATAATGAAAATAATTATTTGATTGTTTAAAAGTTTCTATAGATACAATATTAAAATATTTTTTTAATTCATCATAAAAAGGTGTATCTATAGGTGCATCAGACATCATATACCCATTAAACACAGCTAATTTAGAATAAGCAGAAGTCTCCGATAGTAAATCAACACCATCATCAGCTCTCATCTTGAGAAAACCTTGATTTAATATTGAATACGTTTTTTTAAGTTGATTAACATAGACACGTTTTTGGTAATTTGCAATCAATGTAGGCAAGGTCAACGCCGCAACAACACCGATAATACCCAATGTAATCAAAACTTCTGCTAGGGTAAATGCAGCACGACTAGTCTTTGCAGACTGAGCTACGTGCGTAGCACCTTCTGCTAACGTGAATGCCTGCAAACCCTTACTGCGAGAGGTTCTTACCCCCCCCCCTATGCTGAAATACTGTCATAATAATAACCTCCGCTGTTTTTGTATCTACATTATCATTATAAACTATTTTTCAGATTATTTCAACCCTTATTATTTATCACGACAAATTTTTATATTATAATGTTGAAAAAGGATTGGGTTAATGACAGATTACAAATTTTATCTTGATAACGGTATAGAAGACATCAATAATGGTAGATTTAACAGCGGTATTGAAAATATTAACAAATCGCTGGAATTAAAAAACGACTGGGCTATTCCATATTTTTACAGGGCAGTTGCCTATGATGCTTTGGAAGAATTTAACGAAGCAATGTTAGACTACACAAAAGCTATCCAGTTAGATGATAAAATGACTGATGCATATTATAACCGTGCAAGAATTACTCTTTCAAGAAAAGATATTGATAATCCAAAAATTGAAAATGCCGTTAAAGATTTGGAAAAAGCTCTTGAACTTGATGACAAATTTATTGATGCATTGTATGCTATGGCAGCTGCAAAAAAGAAACTTGGAGATTATCATGCAGCACTGGTTTATCTTGAAAGACTGCTTCAGATACAGCCTGATTCCGTGTGGGCAAAAGCGTTAAAAAAACTTATTCTTCAAAAATATATTGTATGAAATTACAAAACAAAAAGACCGGTCGTGCCGGTCTGAACCACATAATAAACTCTCTAAAAAACACTTATTAGAGTATCTTTCTCACAATCCCTATCAAACAGCTAAGCCTATTTCTCAATAGCTTTTTCTGTTTTTTCAATCTCTTCAATCAAAAATCTCAGTTTATCTTTAAAAAATTCAAGAAATAAACCGATTTCATTTTTAAAACTGTAGGCACCCGGCCAAATAGCGTATTTATACATAATTTTCTCCTTGATAATCTAACCTTCGTATTTTTGTTTACGGAATGATTTAGTCTGTTCTTTAAAATTTGAGTGCTTATATTAAGATTTTGTTACATTATTCGCAAAAAAAATTCCGAATTTAATCGGAATTGGTGGACAGATAATATAAATAAGTTAGGTTAGTTAGTTATAATTTTTACTAAAAGTTGTTTTGTTATTCAGTACAAGCTGTGCAAGGATAAACAGGGACATTATATTCATAATATTTGTGTATCCCATATAGCCAATCCAAATCATGACGCTTGTTAAAAATAATATAAATATATTTTTGCGAGTTTCAAATTTCTGAGTTTGTTTTTTGAGTAAAATATTTAAATTTGTTTTATATACACCATTATTCGGATTAAACTTTATTGCACGGTTTAAGTATTTTATAGCCTGAATATCATCTTTTCTGTATCTGTTTAAAAATACCGCATAATCGTTATATAATGATGCATTTGTCGGATTTGATTTTATAGCTTTTATATATTCATATTCCATTCTGTCTGTTCTGTTCATTTCGCTTTCTCCTTATCACTTCTGATTACATTTTGATAATACAATTCCGATACGTCAAAAACGGTCGAATTATAAAAGTCTTTTTTTTTCTTGAAAAAAATGTTAAAATCAATTTAACAAATAAAGGAGTTTTTATGATTAACAGTGCAATAAAACAGCTTGTAACATACGGATTAGAAAATAATCTGATAAATAAACGTGATATAAATTACATTACAAATAAGATATTAGAAACACTCGGAATAGCCGAATACACCGAGCCGACAGAAGAATTTAAAAATGTATCATTAGAAGATACTATGAACACGATAATTGATTTTGCCTTAAAAAATAATTTAACGGAAAACAACAATCAAAGCATAGAACTTTTAAAATCAAGATTAATGGATACACTTTTGCCAATGCCTCATGAAATAAATGATAATTTTAAAAAATTGTACAGGATTTCGCCTAAAAAAGCTACTAATTGGTTTTACGAGTTTTCAAAGTCATCTTGTTCAGTAGATATAAATAAAGCACTAAAAAATATAAAATGGGCAGTATCAACAAAATACGGCAAACTGGATTTTTGCATAGATATAAACAAAAATAATAATGAAGAAAAAAAGAATTATCCTGAATGCGAATACTGTCATAAAAATGAAGGGTTTTTAAATAAATCAAACCTGAGAATGATACCTATTACATTGAATAAAGAGGACTGGATGTTTTGGTATTCGGGTGACGGATACTATAATGAGCAATGTATTGCATCAAGCTCACAACATAAATATACCGAATTAGATGCAAATACATTTACAAAATTATTTGAATTTTTAAATATTTTTCCGCACTACTGGATTGGGGCAGATGCAAACCTTCCGTTTGCGGACAGCTATAAACCCGAACATGATGTATTTGTCGGCGGAAACTATGAATTAGCAATTGCACGAGCAGATGTAGAAAAATATTTTCAAATTAAAAAATTTGAAGATGTTCAGGTTGGTATCGTAAACTGGCCTTTGCCTGTAATAAGAATACGCTACAAGGACTACACCAAGATAGTTAAACTTGCCGATTACATTAGCGGCAAATGGAAGATATACAGAGATGACAGTATCGGACTTGTTGAAGTTAACGGTACCGAGCCGTGTAATGCAATTGTTTCCGTTGCAAGAAAACTTGGTGATTTGTATGAAATAGATTTGATTTTGAGGAATAATGCCAAAAGTCCGCAAAAGCCTTTGGGAGTTTATCATACAGACGAAAAATATTACCACATAAAAAAAGAACATCTATCGGTTACGGATATCGCAGGAATGCTCATTTTACCTTCAAAACTGAATGAAGAACTTAAATTACTTGCTGAAAAAATCCTTGAAGGAGAAGATTTAAGAACAGATGAAAGAACCGCAAAACACTCTTCATGGGTCGAGAAATTCATTATTGAATACGATGACATTTCAAGCGATAACATCATGGAAATATTGCAGAATGAAATCGGACGAAGCTACATTGAAATGATGGAAAGTGCGGCGGTATTCAAACGCAACGATACGGGAAAACAAGCATTCGAAAGATTTATCGCAGGATTATAAACGATACTCTTTCCTGATAAATTTACGTTTTTCTTTTTCATCACAATTCATCCATTTATTGATATGCTTAATTAAATCATCCTTGTGATAGTGAATTGCATGTTCTGATTTGTGGTGAATATCAATAATATGGCAATGCATTGCTTTTTCAACGTTTATAAGTGCTATATTGTATTTATACAGGGCATCAATATAATTATTTAAAGCTGATTGATAAGCTGTTCTTGCCGACTGGAGTGCAACATAGTCCTCTTTACCTTTGTTGTAATTATCCATTACAATTTTAAGGTGAGAAAATGCGTTAGCTGCTGCAACCTGACAAATCGGAAATTCAAGCTCAACTTTTTTCAAATCTGTCAACGCTCTTTGAACCTTAAAATACAAATTCTTTTTAAATAATACAATTTCATTGTCAGCAATATTTAATTGGGCATCTGCACCTTTAATACTATGTTTCAGATTCATAAGGTTTACACTTGAATTAAGAGTAACCCCAACCTGAAAACTATTATCACCTTTAACGTGATTGTTATTATAATATCCGTAACCTGCACCTGCATTCAAATCAGGGAAATACGTCCTTTTAATATAATTCAGAGATTGCTCCATAGCCTTAAAAGTCGCAATAAGAACTTTTAAATCGGGACTGTTTTTATAAGCAATTTCTGCCGCATTCTTTTCATCAAACGGTAACGGCTCTGGTACAAATTCCTTAGAAATTTCATTATCTATAAACTCATTTTTATATGAATAAGTCGGAGTATCTTCAATTTCATACTGTTCGGGTTTTTCAAGAAACATTGCATTATTCAAATCTATTTTTGCATTTTCATAATCATTCTGAGCCTGTAAATATCTCACTCTTGATACGTTATAATTAAATCTTGCACTGGATATATCAGCTATTCTTGAAGAATTGTTTGTTGCTAAATTTTCTGCCATATTAAGAAATTGTTCATTTAATTCATAATCCTTTTTAACAACCTGCATACGGGATTTAGCAAGAAGAACTTTATAATATTTTTCTTTTACATCAAAAAGTGTTTTGCATAAGCTGTCTATAAATTCATACTCGGCACCGATTTTGTAAAATTCTTCCATTTTAATATACGCCGTAGTTTTTCCGAAATTGTAAACCAATTTGTTTACCGTAACTGCAACATTCGGAAATTCACTGACATGACTGTGATATTCTTCCCCGTTTGAGTGATTTGTGCTGTAATATCCCACTCCTGCACTAATTACCGGAAAATATTCGGATTTTGCAATTCCGACATTACTCTGTGCCAAATCCAGATTATACTTATATTTTTTTATAACCGGACTGTTATGAAATGCAATAGAAACGCAGTCCGTAATTGAAAGTATATCATTTTTTTCAACAAAAGCTTTTTTAAACAAATCTTCGTGTTCGTCATGCTTATTAATTTTAGCTTCCTGCTTGACGGATTGCTTTTTTGATGAATTTTTTGACGAAATCGCAAAAACTTCCGCAGACAAATTTACACAGCAAAAAGCTGACAATACTGCTATTAGAGTAAACTTCTTAATTCGGTTAGTCATACCCTAATTTTAGCATAAAATAAATTTTAATTACAAATAATTCTAAGTTATTCTGTGAGAAATATCGCCTGCAATATCAAGATAAATGTCAGCATCTAATTTAGCATCGGCATATTCTTTATAAGCTTTATTATAATTACCTTTTCTAACAGAACTGTCATTTGAATTTTGATATTCTCTCAATAATCTTTCACATGTTTTTTTCAAATCGGCAGCCTGACCTTTTGCAATCATATATTTATTCCAAATTTCTTCAAATTCTGCCATTTTCTTTTGATGACGTTCAATTAACATATCAACAAAAGCATCGGATAAATTGCCTGCTTTTAATTCTGCAGCAACCTCAGCTCTGATTTTGGAATTTGAAATCTGGTCTAATCTTTTATCAATTTTTTCTTGTTTTTCCTGTTCTTTCTTTTGTGAAGCAGAAGTTCTGTCAACATTATAGAATAAACTTACACCCTTTAAATTTGGGGAAGCATTACCGCCCTGTGATGCAAAATTAAATACTCCAAACCGGCTTAATCTCTGCATCATTGCATTGGCATAACGGCTATAATCGCCGCCGAACTCTGCCTGTAGTTTCGGATCATTTTGAAAATCTTGAGGTGAAAGTATTTTGCCAACTTCCTGCATAGTAATTCCTCACATTTATATCCTATGTATATATAAACGTTTTTTGTACACAATATTTTCACATGTTTCGGGTTTTGTTAAAAAAACTTAACATGATTTATCTGAATATCAATTTTTTTTAAATAAAAAACTTTATAAAGATACGGGGAAATATTTTAAGGGGATATTTAGTTATGGGAAATAATGAAGTAAAATATGTTGAATTTGGCGGAGTATTAATTCCTGAAAATTGCAGAAGAACAACCATACCTGATGAAAATACCGGCAAAACGCTCTACTGCATATTTTTTGATGAAGACGGAACAAAGATAACTTATCCGAAACAAACCAAAAAAGAATCGGCTGATATGGAATACGTTAAATTAACAGCCGGAGGTTCTCTGTTCGGTTCAAAACCAAAAGTTCATGAAAACCATATCAGTAAAGCCGAATTTGACAGCCTTTGGAGGGATGCACGTTCGGTAACATCATGTGAAAATATGAACGCAAACAGCGTTAAATCATACCTGAAAAGTGACAGTAATTACAGACATATAGAAACAAGTACTTCAACAGGATTAAAATATTATTATGAAAGCAAAGTCGATACTACACCGAAAATAGAATATTCAACCGAAGGACTTGTTTTTGATACCAAAAGGGTTAAACTTTCAAACATAGACGGGGCAAAATACCGCGGTTCCGATGATGAAGACATTGTAACCGCAACAAACTGCAACAACTGCGAGTTTGATGTCTCAGATAAAAATAATAATATGATTTTTAACGACAAAGTTAAAATCATAAACGGTTCAGGAAATAAAGTACGGGCAGGCGAACATGATAAAGCCTCTTTTGTAAGATATAACTATACAACCGCAAAAGAAACCCACTTAAAAGAATACAAAGGTGAAGGAACACATAAACAATAAATTTATTCTTCAAAATCAAAAAGTTTTTTGGACGGAATATTTAGCGCTAAACTCAGTTTATTAATTGTTTTTAGTGTAATATTGCATTTCCCGTTCTCTATTTGACTAATTCTGTGCTCAGACATATTAACCAATTCTCCGAGGTGTGCTTGTGTAAAACTGCATTTTAAACGGTAAATTTTAACCCTTAAACCAAATTCTTTAAAAAATTCTTCTTCTGACATATTACTATGTTAGCAATATTATATTGATAATTAAATTATAATATGTTATAATAAATATTATAATATATTATTATGCAGGAGGATATATGATAAATTTTAAAAATTTGAAATCAGGTTTTACGCTCGCAGAAGTTTTGATTACCCTTGGCATAATCGGTGTTGTTGCGGCTATGACTTTGCCGACATTAATAGCAAATTATCAGAAAAATCAGGTCATATCTCAACTTAAAAAAGCATACAGTACTTTAGCTCAGGCGTTTACTATGGCTACAACGGAATATGAATCTCCTGAAGGATGGGATATTTCAGGTCTTGATTCATACGGTTTTATTCAAAAATATCTTTATCCTTATTTGAATATTGCCAAGGATTGTGGGACCGAAACAACAGGAAACTGTGAGTTTAAGGTTTCCAAGCTTAATTCAGACACTTATGAAAATTTTGGTTCAACACATCCTCGCTTTTATCTTAATGACGGGACATTAATTGCATTGAAAATATTTAATCAGGATAACCAGGTGTGGACAAATATATATATTGACGTAAACGGAAATAAAAATCCAAATAAATACGGCAAAGATATTTTTATGTATAACATACTTTTTAAAACAAGCAATACAAATTTGATAGGTAAATTTCTTCCAGTGGGTGCAGGACTAACCAGAGCTGAAATTATATCTAACAGTAAATATGGTTGCAGTAAAAATGTTAGCGGTACTAATGCAGGCACATATTGTTCAGCTTTAATAATGACTGATGGCTGGCACATGGCAAAAGATTATCCGTGGTAATAATTTATTAAAACTTTACATCATGTATTGCAATTTTTCTTTCAGCATATTAATATTCCTAATGTAGAGTGCTTACGCCAATATGTACTCATACGAAATAAAGGAAAAATTATTATGTCAATTAACTTGAAAAACAAACAAGACATCATTAAAGAATATGGTGCTAACGAAAAAGATACCGGTTCTGCAGAAGTTCAGATTGCTATGCTCAGCAAAAAGATTTCTGAATTAACGGAACACCTGAAATCTAACCAAAAAGATTTCGCTACAAAAAGAGGTCTTTACATGATGGTAGGTAAAAGAAAAAGATTACTTTCTTACCTTAAATCAAGAGATTTGGAAGGTTACAGATCTTTAATCAAGAAACTTGGTATCAGAGGATAATTTTCCGAACAAAAAAGGAATACGACACTAAAAGGTGTCGTATTTTTTTGCAAATTTTTTATTCCAAAGGGTCGTATCCGCCCTCATTCCACGGATGACATCTGGAAATCCTTTTTATACCGAGCCATATACCCTTAATAACCCCGTATTTTTCTATTGCCTGTCGGGTATACTCCGAACAAGTCGGTGTAAACCTGCAAACAGGCGGAGTATGCTTTGATATCATTTGATATAATTGAATTAATAACAAACAAAGTTTTTTCATATATTAATTAACTCAGAGTATAACTTTCACCAATTGTATCAACAGCTTCGACCTTAATATCAGTTATAAGTTCGGAATAAGATATAACAACGATTGTCGGAATATGACGTTCAAGCAGCTGATAAAGCGGCAGTCTTATTCTTGGAGAACACAGAATAACGGGCTGCTGTCCGCATGCCTGATGAGCTCTCATCAGAGTGTTTGCAGTCGTTTCAATAAGCTCCTGAACCTGAACAGGATTAAGCAGGAACATTGTACCTAACTCAGTTCTCTGACAGCTGTCATCCAAAGTCTTTTCCCAATCAGGGGAAAGTGTCAGAGCATACAAAATGTTTTCTTCACTCACGTTAGACAAACAAATCTGACGTCCCAAAGCGGCTCTTAAACGTTCCGATAAAATATCGGGTTCCTTTGAAAATCTTGCATAATCGCAAAGTCTTTCAAATACAAATATAATATCTTTTATTGAAACTTTTTCTCTAATCAGGTTAACAAAGATTTTTCTCAAATCACTTGTGGAAATAATAGTCGGAACAAGGTCATTAACAAGAGTAGGATCCTGCGAACGAACAAGCTCCATAAGTTTCAGTACATCCGTCTTTGTCATAACTTCATCAACGTGTTTTCTTACGCATTCCTGCAAGTGAGTAACGATTACGTCTGTAGAGTCAACAGCCGTAACCGAACGTGCCGTTTTTGCATCTTCAGGCTTTAACCAGTAAGCCTGAGTCTGATATGTAGGGTCGATACCAATAATTGCATCTTCCGGTACTTCTTGTTTAACAGAATCCCACTGATCCGCAATAACCATCACACGTCCCGGATATACATAACCGGTTGCTACCGTATTACCGCGAATTGCAAGCAAATATTCGTTAGCATCTAATGCTGACGAGTCCATAATACGAATATTCGGCAAAATGTAACCCAATTCATCCGTGACCCTTTGACGTAAAGCGGCAATCTTTGCCAGTAATTGACCTTCCTGATCAGGATCGGCTATAACAAGCAGGTTAGAACCTACCTGCAAACTCAATACGTCAACACCCAAACGTTCATACATACGGTTCGGATTAACAAGGTCTTGCATATTCTGTCGGACATTTTCCAATTGACCCAACTGAGATTGAACATCAGCATTAATTAATACAGAGAAGCCTGCAACAGATAAACCTATTGCAAACAAAGTAAACGGAAACCATGGCAATCCCGTAATTGGACCCGTAACTGCAAGTAAAGCCAAAAATCCTGCCGCAAAAAACAGGGCATAAGGTTTTGTCATAATCTGACCCGAAACATCAGCACCTAATGATGCACTCTGTGCGGATGAACGTGTCATAAATATACCTGCCGCAATTGACATCAACAATGACGGAACCTGTGATGCCAAACCGTCACCAATAGTTAATACCGTATATTTTGAAACCGCATCTTCAATCTGCATCTGGTTCATTAAACATCCTACGCATAAACCGCCGATAATATTAATTAATACGATAATAATACCTGCAATAGTATCCCCTTTTACGAACTTCATCGCACCATCCATACTACCGAATAAACTTGATTCTCTTGATAAATCTTCTCTCTGCTTTGTCGCTTCTTCAGGAGATATCAAACCTGCGTTAAAGTTCGCATCAATTGTCATCTGTTTACCGGGCATAGCATCTAATGCGAAACGGGCAGAAACTTCCGCAATACGTTCGGCACCCTTTGTGATAACCATGAACTGTACAACGGTAATGATAAGGAAGATTACACCGCCGACTACCATGTTACCGCCGGTTACGAAAGTTCCGAATGCATGGATTACTTCTCCCGCTTCACCCTTTGCCAAAATCAACCTTGTAGATGCGATTGACAATACAAGACGAAACATCGTACCTAAAAGAATAATTGACGGGAATGAAGATAATTCAAGCGGTTTTTGAACATATAACCCGAACATCAAAAGTACAATTCCGAGAGTAATGTTCAAGCAAATTGAGAAATTTATAACCCATGTAGGCATTTCAACAAGCAAAATCAATAACAGTGTCAATACAAACACTGCTAAAAACAATTCACTTATCGGATTATTGCCCCCTCCGCCTTGAGCCATTTTATAATTCCCTCAATGCCTTCTTTACTACCTCAATACGAGTTTCTAAAGTCGCATCAACTATTCCGTTTGTTGTTGTAACCAGACATCCGCCTTCTGTAATGGTTTCATCCGCAAGTACAACAATTTTTGTATCAATTCCCGCCGTATTAATCAAGTCAGGTACGGCCTGCTTTGTTTGATTAACTTCCGCAGGATTAACACGCAACGTAACTTTTGTTTCCTCTTTTGACAGGGTTTTTAATACATCGACTATTGTATTAAAAAGCACCTGAGGATCTTGTTCTATTTCCTTTTTAATGATTTTTTGTGCAATATCAACACTTATTTCCAAAATATCCGGAGCAATATATTCAAAAACCTCCTGTTTGGCATTCATAAATTGCCCCAAAGAATTTTTTAACTCCTCAATATCAGCCTGAGCCTGATCCAATCCTGCCTGATAACCCTCTTTTAAAGCGGATTCTCTTATCGCATCAGCTTCTTCTCTTGCACGGGAAACAAGATTTCTGTCCTCAACTCTGCGAAAGCCTCTCCTTCTGTCCCCACGGCGTCTTTCCTGTCTTTGGCTGAAATCTATATTATCTAAATCAAACAAATTAATTTCCGCATCTGAAACGGCAGTAACATTCCCTGCCGGCTGAACAACCTGAGCACTGCGTTCATACTGAGCAGGCTGAACTTGGCTGTTATTCGCATGATTTTCTTGTGAATATCCACCCTCGGAAGCAACATACGGCTGTTCCTGATTATCTTCAGCCGGATATTCTCCGGTATTTTCATACTCCGGAGCATACTCCTGCTGTGTATCAAGCTGTTCTTCTTCTTTAGGTTTATTATCCAGATTCTTTTTGCGTATAATCATAGCTGATTATATTATACAATACTTTCAAGGTAATGGGCAATAATGTTAGCAATTTTTGGTGGCATTTTATAATATTCACCTTCTATTGCATTAAATACAAACTGACGGACTTTATGTCTTTCAAGCTGTAATTTTCTTTCCATTGTATTTTTACCGACCGTTGTAACAACTTCTTTTATTGTTTCAATGACTTTCTTTTTGTTAACTTCTGTTGCTTCCGGTAAATCCTTGGCAATTTCATCGAGAAACTTCATTGTAGTATTTGGATTAAGCTCTTGCTCAACATCATCAGAATACATATATCTGATTACTGTACCTGCATCAGTCTGATCAAAACACTCCAATATTTCCTGAACCTGGTCCTCATCATCAATACGTTTAAGAAGTAATGCAACCGTAACAAGTTTTAACAATTTTGGAGGTTCGTATTTGATACCGGTTTTATTAACTATATTAATCTGTTCCTGCTTAGGTACGGGTGCAGAATTTTCCTGAGGAACAGGAGCCTGCATATTTGGATTTTGTGCCTGCATTGCGGCTTGTGCCTGAGCCTGCATTTGTTCCGCCTGAATTTCACCCGAATTTTCCATTTCCTGCATTACGGTATCAATATTTGATTGAGATGCAGCTTTTTCCATTAATCCGTCATCTATCGCACCTTTTTCTTTTAATTCCGTAATACTGTCAAGATAAGTTTTCTTAACATGGTGTTCAATAAGCTGCAATATCTGATCCTGAGGCAGACCCTGTTTAAAGGTTTGTTTTGCAATTTCAAAGATAGTAAATGCAATTTTTTGCATAATAGGATCCCAAAACTGCTGTGGAATACCTGATTTAATCAAATCAACGGATTTATGAAAAGCCCATTCGGCAATAATCTGGGTAATCATTGATGCCTGATCGGCATTAAACCCAAGATTTTCCTGATCCTGATACAAGGCTTCGCCGGCAAGCATTGAAAAATTCAGTAACGTATTTGTTACATAATTTTTATCATTCTGACTAAATTCTTTTGGAACCAATTCAGCCGCCTGTGATGCCAAATTTTCAGCAAAACCTTTGTAATCAAAATCTTTTATAGTCATTTAACTTTCCTTTTACACGTTAACTGTTTTCAATCCAACTCTTAATTTTTTCACCGGCAATTTCACCGTCAGCCTGTGCCAAATCAGCAGAAACTTTGCTCAATGCGGCAATAACATCTGCTTCACTGCGTTCACCCAGATATTCACGTTGCTGCTGTTCCAACAGACCCTGTGCAAGTTCTGACTGTCTGTCTGCAAGCTGCGCGGCACGCATATTAACATCACTGAGTTCTCTGTCTTGTTCAGCTTCTTTCTGTCTTAAACGTTCAACCTCAATTGCATTTTCTTCCTGAAGCTGACGAACTTTACCGGAAACAGCTTTGAATACAAGTATCAACCCTATAGCACTCAACGCAACCGCTAACCACCAAGGATTACCGCTTTCATCAGGTTTTGGCAAATTAGCCTGTCTGCCTGATGCAAGATACGGGTCAACAGAATCCGAGAATGCAATTGAAACATTATCAGGGTCTGCTTTTGGACCTGCAGCACTTGCAACCAGCTGTTTTAATTCCTGCAAAGTAGTATCAGGAGGTAATGCTGAACGTTCTAAAGTAACGGCAACCGTAACTTCTTCTATCATACCCGGTTTCAAGTATTCATTTAATTGTGTTTTGCTGACACCGTATTGAGTTTCCGTAGCAGAACGTGAATAGCTTCTGTTCTGACTTGAGTTACTGCCATTATTAGCCATACCGTTAGGGAGATAAACACTTACAGCATTTGTTGATGAATTAGAATCCTGAGTCTGATCACCCAAACCTTCCGTAAATGACTGTTCGTTAACGGAAGTTTTGCTGTCAGGGTCATACATTGTACTGTACTTTTCAGCAGGAGTTTCTCTTAAAAATGTGCTGACTGTTACGACATAATTACCTTTGCCGATAAGTCTGTCTAACTGCTGCATAACTTTTTGCTGCATATATTTATCATTTTCTTCAATTTTAGCAAGCATTTCATCAGATGCGTTCATAATACTGTGATAAACATTTCCGTTTGTATCGGTTATTGAAATATTTTCGGCAGTCAAACCTGAAACACTGCCTAATAAAAGATTTGAAATAGCTTTTACTTTAAGAGGTTCAAGTTTTTCACCTGACGGAATTACAATCTGAACCGTCGCAGTAATCGGTTTTTGTTGTGAAGTAAACATTGTCTGCTCAGGTATTGAAATAAATACGGAAGCATTTTCAATAGGTTTAATTTTTCTTATCAATCTTGATAATTCACCATTTACCGCGCGGGTCAAACGAATTTTTTTATCTTCTTTTGTTGAAGTAAAATCACCTTTATCAAAAATTTCCAGGCCCACATTTTGATCCATCAAACCGCTTTGAACAATCTGAATTAAAGCTTCATCACGCTGGGTCGTAGTACATTTTTTCATACCTGTAGTACAGTCGCCTGCTTTTAAATAAAGTCTTGATTTTGTACCGTCCAAAGCTCTTGAAACAGATATACCGTATCTCGCAAGTAAAGCCTGAATTTCAATAGCTTTACCCATATTATCCGTAGTAAGCAAATCAACATCCGTTGTCAACTTTTGCTCAGACACGGTAACTCCACCTTTTTTATCCGCTTTTGAATGGGCAGCAATAGGAACAATAATTACAAGCAGCAGTAATATTATTGCACCTGCAATTAATCCTATAAGTAAAGGTTTATTTTCTAATATTTTCTGAAAATCCATCTTATCCCCGTCTGTTAATTAAATATTTCCCTCTATACCTGAATTTGCATTATCTTATCGTATGCCTGAATAACTTTACCTACCGCTGTAGTCGCAACATTGACACTTATTTCTGATTTAGACATTGCAATCATTACATCATGAACATCAATATTCTTATTTCCCGACATAACATCTTTCAGCAACTCGTCAGGAGCATTAAGTTCCTGATTTAACTTGTCTGCCATACCTGCAAATACTGTTCTGAAATCTGCGTTCTTTTTTGTATCAATACTGTCAAGTCTTGCAGAAGGTATACCGCCAAAGCCGTTTGCAAGCTTGGTATGCTGTATTCTTCCAGGTAAATCGTAACTCGGATAAAATCCCGACATATTTATACCTCCTCTATTTTATATTCTAACTGTTTTTTTGAAATTTTGTTTGTAATATTGCAAAAAATCATACATTTGCAGTACAAAAAAATGCATATTTCATACAAATACTACCAACGCCATGTAATTAATGATTAATTTACCAAAGTCAATAAGATATACCGCCCTCTGTAACAAATTTAACTATCTTTCATACTAAAATATTTCATGATATACTAAAGTTATGATTGACAGATACGCACGAGATGAAATTAAGAATATTTGGACGTTACAGACAAAATTCAGCTACTATTTGTCCGTAGAATTAGCAGTTTGTGATGCTTATGTCGAATACGGAGAATTTCCGAAAAATGATATTCTTGAATTAAAAAAGCTTGCAAAATTTGATATAAACAGAATTGATGAAATAGAAAAAGAAGTAAAACATGATGTTATTGCATTTTTAACGAACGTAAATGAAAATTTGGGCGAATATGCAAAATATATGCATGTCGGAATGACAAGTTCAGATGTAATTGATACGGCTTTTGCACTTCAGATACAGGACAGCGGGAAAATTATACTTAAAGATTTGGACAACTTAATTGACTCTGTCAAAAATCTTGCCGTAAAACATAAAAACACAATTTGCATAGGTCGTTCACATGGTATTCACGCCGAAATTATGACTTTCGGGACTAAAATATGCTCTTGGCTGGATATATTAAGACGTCAGAGAGAAAATTTTATACAGGCACTGGAACAAATCAGAGTAGGACAGGTTTCGGGACCGGTTGGTACTTACAGTAATATTCCGCCTGAAATTGAAGAAATTACCTGCAAAAATCTCGGATTAAAACCTGCAAAAATTTCTACACAGATTATTGCAAGAGATTATCACGCACATTTTATGCAGACATTGGCACTAATTGCGACAGTAATCGAGCAATTTGCAACGGAAATCAGACATCTTCAAAGAACCGAAGTTTTGGAAGCGGAAGAAGGTTTCGGGAAAAATCAGAAAGGCTCTTCTGCTATGCCTCATAAGAAAAATCCTGTATTAAGCGAAAATCTTTGCGGTCTTGCAAGAGTAGTAAGAGCAAATTCGGTTGTTGCACTGGAAAATGTACCTTTATGGCACGAAAGAGATATTTCTCACAGCTCGGCGGAAAGAATAATTTTCCCTGACAGCCTTATTCTTGTTGATTTTATGCTTTCAAGATTCAACAATATTGTAGAAAATCTTGTTGTACATCCTGAAAATATGCTGAAAAATACCAACAAATTCGGCGGAATAGTATTTTCACAAAAAGTTTTATTAAAACTTACAGAAAAAGGATTAACAAGAGAAGAAGCGTACAGAATTGTACAGAGAAATGCTCTTGATGCTTTTGAAAATGACGGAGATTTTAAGAAAAATCTGCACAATGACAAAGATGTAACTACAAGATTAACGAGTGATGAAATTGATAAAATTTTCGACAAAAACGAATTTTTAAAACACATTGACGTAATTTATGAAAAAATTGGAATATAAACAGAGGATAGACATATGTACGAAGGATTAATAAATAAATACAGAGAATTTTTACCGGTAAGCGAAAAAACACCTGTCGTTACTTTGAACGAAGGAAACACACCGCTTATTAAAGCTGACAATTTGGCTAAAAAAATCGGTATAGATGCAGATATTTATTTGAAGTTTGAGGGCTGCAACCCTACCGGAAGTTTTAAAGACCGTGGTATGACAATGGCAGTATCAAAAGCAAAAGAATCCGGCTCGGGTGCAATCATATGTGCCTCTACAGGAAACACCTCGGCATCAGCTGCGGCATACGGTGCAAGAGCAGGATTAAAAACCTTTGTACTTATTCCTGACGGATACATAGCTTTAGGCAAACTTTCACAGGCTATGATGTATGGTGCTGAAATCATTGCAATTCAGGGAAATTTTGATGAGGCACTTGATTTTGTGAGAAAAATTTCCGAGAACTACCCGATTACGTTAGTAAATTCTGTTAACCCATACAGAATTGAAGGACAAAAGACAGGAGCTTTTGAAATTTGTGAAGCACTCGGACAGGCACCTGATTATCATTTTATACCTGTGGGAAATGCAGGCAACATAACAGCGTACTGGAAAGGTTACACCGAATGGTTTAAATCAGGTAAGATTTCTTCAACCCCTAAAATGATGGGATTTGAAGCAGAGGGTGCTGCCGCTATCGTAAAAGGTGAAAGAATACTTCACCCTGAAACAATAGCAACCGCAATAAGAATCGGTAATCCTGCAAGCTGGGATAAAGCCGTTGCCGCTCGTGATGAAAGTAACGGTATGATTAATTTCGTAACGGATGATGAAATTCTGAATGCATACAAACTTCTTGCATCAACCGAAGGAGTACTTGCAGAACCTGCAAGTGCTGCATCTGTTGCAGGACTTATAAAGGTTAAAACTCAGGTAAAAGAAGGCTCAAAAATCGTTTGCATTTTAACAGGAAACGGTCTGAAAGACCCCGACAATGCAATAAAACATTCAAATTGCGATGTCAAAAAGACAGCCGCAAACATGAACGAAATTCTGAGAGCTATGAATATATAACACTAAAATTTTAACGGATAATCTTTAGGTATTTTCCATCCGTTCAATTGAATTAATTTTGTACATAACGAACCCAAAGTTCCACCACAAGCATATTTATTGGTAGTATCAGTGAGTTTTTCTATTGTTCCATCCCAAGCAAAAGAATGTGGTTCAAATGTTGGATTAATTGTATTTGCCCATCTCGCATCATTAGAATCTTGATTTGTAGGAAATTTTGGACTAAATCTAAAAGCAAAAACATTAACTCCCCATTTATAATTATTAATATTATTAGTTATTGCATTTTTGCTAATGTAATAATAAATATCATAAAGATATGTTCTTACACCCAAAATTCCTCCATCCGCTAAATAAACATAAAATATTTTCGAATCATCATCCTTATCAATTTTCAATATCTTTAAATTTTTACCGATATACTTGTTAAATTTTTCAATTGCTTCATCTGTTGAACAAGTCGGAGTACCGGAAGTACCACAATCCCAATCAGCCCAGTACTGAGGTTCACCGTATTCAACAGTAGAAAGTTTTATTGCCTGATTTACTACTGAATAGATTTTAGCTAACTTTGTTTCGACTTCGTGTTTTCTGTGATTTTGTATAAGTGTCGGCAATGTCATTGCCGCAACAACACCGATAATACCCAATGTAATCAATACTTCTGCAAGAGTGAATGCGGCTTTCTTCTTTTTGTCATGCTGAACTTGGTTCAGCATCTGACCCATGCTACTTACTACGACCTTCTCTTTTTGAATACTACCTAAAGTTTTACTGTGGCTAGATCCCGAAACAAGTTCGGGATGACATATCATAAAATCCTGTAAACCCTTACTGCGAGAGGTTCTTGCCCCCCCCCCCTAGGTGAAAATTCGCTCATATCAATATCCTCCGCTGTTTTCTATCTACATTATCATTATAACATTTTTTCAGATTATTTCAACCCCTGTTTTATTATATTTTATTATTAGCCATGAATGCTTTAAGAACGCTCTTTGCTTCTTCTATCTCAATATGAACGTGAGTATTTCTTGTTTGTTTGAATAGGTTTTGTGCAAGCTCGTACATCTTCTTCGCACCCTCAAGATACTTTGCCTGCTCCGGAGATTTTTTCAAACCCTGCTCCTGAAAATATTTTCCATACAACAAGTAAAGACGGCATAATAAATCGTTCATTCCGTACTTCTTTGCAATTTCTATCGCATCAGTAATGTATATTTTTGCGGTTGCCAAATCTGACAGAGCAAAATTTGCTTTTGCCATTACAATTCTCAATAACACACCAAAGAAATAGTTGTCAATTTTAGGATTTTGAGCAACATCTAGAGCCTTTTCCGCAATATCCGCCGCCTCTTTCGGTTCATCAAATAATTTCGCATCAGCTATTAAATACCACGTCAATAAAGCACCTATAGCCATTTTTTCCTTTGAAAAATACGCTATTTGCTCATTATAAATATCCATGGACTTATTTGTTTTGTCATTATCTTTTAAAACCTTACCAAGTAATGATTTCATTATATTCTTAGTGAAATTGTCCCCGCAATTTGTTGCATAAGTGACCGTATGGAATAAATCATCCTGAATATCTTTGTATTTATGACGCATTAAATTATTCATGATGTTTATATAATTCCATTTTACAATTGATGAATCACTCATATTGATACGTTCGTGCATCGTCATCAATTCTTCTAAAATTTTATCGGAAGTAGTATAATCACCCTTCATAGTGTTTGCTTGTGCAAGTGCCAGTTTGCATTTGTATGAAAAATCATCATCCTGAATATTATACCTGTCTATTATATCAAACAGTTTGGTTAATACTTCAAAAGACCTGTCGTCACCTTGCATTATCAATGCTTCCGCAAGTAAAAGATATGCTTTCAGCCAACTTTCCACAACAAAAGCAAGCGGTACATCTTCTCTAGTATATTCCTGAGATAATATTTCATCAAATACCGGCATAATTTCGTTGTCAATAAGATTAACCATCTGACCGCAATTACCTATCGCAAGCAACGCTTTTAACTTTGAACATTTTACCAGCACTGTTTCAAGTTTTTTATCCTCACTTAACGATTCAAGTGCATTATCTACACATTCGACATTACCGAAATAATTCCCCGTATCATAACAGCATTTTGACATATAACCAAGCAATTCTACTTCTCTTGGTACATCATTAAGTGCCTTAGCGTTGGCAATCGCATCCGGCAGATACTCCATAGCTTCATCAGGACTGTATTCAGATAATAATTTACCCAAACGTTCTGATATATTGTATCGGATTTTTAATGTTGAAGTTTCATCAAGCTCATTTACAAGAGCCAAACACTGCTTCTGAGAATATGAATATAAGCTTGTATCCCCAATATACGCAGATAATCTTGTACTTCTTGTCCATATATCAAGTGCAAGTTTCGGATTTTTAATGTTTTGGGCAATTCGTCCGAAAATTGCATTTGAATTTGGAGTAAAGTTTTCAAGAGCATTACAATCTGTAAAAAATCTCGTTTAACGGTCTTATGAAATTTAGATTTTTTAAATATTCGACAATATTTTCAAAAGTTACATCATCGTACTCAAATATTTGTTTTACGAGGTTTAAATTTATTTTATCCCCCAAAATTGATGCTGCAGTCAGAAAATCATACGCATCTTTATTGATTGCACTTAACAGGCAAATTCTTTTAGCGACCAAATCTTCATAAGATTCAGGCAGTTCAAACGGTGTTTTACCAAGCTCAGAATCTTTTTTCAATCCGCATGCCTGCTCAATATATGCACAATTACCCTTGCTTAAAGAAAATATCAGTTCTCTTTCGGAATTTTCAAGCTCAGGAAAATTAGAATCCTTTTTTGCTTTGTTTTCAAGAAGCTCTAACATTCCTTTTCTGTCCAAAGGAGCAATACGCAAATCATAATAAATCTTATCACTGCCTTTACTGCTAAAATTAAAATATCCTTTTGACGGTTTTGTTCCGGAATATATCAAAACAAGCTTCAAATCCTTGAAAACCGTTTCTTTTTTAATATAATTGTGCAAAAATTCATACGACATAGCATCAACGGAATCAAAATTATCCGCTACAAGTACAAATTTTGAATACATTACAATATTATCAAAAATTTTGTTTAACAAACTGAAAGTTTTTGCTTTTCTTACAGATATTTCTTCAAATATACCAAACTTTGACGGATATAAAAAATTTAAAAAATCAGCAATTTCTTCATTGTTCAGATACGGGAATTTGTTTCTGAAAAGTTTAGTTGCATCTTTTATAAACTTTGCACTGTTTATGCAAAAATTCGGCAGGTCATAAAGATTAAACAAAATATCCTGCAATAATCCGCCGGAAGTCAGTTGGGTAATCGGGGTACACTTTCCGTAAAGCCAAACATATTTATCCCCCTGTAATTTATTAATAACACGGGACAAAACATAACTCTTTCCAACACCCCTGATACCGCTTAAAGAAATAATCTTTTTTTCATCGGATAATAACGCCTGCTCTAAAAGTTCTTCTGCTTCAGACTGCAATAATGACTGCGGATTAACTATATGTGTATTCACCTTTTCAGGTGATATTCTGTGCATTTTTTCACCGGATTCAAATTTATAACCGCACTTTCTGCAAACAGAAGTATTCGGGAAATTTACACAATTACATTCCGGACAAAGCTTCAATATTTCTTCACCGCACTTTTTACAGGCAACGTCAAATATGGTATTGACAGTATGACAATGCTTGCATATTAAACCCGTTCTTGTTTTACAATGCGGACACCTCAAAGAATTATCAGGTATAATCTTTTTACATACAGGACATTTCATAACCGTAATCTCTATTAACCGTTAATAGAAGTTTTAATTTTATGCATTAATTTAAACAATCTTTTGGATACTTCCGATTGAGATAAATTTAGCTCTCTGGCAATCTCACTCTGAGTCATGCCTTCCTTGTAACGGAGTCTGTATAAATCAAAATACTGCTTGTCAGGTTCTTGACTGTTAATATTATTCAGGGAATCCAACACCAGGCTCAAAACTTCCTTTTTAATCGCAACATCTTCAGGTCCGTTATCAAAATCTACAGGTTCATATTCTATTCTGATATTATTATATGTATCTGAATATGAAGGTTCAGGTTCACTCAACGGAACTTCTTTTGTTGCTACATAAGTGTCATGGGTTCTTCTCAGTCTGCCGGAATCTTTAAGAACATTTAAAATACTGGAGGTCGCAACCTTTCTGAGGTATACTTCCAACGTAGAACCGGAAGATATTGTACTTATTATAGGCAAAGAACGCTTACAGGTTTCGTTGAAAAAATCTTCATACAAATCCTCATTATTAGTAAACTTTCGGTTCGTTTTAATTAATCTCTCTATGAGATTTATATTATCTTGTGTTAATTCCACTGATATTCCCCTAACTTACGACATTATAACACAACTATAAATAAATGATAATACCTAAATTATAGCTAGGGGTCGGGACCTCGCCCTGTGCGGGCTTTACAGCATTTAGTGTATTTTTAACAGTTTGTAACACAATGTTATCAACACGATTTGAACCGCTGGATTTTGTTACCTGAGCACTCTGAATTGTGCCGTCTTTAGAGAGTTTTAAACTGACTTTTACTTGATTTGAGTATATATAATCATTTGTCAATAACAAATCACTTGATAAAGTAAGTTTAATACTCTTACCTGCCGTCTGTAAATATCTTCTCATATTGTCACTATATGATAAATAATCAGGAACTTCCCAGGAAATCTTTTGCAGTGTAATAGATTTGCTTGCATTAATAGGTTTTTTAGGACCTGCAGCTGCCTGCTGTTTTTTAATAGCTTCTTTTGTATTTTTAATAGCCTGTTTTGTATTATTGACTGCAGCTTGTTTTGCCTCTTTTGAAAGTTCGGTCGAAACAGGTACAGCTTTAGGCGCCGGAGCTGAAGGTGATAAATCGGTAGGTACGGCAGGTTCTATACCGTTATCGGATAATATACCGGAATTATCGGTTTCAGGACTTGCCAATGTACTGTTATCAGGATTGGAGCTTATAAGAGTTTCTGATTCAATACTGTTTTTACTTTTAATCATAAACCCGACTACAGCACCAACAATAATTACAAATGTAAGAAAACCGAACACAGGTATTAATTTTGAAGAAGATTTTTTAGGTTTGAAATTATAAGATTCTTGTTCAGCTTCTCTTATTGTACTGTTTAAATCGTCAGGATTTGAATTGCCATATAAAATACCTAATGACTGATTTTGCGGTTCATCTTCCGCATTATCCTGATATTCGATATCTGAAACATCCTCTATTGAATTAATATCCTCAATAGAATTAATATCCTGAACAGAATCAGCTTCATTTTGACTTTCTTCTTCACAAATCTCTATATCTGATTCATCCGTTTGCTGCAAATCTTCTGACTCTTCAACGTTTTCATTATTAATTGGCTCTGTAACATCAGATGCTCCGGTTTCTTCCGCATGTTCAAGAACAGCCGCCTCTTCTTCTTCAGACAAACCTCCTTCGGATTCTGCTCCCGAATCAGCTGTATCATTTCCTAACATAAGTACATCACCTTCGCCGGATAGTGCTGAAAGCTCATCTAAAATAGATAAATCAGAAATTTCATCATATGCTTGATTTTCTTCTTGAGTTGCTTCTGCCTGAATATTTTCCTGAGGCTGTGCATTGTCTTGAAGCTGTGATTCATCCCGGAAATCTGAAATATCATTTTCAGCATTTTCTTGGATAGATAACTCTTGATTATCCATATTCAAAGATTCATTTACATGATTATCTATTGCAGACATATCTATAGAAGCTGAAATATCATCCGACATTGCGATTTCATCATTTAATTCACCGGTAATTTCTTCTCCTAATGAAGGAACATTTCCAAAATCATCAAAAGCACTTTCATCAATAGTCAGTTCATTGCTATCAATGGCAGAGCCCAAATTTGCTGTTAAAACATCTTCTCCTACAGCTAAATTCATATCCATATCTACAGACATCTCGTCAGCATTAAGAGCACCCGAAACGACCTGTGATTCTTGCATATCTTCATTAAGATTATCTGTTTCATCGGAATTTAATTCATTCTTTTGAGCAAACTCGTTTTGAGAAAGCTCTTCAGGCATATCCTGAACAAAGTTATCTGAGCTTAATTCGTCCTTTTTCTCAAATTTGTTTTGAGAAAGTTCCTCAGGCATATCCTGAACAAAATTATCCGAACTTAATTCATCTTTTTTATCAAACACATTTTGAGGAAGTTCCTCTGGCATTTCTTCAACAAAACTATCAGAATTTAATTTATCTTCTTCCGTAATTTCTTTTTGTGCTACAGCTTCCGGCATTTCTTCAACAAATGCATCAGACTCAACAACTACAGATTTTTTAGCAGAAAAATCTGCTGAACTTGGGTTTCCTTCCATATCAGAAGATTCATCAGAATGAATTGTATTAAAATCGACACATACAGATTCGTCTTTTATCTTTTGAGGGACATAATTATCAACAAGATTTTGGAATTCATCCATCTGCATCATATCTGTCGGATCTACTTTAGGAACATCAAGCGGCGGAATGTCACCCATCTGTAAACTTTCAATTGAAATCAAATCTGTCGCCTCTGAAATAGGTGTATTTATTACCGTAGATATAGCAGGCTTACTATTAGAACTTGACGGTAAATATGCTTTGCCTGATGAACTGCCTGATGAATTATCATCATAAATATCACCATCTTCAAAAACTATATCATCATAATTATCATCATTAGAAAATACTATATCATCAGAAGTATCATTATCGGATGAAGCATTGCTATTATCAGTATTATACCCGAAAGGAGTACTTACAGGTCGTTGTTCATCCTGACCAAGCAAAGAGTTCAATGCATCACTTAATAAAGATTCGCTTTCGGATATATTTTTTTGAGAAACTTCTGTTTCTTCCGTATTTGCCGCCATATCAGCAAGTCCTGCAAGTGTATCCTCGGCATCTTTTGCGATATCGGATACTTCTTCCGCACCTGATAATGCAGCTGATGCGACAGCTGCACCCGCAATTTCCGCACCACCGGCAGCTACACCATTCAATAAATCTTCCAAAAATCCGCTGTCAAAATTTGCATCATCATCTGTCTTGTCGCTTTCTAAAGTTTGTTCTTCTGCAGAAGTATTCTCTATGTTTGCCGTAGTTTCTTCTTCATCAATTGTCTGAGCTTCATCCTCAAAAGTTGACGGCGTACCTTCCTCATTAATTGGCTGTGCCTCATCTTCAACAATTGTAGGAGTTTCTTCTTCAATAATTGTTTGAGATTCATCCTCTACAATAATATTATCCTGAGCAGTATCTTCTGAGATTTCATCCGTATTTTCTGTTTCTGTTGTTTCAGCTTCAATTACACCATTTGAATTTACAAATCTTTCTTCAAAATCAGCCGTATTAGCTGCCTGATATGAAATCATTTCAAAGTTTTCAAATTCAATAAATTTATCTCTTAATTCCGAACTGTTTTTTAAATAATCAAAAAGTTTTTTCGTATCTTTTTCTGTTATATCATTATCTGCTATTGAAATCATTAAAATTTCAGCATCTTCAATCTCTTTTTCATCATATTCTTTATTTGATTTACCTTCAAAATTATTTATAAAATTTTTCAAATCAACCGGAGCGGAAAGTTTTTCCTTTTCTATAAAATAGTACTTGTCATTTGAATTATTTTTATTTAACATTTTAGGTTCAAAAAACCCTAAAAGTTCCGTTTGAGAACAATCTTTAGCCATTTTTAAAACAACATAAATATCAGGAGTAATATTATATTCAAAATGGGATTTTGGAATAAAAATTTGATTTTCATCATATACTACTCTTACATCTATATGAATATTCGAAAGCATAATATCCGAAATATCAAATTCCTCAAGAATTTTTCTGATATTGTGCATGTTATAAACATTACCTGAAACAATATTTTCATCTCGCAAATATTTTAGACATACCTCTGCACCGAGAGCATTAATAAAAGCTCTGCTCTTCACATCACCTTTTACAAAACTCTGTGATAGTGCTTTTGCATTTTCTTTTTCTTTTTCATCAATAACTAAAGTTGTATTTTCCATATCCCATATCTCTCCTTCTATACATATAGAGTACGCAAGATTTTAAATTATTCCAAATTTTATGTAAATTTTTGTAACAATAATTGAAAAAGTATAATTTTTTCAGCAAAATAAGAATATAAGTCGGTTTTCTTGAATATTAGTGTGTAATAAAAGGAGGTATTCCTATGGTTAGTTCTGTACAAATGTATAACGGTTCACAAGTAAATTTCCGTGCCAAAGAAGATATAATTAATTCACCCGGGAAATTTAGTGCTTCAATTAACGAACCACAAAAAGATATAGTAGAATTAAGTTCTCAGTCAGATGCCCCGGAAAAGAAAAAACGCTCTATTGGAAAAACAATAGCAAAACTTATCGGCGGAGTACTTGTATTAGGTGCGGCAGCGTGGGGAATATACTACAGCAAAGGTGCAAAATGGATTAATAAAAATGCAGCGACAAATGCAGAAAAAATTAAAAACATTCTTGCAAAACCGGGCGAATGGATTGACGAAAATATCATCAAAAGATTTTACTCAGGCAACAAGTCAAAAGCACAAGATATAGTTGAAGATATTGAAGAAGTTGTTGAATCAGCAGAAAATCTCGCTAAATAAAATTAAGATGAAAAATTGATATATTTTGTAAAAAACATTGGCAGAACACCAATGTTTTTTATATGTATTGTAATATTTTTGCTATATACCTGCTTAAATTATAAAATATTATATACATTAATTAAGGAGAGAGTATGGAAAAAATAATAAAAAAACTTGGACCTATAGCAAATACAGAGTTTGATAAACTTTTTGTCGGACAATTATTCTCGCATTTTGCAGATGCTATAGTACAATTTTTACTTGTAGCAATTTTACTGCAAATATCAGGAAGTGCCGGAAAAGCTATCGCTATAATGTTTTTCACATTTTTATTGCCGCAGTTTTTAATAAGTCCGTTTTCAGGTGCAATTTGTGACAGATTTTCAAGAAAAACAATAATGTCACTCAGTTGTATTTTCAGAGCAATCACTGCAATTGGACTGATATATTGTTTACCGCAAATCAATCAAAACATGATTTACACATTTTCATTCATACTCGGATGCGGTGCTGCATTTTTCTATCCTGCAAAAATGTCTTCAGTAACTAACGTTGTCAAAAGCAGTCAGTTAAAATTTGCCAATGCTTTAACTTCGTCTATTGGTGCAATTGCACTTTTGCTTGGAGCTTTGGGGGCAAATTACTTTTTACAATTCGGTAATGAAAAAGCATTTGCAATTATTGGCGGAATGTATCTTTGTGCAGCAATAATTACAGCCTGCATAAAATTCTTAATTCCGCAAAAATATTTTGCTGCCAAAAAGACTTCCAATGATATGGGAATAGCCTTAAAATATTTAACTAATCACAAAAAAGCACTTTATCTTGTAGGACTTTCGATTTGTCTGCAATTTATTGTTGCGGTATTTTCGAACAGTTTAAACGCATTAATAACAGACTATTACGGATTAACTTTTTCAGATTTAACGTTTTTAAGAACGCTTTTGGGAATAGGTATTATAAGCGGTATGGTCGCAACTCTTTATTTTGCAAGAATAATGAGAATCCCTCATCTGTTTGCGAGCGGTTTTATTGTTTTATGTGTTGCATTAATAACCGCACCGCTGTGTAAAACTATAGAAAGTGCCTGGGCATGGTTAATACCGATAGGTATGGCAGATGCAGTTGTACTTGTTATGCTGGATACAATTTTACAGAAAGTTACGCCTGACAGAGTCCGCGGTAAAGTATTCGGGTTGCAGTTAACCTTCAGTACATTGAGTTTTCTTGTAGGAACGGCAATTGTTGCAAACATTTTAGGATTTATCAATCCGCTTGTGGTATTTAAAGGGATTGCAATATTTTCTTTTGTTTTAGCGGCACTTGTTCTTGTGTTTGATAAATCATTCAGATATTTTTTACTCAAAGCCACATTGGGTCATATTTTCCTGTTATTATTCAGATACAGAGTGGAAGGTATAGAAAATATACCTAAAAAAGGAAAAGTTATTCTTGCAGGAAATCACACCGGACACCTCGATCCGTTTATAATTCAGATGGCAACACACAGACAATTATGGTTTGTAACAGGTCCTGCTGCATTTAAAGTACCGATAGTAAGACATTTATTAAAATACTACAACGTACTACCTCTAAAATTTGGTAAAGGAATTGAAGCTATTGAAGCTGCAGTAAATAAACTAAAAGGCGGTGAAGCCGTAATAATTTTCCCTGAAGGGAAATTTACACCGGACGGAAATCTCTGTAAATTTAACCGTGGTGTAGGTTTAATGGCAAAAGAAGCGGATTGTCAAATTGTTCCGTTTGCAATTAAAGGCGGTTTTGAAACTTGGGGTAAAACCCGTAAACTGCCTAAATTGTTTAACACGATTGTAGTTCAATTCGGACAACCCATAAAAGAATCAGACCGAGAAGATAAAGAAATCGCACACGAACTACAATCTCGTGTAAACTTTATGAAAAAATCGCTTGAACGCCGTGCATACTACAAAATTGACCACAAATTACATTCTAATTTTATCGACTTAATGAGAGAAAAAAGCGATATTTACGGTCAGGTAAAAGCTCTTACATTAAAGACAAAAGACGGCTATGATGAACTGAGTTATATTGAAATTTACAGAAAATCAAAGAGTTTTGCAAATTATTTGATAGAAGACATAAAAGTTGAACGGGGAGAAAGAATTGCGATTATTTGCGAATCCAGACCAGAATTTTCAATAGGTATGTTTGCCTCTATTCAGACAGGTGCTATAACTGTTCCTTTGGATGTTAAATTGACAGTGCCTGAGCATACACATATTCTTACGGATTGTAATCCGAGAATACTATTGTGTTCAAGCCATTATATAGACCACGCACTTGAAGTTAAAAATAATGTTCCGTCAATTGAAAAAATATATGTCCTTGATGATGAAGATAAATCAAATACGGAAGTCGAATATGTTTCAGATAAAAACGGAGATTTGGAAAAACATATAAGCAGAGCCAGAACTCTCGATGAAACAGCTCTAATAGTTTATACATCAGGAACAACAGGAAATCCTAAGGGTGTTATGATTAGCTTTGGCAACATATATTCTCAATTAAGAGATTTTGAATCTATGTTCAAACTGTCAAACAACAATACTTTGCTCTCAATTTTACCGTTGAATCACTTGCTTGAACTTGACTGCGGATTTTTCGGAATGCTTTATATGGGTGCGAAAGTAGTTTATATTAAATCACTCAACCCTAAGGAATTAACTTCAACAATGAAAGAAAAAGGTATCACAAATATGATTGTCGTACCTTTAGTTGCCAAAATGCTGAAAAACAGTATAGATAAACAAATAAATAAACAACCGCCTGCTGCACAAAAAGCATTCAAGATTATGTATAAAATTTCAAAAATTATGCCAAGAACTGTCCGCAGATTAATGTTTAAGTCAGTAATTGACGGACTTGGCGGAAAACTTGAATGTTTCATTTGCGGCGGTGCTCCGTTAGAGGATAATGTCGCAGAATTTTTTGAAAGAATAGGTATTCCTATATTCCAGGGATATGGTTTAACTGAAACCTCACCGACAATATCTACAAATCGTTACGGACACTCAAAAATCGGAACAGTGGGACAGGCTTTACCATCTGTAATGGTTAAACTTGCAGATAATGGTGAAATTCTTGCAACAGGACCTAATGTAATGCAGGGTTACTACAATAAGCCGGAAATGACATCGGAAGTAATAGATGAAGACGGCTGGTTCCATACCGGTGATATTGGGGAAATAGATAAGCAGGGATACATAAAAATAACAGGCAGAATTAAAAATATGATTGTTCTTGGCGGCGGCAAAAAAATCTTCCCTGAAGAAGTTGAAGCAGTATTGGAAACATCTTCAATT
This sequence comes from uncultured bacterium, assembly GCA_902760645.1. Classification (GTDB taxonomy): domain Bacteria; phylum Cyanobacteriota; class Vampirovibrionia; order Gastranaerophilales; family Gastranaerophilaceae; genus UBA1221. The sequence continues at coordinate 99,700 of CACWHC010000005.1, forward strand.
ATCAAAGAAGTTTGCGTAATGTCATTAACAATAAAATCGGGGAACAAAGCAGGAACAGAAGAAGTAGGAGCAATTATTTCACCGAGTGACGAACTTGCAAAACAGTCTGATGAAGAAATTCAAAAAGCACTGGAAGAAGAAGTTAAAAAACTTTCGGAAGCAAATCTTGCACCATATAAAGCTCCGACTGTCGTGGTTTTACACAGAGATGAACTTCCAAAAACTTCAACCAGAAAAGTTAAACGCAAAGACCTTAAAGAATGGTATGAAAGTTTATAAAATAAAAATTAATTTGTGATATATTATTAATAAAGGAGTATGAATTAATGATTTTTGATATGCCGCCTCAGATTCCGCCTGCCGTGATTGAGTACGTAAAAGAACACGATTACCTGCCGGATAGATATAAAAATATAAATAAACGTGACGCTTATCAATATATTCGCAGGACAAAAAATTATAAAGGCTACAGAATATATCAGCTTGGATATTTTAAACCTTATGATTATTTTATACCGGAAAGAAAAAATTGTTATTTTATCTTGCATAATTCAAAAGACACAAAATGTGCAAGTAAAGAAGAAAGTGAAGAAATAGTAAGAAAATACCCTAAATTGTCGCCGACAGGAATACCGCAGGAAGTCGTTGATTATGTAAGAGAATACGGAAATGTACCTAAAAACCTTGATAATTATCCTATATTGGCAGAAATTATGGAAGATAATGGAATAAATCCGGATGAATTAAAAGAAATAAATATATACAATGCACATATATATATTTCGTATACGGGATTAAGACCTAAAAAATACAAATATTATTTGGGATTTCCGTATGTAAGTAAATATGAAAAAAATAGATGTCAAATTCTTGTACAAAGTAAAAATAAAATCAGATGCGTAACAGAGAAAGAATTTTTAAAAATTATGCAAGTAAAATAGGACAAAAATCTTATTGTCCTATCCTTTTAATATTTATTTGATATTTTAACAATTACCAATATTATTTGGCTATTTTGTTAAGATAGTTTATATTCAAATCAGCATTGTCTATTCTGAAAATTTTGGAGTAAATAAATATATGATTAAATGAAAACTATATATTGATATTTATTTAAATTGTTTATAATATGTATATTATGAAAAAACTAATTTTATGTTTTATAATATTTGATTTTTTATTATCCTGTGCATATTCAGGGGAATTGCAGCAACAGTACGAAACCGAAAATTCATATAAATATAAACTGTATGAAAATCAAAATGTATCTTATGTTATTAAAAATGATTTAAAACATTACAAACTTGGTAAATATAGCGTATATGGTCAGCTATTAAAATTATACAGTACAAGTGACGAAGTAAATTATGATTATTTGAAGCAAATAGAACATAATTTTAAATCTTGTCGTAAAAATACTGCTTGTTGGTCATATATTGACGTAGATGATTACAGGTACAAATGGCTGGATAATGATTCAAAAGATATTATTTTATTTAATAACATAATATATTCAAATAAATAAACAATTTAATTCTTACTATACTGGCGTATATCAGCATGAATCCAAGTCCCTTCGTGCAAGACAAACCCTTTCCAATTTTCTTTCATTGTTTCATAATCCTTATTTATTGTTGATAAGCCCAAATTAAAATCTATTGCTTGTCCGTACAAATGGCGACTGTTTAATGCCCCTCCACATTTTTGATTATTACGAACAGAACGCCAACCACTTGATATTATAATTTGGCGATCTTTCCAAAAAGTATCATGAATTTTTTGTAATTGCTCTGCAGTATGATAAACATTTATCAATACTTCTTTTGTACATTCCTTTTTACGTTCTGAATCAGTGTTATCATGACCAAGCATTTCATTCCAAGATATATTTGCTGTAATTTTAGTATTAGGGATTTTCCGTTTGTTGTTTGTATATAATTGTATACATAATCTATAATTTCTATTTTATTATTTTTATTTTCTTTTTGCGATGCTTTATTATTTAAACTTTTGCGTAGATATTCTTGTTCATTTTCTAAATTTTGTTCTTCATCTTTACAACGTCCTATGTTTTCCGTATCATTTTCATCTTTATAATCACAATATCTTATACCACCTTGAAGTGCATTATTAATAACGTCTGCAAAATTTTCTTCATCTGTTTCGGATTCAATATTTTCCTCTACATGGTCTTCTATAGAATCATAATTTTGTGGATTTTCAGAGACATTTGCTGCAAAACCTGTTTCCGGTGCTGTAGCTTGTGCTGTTCTAAATTTATATTTGTGACATATTATTTTTAAAATATTTTATTTAATCTGTTTAATTTCCGTAGTTTCTTTGTCTGTTGCCTGTCTTGTTTCTTCTGAGTTATCTAATATGATAATACATTTGTCTTCTTTTATATTTCGTTTTGTTGAATTTCCGTAACAAACATAATAATAATAGTAACCATTATATTTTTTTGAACTTTTATCCGTTTTATAAATTTTCATATCTTTGTTTTCATTATTAGAATCTTTTAATATATTTTCAAACCAATTATTTTCTTGTAAATAGTTAAAAACAGCTCCGGACATCTTAGATGAGTCGGCACCCAGAACCATTATCTCAAAATGTTCGTCTTCCGTTGCACATCTGATTTCATCTTTAGTTTGTAAAACAATTTGGCATCTGTTTTTTTCATATTTATAGACATCTGGAAATCCTAAATAATAAAAATCATATTTTTTGTATTTGATATAGCTGGGTACAATATAAGGATACGCATTGTATATATTTATCTCTTTAAATTCATCAGGATTTATTCCATCATTCCTCATAAATTCTGCCAATACAGGATAATTATCAAAATTTTTAGGAACATTTCCATATTTTCTTACATAATCAATTACTACAGGAGGTATTCCTGTTGGTGATAAATCAGTATATCTATGTACAATTGTATCAGTTTCTTCTTCATTTGCACAACGTGTTTCTTTTATATTATGTAATAAAAGATAGCAATTTTTATACACAAAAAAATCTTTTGGCGAATATCCTAAGCGGTATATATCAAAATTATTATATTTATTATTAAACTTCGAAATATACATATAAGCGTTAGTACTGTCTATTTCTTTAAATAAATCCGGAAGATAGTCATGTTCTTTTACATACTCGACTATAAATGTTGGTATTTTTGGCTTATTTGAATTATTACGGTAACGTTCAATCTCATATGTTTCCAGTTCATTTGCACATTTTGTTTCTTTTAGATTATGTAAAAGAATTTCACAGTTTTTATATTTATAATTATAATAGCCTGGTTCTAAATAACCAAGATAATAGACTGTGTAATCTCTATATTTGTATTCTTTAGGATGAATATACATATAGGCATTATAATTATCTAACTTTTTAAATTCATCTGTTAAATAATCGTGTTCTTTTAAATACTCAATCGCAGCAGGCGGTATCTGTGGCGGCATATCAACAGACATTAATTATACTCCTTTATTAATAATATATCACAAATATTTGAACTTGTACATGAGTTATTAATGATAATATTCTAGTGTCTATGTTTTTTAGATACCTTATTAAGATAATCTATATTTAAATCTGCATTGTCTATTCTGAATATTGTAGGATAAAATACACTTTCATCACCATGATTAAATCTGATATTCCAAAAATATTCACTATCTACTCCATTTTGTGGATCATAGAATCGTAATTCACCTTGTTCTGTTTTATAAGCAATTAGTATGTGGTCATACAAATCTTGTCCGTTTTGAGTAAGGACTATTTTGCAGATAAATCCGTAGTGTTCACTGGGTTTAATAATTGTGTTTAACCATTCACACATTTTCTTGTAGTCTGTTATTTTTTCATCATATATTAATTTTGGAGGTAAATTTGTCTTTTTGTCAATAAAAGCCTTTTCTGGATTTGCTCTTAGTTCCATCATTATTTCATTATTTTCATCTAATGGTAAAACCTCAATATCATAACCTCTCATTCTTGCTTCAAATACGGCAACGCAAACCTGACAATTTCTGCGATATCCTTCACCCTTTTTAAAATTAGGATTTGTACTACTTCCTAGTGAATGTTTATTTTTTGTTTTTCTATCGAAATTTTTATATTTTTCTTCAACAATGATATCTGCAGCATCTTCAAAATTTTTAGGTTCCTTACGTTCAACCCCTGCAATAGTAGGTGCATTTTGACTTCTTACACTGTTTATCGGGAATTGTATTTCTTTAACATCTGCAGCCCCTCCTGTTTCTTGTTCATGTTCTGTAATAGGAAGCAGCTCAATTCTTCCGTTTTCTATAATCGGTAATCTTTCATTATTTAATCTTAGATATAAATTTCTCAAATCAGGTTCTATACATATACCTGAAAGATT
>CACWHC010000006.1 GCA_902760645.1 uncultured bacterium
CCGGAGGGAATATCTTTGCCCAAAAGAACAAGATTTATAAATATACAATAAAATTTCCCTTTTAATTTCCCTAACGACTTACCCAAGTCGTTTTTTTTTGTGGTCTAAGACCACTCTTCTTCGCCACCACATTTTCCGCAAGTTTTTTCAGTATTTCCGTTTTTTTTATTTTTAATGGTGCCGTTTATTGCGAACGGCAGTGGTCTAAGACCACTTCTCTTAGCCACCAGAATTTCCGCAAGTTTGTTCAGAATTTCCGTTTTTTTGACTCAGCCACCAGAATTTCCGCAAGTTTGTTCAGAATTTCCGTTTTTTTAACTTAGCCACCAGAATTTCCGCAAGTTTTTTCAGAATTTCCGTTTTTTAACTTAGCCACCAGAATTTCCACAAATATCTTCAGAATTTCCGTTTTTATTTCTTAATGTTTTAATTCGTTTATAATTTTTTCTACCTGTATTTTTAGGTTTTCATAGTCGGCATTGTTATCTATTATGTAATCCCAGTCTTTAATATTATCTAAGCCCGTTTCAGTTACATCAGTTTCTCCTACGAGTTCCCCTCTTGTAAGACGGGTTTCTCTTGATGCTTCTACCCTTATTGTGATTGCACCTGCTTTTTTGAATACTTCGTATTCGTGCGGAACTCTGACATCTGTTACAATAATATTTCCGTCCTGCTCGATTATTTTATTAAGCCAGTAGTCAGGGTCTTGCGATCTTCCCCAGTTGCCGAGATTAATCAAATCTTGTCTGTATTGGGGTTTATTTTTTTCTATTTCTTCGTATGTTAAACCCTTTTCTTTTCCATAAGTGAGTTTAATGATGTCACCCATTGCACAGCGTTTGAAATCGGGCATTTCTTCAAGCATAATTTTTGCTGCGGTATCTTTGCCGCTGTATTGTTTCCCTGAAAATATAATTATCTTGTTTGCCATAACATTCACTCCTTTAAAATTATATTAGCATAAATAAAATGACTTAACATTTTTTATCATTTATTTGCAATTGTGCTATGTTGGTAATAGAATAGACTAGCGAATGTATATAGTACAATATTGGAAAGAGTTATGGCTTTAAATTTTCAAGAACTTGTTTTAAATTTACAAAAATTCTGGGCGGATTACGGTTGTATTATTCAGCAGCCTTATGATATAGAAAAAGGTGCATCTACTATGAACCCTGCGACTTTTTTAAGAGCATTGGGTCCGGAACCTTGGAATACCGCAATGATTGAACCTTGCAGACGTCCTACCGATGCAAGATATGGTGAAAACCCCAACAGACTCGGTCATTATTTTCAGTTTCAGGTTATTTTAAAACCATCACCCGATGATGCTCAGGAGCTTTACTTAAAAAGTCTTGAAGCTATGGGTATTAATTTAAAAGAACACGATGTAAGATTTGTTGAGGATAACTGGGAATCCCCTACGCTTGGTGCTGCCGGTGTGGGTTGGGAAGTTTGGCTTGACGGTATGGAAATTACTCAATTTACTTATTTCCAGCAGGTCGGCGGATTGGAAATCAAACCTGTCGCTTTGGAATTAACCTACGGTTTGGAACGTATTGCAATGTATTTGCAGAATAAAGAATCCGTATACGATATAATGTGGAATAATGTATTGAAATACGGTGATATTTATCTCCAAAATGAAATCGAACAATCAAAATATAATTTTGAAGTTTCTGATACTAAATCTTTGTTTACTATGTTTGATTTATACCAAAAAGAAGTAGATAATTGTGTTAAGGCACAATTGGTTTTGCCTGCTTATGATTATGTATTAAAATGTTCTCATACTTTTAATCTTCTTGATGCAAGAGGAGTAATAAGTAAAGATGAAAGAAACAATTTCATCGGCAGAGTCAGAACTATGGCTGCAGCGGTAGCTAAGCTGTATGTCGCACAAAGAGAAGAAATGGGATTTCCTCTCTGCAAGTAATAATATAAAGGAATATAAATGGCTACAAAATTTCATCACCCTACGTTTAGTAAGAATTTTTTACGCAGAATTACCCAAATTAAAAGTCCTGATGCAATGTTAGAAGATGCAAAATCAGAAGGGCTTGAAAAAAATCTCGGAGTATGGGATTTAATAGTTCTTGGTATCGGTGCTATTATTGGTGCAGGTATATTTGCTATTGTTGGTGTTGCTGCTGCAGGTGCAAACGGTGCAGGTCCTGCTTTATGTATATCAATGGTAATCGCTGCGTTTGCTTGTGTATTTTCAGCACTTTGTTATTGTGAATTTGCTACTATGATACCTGTTGCAGGTGGTGCTTACACTTATACATTCGCTACATTGGGTGAATTTGCCGCTTGGATGGTAGGTTGGGTTTTACTGCTTGAATATGCCATCGGGTTTATTGTTGTAGCTTCGGCTTGGTCAAACCATTTTGTTCAGTTCATGAAAGGTTTTTCTAATGTATTGCCTAACTGGATAGCTAATCCTCCGTTATGGCTGGTAAGTGATATTGATTCGGCAACTAAATCTTTGATGGCTGAGGGTGTTGATCCGCATACAGTAATTCCGACTATTCATTCGATTTTGCCAAATTTAGGCATTATGCATTTTTTGGCTGTGAAATTACCTGTTTTTGCACAACCTCTTGCCGAGCATATTGCAAGTGCTTGGAATTTTATGGCTCAAATGCCTATATGTTTGAATATTCCTGCAGCTGTTGTAATCATTTTGTCAACAATGATTTTAATAAAAGGTACAAAAGATTCAGCTAAAATGACTGCTATAATGGTAGTTATTAAAATTGCAGTTATTGCATTGTTCGTTTTAGTCGGTTTATTTTATATTAAGCCTGCAAATTGGGTTCCGTTTGCTCCAAACGGATTATCAGGTGTTGCAAACGGTGCATTTTTAATATTCTTTGCATATATTGGTTTTGATGCTATTGCAACTGTTGCTGAGGAATGTAAAAATCCGCAGAGAGATTTACCGATAGGTATTATTGGCTCGCTAATTGCGGCAACTATTGTTTATGTACTTGTTGCACTTGTTATGACAGGTATGTACCCGACATCAGGTGCTGTTCCGGCTGAATTTATAAAAGCTCCTATGGCTTTTGTTATGTCTGAAATTGCCCATCAGGATTGGGTTGCGGGTCTGATTTCCATTGGTTCTTTGGCAGGTTTAACGTCTGTTTTGCTCGTTATGGAGCTTGCGGCTATTCGTGTATTATATGCAATGAGCCGTGATAATTTTATTCCGAGAAAATTGCAGCTTTTGCATAAAAAGTATCATACCCCGTATGTTTTAACATGGTTAGTCGGTATATTGTCTGTGATAGGTGTTATGACGTTAGATTTGCAGGCTGCTGCCGAGCTTTGTAACTTTGGAACATTTACATCGTTTATAGTTGTTTGTGTTGCGGTTCTTATTTTAAGACATACAGACCCTGACAGACCGCGTCCGTTCAGAGTACCGTTTTCCCCGTTATTTCCTTCTATAGGAATTTTATGCTGCGGAGGTTTGATGGTGTATAAACTTATGCAGTCAGGTGAATCAAATTCGGCATTATTGTTCCCTGTTTGGTTAGGTTTAGGTGCTATAATTTACTTTAATTACGGATTCAGAAGCAACAGAAGAAGTGAAAATGAAGTTCACCTTGAAAAAGTTGAACATAAAAAATTGGAATTACAGAAATAATGGATATTAAAAATATATTTAAAAAAGCCCTTACCCTCAGAAGTACTGATGAACTTATTGCAACAAGTAAGAAAACAGAACTTAAAAAGACGTTGAATGTTTTTGACTTAATTGTAATTGGTATTGGTGCTGTTGTCGGAACGGGTATTTTTACAATTGTTGGTACGGCTATTACGGGCAGTCCTGAAAGTGCAGGAGCCGGTCCTGCAATTATTATATCAATGGTTTTGGCAGCTATAGCCTGTGTATTTTCAGCATTATGTTATTCTGAAATTGCTGCTATGATACCTGTTGCGGGTAGTGCTTATACATATACTTATGCAACAATGGGTGAGTTTATGGCGTGGATGGTAGGGTGGATACTGATGCTTGAGTATGCAATAGGTAATATTACTGTTGCAAATGCCTGGACCGGGTATTTTATTCATCTTTTAAAGGGCTTTAAACAGTATTTACCTGACTTTATAATTAATTTTCCGTTGTGGTTGAGATATGATTATACTACGGTTAATAATATATGTATAGCAAACGGTTGGGATATTCATGATAAAGTCCCGTTTTTGTTTGATAAAATACCTGTTGTAGTCAGTATTCCTGCTGTAGTAATAGTTTTATTGCTTACAGTGTTGCTTATAAGAGGTATTAAAGAGTCTACAAGATTTGCATCAATAATGGTTGGTGTTAATATGTTTATGATACTTTCGTTTATTATTGTCGGTGCATTTTATGTAAAGCCTGAAAACTGGACTCCGTTCTTCCCGTCTGATCCTTCGGGAATCGTTATGGGTGCATTTTTAATATTTTTTGCATACATAGGTTTTGATGCAATATCCACTACTGCAGAAGAAACGGAAAATCCGCAGAGAGATTTGCCTGTTGCGATATTGGGTACTCTTATAATATGTACTATATTGTATGTATGTGTTGCATTGGTTTTAACGGGTATAGTACCTGTAAGCAAAATTAATAATCTTGCCCCTATTGCACATGCTATGAGTTATATTGGAAAAGACTGGTTCTCGGGTTTGATTTCTGTAGGTGCTTTGTGTGCTTTAACTACGGTTTTGTTAGTTTATCAGCTTGGTACAACAAGAATTTTATATGCTATAAGCCGTGACAGATTTTTGCCGAAATCCTGGAGATTAATTCATAAAAAATATAAAACTCCGCATGTTATGACCTGGATTGCAGGTTTGATTGTAATTCTTTGCGGTTTGTTTATGGATTTGAAAATTTCCGCAGAATTGTGTAATTTTGGTACGTTCACTTCATTTATTATAATTTGTATTGCTGTATTAATCCTGAGAAAACGTGAACCGGACAGGCCAAGACCGTTTAAAGTCCCGTTCTGCCCGTGGTTCCCTATTGCAGGTATTCTTATTTGTTCTTTTTTGATGGTTGTTACGTTAAAAACCATTAAGACATCTTCTATGTACTTTGGGCTTTGGCTTATTGTTGGATTCTTAATTTATGTTGCATACGGTTACAGGCAAAAAAGGCTTGATGAAACTTTACGTGCAAGAAAAAGCTTAAAGTAACGATTTTATTAATTATTTTGGTTTGATAGGTTATAAAATTCATGGTATTATTGCATTATGAGAGCAGGGGTATGTTATGACCGTTAAAGATTGGGTATACAGTAAGATTGAATCAAATGAGAAATCTTTGATAAAAAGGCTGCTAATTTCACGAGGAATAGAGTCGGAGGATGATATTGCCGAGTTTATTAATCCTTTGGAAATGAAGCTTACTCAGCCTGACGCTTTTGTTGATATCCCAAAAAGTGTTGAAAGAATTGCTTTAGCTATCGAAAATCATGAAAAGATTGTTATATACGGTGATTTTGATGCCGATGGTGTAACTTCTACTTCTCTTTTATATAAGACTTTGTCATTTCTTGGTGCAAATGTTAGTTATTTCATTCCCGACAGAGAAAAGGAGGGGCATGGTTTTGATACAAAGGCTATAGTAAAGCTGATGTCCGCCCTGAAACCTAAGCTTATTATTTCCGTTGATTGCGGAATAAGTAATGTCGATGAAATTAATTTTATAAATAGTTTTAAAATTGATGTTATTATAACAGACCACCATGAAGCACCCGAAATTTTGCCAAATGCCTATGCTATTATTAATCCGAAATCGCCGAATGCTTTGGACGAAAATTTATCCGCAAAGCAGATTAAATTTTTGGCATCTCTTGCAGGTGTCGGTGTTGCGTTTAAGCTTGCTCAGGCATTGTTAAATTATTATAATAAATTAGAATTTATAAATGAGATATTGCCGTTTGTTGCTGTGGGTACCGTTGCAGATGTTGTTCCGTTAATCGGCGAGAACAGATATTTTGTTGTCAAAGGTTTAGAACTTATTTCAAAAGGCAAACACTACGGTTTGAAGCGTTTGATTGAATCTGCAGGATATGATGTTACAAAGGGGCTTACTTCTGAAAATATTGCTTTTGGTGTTGCCCCAAGGATAAATGCTTCCGGCAGGTTAGAAACGGTTGAGGCTGCCGTTAAATTGTTGATTTCCGATAATCCTCAGGAAATTGAAATGTCAATTCAAACCTTAAACGAGTTAAATAAAATAAGACAAACTTTATGTCAGGATATATTTGCTCAGGCAGATGAAATGGTGCAGAAAGAGGGTAATAATAATCCTGCAATAATATTGTTTAATTCAAATTGGGCAGTAGGTATTATCGGTATTGTGGCTTCAAAATTAGTCGAAAAATATTATAAGCCTGCTTTTCTTATGACTTATTCGGAGGAAACTAAGCAAATTAAGTGTTCTGCCAGAAGTATTGAGGGTGTTCATTTATATGAAGTTATCAGTTCTATAGGGAGCATTCTGGATGGTTTTGGCGGACATTCTCTTGCTGCAGGTTTATCTTTCACTCCTGAAAAAACTCCGTTTAAGCGTGTAAAAGAACAGTTAAACAGTGCAATAAAAGAAGTTACCAGCGGGAAAATTCTTAAACCGTTTATTAATATTGATTTGGATTTATCTGCTGATGATATTGATGTGCCGCTTGTTGAAGAATTGTCTAAACTTGAACCTTTTGGTGCATCAAATCCGGCACCTGTTTTTTCTCTGAGAAATTGTGTTTTAAAAGAAAAACGTTTAATGGGTGAAAATAAAAATCATCTTCGTCTTACGGTAGAAAATCAGGGTAAAGTTTTCACCTGTATAAAGTGGCAGTCCGGTGATGTTAATTTAAATGCAGGTGATGAATTAGATGTCGCATTTCATCCGCAAATTAATGAATTTAACGGTAATATATCTGTTCAGTTAATCGTTGATGATATTCACTCAGAATCATTGAATGATGATGCTGTTAAAGATGAGCCAATTATAAAAATTTATGATCACAGAAAAAAAACGGATATTCTGCCACAGGTAAACGATTATGTTTTGTCCTCAAAATTGAATATAAAAGTATTTGCAGAATGCCGTAAAACCAAAGAAGAATTGTCAAAATATAATGCACTAAACAGTAATATTGTATCAAGAAATGAATTATCGGAATGTGATGCTGTTATGTTTTTCGATTATCCTGCGGATATTGAGACTCTGCATAGTATTATTGAAATTTCAAAGCCTAAAGCTATTCATTTAATGAACTATGAAATTAAGTATTTTGATGATATTGAGTTTCTGAAAGTTATGTCAGGTATGATTAAATTTGCTTGTAATAACAATAGTGGTAAAGTTGATTTGATACGTTGTGCAGGATTTTTAGGGAAGTCTGTAGAGCTTGTAAAAGCTTTCTTTGAATTGTTGCAGGAATGTAATGCCGTAAAAATTATTGAGCGTTCGGATGAATATTATGTACTTAGTATTGCTGATTTTGAAAAATTTAGTGATGTCCTGAAAAATCCAAAGTACGAAGAAATTGTTAATATGTCTGAAGAATGTGAAATGTTCCAAAAATCGCTTTTAGAAGATGATATTGAAGAAATTGAGCAGTTGATTTTAAATTAATTTGCCGGATATTTGATTTGTTCTGATAAATAATTTTTAATTTAAGGGTTGAAATAATCATAAAAAATGTTATAATGAAAATGTAGATACAAAACAGCGGAGGATATTGCTATGAGCGAATTTACACCTAGGGGGGGGGGTAAGAACCTCTCGCAGTAAGGGTTTGCAGGCTAGCCTGCCTTTAGAGATGCTTCGCTCGTGGGATTTTTTAAACCACGGTGATGAAAGAATTATGCCTATTTTACGTCATCCCGAACAGGGACCAGTAAACAGTGAACAGTTAACAGTAAACAGTTCATTACGGGTTGATAAGCAATCCCAAATGTGCGACAGCGACACTGATTTCTAATTACCAAAAACGTGTTTATGTAACCCAGCTCAAAAAGTCTGCTTCGGTTTTGAGTAATGGATTTAGGCTTATGATGGCACATGATGGAGTAACAGAATTAAAAGATACTGAAGCATTTAGTGGAATAAAAGTTGAACAATGTACATCCTCTAAGGGTAATTTTTATACAGATTCATGTAAATCAATCCGAGAAGCTCTACAAAATACTTTTACAGGTATAACTTTTACTACGGAAACGATCAATTTTAAATATTTGAATGGAACTCCTACAAGCTTTAATAATGTGCCTGTGATTCATTTCACGGACGGTTCATATATTATTTATTTCATTTTTAATCAACATCTTACTGGAGCAACAAATACAATAGGCTCTATGGGCAGTTTAATGATAGATGTCAATGGTTACAAAAACCCCAATACTAGAGGCAGAGATATTTTTGAATTTCAAATAAGTAATAGTGGTGTATTGTATCCAAGCGGTTCAAAGGCAGAATTAGAACTTACTACACGTCCGCAAAATATAGATAGTAGATATTGGAGGACAACTACTTCTAGTAGTTATGACTGCAAATCTGATGGGCTTAGTAAGGGCAGTGGTTGTGCCGGCAGAGTGTTAGAAGAAGACGCAATGAACTACTAGAACACATTAAATAGCCTATTACGTCATGCTGAACTGGTTTGACTGCTTTTTCAAAAATCTTTGATTTTTTGAAAAATGTCCGGCTTTTCCGAAGCATCCAGCCGCCGTAAGATTTTCGGTATAACCCAAAAGAGGTTATTGCAACAAGTCCCATTGGCTAGATCCCGAAATAAATTCGGGATGACGTAAGATTTGGGAAAAGCGTGAAATCTTGCGGAAACTCTGGTAGCTTAGATAAAAAAAACGGAAAATGAGTGATGATGTGCGGAAATTCTGGTAGCTGAGATAAAAGTGCGGTAAAACAGTGAAGTCTTGCGGAAACTCTGGTGGCTGAGTAAAAAAAACGGAAAATACGTGATGATGTGCGGAAATTCTGGTAGCTGAGTGAAAAATGTTATTTTTGATATTTAATAAAATCTTCTATCCCGTCTGCGATTGCTTTTACGGTATCTTTTCTAAACGTATCATCAAGAATTTTGGCATTATCGGACGGATTAATCAGGTATCCGACTTCTATTAATATGCTGACGGCATTTGTGTTTCTTATGACTGCAAAACTTGCCTGTTTTATGCCGTGGTTTACCGTATCTGTTTTTTCTAGCAGGTGATACATAATGTAGGATGCAAGCGGTCTTGCCTGAGGATAATAATAGTATATTTCGCTGCCGTAATTTGTAACAGGGTCACTGTTATCCTGCAGTGCATTTCCGTGCAGACTTATAAAAATTACGGAATCCTCTTTGTTTGCAAGTTCAACCCTGTCCTGTAATCCTACATAGACATCTTCAGTCCTTATCATTAGTACATCTGCACCTTTTGACCGTAATTCCTGTTCTAATGCTTTTGCGTAAAGCAGATTTATGTCTTTTTCTTTATCCCCAAGACAACCTATTGCGCCTAGTTCACTTCCGCCGTGTCCTGCATCAATTGCAATTTTTATTCCTTTCAGCGGTTTCCTTTTATGAGGTTTAATTGGCTGCCTTACTTTCAATATAAAATCATTACCCGAATAGTAACCGTTATAACCGATTAGTTTTTTCCCTGCCAGTAGTCTGTCTTTTGAATATTGCGTTTGGTAGATATTATTATTTGCATCAGTTATGTTATACAATTTTAATTCTAAATCGTTATTTTCAGTAATTTCCCAGGGTGTTTTCCCTGTAAGATGAAAAGTGTATTTGTAATATTTGCCGTCATTTTCAAATTCCGTGCCGAGTATTTGAACGTAGTTAACTTTTTCCTGCTTTTGCTTAATTGCGGATTTTGCGACCCAGCCAAAGTGGTCTGTCCCTAAGTCGATTTTGTAAAAATTATTGCTTTCACCGCATAATCTGAGCGGAAATCCTTCGGGCAGATGTGCCATTCGGTTAATTCCGCCATCAACCGGAGTTGACCGTAAAGGGGTGTTATCTTTTGTTACCTCTCCGTATTTAATTTCTTTGTATGTAACAGAAATTGGTGGTTTTGAATTTCCGTTATTGTTTGGTTTCGGACGGATTATTGTATATATGAGTTTATCTTCTCCGGATGTTATTTCAAACGTATTTTTACCGTATTCTAAGTCTATTTGTTGAGCAAAGCCTCCTGACGGATGTACATCTGTTTCTTTACCGTTTATATAAAGCGGTTTTGTATAATCTGCCGAACCTATAAAGAATGATTTTGGCGAATTAATTACAGCCGTATCAGACTTAGGGTATACTATATCCAGTGCGTATACTTGATTACACAAAATCCCCAAAACAGATAACAATAATAATTTTTTCATGACAAAAATATAATAGCATAAACAAGTAAACATTCGTTAATATTTTAGTTTTTGAAGTGTCCTTATGTTAAAATATAAGGGGAGAATAATTAAGGTGGAAGAAAGAAAAACAGGTCGTTCAAGAGAGGTAAATAAACGCAATAAACGCTTTGATAGTGTTCTTGCTGTTTTGTACGGCTTATTTATTCTTTTTGCAGCTTCATTAATTATTTATTTGTTTTTTATACAGGTAATTGATATAAAAAAATATAAAATCAGAGCCCAAAAGCAGCGTGCTAGTCAAAATTTTGCCGTAAGAGGTGATATATTTGACAGAAACGGATTTAAGCTTGCAACTGATGATGTATTCTATAATGTTTTTGCAAGACGTGTTGATTATGATGATGATGCATCATCCCCTGAAGCAATTGCAACGGCGCTTGCACCAATTTTAAAGATGTCAAAAGGTCAGCTTTTGAAAAAATTAAATTCACAGGATCAAATTATTGCAGTTAAAAAGGATGTTGACAGAAATACAGCAAAAAAAATTGCACAATTGCATCTAAGAGCAATAAGTCTTGATAAGAAAAATACCAGAGTATATCCGCAGGGAACAATGGCAGCTCATGTGCTCGGGTATTATAATTTTGATGCTGATATTGCAAACGGTGTAGAATATGCGGCTAAGGATAAGTTAGAGCATGTTGAAAAATCGGTTAAATACCAAAAAACGCAAAAAGGTAAAATCATATATGATTTATCAACCGACCCGGTTGCAACTGCAAAAAATCCTAAAGGGTTGGACGTAACCTTAACAATTGATGCTTCTATTCAGCATGTTTGTGAAAAAGAATTGCAAAAAATGGTGGATGAAAAACAGGCATTAAGAGGTACTGTAATCGTTATGAATCCGAGAAACGGTGAAATCCTTGCTTATGCTGTTTATCCTACTTATGACCCGAATAACTACAGAAAAGCTACTCCTTTACAGATAAAAAACTGGACGCTGACTGATGTTTTCCCTCCGGGGTCTACATTTAAGACAATTACCGTTGCAAGTGCAATGGATTTAGGCAAAATCAACGAACATTCTACCGTTTTAGATACAGGTAAAATTAAAATCGGTAATTGGGAAATAAAAAATTATGACTATGAGGTACATCCGTACCCCGGTCAAATTTCATTAGAATATTTATTTGAGCATTCAAGTAATATCGGTTCAATTAATGTTGCAAAAACTATGTCACCAAGAGAATTTTATGGTGTCCTTAAAAATTTTGGTTTCGGAGCAAAGACAGGTATAGATTTACCTGGGGAATCTTCAGGGCTGTTGCCAAATTGGAGCAGTTGGGATAAAGGTATTCACGCTACAATGTCATACGGTTACGGTACATCAGTTACAGCCATGCAGATGATTTCTGCGGTTTCGGCGTTAGCAAATGACGGAATAAAAGTTACTCCGCATGTTATTAAATATTCACCGGAAGAGGAAGCCGTAAAAATTAAACGTGTTCAGGTTATATCTCCTGAAACGGCTCATTCCATAACAAGACTTCTTGCACAAAGTGTTAATCATGGGCGTTCGGTTATAAAAATGGATAAGTATAACGTTGCAGCAAAGACGGGTACATCCAGAAAGCCAAAAGAAAATGGTATAGGGTATACTCCGTATATGTACACATCCACGGTAGGATATCTGCCTGCATCTAATCCGCAGGTTTTGGTATATGTTATGATTGATAGTGCAAAAGTTGGTGCTATTTGGGGGAATACTGTTGCAGGCCCGGTATTCCATGAGGTTACTACTCAGGTCGCAAGAATTTTGGACCTGAAGCCTGATAAAAATGTTACTACATCTGTTAAAACGAACAGTAATTAAATTTTATATAAGGAGAAAAAATGAAACTTGATGAATTAATTGAGCACTTAGGCTATAAGGATTTGATAAACTTTAAAAATGTTGAGATTTCCGGTATTTCATATAATTCAAAGACAACAAAAAAAGGTGATATATTTGTATGTTTGACAGGTGAATATACCGATGGACATGAGTATGCCCAAAATGCTGTCGAAAATGGTGCGGCAGCCCTGTTTGTGGAACATAAAGTTGAAGCAGACAAGAAAATTCCGCAGGTTGTAGTATCATCTACCAGACATCAGATTGCAGATATAGCCGATAGGTTTTATTCCAGTCCTTCAAGGGGTATAAATCTTATCGGAATTACTGGTACTAACGGTAAAACTACGGTTACTCATTTAATTCAGAAAATTTTTGAAGAAAATAATCAAAAATGTGCTTTAATCGGTACATTAGGGTATAAATTATCTTCAAACGGTGAGTATAGAGATGCTAAACATACTACCCCTCAGGCTCCTGAATTACAGGCAACGTTGAGAATGATTAAGGATGTCGAAAAAATTGATAACGTTGTTATGGAGGTAAGTTCTCATGCGTTAGAGCAAAACCGTGTAGGCGGTTGTTGTTTTGATGGTGCGGTTCTTACTAACCTGACTCAGGATCATTTGGATTATCATATTACAATGGATAATTATTTTGAGGCAAAAGCGTTGCTGTTCAAACGTTTACAAGAAGGCGCTTATGCTGTTATAAATGCTGATGATAATTGGAGTGATAAATTTTTGGCTGCTGTACCTGAGGGTGTCAGAAAATATACTTATGGGGTCAAAAATAATGCTGATGTTATGGCAAAAGATATTACTTTTTCCTTAAACGGTGCTGAATTTAAGCTTGTTGCCTGCGGGCAGGAATACAATGTTAATCTCCATATGAACGGTATGTTTAGTGTGTATAACGTACTTGCCGCATTGACTTCCGCAATTGCCATGGGAATTGATATTAGTGTTGCCCTCAAGGCTTTGGAAAACGTAAAGGGTGTTGCAGGCAGATTTGAAGTAGTTGCCAAAAAGCCTCTTGTAATTGTTGATTATGCCCATACTCCTGACGGGTTGGAAAATGTCTTAAATTCTGCAAGAGAAATTACACCTAAAGACGGCAAGTTAATATGTTTGTTTGGCTGCGGCGGTGACAGAGATGCTACAAAGCGTCCTAAAATGGGTGCTATAGCAGAACGTATTGCGGATAAAATTGTTATAACAAGTGATAACCCCAGAAGTGAAGATCCTCAGCAAATTATAACAGATATAATTGCAGGTCTGAAATCTACTAATCCCGATAAAGTCACTATTGAACCCGACAGAGGACAGGCTATTGCTTTGTTAAAATCTGTTGCTGCAAATAATGATGTTGTTGTTATTGCCGGTAAAGGACACGAAGATTATCAAATTCTGAAGGACAGAACAATACATTTTGATGACAGAGAAGAAGCAAGAAAAGTATTTGAAGGTAGCGTAATTTAGTTAAGAGGATGTTTAATGAAAACAAAACCGCTTATTGAACAGCATATTCATGGCTGTTTTGGTATCGATTTTAATAAAGCAAGTGTAAATGATATGTTACATGTTTCTCAAATGCTTTCAAAAGCTTCTGTTGGCGGATTTTTCCCGACAATCGTTACTGATAGCATTGAAAATACGCAAAGAGCAATAAACGTTATTAAAACTGCCGCAAAACAAGTTGAAAAAGGCTGTGCTAAGATTTTAGGTATACATTTAGAGGGAATATTCCTTAACAAAGAGAAAAAAGGAATACATAATCCTGTGTTTTTTTTGGAGCCGACAATTGATAATTACAGATTAATTGAAGATGATTTCATCAAAATTGTTACTCTTGCACCTGAATTGAATGTAGATTTGATTGGTTATTTGAATTCAAAAGGGGTAAAGGTTCAGGCAGGGCATTGTGTTGGGTCTGATTTGTCCGGTTGCAGCGGTGTAACCCACTTATTTAATGCAATGTCGGGAATTAATCATAGAGAGCCTTCTACAGCCTTGTCAGCATTGGTAAATGATGATATTTATACCGAAATTATTGCCGATGGGGTTCATGTATCTGATGATGCCTTGAAGTTAGTATTCAAAGCGAAACCAAAGGATAAAATATTGCTTGTTAGTGATTGTTTACCTTGTGCATATAGTGGTAAAAAGGTATTTGTTTTTGCAGGTGAAAAAATTTATTATGATGAAGTAAATAATAGAGCAACTTCTGCTGCAGGCACTCTTGCAGGCAGTACTTCTTTATTGATTGATATAGTAAAAAGATTATTAAGAGCAGATTTGTTTGATGCTCAATATATTGAAAATCCTTACAATTACCATAATATTGATATTGACGGTACGATTGATTGGGATGAAATGTTTGATAAAAAAATTATTAAGTAAATTAGGATAAGGTGTCATATGAATTTTTGGAATGAAGAAAATTTAAAAGAGGCTTTAGGAACAGCCAATACATACAATTTCCCCGAGAATTGGTCGTCTAATGGCATGATTATATGGCAGGGTAATTTTTTACCGGGTAATATGTTGTTAGCAAAAAATGACGGCGATTCTAAAGGAATTAATATAGAAAATAATCTTGATATTGTTAAAGATTGTGCAGCTATTCTTGCGGTTAATCCGGCTAAATATTTTAAATACAATAAACCCGTAGTTGAGCTTGTCGGGAATAATGGCGATGCTATTATAAAAATGGCGCGTTATATAAGAAAGTATTTTAGGGGTAAAGTTATAGGAATTACCGGCAGCTCAGGAAAATCTACGACAACAAAAATGTTAGTCGATATATTTTCCTCAAAATATAAAACAAATTCGAATATTGACAGCAAGGCAAATACTACCTGGGGACTTTCATGGAATATGACAAGATTTGATATTGATGATGATTATTGGATAATTGAAACTTCTCTTGGCGGTGGTATGAGTAGAAACGGTGCTATTGTAAAGCCTGATTATGCAATAATTACAAATGTCGCACCGGTTCATCTGACTGGCAGTATGCAATTAGAGGATATTGCCGAAGAAAAAAGTAAAATTTTTAATTCTATGAAAGAAGGTGCAGTTGCTGTCGTTTATAGCGGTATGCAATTTTTTGAAATTGCAAAAAATGCAGCAGAATTTAAAGGGCTAAAGTTGCTGACTTTTGGTGAAAATGAAGATGATAATATCCGTATTCTTAATGATAACGGTGAAAATAAATTCATTATAGACGGAGTTTCTTATACTTTGAATTCTGAAACGATTGGAAAGCATATTCTCCTTGATATGGCTGCAGCCCTTTGCGTTGCAAAAGAAGACGGGTTTCCGATTGAGGATGCTTTGGTAGTCCTCAGAAATTTCAGAACTCTTGAGGGACGTGGTGAAGAATTTTGTGCAATCATAGATGGTGTTGGGAAAATTTATGTTACAGATGAGGCATATAATGCTAATCCGCTTTCTATGAATGCTGCTATTACTGCATTTGGAGAAAAATATCCGGATAAAAATAAGATTGTTATTTTAGGTGATATGGCTGAATGCGGGGAGTATGCTTCTAAATTTCACAGAGAGTTATCTGTACCTGTTGATAGGATTGCTCCTCAAAAGGTTTTGCTTTGCGGTAAAGAAATAAAGGTATTGGAAGATGAAATTAAGGATAAGTACGAAACTAAATTCTATGCTAATTCAGGAGTTTTAATAAGCAGAATAAACGAAGAGTTGTCTGAAGGTGATTATTTGCTGATTAAATCTTCACATTCGACTAGTTTATACAAACTGGTTGAGTATTTAAAAAAGTTTAAAACAGAGCCTTAAACGCTAAAGCTATAAGAATTAGTCCTCCTGTTATTTCGAGGTTTTTTTGCGGTATGTGTTTAAGTATGTTTCCACCCCAAAACCCGGCTTGTGACATAATAAATGAGGCAAGTCCGATAAGCGTAACTGAGCCTGCCAATTGACAATTCGTCAATTTTAGTGTTACACCTGCCCCAAGAGCATCAATACTTGTTGCAATCCCCATCATTATCAGATATTTAAAATCTATTTCGACTGTATTACATTCAGTTTTGTTATTAAGTGCTTCTGCAATGAATTTTATTCCCAAAAATAAGAATATTAAAAATACAATCCAATTTGAATATGTTTGTAAGTAATCTATTAATGTGCCGGTGAGAAGATAACTGATGGCAGGCATTGTACCCTGAAATAGTCCCATTGTAACTGCAAGCAGAACAGAATTTTTTAAACGATTTTTTTTAAGTATCAGTCCCTGACAGAATGATACTATCAAACAATCAATTCCAAGTGCAATTGCAAGTAATATTAGTTCAAGTAAGCTCAATTTCTACCTCAAACAATCTGTTCCACGGAAATGTATATTTCGCCGTAAATTCTATGTCCATAAGCTTTCTGATAGCATTTTCGTATGGCTGCATAGCTTCTGTTATTGTATTAATATCAGGCTGTTTTATCTCTTGTCGGACATTTGCCTGATAAGCCCAGTCATCGAGAAATCGTATCGCTTGTAAATGTTTAAAAGCAATTTTATTATATTGATTTGATTTTTTAGCAGCATATAAAAACTTCATCGCACATATAAGGCTGCCAAGTGTATTAGCGGATGTATTCCAGCCTGAATATCCGTAAAACAAATCGGATATTCCTGTTTTTAAAATTTGCTCAATAAGGTTGTTATCTGAACCGTTTGCGTTTCTTACATCAGCAATAATATATGGTTTATTCGGCTCTTCCCAGGTACCGCTGTATAATCTTGTTTTACGGTTCATTACAATTTCACCTTGGTGCCCTTCAAAATTATTTACATATAAAACTATGTCTGCATCTTCGGTTGTAGTTATTTTACATCCCGCAAGCTCCAGTTGTCCTTTGACTGAATTTTCTATTGAAATATCTTCGTAATTTGATATTAAATTTCTTGAGTTGGGTTCGTTAAAAATTATTACTGCTTTTAAGGGTTCATTTACTGCTGAAGCAAGTAGTGTAAGAGGTATTTCATCTGCTCCGGTTTTTGTAAATCCTCCCATTTTTTCGAGTTGTCTTGCTTCGCCGACATTTAATCCGTATTCTGTGCAATCGTCTTTTGAAAATATTAATTTTTCAAACAATCCTTCTTTTTGCCATTCTAAATATAATTTATTAATTTTAAAATTTCTATCCCTTGTTTCAAGATAGTCATTAAGTACATCCTGCGGTACATCGGTTTTACTTGTGCCAAATTTATCTTTTTCAAATGAATATTTAAAGATTTTTTCTCCATACAGATTCCAATATTCTTTTTCTTCAATATTTATGTTATTGTTGGAAATTCGCATGATTGAAGAAAATGCGTAAACTTTTGCATTTGAATTTTCCAGTATTGATTTTAATTTATCTAATCCTTTTTTAATTGTATCATATGAATCAGTCGAACGTCTGGACGGAATGAGTCCTCCGTACGCAATTGTGTCAAGTGATATTATCACGGCATTTGTATCATTAGTTAAATTTTCGCTGAACCAATTCAATAACTTTTCTTTATCTGCTGATTTGGTTAAATCGCCTAAATATTCTTTAGGAGGGATAACGAGTTGAATTCCGTTATGAATTTCAGCAATCATTTTTGGAAGTTGATAGCATACCGGTCTGTTATCTATTGGTAAAAACAGTATTCTCATATGTTTTATTATATGTTATTATCTAGATAAATCAATAAGGTTAAATTTTATGACGATTGATAAAAGTCCGGATAAAATTGAGTATATGTTTAATGAGTTGGCAAAGGATTATGACAGAAACAACAATATTATTTCTTTTGGATTACATAATCTTATAAAATGTTTTGCCGTTAAAGAATCGGGTATCAAAAACGGGGATGTGGTTTTTGATTTATGCTGCGGAACAGGAGATATTGCGGGTTTATTGTCAAAAATTTATTCTGATATTGATATTTCCGGATATGATTTTTCTGATGAAATGCTTGAAATAGCACGAAATAAGTATCCTGACATAAAGTTTCAAAAGGCGGATATTACCCGGTTACCTGTTGGTAGTTGTTTAGCTGATGCTATTACCATATCATTTGGACTAAGAAATGTTTTTGACAGAAGTTGTGCAATAAATGAGATGTACAGAGTTTTGAAATCACAAGGTCGGGTTATTCATCTTGATTTTGGAAAGCATAATATATTTTCTCACATTTTTGATGTAATTGTGCGGTTCTTAATTAAAAATTTTTCAAAAAGTGTATCTGCATATGAATATTTATTAAATTCAAAATCTGAATTTCCTGAGCCAACACAGCTAATTGAAGAATTTGAAAAGTGCGGATTTAAACTTTTAAAAAGAAAAAATTTTTTACTGGGCATTATTTCTATGCAGGTATTTGTAAAGTAAAAAAATTATTGTAAGAAATATTTATCAATTTCTGATACAATCTTCTTTGCTGATGTTCCATCTCCATAAGGGTTTTGTGCTTTAAGCCGTGTATTTTCTTTTGTGTCGGATAATATCTGAGAACTTATCGAAACTATTTTTTCATAATCAGCACCCACAAGAACAGATACTCCTGCATCAATTCCCTCTTGACGTTCGGTTTCATACCGCATAACAAGTGTTGGACATCCGAATGACGGAGCTTCCTCTTGTATTCCTCCGGAATCCGTCAAAATTAATTTTGCGTTTTTCATTAAATAAACAAGATTTGGATAATCAAGCGGTGTTAAAAGATTAATGTTATCATACTTGCTTAACCTGTCATGAATTTTTGTTTTTACATTCGGATTAGGGTGTACAGGAATTACAAATGTGTGGTCCCTGTATTTATCCGCAAGATATGAAATTGCCTCAATTATCCTGTCAATTCTTTCCCCGTGATTTTCTCTCCTGTGTGCCGTAATTAGTACAAGTTTATCGTTTATTGTGATATTCTGCTCCTCATAAAACTTTCTTGCGTTATTAAGAGTTTCTTCAGACAGACAGAAAAGTGCGTCTATTACGGTATTCCCTACTACACAAATCTTTTCTTCGTCTATATTTTCTTTCAGCAAAGCATTCTTATTCTTTTGTGTCGGTGCAAAGTTTAAATCGGCAACACGAGATGTCATTTGACGCATAACTTCTTCAGGAAACGGTTCATATATGTCGTAAGAGCGTAGTCCGGCTTCTACATGAAAAACCGGAACTTTATTATAAAAGCTTGTTAATGCGCCGCATAATACCGTCATTGTATCACCTTGTACAATTGTAGCATCAGGTGTTTTTTCCCTAAAAACTTTGTCCAGGGAAGACAATATTCTTGTCTGAACTTCAGCTAATGATTGATTCGGCCGCATACAGTCAAGATTAATATCCGCTTTTAAATTAAAATACGAAAGAGTTTGGTTAGAAAGCTCTTTTTGCTGTTCCGTATTACATATAATTACGTTATATTTATCAGTATGATTTTTTAGTTCCAAAATAACCGGGGCAAGTTTTATTACTTCCGGTCTTGTCCCGAATACAAATAGTATAGTCTTCATAGCTGAAATTTTAATATAAAAGTTTTTTATTTACAAGAATGCGTATAATTACATTTTTGGAGTAGCTCTGATGTGCAATGACAATTTATATTTGACGAATGATAATATTTCTGTAAAGGAGATTTAAATATATGTTAGATTTATACTATTCAGAAACATGTCCTTATTGCATGAAGGTATTGAATTATTTTAATTCCAAAGGTATTGATTTTAATTTAAAAGATATTCATATATCTGAAAACTATGATACTCTCATGCGTGTAGGGCATATTCCGCAGGTGCCGTTTTTAATTGATACGTCATCGGGACATGCCATGTATGATTCAGACAGTATTATTTCGTATGTTGAAAGTAAATATGCGTAATAGATAGGCTTTGTTGTGTTTAATTTTTATCAAGATAATACCGAATATAATGAGTGTGTTACAAAGGGAGTTTGTAGCGCTCATCCCGGTGTGGTTGCTCTTAAAGAAGTTATTCTGTTAATTTTAAAACAGTCTTCATTCTACATATTGAAGTTAAAGTCGTTCGAATATGATACATATTCTTATGAACGTTCATTATTGTGTTCTTTAACCTCAATATTTTCAGGTTCCGCTTTAAGTAACGAAAACTTGCTGAGTATTATTTCTACTTCTTATAACTTATTAGTTAAAATAAGGACTGTTTATTCAGAATTATGCAGGGCAAAAAATATAAAACCTGCTGAGTTAAAATTTAAAATAAAGCTTACGCCTGATATGAGTATAAGTGATATAACCGCTGTCGGGGAAAAGCTTTTTAACGGTGAAAATTCCGCTTCGGGTTGCGAGAAAAAATATGCTGTTGATTTGGTTAATATAATTTTAAAAAATTTATCATTTAATCTTGTTTTACTAAGTGAATATACGGATTTGCCGCAGCATTGTATAAATTCTGTTTTGGATACTCTTAATTTGCAAAACAAATTTAGTACCCCAATTAAAAGATATTATTCTTTGATTTTAAAACTTGTTGATACAAATCATTTTGTATTAAAAGTTTTAAGTGAATTTTTGAGTGTAAATTTCGGTTCTGTTTCAAAAACTGAAGTTGATTTTTCATCATCAAAGGGGAAAGCTGTTCTTGTATCCGGTAATTCTTATTTAGATTTGTACAAATTATTGGAGTATGTCCAAAATTATGATATTGATGTTTATACACACGATGATTTGTTAACGGCACATGTTTATGATTCTTTTAAAAAATTTAAAAACCTGAAAGGCCATTTCGGAAATTGTTCGGATAACTGTTTGCTTGATTTTTCTACTTTCCCCGGTGCAATACTTTTAACTAAATATTTTTCTACGAATTTGGAATATCTTTACAGGGGCAGATTGTTTACTACAGCTGATGTTATTCCAAAAGGTGTCAGTATGGTATCAGCAAACGATTTCTCGCCTGTAGCAATTTCTGCTGTTGAGTCAAAAGGGTTTGCAAAAGGACAAAAACGCCAGAAGCAGATTATTGGTTTTGATAAAAATGAATTTTTTGATATCCTTGCGGAAATTTCCGACAAATTGAAGTCAGGTGTTATAAAACGTATTGTCGTAATATATCCGTTTAAGAATCCTGTAAATTCAATTTTAAATTTTTCAAAAGAGTTTAATGATTCTGATTTTATAATCAATTTTAATTCGTTTGATATCAAGGATTTAAAAAATATTTATTCTTTAAATTTTGCTTATAGTAACAGAATGATAAATGACGTTTTGGATATGATGTTTGAATATTTAAATATTGATAAGAGTGCGTATACTTTTTATTTTTCAATATGTGATGCAGCTACAATTTCTGATATTATATATTTGCACTCAATAAAATTCACCAATATTTTTGTTTCAGATTGCGTTCCAAATATTATTAATCCGGGTCTGCATAAATTTATAGTAACCTTGTATAATTTAAATAAATATTGATAATTTCTGTTAACTTTCTTGCAACTCATCTGAGTATATGTTATTATTTATCTGAGGGAGATGAGTTATGGAACATTGGATATATGTTTTTCATATATTTGGACATAAAATTTCGGTAAATTTAGATACTGTATTTACAATGTGGTTTGCAATGATTTCATTGCTCATATTTGCCTTTATTGCTACCCGTAAACTTTCAATAATTCCAAATAAGTTACAGGCTGCATGTGAGGGTTTGATGAACTTCTTTTGGGGACTTATGGATTCAATGATGCCTGCCGATAACAGGAAGCATGTTCCTTTGGTTGCATCATTATTTTTGTTTATTTTGTTCGCAAATCTTATGGGTCAGCTCCCGTTGAGAATTATTCATTTAAAAGAAGGGGAATTGGCTTCTCCGACAAATGATATAAATATGACAGCGGCAATGGCTGTTATTGTTCTGATATATTATGTTACGGCGGGTATTATAAAAAAGAAACATAAATTTTTGTTAAAGGATTTTTCTTTTGTAAGTATAATAATGATGTTTGTTGATTTATTGGAAATGATAACAAGACCATTGAGTTTGGCAATCCGTCTTTTTGCCAATATATTTGCAGGAGAAGTCCTTGTGTCTATAGCTCTTGCAGCATATGCATATTTTGCACCGTTACCTGTAATGCTATTCGAAATTCTTGTCGCATTTATTCAGGCTACGGTATTTATGATGTTAACTATGGCATATATAGGCGGTGCAACAGGTGAGGAACATTAGAAAATTTAATTAAAAATAAAGGAGAGAATTATGGAAAATTTAGCACAATTAGGAGCAGGTATTGCAATCGGTTTTGGTGCCACCGGTGCAGGTTTGGGTATTGGTATTGCTACAAAGGGTTTAATGGATGCTATTTCCCGTCAACCGGAAATAGCAGGTAAGGCTGTGGGCTTCTTCCTTGTTGGTGCAGCTCTGGCTGAAGCTTGTGCATTGTATGCTTTTGTAATTGCCTTCCAATTGTTAGCAAAGTAGTTTAGAGGCGATTATGGAATTTAATGCAACTTTTCTTGTATCGATGTTTAGTTTTATTGTGTTTGTCTTTTTGATGAACAAGCTTTTTTATGCACCGATTACGAAAGTTATTGAAGAACGTGAAAAGTTGATGGCATCAAATTATGATGATGCACAAAAAATGAACAGTAAGGCTGACGGTTTGTTAAAAGAGCGTGATGAAAAACTCTCATCAGCTGAAGCTTCGGCAAGAAAAACTATTGCAGAAAAAATTCAGGAATTCAATCTTGAAAGCAAGAACGTTATCAAAGATGCTGTTGAAAAATCTTCTTCAGAAATCGCTGATAAAAAACAAGAACTCAAGCAAGAGTATTCTGATGCTCAAACTGTTTTAAATTCACAAATTGAAAGTTTAGCAAAAGCGGTCGAGGCAAAGGTTCTTGGTATTGAAGAAAACTCTTATATGCATAAGTCAGGGGATAATAATGAGTGAATTGGGTAATCTTTGGAATTTAATAGTAGCATCTAACGCTTTTAATTTCGTTGTGCTTGTCGCAATTATTGCTGTTGTTATGTCTAAACTTAAAGTATCTGAGATGTTGTCTGCTTTAAAAGATAGTATTATTGCTAAAATTGAATCATCAAAAAAGGCAAAGGCTGATGCCGAGTTATCCTTATCTGATGCTATGGATAAAGTCAAAAATCTTGATTCTGAGGTAGATAATAAATTATCGCTTGCAAAAATGCAGGCTGATAATGTTGCAAAATCTATTCAGGAGGCAGCAAACAGACGTGTAAAACAGATTTCGTCCAATGTTGATAAAGTTATAGATTCGGAAAGTAAAACACTATATACCAAATTGAGTGATGATACTGTCAGGGCTTCTGTAAGTATTGCTACGGATTATATTACTCGCCGATTAAAAGAAAATCCGAATTTACACAACAGATATATTGATGAGGGGATAAATGAATTGGAAAAGGTGGTATTTTAGTTATGAGTATTAATAATGAGAAAAAAATATCATCCGCTGCTAAAAATTATGCAGATGCAATTGTAGATATGATAAGGGATAACAATTTATCATTCGATGATGTTGCAAAAGATATGAGTGTTATAAAAGAGGCCCTCGTAAATTCCGAGGATTTATCTGCTGTAATGATAAATCCGTCAATTAACCTTGAAGTTAAAAAAGATATTATTATATCAGTTTTCAAAGATAGAGTTTCTCAGTCTTTATTAAATTATTTGCAAATATTAGTAGAAAAAAATCGTATCGGTGAGTTCCCTCAAATTTATTCTCAGTTTATTATTAAAATGAATGAAGTAAATAATATTCAGCCTGTTACGGTTGTTTCTGCCGTTGAACTTAATCCTGAGCAGAAATTGAGAATTGTATCAAAGCTTTCAGAAAAATTGAAAAAGACTGTATTGCCTGATTGGTGTGTTGATGAAAGTATAATTGCAGGAATTATTATAAAAATTTATGATAATGTTATTGATATGAGTGTAAGGCATCGTATTGATAAATTAAATAAAAGCTTGTTGTTAAGTAATAAATAAGAGAGGTAAAAATGGCAGCTATAAAACCTGATGAAATAAGTTCAATTATAAGAAGTAAAATTTCTGATTTTGAGATAAAAACAGAGGTTTCAAATACCGGCAGCGTAATCGAAATTGGTGACGGTATAGCTCGTATTTACGGTTTGAGAAATGCGATGGCAAGTGAGCTTGTTGTATTTGATGATGGCAAAGATACCCTGGGTATTACCATGAATCTTGATGAGGATAATGTTGGTGTTGTTGTTCTTGGTGCTTATTCTCAAATAAAAGAGGGTATGACGGTTAGAACTACCGGTAAAATTGCGTCTGTTCCCGTTGGAGATGGTGTGATTGGCAGAATTATTGATCCGACAGGTAAGCCGATTGACGGTAAAGGAGATTATGAATATTCTAAGACAAGACCTATTGAAAGAGTCGCTCCGGGTATTGTTACTAGGAAGTCTGTTTGTCAGCCTCTTCAGACAGGTTTGACTGCTATAGATGCTCTTACACCTATTGGCAGAGGACAAAGAGAACTAATTATAGGTGACCGTCAAACCGGTAAAACAGCGATTGCCCTTGATGCTATTATTAATCAAAAGGGTCAGAACGTTATTTGTATTTATGTAGCAATCGGGCAAAAGGCTTCTACTGTTGCACAAATTGCGAAAACGTTGGAAGAACATGGTGCTATGGACTATTCGGTTATTGTTTCATCTACTGCTGATGAGGCTGCTCCTCTGCAATATATTGCTCCGTTTGCCGGTGTTACTATTGCAGAAGAATTTATGGAACAGGGTAAAGATGTTCTTATAGTATATGATGATTTGAGTAAGCATGCACAGGCTTATCGTGCAATGAGTTTGCTTCTGAAAAGACCGCCCGGACGTGAAGCTTATCCCGGGGATGTATTCTATTTACATTCAAGACTTTTGGAGAGAGCTGTTAAGTTGAATGACTCTCTTGGTGGTGGTAGTATTACTGCATTGCCTATTATTGAAACTCAGGCAGGTGATGTTTCCGCATATATCCCTACTAATGTAATTTCTATTACGGATGGTCAAATTTTTCTGGAGGCAAATTATTTTAACGCAGGGGTTAGACCTGCTATAAACGCAGGTATTTCTGTATCTCGTGTTGGCGGTAATGCTCAGACTAAGGGTATTAAGCAGGTTGCCGGTAAATTGAGGCTTGATTTGGCACAGTATAGAGAATTAGAAGCGTTTGCTCAGTTTGCTTCCGATTTGGATCAGACTACCAAAAATCAATTATTGAGAGGTGAAAAGCTTACTGAAGTATTAAAGCAGCCTCAGTATCATCCGTTGAGTGTTTCCGCACAAATTGCAGTTTTATATGCTGCAAACGAAGGTTATTTGGATGATGTAGATAATACTGATGTTCAAAGATTTAAAAATGACTTGTGTAATTATCTGAACGGTAATCTGAAAGAACTTATGAAAAAGTTAGATGATGGCGGTTCTTTGTCAGATGATGATAAAAAATCGTTGAATGATGCAATCAGTACTTTTAAAAAGACTTTTTAAAATATAACAGGTAAAATATTATATGGCGAATTTAAAGGATATAAAAAACAGAATAAAGAGTGTAGAGAGTACTAAGAAAATTACTCGTGCGATGAAGATGGTTGCTTCTGCAAAAGTTAAAAAAGCTGAAATGACGGTTAAGGCTTCTCGCCCGTTTACGGAAAATCTTAATGCCGTATTTAAAAAAATGCTTGCGTATGTTTCTGATTTTGATTCTTACTCTTTGAAAATTAAAAGTCCTGTTGATAATTATCCTGAATTACTAAAAGTCAGAGAAATTGATGCTGTCGGTTTGCTTGTAAATACTTCTAACAAGGGATTGGCAGGTGCATACAATGCAAATGTTGTAAGACGAACTTTGACTAAGATTAAAGAATATTCCGATAATGGTATTAAAACTTATTTGTTTATAATCGGACAAAAAGGGCTTACCGCCTTAAAACGGAGAGTGGCTGATTATAACTGTGAGATTGCTAAATCTTATATTGCTATTGCAAATAATCCTGATCCTGAGTCAGCAAAACTCGTAACGGAGGATTTGGCAGAATATTTTGTAGGCGGTAAAATTGATAAAATTGAAGTAATGACTACACGTTTTAAAAATATGATGAGTTATTATGTTGAAGAATGGAATGTACTTCCCCTGAAAACCTTATCGGAAGACCGTGACAAGTTATATGACGGTGTAATTGACCCATTGATGGAGTTTGAACCTGATAAGCATCATATTTTGCAGAAAATTGTACCTATGTATATTACAAATATAATATATCAGTCTTTGCTTGAGGCACAGGCGAGTGAATTGGCATCAAGAATGACTGCTATGTCAGCTGCTACAAATAGTGCTGAAAAAGTGATTGGAACTTTATCTGTGGAATATAACAAATTACGTCAGGCTGCAATTACGAACGAAATTGTGGAAGTTATCTCAGGTGCTAATGCACAGATGAATTGATGTTCAGACTGTTTTTATGTTTTATTCTCTCTTTTTTGATTAATTTGAATGCTATTTCTTTTATCATCTTAATTTTTTCTTCAAACATGTATAATTCTACTTTGGTTATTAATTCGCTAGTGTCTACGTTTTTGGTTTTACCCATTATTTCAATATATTTATTTTCAATGGTGAATGCGTGCAGTTCAAGCCATAGCTGATATCTCATGTTTTGTAATATATCAATTTTCTCTTTAATGGGTTGTTTGGCAATAAGTCTTTTTATTTTTTCTTTGTGTTTTGCTAAAATCTCATTTTTTT
Organism: uncultured bacterium; assembly: GCA_902760645.1. Classification (GTDB taxonomy): domain Bacteria; phylum Cyanobacteriota; class Vampirovibrionia; order Gastranaerophilales; family Gastranaerophilaceae; genus UBA1221. Next base: position 27,053 of record CACWHC010000006.1, read on the forward strand.
CTGCTTCTGTCGAAAATTTTTCGTATGTATCACCATACAGTGAATTATAAACATTGTTATATTTATCTGTCAGAGAGCCATTTTTTGGAAAATTATAAAGTCTGTTATTCAAATTTACCATTCTTGTTATAATTTTCGGATTAAGCATTTTATCCAGTATATGTATCATTTCATGTACAAAAATAAACGTGTCATGCAACGGAAAATGTTTATGTTTGAAATTTAGCTCTATAATGTGTCCGTTAACATTGTCATGTTTGTCAAAATCGTAACCGGAAAAGCCTTCATACATTTCCCCGTCTTTTTTATTCATTTTACGCACGATTATATTTTTATTTTCAGGTAATTTTGAATGAATTATGCTTTCAAATTTGTCTTTTGTAATGTATTCAAGTTTTGATTCTTTGTTATAATCTTTTATCCCGTTATAAATTTTTTCTACAAGCTGCTCTGTCAGTTCTGTCCGTTTGGCGACTGAACCATGAGCCACTCTAAATGAAAACAGTGCATTTGGATTTATAATACTTTTTATCATATTGCTATAATCCGTGATTTATACAAATAACCGCCGATTTTTGACGGTTACTTTACTTAGTTTGCACCTTGTGGTGCAAAATACATTGTTACATTACGTCCCTCTAGCATTGGTTTCTTTTCTAAAACTATCGGTTCATTTTTTAAATCTTCAATAAACCTGTCTGCAAGTTCAAAAGCTAAGCTCGAATGCTGCATTTCACGACCTCTCAGCATTACTACGACCTTAACTTTATTACCCTGAGCGATGAACTTCTGGATGCTTTTTATTCTTACGAGATAGTCGTGTGTATCGATTTTATACCTTATTTTGATTTCTTTTACATCTACGGTATGTTGTTTCTTTTTAGCTTCTTTAGCTTTCTTTTCTAATTCGTATTTATATTTTCCGTAATTTAAAATTTTTGCTACAGGAGGTGCCTGATTCGGACTGATGACAACAAGGTCTAAATCCTCATCATATGCCATTTGTAAGGCTTTTTGGGTTTCTACTATGCCTATATTTTCTCCGTCTTTTCCTATTAATCTGACTTCTTTTACTCTGATTTTCTCGTTCATAAGGACTTTGTCTTTGTCCTTTACTCTGGTATCGTTTGCTATTGTCGTATCTCCTATGTTTTAACTTGTTACATGCTAATCCTACCACAAGTATGTGATTTTGGCTATATAGTAATATTTTTTTATGTAACAATATGTGAAGTGGCTGAAATCCTATCAGCTATTTATTATATATATATAGTATATCTATTAGTCGTAAAATTACTAAAGTTTTTATAATTTATGCCGATATATAAACATGTAAAGCGGATAAATATTATAGGAGTATGAATTTATGGAGACATTTACCCACAATTCTCGTTCGGAGGAAACGCTGGATATGATATCTTCCGAAATGTGTTTGTCGGAAGTTTCAGCGATTACATTACCATTACAGCAAATGTTTGATGAATTTGCTGTATTTATATCCAAGAGTGATTTTGAATAGTTCAAAATCTATATGTTAAAAAATCCCCGATAATTCGGGGATTTTTTGTAATAATTAAAAAATATTAAATATCCGTTTATTTTAGATAGTTGAATATATACAAATTTTTATTCTTGTATTAGTATATTGTCTGTGAGGGCTAGTCAATGAATAGAAAATTGGTACTTTTACTTAGTTTGTTAGTTATATCAAATCCTGTCTTTGCTGATTTTAAGGAGCACTTTGATTTGGGTACGGAGTACCTTTCTAATTATCAGTATTCAGGGGCTATTACTGAATTTAAAAATGCTTTAAGAATAAATTATAAAGATAATTCTGCAAGAATACAGATTATTAACGCATATATGTCAAGGGGTCAGCATTTCGCAAATACCGAAAAGGATTGGGAAAAAGCTGCAAATGACTACAGAAGTGCACTATTTTATATGCAAATGTTTCCAACGGGTGAGAATGCACAGGTTTCTTCTGCTATTGGACCTGTAACCCAAAATCTGAATATTTGTTTAAATGTCCTTAAATTTGATAAATCTCCTGTTTCAAGATTTAATAAAGCAAAAGAATTGCGAGCAGAAGGGAATTTTTCAGCAGCGGCGTACGAATTTAGTCAGTCACTTGGGGAAGCGTCACAAATAAAGAGTTCGTACAGTCAAATTGGGGACATAATGAAAATTTTAGGCAATGAGCCAAAAGCAGCAGAGTACTACCGTAAGGCATTAGCAATTGATCCTGCTGATGTACCGTTACGTTTGGCTTATGCAAAGTTGCTGGATAAACTTGGCTCAGAGGAAGCTGCGGTTCAGGAATATAATTATATTCTTTCAAAAAGTGTTGATAATAATGATGTTTTGTATGCGTTGGAGCGTATTTACAAAAAAAAATTGGAGGACAGTCCGTCTGATGCTGACTTAAATGCAAATTTAGGTGCAATTTTGCAGAAGCAAAATAAGTATGATGAGGCTCTTGAGCACTATAAAAAGGCTGAACAATTAAGTCCGTCTAATATCAATACACGAATAAATGTTGGAACTTTGTACCAGCAAAAAGGCGATTATAAGACTGCTATTATAGCGTATGATTCTGTATTGATACTTGAACCTAATAATATTAATGCAAATATTTATAAAGCGCAATGTAAAGCTGCATTAGGGGAAGACAGGGCTGCACAGGATATTTATAAAAAAGTTTTGGCTTTGGATCCGGGGAATACCCTTGTTCAGAATGAACTGTACAATTCCGCAAAAAATACTATGTCCCCTGCTGCATTTATTGAGTATCTTAATAAGAATGCATCAGGTATTGATACTACGGAAATGTTGTATGCTTATGCTTTAGACTTGCATAAAGCAGGTAAACTTGAAGATGCAAAAACTCTTTATAATTATTTGTTGCCAAAGGACAAAACAGGTGAGATATATTTGAATTTGGCAATAACAGAGAGCCAGCAAAAAAATTATAAAGATGCGTTGAATGTTTTAAATGAAGCAAAAACTAAATTCCCTGACAATCAATTGATTGCAAAAACTATTACTGATATTAATGATACAATTTTAAGCGAGCAATTAGATGAGGCTGCGGCAGCTTTCAATAATAAAGACTATGAAAAGGCTATTGAAGCGTACTTAAAGGTTGTTCCGCCGACTTCTGATACTATGTTGGCAATCGCCTCAGCATATCAAAATCTTGATGACAATGTAAATGCAATAATTTACTATAAAAAAGCTTTTGAACTAAAACCGGGTGACTCTGAAATCGCCTATTATATTGCTGCTTTGTATGCTGACAAAGAAGATTGGGACAGTGCTGAAGCATACGCTCAAAAATCTTTATTGCTGAATAAAAATAATAAAGATGCTCAAAACCTGCTTGCAGAAATTAAAAAACAAGGAATTTCTCAATTGTTAGAACAGGCAATAGCTTTGTTTGATTCCCAAAATTATGAGCAGAGTTTGCCGTTGTTAAATCAGGTTATTTCAGCTGAGGATAAAAATGCATATGCTTTATACTATAGAGGTATGGTTTATGATGCAATGGAAAAATATAGTGAGGCAATAGCTGATTACAAAAATGCAATTGCCGTAAAGCCTGATGACTTAAAAATAATCAATTATAATCTTGCTGTTGATTATGATGCACAGGAAAAATATAAAGAGGCATATGAATATTATATGAAATATTCCGAGTCGGATGTCCCTGATGATGAATATAAAACGTATGCAACGGACAGAGCAAAGGAATTAAAGACTTATGTTGAACAATCAACAAAACCTGTTGCCGACAAAAAATAACGGGCGTGTTGAAAATCTTATAAAGAGCAAAGTTTCCCTTGCCCCTATGGCTGGCATCACAGATTATGTATTAAGAAAATTAGTCAGAACTTATTCGCCTGACTGTTTATTGACTACTGAAATGATTAGTTCTGAATTTTTAGCACAGGTAAAAGAATCCGTAATAACAAAATTAGATGAAGTTCAGCATCCGATAAATTTCCAGATTTCGGGTCATAAACCTCATTTGATGCGTGCAGCTGCCGAATTTTTGTCTGATAAAGCTGATATGATTGATATAAATATGGGCTGTCCTGTAAATAAGGTTGTAAAAGGGCAGGACGGATGTTCTCTGATGCGGACGCCAAATCTTGCTTCTGATTTGGTAAGGGCTGTAAAGGATGGAACTGATAAGCCGGTAAGTGTAAAATTCCGGTTAGGTTATACGGCTGATGAGATGAATTATGTTGAATTCGGGCAAAAAATGCAGGAAGCAGGTGCTGAATTTATAACAATACATGGCAGAACACGTTCTCAAATGTACTCAGGTCATGCAGATTGGGAGAAAATACGTTTATTAAAAGAGAATGTTGATATTCCTGTTTTTGCTAACGGTGATATTTGTTCTGTTGAGGATGCTATAAGATGTATTGAATTATCCGGGGCAGACGGTGTTGCGGTGGGTCGTGCCTCAATGGGTGATCCTACTCTAATCTCAAGAATTGCTCATTATTTTAAAACAGGTGAAATCCTAAATCCGCCCTCTTTAGCGGATAAAATGTCCATGTTAAAGACTCATCTTAATGGAGAAATTGCTTTAAGAGGAGAGCAGGTTGGTATGAAATTTATGAGAAAATTTTACTCATTTTATATCTCAGAATTTAAAAATGCAGCAAAAATCCGTTCAGTTCTTGTTGTTGAGGATAATTATGATAATATAATTAAAATTTTGGATGAAATTCCCAATTTAGTTGATTAACATTTATGTTTTGTGTAAAATAATAATTATCGGAATGTAGCACTCTGCCGAGCAAAAATGATTAAGTATCATTTTTGTGAGAGGGGTAGCGCACCACACAAAACGAAAGTTTTGTGTTAAAATATATTTATTATCGGAATGTAGCACTCTGCCGAGCAAAAATGATTAAGTATCATTTTTGTGAGAGGGGTAGCGCACCACACAAAACGAAGGTTTTGTGTTAAAATATATTTATTATCGGAATGTAGCACTCTGCCGAGCAAAAATGATTAAGTATCATTTTTGTGAGAGGGGTAGCGCACCGCACAAAACGAAAGTTTTGTGTTAAAATATATTTATTATCGGAATGTAGCGCAGCTTGGTAGCGCACCGTGTTCGGGTCGCGGGGGTCGCAGGTTCAAATCCTGTCATTCCGATTTTTTCTTGTGAAAAAATCGTTTTCCAGGTTGAACCTACGGTTCACCTACGCACTTTGTGCTACGGATACAGGCTCAATCAAAATCAAAGATTTTGTTTCGCTTTGTAAAATCCTGTCATTCCGATTTTTTCTTGTGAAAAAATCGTTTTCCAGGTTGAACCTACGGTTCACCTACGCACTTCGTGCTACGGATACAGGCTCAATCAAAATCAAAGATTTTGTTTCGCTTTGGCTTTGTAAAATCCTGTCATTCCGATTTTTTAACAAAAAAAGACCGTTTTCAGCGGTCTTTTTCTTTAACTATTCTTAATTCTAATTCTTATGCATTTTTAATGTTGTTATATTCTTTCGCAAAATCCGATTTAATTCTTGAAGGTTCGGATAATGATGAAAAGAACGTTGTAAATAAAGTGATTTCAGGTGCATATCTTAATATGCCTTTGCCAAAATCTTTGATTGCTGCAGGGGTATGCTCAGCAATTAAATTTGGTATCCCTTTAATACTTTCAGGTATGTATTTTGCAACAGCATCAATTCCGTTTTTAACAAATTTTGGAGTTTCTAATTTATTGATGCGTTCTGCTACGTTACCAACATTTTTTGCAACACCTGCTTTAAATTCAGGGCTAAGTTTGGAGTATAATTTTCGTCCGCCCATAGGGAGTGCAATTATTGCAGCGGTGAACAATGCCATATCACCTAAGAATGTTAGCGCCGGATGATTTACTCTGAAGTTTCTGTATCCGTCAGATTTATCTGCAATTGCTTTGAGTCCCAGACCGCCAACTACTGCTGTTCCCATAAGTCCTAGCCAGTTGCCTGCACTTTTTAATCCTTCAGAAACTTTAGCAGCCTTACCCTCTACAGTTCTGCCTAAGAATTCAGACACAGGCGGCATCCTTTTAATTAATCTTTCGTTTGCCTCAGTAATAACTGTTCCCATTTTACCTCTTGTTAAGGCTGCTGCAGTTAAACCTGCAATTACAGGAATTGAAGCATATGCTAATTTAGTTTTGCTTCTTCTTTTGTCTGCTTTTTCCAAGGCAGCACTCAATGCTATTCTTTGTGCGTCTTCATCTGAAATGCCATAACCTCTGCCGAAGCTGTTTGCTGATGAAATTGCTGATATTTGCATATATACACCTACACTTTCGTAAATTTATTATATTATAGTAAAGAAGAAAAGTAAAATTTTTTGCTATTTTTCATATCCTTATTTATAAATGTTTACAATTGTTTATATTTAAAATATTATTGATTTATGAAACGGTTTTTAATTCATACAATGGGCTGTAAATCAAATCAGTTTGAAGGTACTTTGATTTGTGAAAATTTGCTGAAAAACGGTTATATTCAAGTTCAAAAATTTGAAGATGCAGATTTTTATATTCTTAATTCCTGCTCTGTTACACATAAGAGTGATAACGAAGCCTTATACTTGCTGCGAAATTCAAAACATAAAAATTCAAATATTATAAATGTTTTAACGGGTTGTTTTGCTCAGGTAGAAAAAGAAAATTTGCTTGAATATGATTTTATAGATTTCGTTGTCGGCAATAATGAAAAACTTTCTATGGCAAATGTATTAGATAGCAATGTCAAAATATGCGTGTCTGATATTATGGATAGGAAAGAATTTACATATGTACCGATTACTGATACTTTAAAAACAAGAGCCAGTTTAAAAATTCAGGATGGGTGTAATAACAGATGCTCGTATTGCATTATCCCTTTTGCAAGAGGTAACAGCAGGAGTGCCGATTCAAAATTTATAATTGAACAAATTAATAACTTAGTTGATAAAGGATATAAAGAGATAGTATTTACAGGTATACATATTGGTTTATGGGGAAATGAATTCGGTCTTACATTGTTAGATTTACTTAAAAAAGTTGAGGAGGAAACTCAAGTCGTACGTTACAGGTTAGGTTCTTTGTACCCTAACGAAATTTCGGATGAGATGCTTCAATTTTTAAGTCAATCAGACAAATTTTGTCCGCATTTCCACCTGTCTTTACAGTCGGCCTGCGATAAAACCCTAAGGTCTATGAACAGACACTATACTGTTGATGATTTCTTATGTCTAATTGATAAGATTAATTCAATTTTTAAATTGCCATTTATAGGAAGTGATATAATAGTTGGTTTCGCAGGTGAAACTGACGAAGATTTTGAAGTAACACGTTCAAATTTGGAAAAATCCGGTTTAACTCAAATACATACATTCCCTTATTCAATAAGAAAAGGTACAGCAGGGGCATTGTCTGAATATCAGATTGATGATTCCGTAAAAGAAACAAGAGCAAATATTATAAAAGCAATTTCCGCTGAAAAGTATTCTCGGTTTATAAATAAAAATATCGGTACAAAAGCAAGAGTTTTGGTTGAGAAGCATCCCGACAAAGCTTCCGGATATCTGAAAGGTGTAACTGATAACTATTTGACAGTTGTTTTAAATTCTAAAGATTACCACTTGCTAAATTCTATTGTTTATGCTAAAATGTCCGGGCATATAAATGGTAAAATTTCTGCAAGCATAATGGAGTAAATAGCATATGATTTCTGCAATTAGCCCGGTGTCATTCGGTGATTTAACGATGACTCGTTACGAAGACGGTTCAAAAATAGTTGAATCTTTTAATGATAATATAAGATTAAAACGATTAGTTTATGACAGTAAAGACAGAATTGTTGATAGTGTTTGTTTTGACAATTTGGGCAAAAAAATATCTCATAAACATAAAGAATATATCGAAAACGGCTGCATAGAGTCTTATAAAGACTTAAAACAAGAGTATGTTCGGCGTACGCAGATGGTTATAGAACCTCCTTTCAAACGTTTTCTGGAGCATTTTACTTCCATAACATCTCCTGATAAGTCCTATGTCGCTGAATTTATCAGGACTTTGGAAAACAAACTCGTAAAGGTCATAGTTAACGGTAAAATAATTAATGTGTAGGTCTGTCGGTTTTCGGTTCAGTTAAGCGTAAAACTTCATAGATATCCATTTTTTTAGCTTTGCCTCTGATTGTAACTTCGCTGATTTTTATTACGTCCGCTATATCAGTTATGTATTTGTATGTAGAACTGCTTACAAGCAGATTTGTATGATATACTTTGTTGTAATGCTCTATTCTGCTGGCAAGATTTACTGTGTCGCCGATTACAGTGTATTCTAATCTCTTTTCTGAGCCAATGTTTCCAACGAATGCTTCCCCTGTATTTATTCCTACACCTATTTCAATTTTAGGTTTCCCTTCAAACAGCCATTTTTCCTGTAGTGTCTGAACTTTCTTCAGCATAGCATAAGCACATTTTACCGCATTAACAGGGTGGTTCAAATCTTGAATAGGTTCCCCAAAAATTGCCATAACAGCATCTCCTATGAACTTGTTTATTACCCCATTATGTTCTGTTATTATTGGTTCTATTTCGGTAAAATATTCGTTTAAAATGTTTGATACTTCTTCAGGAAGCATCTTTTCACTCATGCTTGTAAAACCTCGTATGTCCGCAAATAATACTGTTACGGTTGCACGTTTGCCGCCCAGTTTTATATTGTCTATGTCTTTTACAACATTTTTCATAATATCCTGAGATATGTATTTGCCCATGGCAAGTTTAATTTTTTCTTTGTTTCTTCCCTCAATTATGTATTTGTAGGAGTATCCGAAAATGGATGATACAAGTTGTAAAGCTATCGGAGGTACAAGTATCAGTGCGTATCCCTTTGTGTAACAGGTTGCAGCAATAATGCAGTATATTACTGAAATCAGAATTGATATTGTAATCGATTTGGTTAATGACAGTTTCGTAATTAGTATAAGCGTGAGGATTACCGCTCCGGCGCAAATTGTCAAAAGCTCAATTAAATTTGTTGTTCTTACGAACTGATTGTATCTAATGTTATCATAGTTAGTTGCCTGAATGTCTGGTCCGGGATGGCTTGCATCAAGCGGAGTCGGGATAGCATCCTCCAGACTGAGTGAGTGTGCTTTTGCATTTGCACCTATAAATACAGTTTTCCCATCAAATTCATGAGGGTCTACGATTGGTTTCTTCCCCTGTTTTATCATATCATAAGATCTTAAAATATCAGATGCCGAATACTTTTGGTGAGTATACATTCCTTCATTGTCAAATTCCATGTTTCCATATCTGCTGAATATGTATTTGAAGAATTTTGAAAAAGAATTTTTTTCGGATTTATTGTATTTACCATAATATCTTATGTAGTTTTGCATCCCGTCACGGTTTGGTATTACAGGTATTACAAGTCCCGTTTCTTCTATAATTATTTCATATGGGGTTAAAAGTAAACTTTTGAGATTGTTTTCGTACATGTACATTCTCAGTGCAAGTGATGGGTAATAATCACCGTTTACGGATATTATCTGGTTCATCATTGTTACATATCCGTAATTATTTGTAGGCACTGCAATTGAACCCATATTGTTCGCCGCAGACAGGTATTTATCAGGGTATTCTATCATTGCGTTGTATTTTGGATATGGTATAGGGTTATTGTTTATGATTTCAACCGTGTAAAATTTGTTGAAGAATTTATCAAGATAATTTTGAATTTTTTCTTTGTCATTTGTAAGGTCAAGCATAGGCTGAAACCCTACGACAAGGTTTTTTGTTTCTGAAACAGCCTTAAAAAATTTTTCATCTGATTTAGGATTATCTTTATCAAGTCCGGGAATTATAGCATCAAACCCTATAACTTTTGTTTTTGAGTATTCGTTCAGATAATTAATTATTTTCCCGTAATACTCTCTCGGCCAGGGCCAGCGGTGATACGATATTGATTTGTCATCAATCATTATAATAACTGTATTATTTGATGCGTTTGCTGATTCTGTCATAAAATACTTTGTCATGTAGTTGTAAGCAAACGGTTCCAAAAATTCTACAGTCAAAAATATCGTAACAACGGTTAAAAATGCCATTGCCAAAAAAGATTTTATAAAAAAGCCTGTTGATTTTAATATTTTCATGTTAAAAATAGCCCTCACGATAATTTATGATATAATATTTTGAGTAAAAGGACAATTTATGAACAAAGATTTAATAAAATTACTGGGAGAAGAAAAAATTTTCCCTATTATAAGAAGCCGTGACACGGATGCGGTTATCAATATGACAAAGGCATTTGCTGATGCAGGAATTAAAATTATTGAGATAAATGTCGAAACTCCTGAGATTTTCGATGCAATAAGTCAAGTTGCTGATAAAATTAATGTTTGTGCAGGAGGTATCATAACTTCATTTCAGGCAAATGCTGCAATTGATGCCGGTGCTAAATTAATTTCATCACCAATATATCAAATGAATTTGGTTAAAATTTCTAAGGATAAGCATATTCCGCTTATTGCCGGTGCTTCTACTGCTAATGAGGCTTATGATGCGTGGAAATCCAGAGTTCCTCTGATTAAGTTGTACCCGATTACTGCTCTTGGCGGAGTATTGTACGTTGAAGATTTATTAAGACCTATGCCTTTTTTGAATATATTGGTTCAGGGCAATGTTAAAATTAATGAAGTTTCTGCATATTTGAATGCCGGGGCTTATGCTGTTGGTGTTGGAAGGGATTTATACGAAGGACATTCTTATTCTGAAATTACAAAGCGTGCAGAAAGTTTGCTAAAAAGATTGAAAGGTTAGTATGGAGCAAAAACTGGATATTATAACAATTGGCGAGAGCTTAATTGAATTATCAAGTGATTTAAAATTGTCGAATGCTGAATGCTTACATAAATATTACGGTGGAGATTCTCTTGTGTCTGCTGTTGCTGCATCCAGATTAGGAGCTAAAGTCGGTTTTATTACAAGAGTCGGAAATGACCCTTTTAAAGAATATTTGCTTGACTGTTGGACTTCCGAGGGGCTGGATATTTCTTATGTTAAAATTTCAGATGAACCAAACGGTTTTTATTTTATTACCCGTCCGAGTGTTGAAGAAAAAGAATTGATATATTACCGTAAAAAAGTTGCACAGTCGAAGCTTTCAATAGACGATATATCAGAGGATTATATAAAATCCGCAAAGATTGTTTATTCTACAGGAATTACTCAATCAATTTCTTTATCTTCAAATGAAGCAGTACAAAAGGCTTATTCATTAGCCAAAAAGAACGGAGTAATCACAGCTTATGACCCAAATTATTCTTCTGTTATTCATACTCCGGAGAATGCCCGTGAAAATTTTAACAGTGTAATTTGTAATATTGATATTCTCTTTATGAGTACAAAGCATGATACTGTCAGTATATTGGAGCTTGATTCTGTAGAAAATATAATAAAACGTCTTATGGATTTTGGTGTTGCTACAGTTGTCCTCAAATCAAGTGAAAAAGGAGGATATTATGTTGGATATGGCGGTCATATTGAATTTACCGAATTTTACACAAAAGAAGTAGTTGATACTACATGTTCCGGAGATGCCTTTAACGGTGCTTTTATGTATGCAATTACTCATGGTTATTCGCCGGTGGAGGCGTCAAAACTGGCTAGTGTTGTTGCAGGTTTACAAGCAAAAGGAATAGGAGCTGTTAAATCTGTTCCTTATGCCGAAGAAGTTTTTTCTATTATTGGGAAGAAAGGATAAATTTTGGCTAAAAAAGTTTTAATATCTGGTTATTATGGGTATGATAATTTCGGTGATGAAGCAATTTTATCTGTTTTAATTGACAGACTAAACAGGTTTGGTGCAGATATTACAGTATTATCAAAATCTCCGTTAAAAACATCAAGGACATACGGTGTTAAGGCTGTTAAAAATTTTGATTTATTTTTATTAATGGCTTCAATTGCTTCTTGTGATGTCCTTGTATCCGGAGGGGGAAGCCTTTTGCAGGATATAACCAGTTTTAAGAGCTTATTGTATTATTGCTTTGTAATATGGTTTGCTTGTGTTTGTAAAAAACCTGTTGTTATTTTTGCACAGGGGATAGGTCCTTTGCAGCGTGATATGTCTAAAAAAATAGTATTCAGCTTGTTATCTCGTTGTGCTTTGGTTACGGTACGAGATTTAAAAAGTCAGCTTTATTTAAAAAATAACGGAATAGAAGCACAATTGGTATCAGATCCTGTGTTTTCCGTAGATTTGCCGTTAAATGAAAAAGAAGGTACTGTTGGTGTTCAGCTCAGAGATTTTAAATCCATAGATGATGCATTTTTGTTTTCTCTTGCACAACAGGTTGTAAACAGGTATAGTGACAGAAAAATCGAGTTGTACGCTTTTCAGGAATCTTTAGACTACAATATATGTAAAAAGTTTGATAAAATGCTAAAAACTATTGCCCCTCGTATGATGACTGAGATAGTTAAATTTACTTCTCAAAGTGAGATTATTGTAAGAATATCCAAATTAGAGTACATGATTGCAATGAGATTTCATGCTGTTCTTGTTGCTATAAAGACAGGTGTAAAAACTCTTGCTATAAATTATGATGCTAAAGTTGAGAAATTGGCTTATGAGGCATTCTTGCCGTTATTAACACTTTCTATAGAAGAGGATTTCAATGCACCTTTTGACAGAATGGAACAGCTAAATCCCGATGATTTGCTGGAATTTAGCCGTTCTAAAAATTTTGAATGGAATTTATTTGATAGCTTTTTCGCTTAATTAATTATTGGCGTTATTCGCCTTCATTGTTATCCTGAACACCTGTGTCCTGATTTTGTTGACTTTGCTGTGTTGTTGCTTGATTTTGGCTGCTGTTTTGTGTTGCTTGTGAATTGTATATTGAATTCATTCTTGCCTGTATATAATCGGGACTGATTAGTTGATTATTGCTATAGTTCAGGTTTTGAGCCATTCCCTGATTCATATAGCCGCCTTGGTATCCGCCGCAACTTCCCATCATAGGGTACATACCGCCCATGCCTGCCATGTTATTCCAGTAATATCCGCCACCCATTCCGGGTCCGAAGCCGCCCCAAATACTTGGTCCGCAGCAAAAATGATGATGTCTGTGCGAATTGTACTCAGCCATCATTGCTCCCATCATTGCGGTTTTACCCATATTCCTGCAAAAATCGGGTAATCTGTTTAGTACGCCGTTCCAGTATGCTTTAGACATAATTATACCTCTCTTTATATATATATTAAGTATTTATTTAATATATAATTTACCCTTTAATTTAATTTTGTTACATAAATTCATAAATTGAAAAATAATTATTACGTTGACAATTCTTTATCTTTTTAATAATATATACAAGAGGGGTAGCTTACATGCAGATGGGAGTTCCTCTTGTGAAAAGGTATAGATTTGAAAATAAAATAACAATGATTGCATGCCTTTGTGGCACATGCCCTTGTGGCGGAATCGGTAGACGCGTCGGACTTAAAATCCGATCGGGGCTCAACCTCGGTGCCAGTTCAAGTCTGGCCAAGGGCAATCTTAAAAAGACTTACAAAAGTAAGTCTTTTTTTATTACTGGAGGTATTATATGAGTGAAAAATCAGAAAAAGCGAAAGAACTTTTTAAATCTGGCTATAATTGTTCTCAGGCAGTATTGGGTGTTTTCTGTGAGGAATTAGGTATGGATTTTGATACTGCAATGAAGCTTGCATGTTCATTTGGCGGTGGTATGGGCAGAATGCGTGAGGTCTGCGGTACGGTGAGCGGTATGTTTATGGCTGCAGGTTTGGCGTTTTCATCTCCGGAGCCTACAAGTGAAAACAAGGCAAATCAGTACAAAATTGTGCAGGAATTAGCTAATCGTTTCAGAGAAAAAAACGGCAGTATAATATGCAGGGAATTACTGCAGGGTGTAGAAAGTTCAAACTCGCCGATACCAAGCGAAAGGACAGAAACTTATTATAAAAAGCGTCCTTGTATAGAGTTGGTTGCGGATTCTGTTGAAATATTTGAAGAATATATGAAAGAATGCAGTTTAAAAGCAAGCGTATAATCTGTTGTAATATGTTGCCAAGTATTGAAAAATTTGCTATAATAACCTTAATTAAGAGGTAAAAATGGCAAAAGAGGTTGATTCAAAATTATTAGCTAGTGTAATTGCTCGTATATTAGATGATAAACTTGGCAAGGATATTTCAATTTTAAATATCGGTCATGTTTCATCATTAGCGGATTATTTTGTTATTGTTACCGGTGATTCGACACCTCAGGTAAAATCTTTAATGGAATCGGTAAAAGACAGTATAAAAAAATCTTTTGGGCGTTTGCCTATAAGAATGGAAAATGATGCCAAAAACAGATGGAACCTGCTTGATTATGGCGATGTTGTTGTGCATATTTTGCATAGGGATGAGAGAGATACATATGCAATTGAAAAATTTTGGAATCATGCATTCAGCTTAACGGAAGCAGAGTGGAAAGAATTATCAAAAGATTATACGATTTATACAAATTAATAAGAGAGAGAATATATTATGGAAAATCAGGATTTAGAAAAACAGATTAACGATACGCTAATGTTGATGGCAAAAGAGCCGAACAATTTAGAGCATTATCATTTGTTGTCAAGGCTTTATATGGAGCAACAAAATTATGATAAAGTTATATCGGTTTTAGAAAGTGTATTGGCTATTGATCCAAAAGATGTCCAGGCTTTGGTCGGTATGGGTACAATGTGGTATTACGAAAAAGATTTCAGAAAATCACTTTCTTATTACAACAGGGCACTTGACGTTAATCCGAAGAATTATCTGATTTACTATAATATCGGTAATGTTTTTGCGGAATGGAAAAATTTTCCAAAAGCTTTATTTTACTACAACAGAGCTATTGATTTAAATTCAAAAAATCCTGAAATATATAATGCTATTGCACTTTTATATCAGGATAATGATGAGTTTATTGAATCAAAAGCATATTATGAAAAAGCATTATCTCTTGACCCGAATAACGTTACTGCACTTGTTGATATGGGTAATGTATGCTTTAAATTGTTTGATTATGAAACTGCTTTAGAATTGTATAAAAGGGTGTATGACTTAAATATTGATAACAAGACTGTTGCAATATGTATAGGTAATACATTAACATTAATGAAGAATAAGAATGAAGCATATTCTTATTTTGAAAAAGCTATTGAAATGGAAGGCAGTAATTACAGAGCATTTATATGTTATGCAATTTCTATGTCCGAGTTTGGCGAGTATGACAGGGCTATCGAATATTATAAAAAAGCCATAGAGCTTGAACCTAAGACAGTAAATGCATATCAGCTGCTTGCAAATTTGTATGCTAATTTGGGCAGGGTTGATGAAGCTGTAGAAGTGTACAAAACTATACTTCATCAGGCTCCAAATGATGCAAGTACATATTTATTGCTTGGTAACGGTCATTATTTGCAGGGTGATATTGAAAAAGCAATTGCTGCATACAGAGCTGCAATAAATATTGAACCTGAAAATGACGAACATAAGCTCATTTACAATCTTGTTATGGATGAATATGTTGACAAAAAGCATAATAGTGGAGTGTAGGAAATTGAGCAGCAATTCACTTCCAAGTATTTCAGACAGAATATTAGCGGCATTAACGTATTTGACAGCAGGTGCTGTAGGCTTTTTTTGGCTTATAATTTTATGGGTTGCAAAAAGACGTTTTCCGAGTATCTTTTTGATGTTTCATATATCACAGTCAATATTACTTTCATTATGTTTTGTCGTTGTGAATTATTTATTCTGGCATATTGTCAATTTTTTAAATTATATACCGTTTATAAACAGACTTGTAAGACAGCTTGTGTATTTATTTAATATGCCCGTGCTTATGGGATATTCCATTATGCAATGCCTGATATACGGTACAGTATTATATTTGGCTGTATTTGCATTTATGGGGTTGTATTCTTATTTTCCATGGATTACGGATTTAATTAAGTCGAATTTTAACAGATAAAATTTTACTTGATAATATTTTTTTAGCATAGTATGATGTTTTAGGTCGAAGTATAATTATCAAGTTTGGAATCTTGAGAAAGAAAGAGGTAAAATTATGAAAGACGGAATACATCCTGATTATAAGAAAACTGTTATCAAGTGCGTTTGCGGAAACGAAATTGAAACAGGTTCCGTAACTGATGGTATTACGGTTGAAATTTGTAACAAATGCCATCCGTTCTATACAGGTCAGCAAAAAATCCTTGACTCTGAAGGTAGAGTTGAAAGATTTAATAAACGTTACGGTAACAAAAAGTAATATAAATAAAATTAATTCAAAAAGTGCCGCTTTATATAGCGGTACTTTTTTAGTTATATAAATACAGTATTTCTATCGACCAGAATATCAGAAACAGGGTAGATATAACAAGTGAAACATATTCTGAATTTATTCTTTTTCTACCTGAATTAAGAATTCTATGTATTATTTCTTCAGAGTAATCCTTTTTCAGATTATTTTTTGTTTTGTCAAATGAGTTTTGCAACATTTGCCTGAAATATAATATGTCTTCAAGTTTTTGTCTGGCTTGCGTATTTACTATAGATAATTTTCTGATTTTTATATTGTCCTTATCATCAAGTTCATTGTCTATATATGCTGACAAATTTTGTATGTAGTGTTCAATTTGTCGTTCTACCCTGTTTGAGTGTATTTTGGGTTTATCTTTAACATTATTTATTTCAGTTTTTAGTTCAAAATATTTTTTACGGCATTTAGGACATATATTAAGATGAAATTCTATTGCATTAGCAAGTATAGGACTTAGTTTCCCGTTAATATAAAGTTCTAACAAATTTATGACTTGTTGACAGTTTGGATTTTCCATTGTTACCTCTTTTAAATATAATTTTTTAAGTTTTCCTGAAGTTTAAGTCTGGCTCTGGAAATTCTTGATTTAACCGTTCCAATACTTGATTTTGTTGCGTTGGCGATTTCATCGTAACTCATACCCTGTAACTCTCTTAAAACAATTACTATTTTAAACGGTTCGGGCAGGTTGTTTATTTCATTTTTAATTATTTCTTCAATTTCAAGAGATATACATTTTTCCTGAGGCTTGCATCTTTTATCCGGCAGAAGATTTTTTATGGTAAATTCGTTTGATTCTTCAGTTTCGCTGTCTATTGATATGGTGTTTGGTTTTCTGGAAATTTTCCTGATTTCATCATAGTAAAGATGCGTTATGATTTGATTCGCCCAGCCTTTAAAGTTTTTTGGATTTTTTAATGTTTTAATATTTCTTGCTATCCGAAGCAGTGCTTCCTGCGTTAAATCGGATATATCCTGCTTGTTTTGCGTCAGATAAGAAAAGGCCGCAAATACATTTCTCTGCTCCTGTTTTATAAGTTCTTCAAGTGCTTTCATATCGTCGTTTTGAGCAAGTAGTATAAGTTCTTCAAATTTCATCTTTTTATATTGAAATTTTTGACCGGTCATAAAAAATCTCCTTATTATTATAATAAGCAGATTTTTTAATTATAAATTCAACTATATCGTATACATTGAGGCTATTTTTATTGTGGGGAACATTTGAATGCTCATTCCGCACTGATATAACCGTTTAAGGCAGTATATGCTGCAACATATGGGGAAGCAAGATAAATTTTGCCTTCCGTATTTCCCATTCTGCCCTGAAAATTTCTGTTTTGCGTTGCAAGACAAACTTCTCCGTCAGCTAAAGTCCCTGCGTGAACACCGACGCAAGGTCCGCAGCCGGGTGGTAATATTGTTGCATTTGCTTCTACAAAGATATTAATCAGTCCTTCATCAAGTGCTTTTAAGTAGACATCTTTGGATGCAGGACATATAAGCATTCTTAAATCAGGATTTATTTTTTTACCTTTTAAAATTTCTGCAACAGTCCTCAAATCCTCAATTCTGCCGTTAGTACAAGTGCCGACATATACCTGATCTACTTTTACATCTTTTAATTGTTCAACAGATTTGGTATTATCAACCGTATGAGGACAGGATACCGTATGTGGAATATCTTCTGCGTATATTTTTATTACACGCTCGTATACAGCATCCTCGTCGGCCTGAATAAGCTTGAATTTATCTTCTCTGCCTCGTTCTTTTAAAAAGGCTTTAGTCTTATCATCGGTTGCGAATAATCCTGCTTTTGCACCTGCTTCCACAGCCATATTTGCTAACGTAAATCTTTCTGACATAATCATATTTTCAATGGTATCGCCGCAAAATTCCAATGCTTTATATGTTGCACCATCTGCTCCTATCAGACCAATCAAGTACAGCATTAAGTCTTTAGAGCATATACCCTTTTGAAAGTTCCCTGTTACCTCAATTTTGAAAGTTGCAGGAACTTTGAGCCATGTTTTTCCTAGTGCCATCGCAACTGCGACATCAGTTGAACCCATGCCTGTTGCAAATGCACCTAATGCACCTGATGTGCAGGTATGTGAATCTGCTCCGACAAGTATTTCACCCGGATTTACAAATGTTTCGACCAATCTCTGATGACAAACTCCGGCACCGATGTCTGATAACACCGCACCGTATTCTTTGGAAAATTCTCTTAAAACTTTATGCGTATTGGAAAGTTCTTTTCTCGGACTTGGTGATGCGTGGTCAATAAATAGAATGCTGCGTTCAGGATTATGTAACTTATTTACACCAAGTTTTTTAAATTCCTGCACCGTTAACGGTCCTGTTCCGTCCTGTACTGCTGCGACATCAACGTTTGCAATAACAAGCTCACCTGCTTTTACGTCATGTCCAGCGTGTTCAGATATTATTTTCTCTGCTATTGTTTGTCCCATAGTTTCACCTTTATTCTGTTATAGTCCGTGTGTTTATTTTATCACAAAATGATTAATAAATAAAAAAAGGATTATCAATTTGATAATCCTTTTCTGTTATATATGATTTTTATTATATGCAGGAACAACCGCTTAAAGCTTGTGATTTTAAGCTTTCAGCTTTATCTGTTTGTTCCCAAGGAACATTAATGTCAGTTCTGCCCATATGCCCGTATGCCGCTAATAACTGATAGAATTTACCTCCGTTTTTAGCCGGTAATCCTCTCAAGTCAAACTGGCTGATAATTGCTGCAGGTCTAAGGTCAAAGTTTTTAGAAACAAGTGCAGAAATCTCGTCATCTGAAATTTTACCTGTTCCAAACGTATCAACCATAATTGATACAGGTTCTGCAACACCGATTGCGTATGCCAATTCGATTTCGCATTTATCAGCTAATCCGGCAGCTACAATATTTTTAGCAACGTATCTTGATGCATATGCTGCAGAGCGGTCAACTTTCGTCGGATCCTTACCCGAGAATGCTCCGCCGCCGTGACGTGAATACCCGCCGTATGTATCAACAATGATTTTACGTCCTGTTAAACCTGCATCACCCTGCGGTCCGCCTACTACAAATCTGCCTGACGGATTTACAAGAATTTTTGTATCTTTTGATAGTCCGATTGGGGATTCATTTTCAAATACCCAGTCTATAACGTATTTCTTTATGTCATTTTTGATTATTTCCTGTACCTTTGAATTATCAGATATACCGTTAATAGCAGGGTCGTGTTGAGTTGAAATTAGAACGGTATTTATGTTTGAAGGCTTCCCGTCTGTATATTCGACTGTTACCTGTGATTTTCCGTCAGGTCTTAAATAAGGTAAAATCCCTTGTTTTCTGACCTGAGCTAATCTGTAGGACAATTTATGTGCCAAACTTATAGGTAACGGCATTAATTCAGGGGTTTCATTGCAGGCATAACCGAACATAATACCCTGGTCACCTGCACCAATATTAGCTGTTTCACTTGTTGATGTATCAGCATTATCGTTTCTTGATTCAAAAGCTTTATTTACACCTCCTGCAATATCACATGATTGCTCGTCAATACTTGTTAAAACGGCACAAGTGTCGGCATCAAATCCGCCGCCATGAGAACCTGTATAACCGATATTTTTAATAGTATTTCTTACTACAGCCGGGATATCTACATAACAATCTGATGTAATTTCACCGCATACGAGTGCCATTCCTGTTGTAACTGTTGTTTCTGCTGCAACTCTTGATTGCGGATATTTCGTCAAAAATTCGTCCAAAATAGCATCAGAAATCTGATCGCATACTTTGTCGGGGTGTCCTTCTGTTACTGATTCAGAAGTAAATAAAAAATTTCTTGGTGTCATTTTTAATCTCCTTAATTTTTATTTCTACCTGCCGGTAAGGTTTTTAATTCCGACCCGGCATTCACTCTTAATGCAGTTTACATCAGAATAAGTTTAAAATCAAATTTTCGTGTAAAAAATACACTTTTCTTAATAAATTTTTCTATTTTTTATCCGTCAATTTATGCTAAAATGTAATTATGGAATATAAACTTTTTAAAATAAATTCAAAATATTCACCGGCAGGGGATCAGCCAAAGGCTATAAAAGAGCTTGTTGATGGTATAAATAACGGTGATGATGCTCAGACATTACTTGGTATTACGGGTTCGGGCAAAACTTTTACAATTGCTAATGTAATCCAACAGGTTCAAAAGCCCACTCTTATTATTGCTCATAATAAGACTCTTGCTGCACAATTGTATAATGAATTTAAGGAATTATTTCCTGATAATGCTGTTGAATATTTTATCAGTTATTATGACTATTATCAGCCAGAGGCTTATATTCCCAGAACAGATACATATATTGAAAAATCCGCCTCAATAAATGAGGAAATTGACAGATTAAGACATAATACAACAAGAAGTTTATATGAACGAAATGATGTAATTATTGTTGCATCTGTTAGCTGTATATACGGTTTAGGGTTGCCTGAAAATTATTTCAGAGGTTCAGTTGAATTAAAAATCGGCGATGCTGTTGAGCGTGATGATTTACTCAGACATCTGATTTCTGTTCAGTATAAGCGGAATGATTTGGTTTTGGAGCGTTCAACTTTCAGGGCAAAAGGTGACGTTGTAGAAATTATGCCTGCATACGAAAAAATTATTTCAAGAATATATTTCTTTGGAGATGAGATTGAAAAGATTGTCAGAATAGATAATGTTACCGGAGAGGTTTTGGAAACGCCAAATAGTGTCGTTATTTATCCTGCGGTACATTATTTATCATACGATGAAAATCAGGAGGAAACGATTTCATTAATCAGAGAAGAATTACAGCACAGATTGGTTGAATTACGAAATGAAAACAAATTAATTGAAGCTCAACGCCTTGAACAGCGTGTAAAATATGATATTGAAATGATTAAGGAAATGGGATATTGCTCGGGAATCGAGAATTATTCAAGGATTATTGAACGCAGGGTTCCGGGTTCCCCTCCTGCGACTTTACTGGATTATTTTCAGGGTGATTTTTTGACCGTTGTTGATGAATCCCATGTAACGTTACCGCAGTTAAAGGGGATGTCACATGGTGATGCTGCCAGAAAAGATGTATTAATTCAATATGGCTTCAGACTTCCGTGTGCAAAGGATAATCGTCCTTTACGAAGTGATGAGTTTTTTAACAGAGTTCATCAAAAAATTTACATTTCCGCAACCCCCGGAGATTTTGAAAAAGAATCATCAAATAAAATTGTTGAACAAATTATTCGTCCCACAGGACTTGTGGATCCTAAAATTTCTGTCCGACCTATTGCTACTCAGATTAATGATTTAAAAGCTGAGATTAAAAAACGTGCTGACAAAAATGAGAGGGTTTTGATTACTACTTTAACCAAGCGTATGGCTGAAGATTTGACTGATTTCTTTATACAAGAAGGTATTAGAGTCAGATATTTGCACAGTGGTATTCAATCGTTAGAACGTGTTGAGATACTGAGAGATTTGAGATTAGGTGAATTTGATGTTTTAATCGGAGTAAATCTTTTAAGAGAAGGACTTGATATTCCAGAAGTTTCTCTTGTTGCCATTATGGATGCTGATAAAGAAGGCTTTTTACGTTCTGAAACAAGCTTAATTCAGACTGTCGGGCGTGCGGCAAGAAATGCTTGCGGAGAGGTAATAATGTATGCTGATAAGATTACTGATTCAATGAAAAGTGCTATTGATGAAACCGAACGCAGACGTGAAATACAAATTGCACACAATAAAAAATACGGAATTATCCCGAAAACGATTAAAAAGCCTATTGAAAACAATTTACTTTCTCTTGTTGCAAGTTATCGTGACTTAGAAGATATTGTAGCAGAAGAAATGGTTGATATGGGTGTAGATAAAAAAGATTTACCTAAACTCATTGATAAACTTGAAAAAGATATGCATAAAGCGGCAAAAATCCTTGATTTTGAGAGAGCAGCCGAAATACGCGACCAACTCAAAAAGCTCAGAGAAATGGTTAAATAGTCTTGTTTAGTAACTATTTTTTAAGTAATACAACGATGGCGGCATCCCCGTTTTTAATAAGTAAATCTGATGTATCCTGAGTTACTTTAAGGGTAATTCCCTGACCGTTTATGTCTATTTTATCAATTGAGGACACTTTTCCCTCAAAAACTTTTTCCGGATATTTGACAATAGTTATTTTGGCTTTGTCACCTTCTTTAATTCTGTGTTTATATTTAGGTGAAAAATAAGCCTTTATGTTCGCGTTTTCCTGATTTACGGTCCCGATTTCCGTATCAAATTTTACGCTGTCACCTTCTTTTATATCAGAATATGATATTACTCCGTCTGCATTAGCATAAATTGATTTTATAACTTGAGATTTCGGACCGCAATTTTTCGCAGTATTTTTTGTTTCCTCTTTATATTCATTTAAGGATTTATCATATTCTTCTTTTGATATAACGCCGTCTTTATACATTATTGCTGCATCTTTATATTCGTCAGATGCTTCTTTTTCATTTACGCAATTAGATTTTGGTGTTGAAGATATATCCAGTTCCGCAATTATATCGCCTACTTTTACTTTTTCTAAATTCTTGTATTTTAGGGACAATACCGTACCATTATCACCTGCAGTGATAATTTCATTATCATTTATTACATTGGCACTGAATGTTTCAATCTCTTTATTCAAATCTGCTCTCTTATACAATAAAAATGCTATTCCTGATATTAAGATTATACTGATTAACGTCAAAATAATTTTTTTATTCATATAAACCTCTCTTTTGCACTTAGAATATCATAAATTGTAATTTGTTACAACTTATATTCCGACACTTAACCCTGCACAAAGGTTTATACCTTGTCCGGTAATTCCTTTTGCGTCATCAGAAATTAAGTATTTTGTAAGATTTGCAATTTCTATTGGTTCAACAAATCTTCGCTGCGGTATACACTCAATAATTTCTTCTTTTGAAAATTCACTTTCTTCAATTGATGTATTTCCTAAATCTGTATCAACCCAACCCGGGTTTATTGTATTCACAGTAATATTATATTCTGCAAGTTCAAGTGCCAGTGCTTTCGTTAATCCGATTAGACCTGCCTTAGATGCCGAGTATACTGAAGCATTTGCTTCTCCCATTACTCCTGAAATTGAACCGATATTGATTATTCTGCCCCATTTTTGTTTTTTCATATACGGTACTGCTACTGATATGAGTTCAGTAGGACTTGTTAAATTAACTTTGTATATCTTAGAAATGTCTGAAGCAGAGGCTTTTTCAATGTTTGAGTAAATGTATTCCCCTGCATTATTTACAAGTACATCAATTTCTTTTTCAGTGATGTATTGTTTCAGTTCCGTTATGTCATCATTTAAGTCCGAAACAATGTATCCGTCAGGTTCAAGTGTTTTTAGCAATTCTTCATTTCTGCCTGTTGCATATATGTTACCACAGGATTTTAATTGCTCGGCAATTACTCTGCCTATTCCTCTTGTAGCACCCGTAACAAGTATGTTCATACTACTTTACGATACCAAATCCAAGTAAAAATGTGCTAACGATAAATATTGCTGCTATTATTCCGGTAAGCTTGTTTAATCCCTTTTCAGCACTTTTTTGTGAAGAAAATAATTGTGATGCTCCGCCTATACCTGCAATGCCATCACCTTTCGGGGAATGTAACAATACTAATACGGTTACAAGTAATGCCGATATCACTTGTATTGTCCAAACAAATTTTAACATTATACTTTTTTCTCCTTTTTCTTTGAAATGAAATGTGCACGTTTTGAATTAAGTTTTATGCTTTCAAAAGTGTACAGTCTTGCAGGGCGTTTTGAAGATGATTTGGTAAATTCGTTTAATTCAATCAGCCCTTCAGTTGAAAGAGCTTTTTTCCTAAAATTACGTTTATCCAATTTTTTGCCCATGATTAATTCATATGCTTTTTGCATTTCAGTTAGTGTGAATTTTTCATTTAGTAATTGGTATGCAACAGGGCAGATTTCTAATCTCTCACGGGTTCTTTTCATTGAGTATTGGATAATTTCTTTGTGGTCGAACGCTAGCGGCGGCAAGTCTGAAACTTTATGCCAGCCTAATTCCGGTGTTGAAATTACTTTTATGTCTTCTGCTCTTACAAGAGCGAAGTAGGCACAAGTTATAACCCTTGAATTTGGGTGTCTTAGCGGATCACCAAATGTATAAAGCTGTTCAAGATAAATGTTATCAACATTTGTTCTTTCTTTTAAAACCCTGAGAGCTGCCTGATCAAGGTTTTCGCTTAATCTTACATATCCGCCAGGGATTGCCCATTTGTCTTTAAACGGTTCATTTGTACGCTTAATCAGCAGTACCTGTATAGAACTGTTAATTATCGTAAGTATTACAACGTCGACTGTTATTTCGTGTGTTTTAGTTTCATTAAACATAATTATCTCTACCCTAAGTTTATAATACAATAAAAATATATTTTGTATATTTCGTAATATAAATTTTGTTAAGATTTATTTACATCATCTAAAAATCGGCAATTTTACTACTAAAGTTTACTTTATATATATAAGGTAAGGGAAAATTTACAATGTGTTACGGTTATTACAATGGTTATGGCATGTATGATTGCTGCGGAATTATGCAGTTAGCAATGGGGATGAATATGATTGCTAATTTCTTTGGCAATTCAGGTCATAATAATAACAATTATAATCTTGGTTGTAACAGTAATCCGTTTTTAGTAGGTAATCTCTTATCTAATTCAAATTCAAATCCAAATTTGGTTGGAAATTTGTTAACAAATTCATCTAATACAGGGGGGGCATCAATTCCGCCTGATTTGGTAGGTAACTTGTTATCCGGCGGTGGTTCAGTTCCATCTACGGCTTATCCTGGTTCTGCTTATTTGCCGGGTTCTTTCCAATTTGATGGTAATATTTTTGCTAATGATAATAATTCAGGTTTGGACCCTACCGGACTTAGTTTGTATGATTTAACTTCTAATCCTGCACTATATCCGTATCCTTCTTTACCCGGTGTTCCGTTACCGGAGTCTTGTCTTGTAGATGCATCCGGATTGCCTGCTATAACAACAGGTGCGTACACTGATATGCTTCAGTCTGCAATGCCAATGCCTCAGTTTCAGCCTGTTACTCCTCGCCAGCAGACTACTCAACAACAGGCTCCTCAATCACGTCAAGCTCAGCCGTCTGTGTCAGGACAATCCCAACAGCTTCAAACTCAGGCTGCTGCACCAAGATTTTCCCAACTGACAAGACCGTCTGTAAGTTCAGGTGTTTCACTTGCTTCTCCTTATAACGGGACTGCAAATGATTTAAATTCAAAATTAGGTGGTCAGCTCAGCGGAAAGGGTCAGGTATTCCTTGATGCTCAGTCAAAATATGGTGTTAATGCCGGTATACTTGCATCAATATGTATTCACGAGAGTGCTAACGGTACAAGTAATTTGGCAAGAACTAAAAATAATGTCGGCGGAGTAAGATATGCGGGGCGTTCAGAATTCAGAAGATATGATAGTGTTGATGATTGCATAATGCATATGGCAAAATTTTTGAAATCAGGTTATTTAGATAAAGGGTTAACTTCAATTGCACAAATTGGTGCGAAGTACTGCCCTACGAATGATCCTACTGACAGAGCCGGGATGAATGCAGGTTGGGGTAAAGGTGTAACCAATATTTATAACAGAGATTTTGCATAATTCTCTCTTATTTGTTGCAACAATTCTAAATATTTTATTGCATAGCCGTATTTTTTTAAGTAATCTGTTGTTATCAGATTATTTTATGTGTTCAGGAAGGGAAATTAATGGAAAAGGGATATGTAGAAAACGGCTTCATTATAGATTTGGCTCATTCTAAAAAAACATCCGATGTTATTTATGAATTGAGCAAAATTCTTGATATGCCTGAAGCTAAATACAAAAAGATTTGTCTGAAGTTAGGCGGAATGAATTTAACCGAGCAGGAATTGGTTAGTATTAAGGCACTTATTGAAACTATGGATTCGCAGATTGAGTTTATCAGTACATCATCTGATGTTACGTCTTCTGCGGCAAAGGAATTAGGGATTCAAATATCGCAGTTGGATGCGGCTGTTTTGCCGGCTTTGGATATAACCGCCACCGAGGAAAAAAATAAGTCTGTAAATGAGGCTTTAGAAAATGCATTGGATAAAATTTTCGGCGGTGATGCACTGGCTGAAACCAAAGCAGAGGATGTCGCCTACACCGGTGAAGAACCTGATTATAAACCTACTGAAGATAGCAGTTCGGCTGTTGAAGGTGATGTTCAGGTTGTAACATTTGAGGATGTTGATAATATTGAAGAATTACGAAATAACAATAAAGAAACTGAAAAATTACCGACATTATACATTCACAGAACCTTACATTCCGGTCAAAGTATATCATCTGACGGAAATATCGTAATTATTGGTGATGTAAATCCGGGTGCGGAAATAATTGCCAAGGGGGATATTACTGTTTGGGGTATATTGGGCGGTATTGCTCATGCAGGTTCTGATGGTAATAATTATTCAAAAATCAGAGCGTTAAAATTAAATGCCATTCAGTTAAGAATTGGTAATATACTGGCAAGACGCCCTGATACGGTTAATACGCCTTATATTCACAGAACAGATACTTATGTTCCTGAAGAGGCAGTTGTTTGTAAAAATCACATAATGATATTTAAATTACATGAATCATAGCGGAAAGGGTAATATGACAGCATTAGTTGAAGAAAAAAAAGTTGAAATTGAAAAAGGAGACGTAATGAACGGTCGTGTAATAGTAATTACATCCGGAAAAGGTGGAGTAGGTAAAACTACTACAAATGCAAATATTGGTACGGCTTTGGCAAGAGCAGGCAAAAAAGTCGTTATGATTGATACTGATTTGGGACTTAGAAATCTTGACCTGTTGCTTGGTTTGGAAAACAGAATCGTTTATACAATTGTTGATGTTGTTGAAGAACGCTGTAAGCTTAAACAGGCACTTGTTAAAGATAAGAAAAATCCTAATCTTTGTCTGTTAGCTGCTGCTCAGACAAGAGATAAAACCGCTGTTACGCAGGAACAGCTTAAAGATATTTGTGAACAGCTGAAAAAAGATTTTGATTTTATTCTTGTTGACTGTCCTGCAGGAATTGAACAGGGATTTCAGAATGCAATAGCAGGAGCTTCTGAGGCTATTGTTGTTACTACCCCTGAAATGTCTGCCGTTCGTGATGCGGACAGAATAATCGGTCTGTTAGAGGCTAAGGAAGAAATTAAATCTTATAAGCTCCTTGTTAACAGAGTAAGACCAAATATGATTAAGACAAACGATATGATGAGTGTTGAGGATGTTTCAGAAATCCTTTCAACTCCTATTATCGGTATTATTCCTGAGGATGCAGGTATAATTACTTCTACAAATAAGGGTGAACCTATTGTAAATGACGAAAAATCCCTTGCAGGTCAGGCTTATGCAAATGTTGCAAGACGTGTTATGGGCGAAGATGTTCCGTTCCTGAATCTTGAAGAAGATACAAGCGTAATGGGAAAAGTTAAAAAGTTTTTCTCAGGTTTACTTGGTAAGGAGAAGTAGAAAATGAAAGATATATTTACTGATTTATATAATAAAGTTTTAGGCTTCTTCCGTCAGACTGAGAAAAATCAGGAAGAAGAAAGTACAAAAGATGTTGCATGTAATCGTTTGAAATTTGTTTTGATGCAGGACAGAACTAATTTGACTCCTGAACTTATGGACAGAATGAGAAAAGAACTTGTTGAATTGCTTTCAAGATATGTTGAAATGGACAAGGAAGCTCTTGAATTAGGTTTTGAACAGGAAGGTAATCAAATGGCTTTAATGCTTTCTATTCCTGTATTGAGAGCAAAAGATGAAGCTGAAATTGAGGCAACTTTAGCTAAAGAAGATGAAGAAAAAGCTAAATTAGAAGAAAATAAAGAAGCTGAGCCTGATGAAGCTTCTGATGATACTGCAGAGGTAATTACTGACGCTGATAATTCAATAGCAGATGAAACTGATGAAACAGATACAGACGAAACTGAGGAAGAAATTTCTGCAGTTTCCGATGCTGATGAAACTGTTTCAAAATCCGATGCCGTTGTTACAAAACCTGTTTCTAAGACTGCAACAAAGACTGAAACGGAAGATAAAAAAGTTAAAGCTGTTAAATAGAAATAATTTAATTTGTATTGCATAAAAAGCCGATATTGTCGGCTTTTTTTTATTTATTTAGGTTGTTATTTCGGTTTTTAATTTCAGCAATTTTGTTTTCAAGTTTTACGATTTGGATGCCGACTGCTCTATGTATAATTTCTTTGTATGCAGGTTTGTATTGGAGCATTTTGTTTATTGATTTTTCTGCCGCTTTTAAAAACATAAATCCAAATGCGGCAAAAAATACAGTAGTCGGCAGAGAATGTGAATGAGCTTCCATGCCTGCAATACCAAGATTAGCTACAGCAGGTCCAAGCATCATATTCCTTTTGAATTTTGCTGCCATGTATTTTTTGTTAACTAAATTGGGTAATGTTTTTCTTACTGCCATGCTCATATTCAATATTCCTTGTTATGTGTTTATAAAGTCGGTAAATGTTTGTTTTTGCTCGTATTATTAAAATTGTATTATTAATTTACATTTTTTCCGGTGCTGAAACACCTAAAAGTCCAAGTGCATTTCTCAGAACCTTTTTAACTGATATTACAAGTGATAATCTTGCTTTCATCATATCTGTATCATCAGAGATAACTCTGTTCGCATTGTAGAATGAATGAAATTCGCTTGCAAGCTCCTGTACATATCTGCAAATTGTGTATACCTGACGTGTTTCTGCCGAAGTTTTAATCATTGATTTAAATTCTTCTAATTTCAAGATTAATTTTTTAGCGGTGTCAAGTGTCGGAACTATTATATTTTCATTGTATGCGTTTTCTAATTTATCTAAATCCGATTTTGTAAGAGGTGCTTTTGTAACATCTCCTGTTTGAGAGTTAATTTTGTCTTCAACAGCGTTTCTTAAAATCGAGCATGCTCTTGCATGTGCATACTGTACATAAAATACCGGATTTTCATCCGTATTTGTCTTTGCAAGTTCTATATCGAAATCAAGAGTAGTATCAATGTTTCTCATTGACATCCAGAATCTTGTGGCATCAACGCCTACTTCATCAACCAAATCTTCAAGGGTAACCATATTTTTACGTTTACCCATTCTGACTTCATTACCGTTGATTACAAGATTAACAAGCTGTCCGAGTAAGATTTCAAGTTTATTAGGATCGTAACCGAGTGCTTCAAGTGATGCTTTTACTCTTGCAACATAGCCGTGATGGTCTGCTCCCCATATATCAATCATTCGGTCAAAGCCTCTTTCAAGCTTATCTGCGTGATATGCAATATCTGCTGTTAAGTAGGTATTTGAGCCGTCAACTTTTTTAATTACTCTGTCCTGATCATCTCCGAAGTCTGAAGATTTAAACCAGGTTGCCCCGTCTTTTTCGTAAATTTTGCCTGAATCAACAAGTTTCCCTACATAATGAGCAACTTTTCCCGAATTATGTAATGTTAATTCCGAATAAAAATTATCAAAATGTACTCTTAATTTGTCTAACAGTTCTCTTTGTACTTTTTCTTCGTACTCTTTTGCAAAGTCACAATATACCTGTAAATCAATTTTATCAACATCAGAGGATGTTTTGAGTTCAGAATGCTGTTTTAAAAATTCTTTAGCAACAGGAATAAGATAATCTCCCGGATAATAATTTTTTCTTTCGATTTCATCAGCCGGAAAATCTATTTTATCCCCTAATTCCTGTTTTACCCTTATAATTAAAGAATTTCCAAGTTTTTGTATCTGTGAACCTGCATCATTAATATAAAATTCCTGATAAACTTCGTGTCCGTAAAATTTTAAAAGATTAGCAAGGACGGAACCCATAGCCACCCATCTGCCGTGTCCTATATGGAACGGCCCTGTTGGGTTTGCTGAAATGTATTCAAGGATTATTTTTTCAGTTTTTACGTTTTCGGGCTTACCAAAATCCGTATCTTTATCAAAAATTTCTTTTATGGTTTTCTTTAAAAGATTATTTCCTGTTTTGAAGTTAATAAATCCGCCTATAACGGTATATTCATTGTCATCTTTATCAATATATTCAAGAATTGTATTTGCTATCTGAGGGGGTGCCATACGGGCAAATCTTGCTAACGAAGAAACATTTACTGCAAAATCACCAAAATCGGGATTTTTAGGACGTTCGGTGTTTAACGTTCCTTTTGTATATTCTTTCATTTCGCCCAGTTTGTTATCTGCTATGGCTTTAAGTATAGCTTCTTCAATATTGTTTAAAAAATAATCTTTTATCATCAGTATTCTCTCCTGTAAAATTATTTTAGCATAAACATATTTATAAAAATTTGTATTTAAGCCAAAATAATTCTGTTTAGTGTATAATGTACTTATGAATACTCAAAGTGTCGTAGAAAGAATAAGAGAAATAATTGACGATGATACGCTTGTTCAGCTCAGAGAAGAGTTGGAAACTTATCATGTTGCGGATTTGGCGGATATCTTTCAGGAATTAAAACCTGATGAGAGATTGACCTGTTTTAAGCTGCTTGATGTTGAAAAAGCTGCTGACCTTATGGAATATCTTAATCCGCAGATTCAGGTTGAATTGTTAGGCGATATTGATGAAGAGATGGCGTCAAGAATCTTGACTAAACTGCCTCACGATGCTGCCGCAGACGTTTTGGGTGATATGGAAGACGATGAATCCGAAACTTACCTTGATAAATTGCCTCATAAGTTTTCGGAAGAAGTCAGAGAACTTCTTACTTATGATGAGGACACAGCAGGCGGTATGATGAACCCTGTTGTATTAACAGTTAATTCGGATATGAGTGTTAAGGATGTCTTAAATCACATAAGAATTAGTGCGACTGAAGATAATATGGAACTTTATTATGTGTATGTTGTTGATAAGCATAATCATTTGATGGGGGTTGTTTCGCTAAGAAGGCTTTTGACATCTCCTATTAATCAAAAAGTTCAGGATATAATGATTTCTGATATTGTAAAACTTCATGTTGATGATTACAGCGATTTTATAATTGATGAATTTATGAAATATCAGTATAATGCTTTGCCTGTTGTTGATTTATATAACAGGTTAAAAGGTATGATTACTTGGGATGACGTTCATGATTTGTTTGAAGAAGAAACTACGGAAGAAATCTTGCAGTCTTCAGGTATTTCGACAGAAGTTGTTGATGAAGATGAAATTTTGTCTGGTAATATGTTCAAGGCAATCCGAGCAAGAACGCCATGGCTATTTATAACTTTGCTTGGTGAATTTGTTGCCGTGCATGTTGCGAATCATTTTGAACCTACTTTTTCTCTGTTACCTATAGTCGCTGCATTTATGCCGTTACTCGCAGGTTTAGGCGGTAATATTGGGACTCAGAGTATTACACTTATGGTCAGAGGTCTGTCTACAGGTCAGGTTACAATGAGCTCTGCCTTGCATCATATCATAAGAGAAACATGCATTGGTGCAATGATTGGTTTGTTCTTTGGAATGATAGTTTTGTTGGCAACATGGGGATGGAAAGACAGCATTGGTTTGGGCTGTGTTGTAGGACTTGCAATGGCTGTTAATATGACTATGGCTACTGTTATCGGGACATTGACTCCGCTTGCTTTAAAGTCAATTAATGTTGATCCTGCAGTCGCTTCAGGACCTGTTATTGCTACTACTATTGATGTTGTTGGTTTGCTTGTATATTTTTCACTTGTCAGCATATATTTGGTTCATATAGTTTAGCTGTTGCTTAACAAATTGAACAATGCTTATTTTTAAGTTAGAATATATATGTTGATTTACTAATTATGAGAGAGAGATATTATGACATCATATAGACAAGGCAGCAGCCCCAATTTTAACAGAGCTGCCCGTAACGGAAGGACAGGGGATAAAAGTAAAGCTTACTTAAATGAAGTAAAAAAACGTCAGCAGGCACATGCCAGATTTGTCCGCAGTTTTGTATTTTTATTTTTTGTTGTAGTTATATCTGTTGTTACACTTTTTTATTTTGGATTAAAAACTGATTTTTGTGCCAAACATTTTGGGGTTGATTCTCCAATAACAAAGATGTTTGCTAATATGTCAAAGTCTAATGCGAATAAATCGGAGGCAGATTTTTCTTTACCTTTTGGTTTAAGAAGAAAAAATATATTGCTGCTTGGGGTCGATGCAAGTGAAAATCCTGATGATTTATGGACGGGTACAAGGACAGATACAATTATTCTTGTAAATATTGATTCTAAATCGAAGTCTATTAATGCAGTATCTATACCAAGAGATAGTAAGGTTTATTTACCTGATAATAACGGTGTCCAAAAAATAAATGCTGCGCATGCTATCGGTGGGGTTGAAATGACTGTTAAAACTGTTGAAAATACACTCGGTGTAAAAGTCGACAGATACATAATGGTTCATGATGATGCCGTTAAAGAGATTGTGAAAGCATTGGGCGGTGTTAATGTTTATGTTGAAAAAAACATGTATTATAATGATAACGCAGGCAGACTTCATATTAATCTTGCAAAGGGTAATCAACACTTGTCCCCTGAAGAAGCAGTTGGTTACTTAAGATTCAGACATGACCCTATGGGCGATATTGGAAGGACTCAAAGACAACAATGGTTTTTGAGAGGTATTTTAACTGAGTTGAAGAAACCGGAATCAATTTCTAAAATTCCTGATATAGTCGGTGTTGCGAGAAAGTACATTAAAACAAATATGTCTATGTACGAGCTTACTCAATTTGCTATGATGATGAAGCATGTTGATATGGATAAAATTGAAATTGCAACTTTGCCGGGTGCACCTAATAAAAAGGGGTATATAAGTTACTGGATTCTTGATCCTGAAAAAACTCAGGAGGTACTTAATCGATTAATTTACAGAAAGAAAATTGCCAATGATTTTGATGAACCCGTTACTGCATCAATAGTTTATACTGATGGACAGTCTGCTCAGGCTCAGAATATCAGAGCAAAGTTAAAAGAGGATGGCATAGTTGTTGCATGTGAATCACATATTTCAAAGACTCATTCGCAGTTTATAGCTCATAAATCGAGAATAACGTCCGATTATTATAGTGACTTAAAAAAATCTGTTCCTGAGATAAACGGTTATCAGTTCGTTTATGAGCCTGCAATATTTATGTGTGCGGATACGGACTTTACTGTTGTCGTCGCAGGCAGATAATAAAATTTTTGTAATGCGAAAAGACCGATTTTACTCGGTCTTTTTTAGTTAGGTTGTTATTGTTATTTATGGTTAAGGGTTATGATTTACTTCCTAAAATTTTATTAATAAGGTATGCACCAAAGCCTATTCCAGCACCCCATAAACCGTATCTTTTAAGTTGTGCTGTTTTGAAGTTTTTAAACATTCCTTTAAGGCTTTCGGGAGCACCTTCTTTTAAAATTCCTTTTTCTGAATCGACATGTGAAAGTATTTCAGTCTGAAATTCTTTTATTGCCTGCTTAAAGCCATTATTTCTTTTTTGAATTTCAGCAAGCAATTCTTCCTGATTCATTTTTGAAATTTTTTCAGTGTAATTTTTTAATTTTTTCGGATTATTTATTCCGAGTTTTGCCTGATTTTTTGTTACAAACTCCTGAATTTGTGCAGGGGTTGCATCTTTACCAAGTTTTGTTAATTCTTCTTCCATAGCTGTATAATTTTTGATTTTTGCCTGAACAGCCGATTTTGAATAATTTTCCATAAAGGATTTTTTAGCTGTTTCCCTTATTTTCGTAACATCAACTTTTTCTAATTTGGGTTTTGCCTTCTCGATAAATGTCTTTGCTTCGTCAGCCGTTTTTATTTCTTTTGGTAAAGCTTTTTTCAGTTCTTCAGATAATTCTTCGCCTTTAGCAAGTTTTTCAATCGCCTCATATTGTTTTAAATCTGTAATACCTAATGATGATAATGCATTTAGCTTACGCTTTTCCACAATTTTATCAACATATTCGCTGAATTTTTGTGCATCATAAGTATTTGTAAAACCTTCTTTTAAAGCGTATCCGTCTTCGGTTTTATTAATAGGATTACCTTTCCAGTAGTAACCTGCAGCTGCACCTAAACCTCCGCCTATACCAGTTAGTGCAACAGCACTTGTCGCTCCTACATTTGATGATTTTTCAAATGTATCATTTTCAAATTCTCCCTGAAAATATGGTCTTGATGCATACTGCTGTGATGGTATCGGTTGCTGTTGATATTGCATGAACGGATTATAACCGTTTACGCTGACACTTTCTCCTGTCATAAACATACCTTTCCAATAACTTAAATAACTAACCTACATAGTTATAAAAAATTTTGTTTTCTCGTAATTGCCTATAAAACATTAAATGTTAAGAAAATTTAATTTTGAAGAGTTTGAAATAATTGAGCAAATTCAGGGAATGATATATTTACCCACTCAAAATCATTAATTGCAATTTCTTTATCGCAAATTAGTCCTGCAACATAAAGACTCATTGCTAATCTGTGGTCGTGATAAGTGTTCAGTTCCGTTTCACCCTTCAAATTTGTTTTACCGTTTATGATAAATCCGTCTTCTGTTTCTTCAATATTTGCTCCGAGTTTTTTAAGTTCACATACGGTTGATTTAATCCTGTCAGATTCCTTGTTTCTCAAATCCTGTGCATCTTTAATTACTGTTTCGCCCTTTGCCTGAGTTGCAATAACAGCAATAATCGGAATTTCATCTATAAGCTGCGGTATTAATTCACCGCCTATTGTTATACCTTTCAAATCTGATGTTTTTATTCTTATATCACCGACTTCTTCACCTGAAATTTTTTCTTTATTAAGTATTTCAATGTATCCGCCCATTTTTTCTATTACTTTAATTATTCCTGTCCTTGTCGGATTTAAGCCGACATTTTTGAGTATTATATCGGAATTTGGGACGATAAGTGCTGCTGCCATAAAGTAGGCTGCTGATGATATATCTCCGCATATAATTATATCTTTAGCTGTTAATTCAGAGGGGTTAATTATAGTTGTCGTGTTTTTTGTCGTAATATCAGCTCCGAGATATTTCAGCAATATTTCTGTGTGATTTCTTGATATGTAAGGTTCCGTAAATTTTGTAGTTCCGTCAGCATAGAGTCCTGCAAGCAATACTGACGATTTTACCTGTGCCGAAGCTATCTGTGAATTGTAATCTATTCCCGTTAATCTGTTGCCGTAGATATTTAACGGTGCGTGATTATCTTCTGATTCAATTTTTGCTCCCATAAGCGATAGCGGAGTGATTATTCTTTTCATCGGTCTTTTTGACAGGCTGATGTCGCCTGTCAGCCTTGTATTAAAATTTTGCCCTGCTAAAATTCCGCTTGCTAATCTCATTGTTGTACCTGAGTTTTCGCAATCCAAGTCGGCAAGTGGCTGCCTTAGTTTGCCATCAGAGTTTACAATAACCGTTTTTTCGTCTTTATATGCTATATCAACCCCAAGCTGCCGGAATATTTTTAATGTTGATTTTGGATCTTCTCCGTTTGAAAAATTAATTATTCGCGAAGTACCTTTGGCAATTGATGAAAACATAATTGCTCTGTGTGAGATTGATTTATCAGACGGGATTTCAATATTCCCTTTAAGTCCGTGAACAAGCTTTTTAACATTTTTAATCATAAAATGAGTTTACCATAAAAAGATGTTTGTGTTATTATATTTATATAATTTCATATGGAGACGTGTCCGAGCGGTTTAAGGTGCAATCTTGGAAAGGTTGTGTGGGAGCAATTCCACCGTGAGTTCGAATCTCACCGTCTCCGAATAAAGACCCGCTAAAAGCGGGTTTTTATTTGAGATGGTAGAGATGAGAACCTCAAATAATGAGTTCGGCGGATTTTTTGCAGAAAGCGGAGGAGTTTTGACGAAAGAATGAAATTCTTGAAGTCAAAATCCGAAGACTCGTTTAACGCAAAAAATCCAAGACAATCTCACCGTCTGAGAATAAAGACCCGCTAAAGGCGGGTTTTTATTTGAGATGGTAGCTTATATCTCATTTTGTTTTCTCGCACTGTCGAAAGCAAAAGAGTTTACTATACATACTTATCAGTGGGTTTTGTATTTAAAGATATATGTAAGTTTTAGTTTGATGCTAGAATTCTTTTAACTTAGATATCATTTGTTCAAGGTTTAAGTATATTGTCGGATTTATTTCTTTGTCATTATTATCGTAGAATTTGTCCTCCAGCACTCCATTTCGTAGGTTATCTACTTTTGTTACTCTCTTGTAGCTGGCATTATTCGGCATTATGATTTTTGTTGTATACGTATTTACTTCTTTGTCAAATAATTTTTCGATTTCTAATGTTATATGTTCATTAATGTAGTTATGCTTCGTAAATTCTCTGAACATAATATTTGTATTTCTGAATAAATCACGCTTGGTTTCTGCAATAATTCCGCCTGCTGAATTAAGAAGCCTTGTTAAAACTGCAATTTTGTCTTTATTTAAGTATTCCTCGAATTTGTATTTGTCGTTGTGAGTAACCCTTTTATATAAGTTGCCCCTTTTGTTATATTCGTATGTCATTGTATATCTTGGTTCATCCAAAATGTTTTTTACAAATGTTTCTACAGGTCTACCCTCATCATCACAGTTTGTAATTTTTATTGAGTCAAGAAAGTTTGTGTAATCTTTTTCAATTTCTTTTGTTAACACTACCATTGATACATCATCTGAGTTCGTTTTTATGCCTCTAATATGGTCTATTATTGCGTCTTTTAGCTTGTTTGGACTAACTTTAAGCCTGCGTTCAATGCTTTTTGCTCCGTCATAAGTATAGACACCGCTCAGATGTTTACTTAAAATACTGTAGTATACGGGTCTTTCTTGTAAATCATAATATATGCTTATATCACCATGATTTAAATCTTTTATAATCGGTTCGGTCTGACTTAGTCCGTTAAATCTGTATCGTTTGTGAAAAACACCGATATTATTCCTTGTTACCCCGATTAACTCTCCTTTGGGGTCATAATTATATTTTTTGCAGTATGCAATTTTAGGTTCAATTTCCATTTTTTCAAATGTATGACTGTTATTTTTAGTGTTGAATTTTAAAACATCAATAAATCGTTTGATTAATTTTTGTGCATTTTGTAGTCTGCCTTTTAGGTATTTTAGGTGTAGTTCGCTACCGTCTGATAATTCACGGCTTACTTCTCCGCTGAATTTTTTGCCGTCAAGTGTTAAAAAGTTATTTTTGTATATGAATACCCTTTCTTTTCCCTGAAATGCAGGTTCCTGCTTGTTATTATGTGTTAATTCCTTTTTGTATCTGCTGTATAATACGTTGTCAATTGCTCTTATCATTAATTTCTTCCTTTATGAAAAACTTAAAATCCGTAAAAAATTTTTTTTGCTAAATTTTTTCGGGTTTGTATGCGATGTACGCAAATATTAAGCAAATTATTCCGAAAAGTATACCGAATCCCATAGTTATGTGATATGACTCAAGGAATGCCGTGTTGTACGTTTTCCCTACACTTGTAAATATCATTCTAAAGGTCTCAAATATGGATATTGTAACTGCAACGCCAAGGATGTTGCCCATATTTCTTGATAATGCAAGTATCCCGGATGCAATACCAAGTTCTTCTTTTCTGACACTTGTCATTATCGCATTATTAGATGGTGATTGGAATAACCCGTTACCAATTCCCATTACGCCTGATGCAAAAATAATTTCCCATATCGGGGTTTGTAAATTGAATGTTGTAAATATGATAAGTGCAATTATATAAACGATAGGACCTGCTAAAGTCAGGTATCTGCTTCCGTATTTACCGGACAGTCTTCCGCATATCGGTGCAGTAACCGATAGTGTTACTGAATATGGTAATATAAGACATCCTGCAAGCAGTGCATCCATTTGTCTTATGTCCTGCAGATAAAACGGTAAAAGTATACTGTTTGTATACATTGCCATATAAGATGTCATAACCGCAGCATTTCCGAATGTGAACGGTTTAATTTTAAACATAGAAAAATTTATCAGAGGGTATTTAATTTTCATATCCCTGAAATAAAAAAGTCCGCCGAAAATTAATGTTATAAATCCGAGTATTATAATCTGTACTGATGTCCATCCCCACTTATGTCCCTGAGATATTGCAAGCAAAAGTGCAAATAAACAAAGTGTAAAATATAGAAATCCTTTATAATCAAATTTGAATATTTGGGTTTTTACATATTTTGGAAGCAACTTCCAGCTGTATATAGCACCTATTATAGCTATCGGGATACAGGGGAAAAATACCCAATGCCAATTCAAATAATGTATCAGTATTCCGCCCAGGGCAGGACCGCTCATTCCGCCAATTGCAATAAGACAGCCGTTTAATCCGAGGGCTTTGCCTCTTCTTTCTTTTTTAAATATGCCTGCTATTATTGCCTGTGCATTTGACAGCATTATTGATGCCCCCAAGGCTTCAAGGCATCTGTAGGTTATCAATAATGAAAAATTATCTGCAAGCATGCTTAATAATGCGCCTGCAGCAAATAATGTGTATCCTGTTGTGTAAAGTTTATTTTTTGGAAATATATCGCCAAGTTTACCAAAAAATGGTAAAAATACTGTTAAAACAAGCATGTATGCTATCATTACCCATTGAATTTTGTCCATTGTTACTTGTAAGTCAACGGACATCGGGTAAAGTGCAAGATTTACGGTTGTTGAATCCAGCATGGCAATAAAATTGCCGACTGCTGCTACCGTAAACATTTCCCATTTTATCTTTCGGCCTGTCATATTTCTATTTTACTTCAAAAAATCGTTTAAATTTTTAATGTGTATTTTTGTTAATGTTATAAATGCCGTCTATTTTGACAGAAAATGTTTGCTTTGCCCCTGATTATCAGCGATTGTCCTGCCGATTGATTTTATTTTTGCACTTATACAATTTTGGCATTTGTCAGGTTCTTCGTGTATGCATATTTTATTCGGATAAATTTCATATTTTTTCCTGTATTCTGAGGACGTTACATTTGGCATAACTACATTTGCACCGCTTTTAAGTGCAATTATTCTTCCGTTTGGATTAAGTGTTTCCATTGCAGTTGTTGCAGGGATGTTTATATCAGGTAGTATAATTCTTGTTAGTGCCATAACCTTCAATGCAAGCCAAAAATCGCCGTTATTTTCGTCTTTAAGCGGAGTTTGCGGATGAGTTATCAAAGGCCCGATCCCGACCATATCGGCATCAATTTCTTTAAAAAACAGTATGTCCTGTGCTAAATCCTCAATTGTTTGTCCGGGTAAACCGACTAAGCAGCCCGTACCTGTTTCATATCCCAGTGATTTTATGTCATATAAACATTTTATCCTTTTATTAAAGTCCATGTTTGGATGCATTTTTGCGTATAAATCCGGATTTGTTGTTTCAATTCTGATTAAATATCTGTCTGCACCGGCATCCTTGTACGCTTTATATTCATCATAGCTTTTTTCACCAATGCTCAGGGTCAAAGCAACTCCCAGTTTTTTAATTTCTTTTATAATTTTTACCATTTTTTCAACGGTAAAATATTCATCTTCCCCGGATTGAAGAACCATGGTCTTATACCCCATATCAGCAGCATTTCGGGCATAACTTATAATGTCATCTTCATAAATTCTGTAGCGGGTTACTTCCTTGTTAGGAGCTCTTAGACCGCAATATTTACATTGGCATTTACATATATTCGAAAATTCTATCAAACCCCTTAAATGCACTTCATCTCCGACATGTTCTTGTCGTAATTTATCTGCCTTTAAAAACAGTTTCTCATTGTTGGTGTCATCTTTTAGTATATCAATGATTTCTTGCTTTGTAAGCAATGTATATCTCCTTATGGTGCCAAATATCGCTTGCAGTATCGGTAATCATGATATTAACACAAAAATTTCGGAGTTTATTTAGTAGCAATTTCGGTTTTAAGTGAATTAATAAATTCTTCTCTGTATAAAAATCCTAAATGAGAGCCGTTGCTTAAAAATACCGATTTGTTCCCTGTGTATTTTTTTAGCATATTTAGCTGATGACTGTTTACCAAGTAATCATCAAGCGAGTGGTAAATTTTGTAGTTATTATTGTTTTGCAGGTAGTCAGATATTGCATACAGACTTGTGTCGTAGTTTACATCGTCAAATTTTAAATTATTTTTATCAAGTATATATTTTTTCATGTAGTCGTTATAGTTTACATTATAGATTTTGTCGTAAAAGTCAGTTTTTTTGTTTAAGGGTGTATTTTCAATAGTAATTATTAAGTCTGAGAGTTTTTGGTGCATTATGAATCCTGTTATCAGTTTCGCTTCGTAGTCGCTAAAGGGAAGTGTATCAATTGTGAAATTTTTTTCGTCCTTTTTATTCCATAAATTTAAAATTTTTGCTGAAGTAAGTGCAACTCTTTCCTTTAAGTTGTTTGGATCTTGTTGCCATTCTTTATTTACTTTATCGACAGCTTTCATTGCATAAATTAGTTCTATAGGCGGATTTATTGCTATAATTTTTTTTATATTTAGTGTGTTGTTCTTGTATTCATTACTGCCCAAAAATAAAGCTGTTATTGCCCCGAATGATGTCCCGATTACGGTTTTATCGCCAATTTTACATTTATATTTCTGTTCAAGGTTTTCGATTATTTTTGCCGTAATAAGTCCTAATTGCTCTGCATCTTTTTGCGGAAGTCCCGGAGTATAGTCTTCTTTCATACTTTTTACAAATTCCCATTGAAATGCACTTCCTTCAATTATTACTGAGTATCCTGCATCATAAAATAATTTTCCGAATACGACTGAGTGATGTGATTTTATACCTTCTCCTATTGACGGAAATATGATGACAGCAGGCGAAGTTTTATCTTTTTGCATTATATATCTGAATTTATATTTACTTCTTTCAGGATATAGGCTTACATCGCTGCTTTTAATCCTGTTTGCGAAACTTCTGTTCCATATTGATAATTCAGTCCATATTGAATCGTTAATATCAGGCAGGTTAAAAAGTGCAGTACGCATTGAATCAATTACAGGCGATTGAGAGTTGTAATTTTCAAGATTTAGGTCAGCATTTGGTTTAGAGTGCTTCAGAATGTAACTTTCTCTTGTTATCCCCTCTTTTAGTAAATC
This sequence comes from uncultured bacterium, assembly GCA_902760645.1. Classification (GTDB taxonomy): domain Bacteria; phylum Cyanobacteriota; class Vampirovibrionia; order Gastranaerophilales; family Gastranaerophilaceae; genus UBA1221. The sequence goes on from CACWHC010000006.1 coordinate 68,725, forward strand.
TGCGTATGTAATTTTTTCAATATCAAAATCACTTGAAGTGTTGTTAGTAGTTTGGGTATTGTCTTGATTATCATAATTGTGTTCCTGTGAGTTATATTTTTCTTCGTGTTCGGCAATTGTACTCTCTCTGTCCAGATTGTTCGCTTTTATGTAATTTTCAATTCCGTAAAGTTTTTTTGCAATATCATAACTGTCAGCAAAATTTGATTCTATCATGTCCGCTATCGCCTGCATATAAGCAGTTTCATTAAGTGTAAAACCTAATTTTATAAGTGCAAGTACGGGTGTTCCAATGTAACTTGTAGGATTTAAGGCTGTATCAAGGCATTTTCCGCATAATGCTCTTGGTGTACAGCCGTTTATTACGGGCATTACAATATATCTGCCCTGATTACATTTGCATTTTGTTAACGCCTGTTCCATATCTTCATTTACCGGTTCAAGATGAAATATAGTTTTTGCCGGGTCAAACATTCCGCCTAAGCCGATTGTCGAATTTGCAAGAAACCTTAGTGTTTCACGTCCTGTTCCTTTAAAATCTTTTTGTATAATTGAACTAACTAATCTTTTTGGAAATTCAATATTTTTATATATACCTCTAATTCTGTCCATTCCGTATTTAGGCATAACTGATGCCCATATTATGTCTGCAGGACGTATTATATATTTATTTAATTTTGTATTGAAGTTAAATACCTTTCTGTTAATGTTTTCGCATTTATCTTCCCCTAAAAACATGCAGGCATAATCGGGCTGTTTTGTACCGGTGCTGTTGGAAAATTCTTCTGCAAAAACATTAGCTGTTAAAAGTAAAGAAATTGATGTTAAAATAAGTAATTTTTTAATTTTCATATTATCCTCAAACTTACATATCAATATGTAGTTTTATACAGATATATGCTTTAAAAAATTCCCCTGTATGGTGATTTATATTACAGAAATTTTCTATATTTTTTTAAGTCATTAAATTCAATACATTTCCCGTCTTTGCAGGCGACAATCAATTTGTTTTTGCCTTTTGCAACTATTTCATACGGGTTTCCTGTAGCTTCAGTTATTTTGCACGTGTAAGGGTTAACAATATAAAATTTCTTTCCAATCTGAATGTATGTGGGTTTAAAAGGATGAAAGGCTCTTATTCGAGCATAAATTTCCTCTGCTGTTTCCTTATAAAAGTCCAGTGTCATATCTTCAGGTGAAACATCTTTATAGTAACTTGCATCAGCCTCGATTTGTTCTGTTGGTTCTATACAGCCGTTTTTAAGTTTTTCCATTAGCCTTGCACAAAGTAATCTCGCTCTGAATATTGTTTTTTCCCGAAGTTCTTTTCCTGTATCAACAGGTAATATCTCAATTTTATCCTGAGCCAAAATACCGCCTGCATCCAGTTTATCATTCATAAGGTGGAACGTTACACCTGAATATTTTTCCTGGTGTAGTATCGTTTGTAAATACGGATTAGGACCCCTGTATTTGGGCAATAATGAAGGATGAACATTAATCGAACCAATTGCCGGCATATTTATAACATCATTTGATAGTTTTTCAGCCCAAGTCCCGACAAGTAGTATATCAGCATTTAATTTAAGAATTTCATTTTTAAATTGGGCTGAATTTGCAGATTTGCATTTTATATCGTATAGCTTATGTTTTTTTATTAGTGTTAAATCCGGCGAGCTTTTAAATAAATCATGCAACAATAAGTCAAACTTTGATAAATATAAATTTTCATATCTCAGTACCCCAACGATATCCACCTTCGAAAGCATACAGCCGCGAATAAGGTTTGCAAGCATATTCCCTCTGCCAATTATTATTACTCTCATTTTTTATCCTTATTTGCTGCGTTGTTTTTAAAATATTCACGGGCTTTATCTGATAAATTTATATTTTGTAATGACATATGGTAGCGCTGAACGAGTGCTATATTTTCATTTTCTTCAAGTAAATCCCGTTTTTGTACTTTGATTGATGATTTAACTTTTTCAAATTCGCTTGGAGAATTTTTTTCCATTACTTTATAAATAATTTCATCAATATTACTCCCTCCTACACCATATCTTGATGCAATTTCCTGCGGAGTTGCACCCTGAGGAAGTTTGTAAAGCCAATTTACTGTCAGTACATCCCCCTTAGAAACTGAATGTACTCCTTTTTGGTGCGGAGTGTACATAATGTCTGTCTTAAACGGGCTATGCCCAAGTCCTATAGCATGCCCGATTTCATGTAAAATTGTATGGTAAACTTCATTTTCATCGCCGTATGAGCTGTGGATTAGTCCGTCTGTAAGCCCAATTGCTACTTCCGCACCGTATAATCTGTGATTGTTGTCATAGCTAAACAAACAATGTCCCAACGCAACTCTTTCAACTCTTTTCCAGTCTATATTTATATTTGATTCTAAAAGAGTATTTACGACTTTAAAGGATACTTTGCCCTTTGTTGCTTTTTGCCATTCATCCAATGCACGTTTAACCAGAGCATTATATTTATAATCCTGCCCTTGTTTTGAGTAAAACTTCATTGGGGCTATGTATACATTTAACGGCATAAAAGTCCACCTCATAAGACGACCGTTTTTTAGTGATTCGGATACATAAGTTTTACTATTCATATTTTTATTGTATAATAAAATCCGAAAAATGTGTATTATATAAATTCTCAGATATAATGTTATAGTGAAATAATTGATTAGGAGGTAATTCTATGAATATAATGCAGATTATGAAGCAGGCTCAAAATATTCAGTCAAAATTAAAAACAGCTCAGGAAGAATTGGCAAAAATGGAAGTGATAGGAGAAGCTGCTAATGGTGCAGTAAAGATTACTTGTGACGGTCAGGGTAAATTTAAGTCTATTAAGCTGACTGCAGAAGCAATTAATCCTGAAAATCCTTCGTCTGTCGATGCAGATTCTATTGAAATGCTTGAAGATTTGATTTCTACTGCTATGAATCAGGCTTCTGAAAAAGCAGCTTCAGAAATGGATTCAAGAATGAAGTCTGCTACAGGCGGATTGAACATACCTGGACTTCCCGGATTCTAATCATGATTTATCCAAAGTCTGTTGCTACATTAATTGAGCAATTTCAAAAATTCCCGTCTGTTGGTCCAAAATCCGCACAGCGTATGGCATTTTATTTGTTAAGAATGCCTATGTCTGAAGTGCAAAAAATTGCTCAAAGTATTATTGAGGCAAAAGAAAATACCAAAACGTGTGAGGTATGCTTTAATCTTTCATCGACAAGTCCTTGTGAAATTTGTACATCCCCTCGCAGAGACAGGTCCACAATTTGTGTTGTTGCTGAAACTAAGGACTTGATTGCAATAGAAAAAACTAATGAATATTTGGGGTTGTATCATGTTTTGCAGGGTTTAATATCTCCTATTGACGGGATTGGTGCTGAAGATATCAGAATTAAGGAGCTTTTGAACAGGCTGACAGATGAAGAAATTAAAGAAATCATCCTTGCTCTCAGTCCCTCTGTTGAAGGTGAGGCTACAAGTCTGTATTTGACAAAACTGATAAAACCTTTTGGCATTAAAATTTCAAGAATTGCATTTGGACTTCCTGTAGGGGCTGATTTAGAGTATGCGGATGAGATAACTATTGCCCGTGCAATTGAGGGCAGGCGTGAATTATAAATTCCACTGTTATACAATTGCGTTTATTTAATAAATGTTATAAACTCTATTTATGTGTGATAATTTGTTAGATATTAAAGATTTATATGTAGAATATGTTTCTGTCAAAAGTTTAGGGGATGTGAAACAAACTGTTCATGCCGTAAATGGTGTTAATTTGTCGGTTAAAAGGGGTGAAATATTAGCTCTTGCAGGAGAATCAGGCTGTGGAAAATCCACTTTAGCAAGAGCTGTTTTACGTCTTGAGGATAAAAAATCAGGTGAAATTTTATTTAATTCAAAAGATATATATAAACTATCAAAATCCGAACTTAAAAATTACAGAAAATCCGTCCAGATGATATTTCAAAATCCTTATTCAAGCCTAAATCCAAAAATGAAAATTATTGATACCCTAAAAGAGCCTTTAGATATAAATACGAATTTATCTGAGATTGAAAAATATAACGTAATTAGTGATACAGTTAAAAAGGTCGGTTTAGATATTGATATTTTAAACAAGTACCCTCACGAATTTTCCGGGGGTCAAAGACAGCGTATTGCAATTGCAAGAGCTTTAGTTTTAAATCCGGAATTTATTATCGCTGATGAGCCTGTAAGTGCTCTTGATGTCAGCATTCAGGCTCAGATAATAAATCTTTTGAGAACTTTAAAAAAAGATTTTAATTTTACATTTATTCTTATAACACATGATATGAGTGTAATAAGGTACCTGGCAGACAGAGTTGCAATTATGTACCTGGGAGAGATTGTTGAATGCGGTGCTGCTGCTCAAATTTTTGCAAGCCCAAAACACCCGTATACAAAGGCTTTACTCAGTGCTGTTCCTAAACTGTCAGAAAAATCGTCAGACAGAGTTTTATTGTCAGGTGATTTGCCTTCCCCTACCGATTTACCGTCAGGTTGTAAATTTCATACCAGATGCCCTCACTGTATGGACGTTTGTAAGTCTTGTTCCCCATCCGAAAAAGAAATATTTGAGGGTCATTTTGTAAAATGTTTTTTATATCTGAACAGGTAATTTATTGATTTTTTAATGTATCTTTAAATTTTAATGAAAACTCAGGATTTTTTTTGTTATATTCAACAAATTTTTTCAAATTTTTCAGCAGGTTATAAGAAATAACATGTTCTATTTTACAAGCATTGTCTGAGGCTTCATTTTCGTCTAACCATAGTATATTTTGCAGAAAATAATGCAGCAATGTATGCCTTTCAATAACAGATTCTGCAGCTTTTTTGCCTAAATCAGTTATTGATATAATTCCATATCGCCCGTAATTTATGTACCCGAGTTCCGATAATCTTTTTAAAGCTTCACTAACGGAGGCTCTTGATACATTTAATTCTTTTGATAAATCTATTGGCCGGACTTTGCCGTATTGATTTATTTTATTGCTTATAGCTTCTATGTAATCCTCAAGTCCTGCAGTAATTTTTTTTGTCATATATACCTCTATTAAACATGTTAGGTCTTACTAACATTTTGTCAAGTGTTCTTTTTGTTGTAGTATATAATATGTTAATGAGGATTTTTAATGAATTTATCAAGATTATTCGACTTTGGCAGAGATTTATACGCAATGAGAGCATACTACAACCGCTCAGAAATTGCTCCTGTCCCGCTAAGATACTTTTTTGAACTTACATACAGATGTAATTTGCAATGTCCGTACTGTTATGTCGGAGATGACAGAAACAAAGATGAGATGTCGACTCAGGACTGGTTTAATATAATTAATCAAATCCCATGGTATTCTTTTGTTACACTTGTCGGCGGTGAACCTCTTATAAGGAAAGATTTTATTGATATTCTTATGAAAACTTCAAAAAAGACTTTTGGTAAGCTAAATGTTGTATCAAACGGAATTTTGATTAATGACGAAATAATTGATGCCTTTATTAAAAGTAAAATGATGCTGCTTTCGGTGTCCCTTGACGGATACGGTAAAAACCATGATATTAACCGTAATAAAGATGGAATATTTGATAAAATTGTTGCTAATTTTGAGAATATGAATTCAAAAAGTAAGCGTCCTATGATTGATATAAAAACTATTGTTCTTGAAAATAATCTTGACGACTTGGTTAAACTTTACAAAATGTGTATTGATATGAAGTTTAATTTCTTTTCAATATCTTTCTTGAGAAACAATAATTTGAAGCAAAATTCTGTGCTGTTTAACGAGTTTGTACCTGAATTTAATGCAAATTACCCTATAAAAAAATACTTTGATATGGAGCATTTTAAGGAGGTGTACAGAGAGCTTGAATCACTTTCTAAAAATTCAGATGTTAAAATAAGATTTTCACCAAAATTTGAATATAATGAAAATCCTCCGGAGTCAATTGAAAAATTCTTTAATTTGCCTGAGAATATCCCTGTTCAGGACATATATAAGCCCTGTAAATATCCGTTTTCAAATATGATGATTACTCCTGCAGGGGATGTTTATCCTTGCCTTTCTCAAAAAGTAGGGAATGTAAGAGATATGTCTGTAAAAGAGGCTTTCAATCAGCCGAATTACAGGTGTTTCAGAAAAAATCTTAAAGCAGCAAAAGTTTTTGGTGCCTGCCAGATGTGTTGTGAATTATGTGTAAAAGATAGTATTAAATTGTCTTAGAATTTGTTTCTAGCGTTTTATTGTATCTGTGCTGCGTCCAAATTCTGCTTATCAGCGATAATGCTGCACCTACAACACCCAAGCTGAAGAAGAACGGTACCATTGCTATCTTTGTTTTTGCTTTGAACAGTTCCTGAATTTTACCTTTTAAAAGCTTTTCATCACCGTTTATGCATTCCTTTGCAATTTCCGGGATGTCATTTAATGTTGCTACTTTATATTCCTCATTAGCCTTGTCAAATTTTAATATTTCCTGATGCTTTCTGTCTTTATGCAAAATCTTTTTGAATTGTTCATCAAATAATGTACTGCCAAATATTGTGTATGCCGCAATGACAGGAACTCTTGTTGCTACTTCCTGAACATCAAGTTTACCTCTGTCTTTTGCCGCACCGAAATAACCTGCGACACCTGATAGTACTGTTACTGCCAATTGGCCGTTGCCGAGTGCAAGACTGCCGTCAGATTTTCTTGCAAAATCAAGATTAATGTACTTATTCAGAAATTTTTCAAGTTTTTTGTTCTGTACCCCAAGTTTATTTAGTCCGTTATAGAGCTTTGCACCAGGATTTAAGAAATATTCGCATGCTTTTGCTACGGCTTTGCTCTTCTGTCCTGCTGTTCCCAAAATAAGGCTGAGTGCAAATGCTCCTGCTGCAAATAGTCCTGATTTTTTAAGGTGCGATTTTGCACTTTTTTCTACTTTGTCGTGCTTACTTTTATCTTCACCTTTTTTATTCTTATCAAGATTTGCAACACTTGTAAAATCTGCCTGTTTGAATAATTTTAGTGTGAACAGATTTTTGGCAAAGCTTAAAGCGTATTCTGCTGCAGGAATAACTGCACAACTAAGCACAATTGCTGCTTTAACGGGCAATAATTTCTGTGTAGCTTTACTTTCTGACTTTAATATCTCTTTTACGGGTTTTGAAACTTCGTTTTTTAAGTTTTCAGGTAATGTTTTTGAAAATATTTTTCTTCTTGAGAGATATTCACCCATAATTGATGGCAAATAGAAAAATAAAGCTCCCTCAAAAACCTCTAAGAATGTTACTTCGGATAAATCGGCAATACTTCTTGAAAATATTGCCTTTGGTACCCAATTTGTTAGTGTAGCTTGTGCAAAGCGTGAATGTGATAATCCTGAATCACCTTCTTTTAAATCTATAACTTTTGCTATAAATCTTTGTTTTTTGGTCAAATTTGATGTTAATTCTTCAGAAAGTCGTGATACTTTTGATGTTGCAGATTTAAATGTAACGTTACTGTTATTTGGTTTCGTTGTTATATCGTATATATTTGTCATTGTAATTATTTCCTTATATTTTGTGTATCAAAACAAAAAGCCGACGTATGACTTTTGTTATCATTATCGCCGGCTTTATCCTTTTCCTTATAAATGTGAAATAATTACATTCGGCAGGCTAAAGTCGGCACGCACATCATCATTTGCATGCTCATCATAGCCATCATATTCATATTGTAACCGAATTCTATATTCAACATAATTCCTTTAATTTCTTAATTAAGTGTATGATAAACCTATTTATATGTCAAGAAATTTATGGTATAATGATTATGGACATTGAGGAGTAGTAAAAATTATGTATGAGTTCCCGTTTGAGCTGGATGAATTTCAAAAAGAAGCATGTGATTATATATCTGCCGGGAAAAGCGTTGTGGTTTGTGCTCCGACCGGTGCAGGAAAAACTGTCATTGCTCAGCATGCAATTCATTGTGCATTAAAAGAAAACAATAGAATTTTTTATACTACACCATTAAAAGCATTGTCTAACCAGAAATATTACGATTTTTCGGAAAAGTACGGCAGTGAAAATGTTGGTCTTTTGACAGGTGATACATCGATAAATCGTAATGCTCAGATTGTTGTTATGACAACCGAAGTATTCAGAAACATGCTTTATGGTACTAATTTCGGTGCTGTTGCCGACAATTTAAAGAATGTTAAATATGTTGTGCTTGATGAAGTTCACTATATGAATGACGAGCAAAGAGGCACAGTTTGGGAGGAAAGTATTATATATTGTCCGACAAATATTCAGATTATTGCTTTATCTGCAACTGTTGCAAATGCTGATGAATTAACTGCGTGGATTAATACTGTTCACTCAAAAACAGAATTGGTAAACACTGATTTCAGACCTGTTCCTTTGAAGTTTTTCTACTTTGACAGTTCGCAGCCTGATAGGATTTTACCTATGTTTACACCTACCGGTCAACTTAATAAAAAAATTAAACCTGAGAAACGCTTGTGGGGAAATAAAGCTAAAAAGCAGAAGTCTTTTGTCCGTAATGTTGTAAAATGTCTGGCAGATCAGGATATGCTTCCTGCAATTTATTTTACTTTTTCAAGACGTAAATGTGATGAGCAGATGGAAAAATGTGCAGATTTAAATCTTGTATCAAAGGGTGAACAAGCTAAAATCAGACAAATTATAGATGAATACATTGCAGAAAATCCGCATTTATATAACAACAAGCATATTGAATATCTTATTCAGGGAGTCGCTTCACATCATGCCGGACTTCTGCCTGCATGGAAAATACTTGTAGAAAAGCTTTTTCAGCAGGGCTTAATTAAGGTTGTATTTGCGACAGAAACGCTTGCTGCAGGTATAAATATGCCGGCAAGGTCAACTGTTATAAGTTCAACCAGCAAAAGAACCGACAGTGGACACAGAATGCTTACTGCAAGCGAATTTTTGCAGATGTCAGGTCGTGCGGGACGCAGAGGCATGGATGAAGTAGGTTATGTTACCGTTGTAGGTACAATGTTTCAGACGCCTGAGGAGGTTGCCGAACTTGTTCTCAGTGATGCTAATCCGCTTGAAAGCCGTTTTTCGCCCAGTTACTCAATGGTTTTGAATTTGCTTCAAAGATTTTCTCTTGATGAAGCAAAAGAACTTATATTAAAGAGTTTTGGCTATTTTTCATCTGACAGCAGGCTTCAGCCGCTTATTGCACTTAGATCTTCGTATGATGATGAAATCATGGAGAGAAAATTTGTTTGTCCATACAAGCTTTCTGATAGTGATATGAAAGAGTATGACAAGGTAAGAAACATTTATGTACAAAACAGAAGAACTTATAAAAAAGTTTGTAAACAGGAAAAATCTAAAAATCGTCCGCTATCTGATGATGTAAAACAGTTTGGAAAAGAAACAAAAGACTTGCTTTACAAAATGCAAAATTATCGTTGTGACACTTGTAAACTGTATAAAAAACACTCAAAAAATTCAGAAGTTATAGAGAGAATTAATGTCCGTAAAAACAAACTGGACAAGGAAATAGAACGTCAACGTGACATTTTTTGGAATAAGTTTTTGGCACACAGAAGTGTTTTATATGAATTTGGTTACATAAAAGATGATTATCCTACTCAGGACGGTATTATGACCTCTCAAATCAGATCTGAAAACGAATTATATCTTTCTGAAGTTATAAAATCAAATATTTTGGAAAGTCTTACTCCATCTCAGCTTGCTGCGGTTATTTGTGCTTTAACGACTGAAGATTTGAGAATTGACATCCCATATTTACCTTTTTCTCAGCCGGTCAGAAAAGCTCTGAACAGAATAAGAGATATACGCAGAAGGGTTGAAAAAGTCCAGAACACCTATCAGGTAGAGGCTCCTTGTTATATTAATCCATATTTTACTTCGTTGATTGAACTTTGGGTTGAGGGTTCCGAGTGGGAAACCATAACAGAGCAGGTTGATATGGGCGAAGGTGATATTGTCAGAGCGTTTAAGCGTGTCGTAGATGTATTAAGGCAATTTACAACCATTTCAAATGTGCCTGAGGTGCTTGTGTTTACAGCAAGAGATGCTATTGATAAAATCCAGCGTGCACCTGTTGATGTTGATTAAATTCAATAATAAGTGTAAATTTGCCCTTATTTAGATTTGTAAATGCTTGTTATATTTGCACTTGAGAGTTTTGTAAATTTATGTTACAATAGTAGTAGGAAGAAATATAATTTACTTCTGATGAGTGTTATGCCCCACACCACTCTTTAATAAAAAAGGTATCCTGTTACTAAGATTTATAGGTGACGAAATGGATACACTTGATTTTTACAAAGAGAATAGCGAAAGTACAGCGAGATTGGCGTTGCATGTCGGATTTGCTGCAATGATTGTTTTATCATTGCCGTTGCTTTTTGGCTCACCGATTATGGCGGACGATATCAGGCTTGCACATGCTCCTGTTCCGTCAATTAACATTGATACAGGGCAAATCTATGCAGGTATAGCAGAAACAATATCCCCGCAAGCAAAAATTGAAAGGTTTAATAAAAGTGTTGCAAAGAGATACCCTAATGCGGTTATAAAAGACGTTGATACCGGAGTTAAACACATTAGAATGACAAGGTATTATGACGGACGTCCCGTAAAAATTAATGTAGTCGAAATTGACAGAGGATTAGCAAAAAATTACGAATTAAAGCCTGCTTTATCTTCAACTTATGATAATTTACAGAGCAAGCGAACTATTACAACAATAGCTAAAAATACAAATTCTATCGTTGCTCTAAACGGTACTTTTTTTAAACCTCAAACAGGTGTGCCGTTAGGTACGTTGATGATTGATAAAAAGATGTACACAGGTCCTGTATATAACAGGGTTGCTCTCGGAATTTTTGAAGACGGCTATGATGTCGCCAGAGTTGAGATGAACGCAAAAATATCTGCAAAAGGTCATACACTTAAAATTGATAATATAAATCAGCCGAGAATGCTGTCAAGCTATGTTCTTGCATATACCTCGGAATGGGGAAAAATGTCCCCTCCAACTCCAAAATATGGTTATCAAATAGCGATTAAAGACAACACTATTATACAATCATCATCCAATCCTCTGGTCATACCTGAAGGCGGCTACGTTATAGTAGCCCCTCTCAGGGCTTTAGAACCGTTTTTGAATGCTTCTAAAGTCAAAGTAGATGTTGGTACACAACCTGAATGGAAAAATGTAAAACATATAATAAGCGGAGGTCCTTATTTAGTCAAGGATTCTAACGTGTATGTTGATGTTTCGGCAGAAAAATTAAATGCAATAGGCGGTAAAAATCCGCGAAGTGCAATCGGTTATACGAAAGATAATACGCTGATTATGGTTGCTGTTGATGGACGTGAACACCAATCAGTCGGCATGACTTTATGGCAGCTTGCAAGTTTTATGAAATCGTTAGGCTGCGTAAATGCGATAAATTTGGACGGCGGAGGTTCGACCGTAATGTATGTTAACGGACAGGTTGTTAATAATCCTGCTTTTAAAGGCGGTATCGCAATCTCCAACGCCCTCGTATTGGCGAGAAAGTAAAGAAACTTAAAAAGTTTTGGGCGTGGCATCTGTCACGCCCTTCGTTTTATCCTACAAATATACTATATGATTGGGCTTAAACTGTATATTCGGTTGATGTTTAAAATGTGAAAATTTTGCATAATGATAATGTCCCGCTCGGGTTATATTTTATAGGTGGTTAGATAATGAATTTACACGAAGAATGCTTATTGCGTTATTTAAAAAATCCTGATGAGTTAACTTATTCTACTGAAATATTAAAGCTAAATAATTTTATATTGGAAAAGCAGTTTTTGGTAAAAAATTTTGTTGCAAAATCGTCACAAATTCACTATACTAATAAAGTATAGATTGGGAGGTTATTATTAAAAAGTTTGTATATACATTGTGGCTGATTTTGTTTTGTATATGTGTTTTTATATTTGTTAAAGACACTAACTTTAGGAATTTTCTTATTATGATGGAGAACAGAACTTTTGACATGCGTCAGAGTGTTCTTGTGCAGAATAATTCCAAAAAGCCGAGTGAGAATATTGTTATTGTTGCAGTTGATGATGCTTCATATGAATATATTTTGGAAAAGTATGGAGAATGGCCGATACCAAGAAGTATATATGTAAAACTCGTTGACTATATCGAAAAGCAAAATCCTGAAGCAATTGCATTTGACCTTATGTTTGTAAAGTCGCTTAAAAGTGACCAAAAATCCGATATTGCATTGGTGAATGCCTTTAAAAAATATAATAATCTGTACGCATCCATGAACTTTGATAACCAGGATGAAACTCTCAGAGAGCCGCCTATATTGCCTTTGAAGTTGACTGTTGATGTTTATAATCAATCTAATAAAGTTGATTTGAGTGTAAATTCATATACTAATTGCAGAAAAATTCTTGACGGAATTATTAATGCAACATCAAACATCGGAATTACAAATGTAACACGTTCAGATGACGGTATTTTGCGTAAATTACCGCTGTTTCTTGAATATAAGGGCGAATATTATCCGCAATTAGGTTTAGCAGTCGGGCTTAATCACCTTCGGAAAAGTAATATCTTCCATGGCAGGCATTTTAATATTGACTTTAGGTCAAATCTGCGGCTTGGCAACCGCTCATTTTATGTTGATGAAGATGGAAGTGCTATACTGAACTGGTATGGTGCTAATGAATCATATAAATATATTCCTCTTTATAAATTAATTCAAATTATAAACGGTCAGGTTGATGGCAGTGATATTGATTTTAAAGACAAAATAGTTTATTTTGGTACAACTGCGGCAAGCCTGTTTGATGTTAAAACGGTTCCTGTATCAAGGAATTTCCCGGGAGTTGAAATTCAGGCTACGTTTGTTAATAATCTGATTGATAATAATTTCATAAGAAAATTTGACAGGTCTATTACAGTGGAAATTGGTTTAATTCTTGCTCTTATCACTATACTGATAGTATTAAGTGAAAATTCTGCGTTCCTCGGAGCAATTGCATCAATGTCTGTATATATGATGTATGTGTTTTTAACTTATTTCCTTATGAAGTATTTTAACTGGTGGCTGGATATAGTTTATCCTCTTATTTTGGCTATTATTACGTTTATTGGTGCTTATATAATTAAGTATCTTATTAAATCACGTGATTTCGAGCTGCAGTATATGCTTGCAACTACCGACGGTTTAACTGAGTTATATAATCACAGATATTTTCAAGAGCAGATGAAGCAAATGGTGGATGCTTCAAAGAGATATGAAACTCAGTTTTCTCTAATTATTTTGGATATTGATTTCTTTAAGAAATTTAATGATACATTTGGTCATCAGGCAGGTGATGCTGTTTTAAGACAGGTTGCACAAACCTTAAAGAGAAATGTTCGTGCCTCTGATATTGTATGCAGGTACGGCGGTGAAGAAATGAGTATAATTTTGGCAAATACCGATTATGAAACGGCTATATCGACTGCACAAAAAATTTGTACCAGAGTTTCATCACGTCAATTTAAACTTCCAAACGGCAAAGAAACAACCGTAACAATCAGTTTGGGTGTTTCTACTTACCCCAAGGACGGTATCACTTCTGCTGAATTAATAGAGGCTGCAGACAAGCATTTATACAACGCTAAAAATAACGGCAGAAACCAGGTTGGTCTTTAGATTACACTTTGTAAAGATTTGTTAATATATGCATGTTAAAAAAGCAATTATTTGTGGAGTATATACTTTATATATTTAAGAGTACTAACACGAGGTATGTAAAATGACAGCTTTCTGGTCTGCAATGGTAAGAAATTGCATAAAACAAATACAAGCCAAAAATACCGAAAAGACTAATTTGTTTAATTATACAAATAGGCTTAAAGATAGAATATCTTTGGAGCAGGAAAACCAGAACAGCATTTGGCAGCAGAATGAAATGATTGCGTCTGCTGCATTTTCAGCTGAATCTAGAAGAATACAGGAAAGAATTGCACATGTACAAGCTTCTGATTCTGATTCGACATCTAAAAATACTCAAATTCAGCAATTGCAAGCAGAACTTCAATATAAAAAGTCACAGGCTGATATGGAAATGCAGCAAATGAAACTTATGTGGGACCAGCAACAGAGAGAACAGTTGAAACCGTTAAATGATGAGGAAACAAGAATGACTGTAAAAATGGAAAAGCTGGGTGAAGACATTGATGCATTGAAACAGCAAAAAGAATATTATCAAGCTCAAAATAAAGAATCCAATCAGGAATTTTACGGCGGCGGTAAAGCATAACAGATTTATAAAGCGAGGTATTAACCTCGCTTTTTTGTTTATATTTGCATATTATTTATTTGTGGTATAATTGCCTTTAGGAAAGAGGTTTAATTATATGAAAGTTAGCGTAAGAGTACCGGCAACAATAGCAAACATAGGTCCGGGATTTGACTGCTTAGGATTAGCTGTCCCGCTTTATAATACAATTACAATTGAAGAAACAGTATTGCCCGGTACAGGCGTTGAAATAAATGTTCTTGCTAATGAAGACGTTACGGACGAATTGTCGCTTGAACATATCCCGATGGATGAAAACAGCATTATTTATAAGGCAGTTGAACTTTTATATAATTCTATTGGTCAAAATCCGAGTGAGTTAAAAATTACAATTCATTCCGAAATTCCGATAGCAAAAGGATTAGGCAGCAGTGCTGCTGTTGTTGTAGGAGGATTGCTTGCGGCAAATGAACTTCTCGGAAGTCCTGCAGATGAAGCGGCTTTACTTTCTATTGCAACGGAAGTTGAAGGACACCCTGATAATGCGACTCCTGCTATTGTCGGGGGACTTGTTTTAACCGCAACGGATGATGACGGAAGCATCGTTTATAGAAAATTACCGTGGCCGGAAGATTGGGTATTAACTCTTTGTGTTCCTGAAAATGAGCTTGCAACCGAAATTTCACGCTCTGTTTTGCCTGCAGAGGTTCCTATGCAGGATGCAGTTTATAACGCACAGCGTATGGCAATGTTTGTTCAGGCTCTTTATACTGCTGATGAAAATTTAATGAAAATGGCACTAAAAGACAGATTACATCAGCCATACAGGATGAAGCTTGTACCGGGTTTAGAAAGACTAATGCAAAACCTTAAACACGAAGAATCTGTATTAGGTACCGTTTTAAGTGGTGCAGGTCCTTCTGTCCTTGTCATATCAAAGAAAAATGGCTTAGATAAAATTAAAACAATTATTAAGGACACCTGGAATGACCTGAATATAGGGGTTCAGCTCTATAATATGCCTATAGAGCAGAATGGTGCTATTGTTGTTTCTGAATAATTTACCTTAATTTATGTTAAATAATAGCCTAAAATGCAGACCTGTAGTACAATTCAGGTATGTTTGAATTTTGTCCGTATACCACAAATGACGGTTCTGTAGGGCTTTTCAGCCCATCAGACGATGATATATACCACTCCTCCTGTGGTGCTGTAACCGAAGCGTTTGAGAAGTTTATAATGCCTGCATGTATTCCGGAATTTATCTTTAATAATGATGGTATCCGTGTACTCGATATTTGCTATGGAATAGGTTACAACACAAAAACTTTTTTAAATTTTATTTTAAATTTAAAATCAAAAAATTTTTTAAAAAATTATTTAGAATATAAAAATAAATTATCAGTATATGACGACAAGATATATACCGATAATTTAATAACAGATAAGTATAACGAACCGTTATATTCTGATAAAATTTCCAAAAATAATATTCAGACTAATTGTGACGAACAGATATATACTAATAATATTTTTAAAAAATATTCTGCAGATTTTCTGCATGACACAATAAGAAAAAAATTAAATTTAAAAAATTTTAGTATAAAAATTAGTTCTGTTGAAATTGAAAAAGATTTAGTATTAATTTCTCCATTTATAAAAGATAAATTATCAAAATCTAAAAATAAAAAAATTGAAAATGAAAAAATCAAAAAATTTTTAAATTTTACCCAAAATCCGGGAAACGCCTCAATGACTGATTTTAACGAGGATATTATAAATTTATATAATAATTTAATATATGAGTCAATTAAGCTAAAGCCTGCAGTAAGTACGTTTTTGCTTGATAATATATTACATATTAACGATAAAATAAGTGATTATAAAGATATAATTCACATATTAAATGATATTAGATATTCCGGGTATTTTTCACCCGATATAAGACGATATTTCATTGATTATATAAATCAGACGCTAAATAATACCCCTAAAACAAATTTAAATGCATTCTTACATAATATATATTATAACCATATATCAAATAGTCATAAAATGGCACTGAATACCCTTAAATCACTGAATATTGATTTTAGAATAAATATTGATGATGCAAGACAAGTTCTGCAATCCGATGATAACGTATATGATTTTGTATTTTTAGATGCATTTACACCTGCAAAAGTACCTTGTTTGTGGACTTATGACTTTCTAAAGCTGATTTATAACCATTTATCCGATAACGGATTATTAATTACTTATTCTTCTGCTGCGCCTGTCAGAAATGCATTAATTAATATCGGCTATTTTGTTGGTGAAAATTTTAATCCTTTGAAAAATAAATCCTTAGGTACTATCGCTTCAAAAAATAAATCGCTGATAAAATATCCCCTTTCAGAATTTAATTTAGGGCTTTTAAATTCAAAGGCAGGTATAAATTATCGTGACGAAAATTTAAATGCCCTTAATGACGAAATATTAACGAGAAGAAATCTCGATGTTAAAAATTCAAACCTGATGTCAACATCAAAGTATAAGAAATTACATAAATTACCTTAACATGTTTGCACATAAAATTTTATATTTTATAATTATAGTATGAGTATATATGATTTGGTAGTTATTGGCGGAGGACCGGCAGGTTGCGCAGCTGCATATATGGCAGGTAAATTAGGATTTAAAACTTTGCTTGTCGAAAAGAGTGCCCACTTAGGCGGTGCAATGACTTCGGGACTTGTTGTTCCGGCTATGAAATCTTCAGACAGAAAATTAAATGTCAGATTTTATGAAGATTTGATTTCCGAAATGAAATCTTTGGGAGGGCAGGTTACTTATCAAAATAATCCGGGATGGTTTAATCCGGAACTGTTAAAAATCGCACTCGATAACATGATGGCAAAAACCAATGTGGATGTTATTCTGAATGCTTATGTCGCCGTAATAAATGCATCTGACCGTACTATTAAGTCTATAGTGATAAAAAGTAGTGTTTTATTGTCATCTAACTATTCGATAGATGGTGATAAAATTGATAAAGATAAGGATAAGTTATCAGTATCTATCGGAACGAGATATGTAGTAGACGCTACAGGAAATTCAGAAATTTTCAAAAAATTAGGTTGCAAATTTTTAGATACTGAAGAAGAAACTCAACCGTTCAGTTTACGTTTTATCATGTCAGGAATTGATTTAAAACGTTTTTCTGAGTGGCTTTTAGAGATTGATAAAAACAAAGAGGTAACAACTGTTGAAGAAATCGATGGTGTCTTGCACTTATCTACTGCCTGTACATGGGATAAATCTCGAAAATGGGCATTATACCCTATTTTTAGAGCAGGAGTGGCAAATGGCTTGTTAAAAACTGCAGATACAAACTATTTTCAGGTATTTACTATACCCGGAATGCCTTCATCACTTGCATTTAATTGCCCGAGATTAGTAGAATGCAATAGTACGCTGACTCTTGATAATATCACAAATGCTTTACAGGAGGGGCGTTCAACAATTCTAAGGCTGTCTAAATTTTTTAAATTATATTTCCCTGGGTTTAAAAATGCATTTATTTCCAATATTGCTGACGAACTCGGGGTAAGGTCATCTCATAGGATTTCAGGTAAATATATTTACACGATGGATGATATTATTTCAGGTAAAAAATTTGACAGACCTGTTGCGGCTTCCGATTATCCTATTGATGTACATTCTTCTGATAAGGATGGCTCTGTTCTTAAAAAGGTTAAGGAGTACGAAATTCCTATTGAATCTTTAATGTCAAATGAATATGATAACTTGTTTGCTGCAGGTCGTAATATTTCTGCTGATTTTATGGCTCAGGGTGCTATTAGGATTCAGCCTACTTGTTTTTCTATGGGTGAAGGTATTGCAAGATATCTTGCATCAGTTATTCGCGTTGATTAATTTTTTCTGATATGATTTCTGCCGCATTTAGTAGCGGATCAATTGTTGTAGAGTATGGTGGTGCATATGTTAAGTCATTTGAGGCAAACTCTTTTACAGTTAGCCCACCTAAAATTGCACTTGTCAGTGTGTTTATTCTTTTATCTGTATCGCCTGCACCGACTGCCTGACCGCCCAAAATTCTTCCGGTGTCAGCATCTGCAATAAGTTTAATTGTTATATTTTTTGCATCAGGCATATATCCGACTTTGTCAAATTTGCTAACTGTTGTGGAAATTGTGTTTATTGAATGCCGTTTCGCCGCTTTTTCAGTTAATCCGGTCATAGAAATACTTAATTTTAGACATCTTGTTACTGCAGAGCATAAGACCCCTAAAAACTCGTCTTCTCCGCCTGTTGCATTAATTGCAGCACATCTGCCCTGTTTATTTGCTGTTGAACCAAGCGGCATCCAGACCGGTGTGTTCGTGATTATAAAATTGCTTTCGGCACAATCTCCGCACGCATAGATGCCTTTTATAGAGGTTTCCATGTATTTATTCGTTTTTATTGCACCTGTTTCACCGATTTTTATTCCTGCATCAGCGGCAAGTCCTGTATTTGGTTTAACACCTGAACATATAATTGCTAAATCACAGTCTATTTCTCGTCCGTTTTCTGTTATTACACTTGTGATACCTTCAGCATCCCCTTGAAACTCTACTACTTTGTCTGATGTAATAATTTCAAATTTATTTTCGCTTATAAGATTTAATTGTTCTTTTATACACTCGCTCATATCGCTGTCTAAGTAACTTAGCAGGTATTCGCTGCGTTCTACAAGTGTTGTGTATATGTTATTTTTAACAAGTGCTTCGAGCATTTCAAGCCCTATGTAGCCGCCGCCTACAATTACTGCTCTTTTTGTCGTTAACAGTTTATTTTTTATGTTAATTGCATCTTCTATTTTTCTGACAGTAAATATATTTTTATACCAAATATTTTTTATATTCGGTAAAATCGGGGAAGCACCTGTTGCTATTATTAATGCATCATAATCTGATAAGAATGCCTTGTTTGAATTTAAATCAAGCACAAGCACTTGCCGGCTTTCAGGGATGATTTTTATAACTTTATGTCTTAAAAATACGTGAACTCCGCTTGCCTCAAACTCTTCCGGACTTCTGACAAGCAGAGTTTCAAACTTTTCAAAATTTCCTTCAATGAAATATGGAATACCACAAGATGAATATGACACATGAGTGTCCTCAGTGTATATTACTACCTCAGAATCATTATTAAGCTGTCTTCTTGCCTTTGCTGCCGCCTTTGCCCCTGCAGCAACTCCGCCTATTATAACTAATTTCATATTTTAAATATAAAATATTAAAATATTTTATCCATTAGCTGCATGGCTAATTTAAGCTTGATGTTCCTAAAAATGTTTCTTTCATAAATTCGCAATAGCAGTCTAAATCGCTTTTAAAATCATCAGCTTTCTCAACAAGAGTCTGTAATTCAATAATTATACCGTCATTTTTTAATTCTTCATACATAATACACACATCTCCGATTATGCATGTAAATACGGAATTATTAAAAAAAACTTTAATTAAAAGAGAATATATGTTACATATATTAATTATCTTGTTCGCTGTATACTAATTTTTTTCTTAAACTCCACTGAATCAGCGTCAAAACAAGAACTATTGTAAACAGTACATAGGCAATTGCACTTGCTTTACCGGCATTGAAATATTCAAAGGCATTTTTGTATATGGCATAAACAAGTACATTTGTGCTGTCAAAAGGTCCCCCTTCAGTCATCAGATAAATTAAATCAAACACCTGAAAAGTGTTAATTGCTGTAATGATAACCACAAAAAATATTGTAGGTGAAATCATTGGAATAGTTATATTTTTGAATACCTGAAGTGAATTTGCACCATCAATTTTTGCCGCCTCAAAAAGATTTTGCGATATACCGCTTAATGATGACAAAAAAATTATCATATTATATCCTATTAACTTCCACACAGAAACAATAATTAATGCCGGCATTGCAAAATTTTCATCATATAGCCAATTTATATCTATATTAAGAATTTTGTTTAATAATCCGATATTTGGGTCAAAAATCCACTGCCAAACTATACCTATAACTATCATAGGCGTTATAAACGGCAGAAAGTATGCAGTTTTATAAAATTCGGAGCCTCTTATTTTCGAGTTTAGTATTGCAGCAAGCACAAGAGGAATTATTACCCCGAATACTGAAGTTGATACTGCGAAGACTACTGTATTTGACAGAATTTTATAAAATACGGGCTCAGAAAATATAGTTTTATAATTATCTAGTCCGACAAACTGAATTGGATTTAATAAATCCCACTTTGCAAAACTCAGTCCGAATGAAAAAATCAGAGGAATTATAATAAAAATCAATATTCCCAATAATGCAGGAAAAATAAATAACCACGCTGCCGAATACTTATTGTTGATTAGTTTATCAAATACATTATTCATGCTACCATTATACTATAAATTAGGGAGAATTAATTATGATAAATAAATATGAACATGCTTTTGGTAAAAATGATATTAGAGGTATATACGGCGAAGACATTACCGAGGAATTATTCTTTAATGTCGGTAAAAATTATGTTTTATATCTGATGAATAAGTCAGGTAGAGTTCCTGCGGATATGTATTTAACTGTATGTATGGATGCAAGAACCCACTCACCTGTTTTGGCGGATGCTCTTATTGCAGGAATCACCTCATCAGGTGCACATGCTATATTTTTAGGTCTTGCTCCGACTCCTATCGGATATTATTCTGAAGTTGTCGGTGTTCCTTCATCACTAACAAACGGAAATGATGTTATTGCTGCATGTATTGTTACTGCAAGTCATAATCCGAAAGAATATAACGGAATGAAGCTTACTTATCAAAATAAAACACTTTCAGAGGCTCAAATAAGAGAATTAAAAGAAGTTACACTTGACAATTGGACATCTGATATTAAGGCTAAAAACTCTGATTTGGTTCAAAATTATAACATTATTCCTTCATATATTGACGAAATGTGTAATAAATTTCCCGCTGTCGGCAATGGTGTTAAAATAGTTGTTGACAGTGCAAATGCTACCGGCGGTGTAGTTGGTCCTGAACTTTACAGAAAGCTTGGTTGCGAAGTCTTTGAGTTGTTTTCGGAACCTGACGGAACATTCCCGAATCATCACCCTAATCCAAGTGTTGAAAGTACTTTAGATACTTTGAAGGCTAAAGTTAAAGAAGTAAATGCTGATGTAGGTATTGCATATGATGGTGATAGCGATCGTATCGGAATTATTGATAATGAGGGTAACTATCTTACAGGTGATAAGTTGTTGCTTATATATGCTGAAGATTTAATTTCATCTTGCAAATCAAAAGGAATTGTTCCGGGTATCGTCAGTGAAGTTAAGTGTTCTCAGGTGCTGTTTGATACAATTAACAGTATTGGCGGAAAAGCATATATGTGCAAAACAGGTCATGGGTATATTAAAGCTATGATGTATGAAACAGGTGCTATTCTCGCAGGTGAAATGAGCGGTCATACTTTCTTTAAAGACAGATACTATGGTTTTGATGACGCAATCTATGCCGGCTGCAGGATAATTGAAATTATTTCTAAAAATAAAAAGCTTAATTCTGATTTTACGATTAAATCAATGTTAAAACCGTTTGATGCGGTTTATTCTTCCCCTGAATTGCGTTATCCTTGTCCAAATGAGCTAAAAAAGGCTGTTTTAGAATATGTACAAACAAGAATTTCCGAAAATAAGGATATCTTTGGATCTGAAATTAAAGACATAATAACACTTGATGGTATGCGTATTGTCTTTGACGGTGGTTTTACGCTAATAAGACAGAGCAATACCGAACCTGTATTTACACTCAGATTTGAAGCAAAAACTAAAGAAGAAGCAGACAGATTTAGCAGTGTTATGACAAATATTTTAGATGAGGCACTCGCTGCAAATGTCAGGTAAAACAAAAGGGATATAAAAATGGATTTTGATGTTGTCAGAAGTAGTATCACAAGTGCTTACAGAAACTTCAAATTTAATGATACAAAATTTGTAAACAGTATGCATGATTTTTATAATGAAGGCGCTAAAAACCCATCCGTTGCCAAGATAATAATGCAAGACCAGATAAGAAAGGGTCAGGAAACTTCCAGAAAAATATTAACAGAAGTAGCATCCTTACCTACACCGGGCTTATTTGAGCCAACAGAAGCGACTTTTCACCTCTATAATTTTTCTGCACAATTTGCTGCAAAAAGTGTTAATGCTGCGGATATGTATAATTCAACTTCATATAATGAATATGTGGGCAATACAGCAAGAAAAACTTTTGATGAAGCATGGGATAAACTTTATCCAAAATCCGGTAAGACAAGGGAACGAATAATTCTTGCAAATCGTATATTGACAGATAGTGTAACCCCAAAAGCAGGATGGCTTGATAAATTGAGATTTGCCAAAACCATAGCAGAATATAAAACCTATTACCCAAATACTTTTGCAGCAAGATATTGGCTGATTATTAACAGTCAAATTAAAGAAGATTCGGTAACATTAAGAGTTAAACCTTGGTACAAAAGATTTTTCTATAAGAGATTAATTAAAAATCATTTTGGGTTTAAAAAATAATTATGCTAAGTATTATTCTAATGTAGGTTTATAGAACCTGTACGCATTCAAAGCTGCTTTAAATGCCGCTGTAAACTGGTTTTGACTGTTTTCTATTGCTTTTTCATCAATATTAAATTCGCCGAGAAGCTCTTTATTTTTTGAACTGTATATTTTTGTTCTGGGTAGTTCGGTACTCTTGGTATATGAATGTTTTGTTGATTTATCAGCTTTCTCTCTTTCCATTGCTGAAAGTGATGCTGCTAAATCAAGCATGCTTTTTTTATCTGAAAAATCAGAATTTGCCCATTCTATCGGATTTACATAAAATTTATTTTCATCATTTGTAATTTCATGTGATTCAAAGTATGCAGAACTAAAAGTAGTAACAGCCTGTTCAATTTTTTGTGTAACCTTTACTCCGTTATCTGTTTTAATATCCTGGGCTAAAAATATACCAAATAATATAACAGCCATAACAATTAACGTAAAATATAAAACCGGAATTATAACAATAGCCAATATTGAAAATATGGTAGCTTGTTTTTCCTGTGATTTGTTAAATGCAGTTACGTCATCCCATTTTTTGTTTTTAAATGCCCATTTATTACCTTTTAATCCGCAAATTAACTGGTAGTAGAAACCCCATGGGGTAAAGAAAAGTAGTATACACCACAGCGTTTTGTAGGATTTGTTGAATAAACCCCAAATCCATGTTCCGAAAAATGCACCCCAGTTAAATATCTTTGTGTAGTCATAAGGCAATTTAGACGTTTCTTTACCGGGTATAAATATCAGACATAGCTGCATAATAAGTGCAGCAAAAGCTGCAGGAACCGATATCGGTGCAGGTAATATTAACCCAAACGCACATAATAAAGCTATTAATCCGCAAAAAATATATAACGGTGTAACTTTTTCTCCGTTAACATCGTCAAGTCGTCTGATTATGTTCGATATAGTGAGTATAAATGCGTATGCAGAGCCTATGACAAGCCACAACTGAAGAAATAACGGCGCTTTAATAAATAAATTCTGAGCAAATATGTAATCAAGTGTCGTGTTAGCATTTCTCATAGCCCAAAATGTGTACGGCAATGTAAAAAATGTAGAAATAATGCCAATATAAACAGAATTTAAAAAGTAATCACGCCTGCCAATGACTCCGTCAAATGAAAATAATGTTGAGCTGACATTAACCTTTGCAACTACATTATCTGTTGTCTGATTTTCTTCACCTTCCATATAATATTCTCCCATAACCTATAACTATATTTTACACTATTTTATGTTTTTGTAAATTGTTACATTACAATTTGCTCATCAGCTATTAGTTCAAATGGGCTGTACCCTAATGCTCTTGAAATTTTTTCTACTATGTCTAAGCTTGGAGAACATACAAGTCCTTCTATCTGTGATATTGTTGAGTGTCCTACTCCTGCAAATTTTGCAAGTTTTTCCTGAGAGAATCCCCTGCGTTCTCTTTCAAATTTTACTCTCATTGCAAATTTTTGAGCCAGCCTTGATACTTTTTCTTTTCGTTTGTTCATATTATAAATTTAGCAAAAAAAAACCTGATTTAATAGGGGGAATCAGGTTAAAAATTTGTAGGGGAAAAATTAATTGGAGTTATTTTATGAAAACTTTATATTAAATGCAGTGCCTGCCTGTTTGCTACAGCAATAAAATTCATTTGAGCAAGCAAAATGTCCGAACGGTCAACAAATTGCTCAGTCGGTTGAACATTTGTTGTTACCTGGTCTTTGTACATATTAGTCAGCTTTTCATCAATCTTCTTTAAATTTGCTACTGCCATGTTATCTCTCTCTTTCATTTGCTCTTCGTATATATATAAAGTATATACTGTTTCTCTAATTTCACATTTAATAATTTTTGTTACAAATCTTCATAAATTAATTGTATAATTTAATATCCGGGCAATTTTTGACTTACAGATGTTTTTATAATTATATAGGGAAAATTGTGTATGTTGGAAAATCTCGATGTAAGTAAAAACTATAAAAATGCAGTATTCGGCAGCACTGCCGGCGGTTTTGGAATGAATGTTGCATCAGGCAATCCTGTACCACCTATGCAGGCACAAATTGATATGTCAAAAATCAATGAAGCAGCCGCAGATTCATATTTGGGACAAAGAATTTCATCATTTGAAGATATAGACCCTCTTGTTCAGTATGGTGTTACAATTCCAACCTGGATTGTTATAAATCAGGCAATGGACAGGTATCTGGCTGCTTGCCGAGGGGATTATAACAGCTCAATTATACACAAATTCGGTTCATTTGGTGATAAAGTAAGTCATGTTTTGTTTGATAATCCTGTTGGTCAAAAACTAAACTCAGTTGCAAATAAAGGAAAAAGGTTATTTAGGACAAAAGTATATGATAATTCTGCCTTGATAAGAGCTTTCGATAAGACTCCGTCAATACCTGAGTTGGGGCTTGTTAAAACTCAGACAGGCGGTATAAAAACGATGCTGGCTCATGATAACGTTACTATATGGGACAAATTTGTTGAACCGCTTGCAGATGCGAAGGATTTGGACAGTCTTGGAGCTTCAAAAACAGAAATACAGCAGATACAAAACAGGTTATCAAAAGTAGCAGGGGCAGAAAACAAACGTGTATACCTCCAGTCTGAAGAATTCAGGTTGCTTGATAAAACTGCCGATTCAAAACGTATTAATGCCTTTAAAAATATGAGTGAGGCTGACAGATTAGCTAAATTAAAAGAGCTTAAAATAAAAGCTATGGGCTTTAAAGATCTCAATGAATTTGAATTAATTAAAAAGGCTCCTGAAAAGCATCTTGACAGAATACTTCAAATTTTAAATAATCCAAATAAAAAACTATATGCACGTATAGGTTATTCAAATAAAAACTTCGGAACTGTTTTAAAGGGTGAAATAACCGGCAGAAAAGTTTATTTCTCAGAATTATATAACAAACTATATGCAGCATCAGGTGGTAATCACAAGACTGTTCTTGGGCGTTCATTAGTTAAGTTGAGTAATATGATTATGGAAGGTGCTTCCAGCAGAATCCAGGGGGGTAAACTTGCGGCTTTGATGCAGGCATACTTCCTTGCCGAAGTTATTATCAGGGCGAGCAGACAAGAAGCAAACGGTGATAAATTTAAGTCATTTATGGAAAGATTTGCAGAATTAATCGGATTCTTTGTATTTATACCTCCGTCATTAAAATTGATGCATAAAATAGGTGGTTTACAGTACTCAGGAATGTCTCCTAAACAAATAGAACAATACAGAAAAGCTGTTGAAGAATTTAATCGCCACGTAATGAACTGTGATTGGACTAAAGATGTATATAAACAGAAACGAAAAGACTTGCGTGCTAAATTCAGACCACAAACAAAGAACCCGTTTGTATGGGCCGGCAGAAAAGTTGGTGATATTGTAACAGTTGGCCTTGAACAAGTCAGACCGTATACGAAACACAAAGTAAAACCTGTTGATTTAACAATTACAAATGTCATGAAGAGCCCTCTGCAGTATTTAAAAGACATACCAAAGCGTCTTGCAGATGTAATGAGAAATCCTAAATACTGGGCGAAACAGGTTGCAGGTTATCCCGTAAGATTTGGTATCCCAATGCTTCTGTTTATTCCTTTCTTCAATAAATATTTGGTAAAGGGTGTTAATGCTATATTTGGTAAGCCAAAAGAAGGGCTTGCCGATGAAAGCAAATACGAAGAAAAAAAGGAATTGCAAGCTGAAGCACTAAATCAACAAGCTCAGCAGCAGGCTGCATTTCAAGCAAATAATGCAGCAATACAACAGCAAAGAGTCGCTGCTGCATCAGCTCCCGTAACGGTAATGGCTGCTGACAGAAAAAGAGCTTCCGCACAAATAAGTTATACGGGCAGAATGAAAGAAGATGAAAAACTTAATACTGATAAACCTGATATTCCAAAACACAGATATATTCCATCAACTGACCCTGTTAAAGTAAAAGAGCAGGATAATACGGATAAAGAAATCGAAAAGGCAATTAAGCGTTTGGATAAAGCTGAAAAACGTGCATATACAACTTTGTCTGATAAATTCTAATCATTTACAATTTAAGGGTTGCATGTTAGTATAAATTTATGAATATCTGTTTGTTTCAGGGAACTTTTAATCCGATACATAATGCTCATATTGATGTAGCCAAATTTGTATTGAATAATACTGATACAGAACAAATAATTTTTATTCCGGCACTTAATCCCCCCCATAAAGAATTATTCGGAAATGTGTCTTCTGATGACAGAATGAATATGGTAAAATTAGCAGTTCAGGATTATGACAATTTTAGGGTTTCTGATATTGAATTTAAACGCGGCGGTAAATCTTACACTTGGCTCACAATAGAAGAATTAAGATTAAAATATAATGTAAATAACAAGTTAAGATTTATTATAGGTACAGATGCCTTTGTTAAAATTGAATCGTGGTATGAAGCAGAAAAGCTAAAGCAATACGTTGATTTTTTGCTATTTAAAAGAGATGAAGAAATACCGTATGATAAGCTTGATTATTTAAAAAACGCAGGGTTTACTTTTAATCTTATGGCATTGGATTTTCAGAATATTTCATCTACCGATATCCGTGATAGAATATTACATGGAAAATCAATTTCTGATTTGGTACCCAAAAAAGTCGAGGATTATATAAATAAAAATGATTTATACAGAAATAAGTGAAGATAATATTATAAATTGGTTAAAGTCTAATCTGAATGACGAAAGGTATCTTCATTCACTTGGAACAGCAGAATGTGCGAAGAAACTGGCGGAAAAATTTGGGGAAAATGAAGATAAAGCATACATAGCAGGATTATTACATGATGCAGCAAAGTGTTTTCCAAAAGAAAAGCTGCTTTCTGTTATTGATAATAACTTAAATATTGAGGATTGGGAAAAATTAAATTATAAAACACTTCATGCCCCGGTTAGTGCTTATGTAGCCCAAAATACGTTCAAAATTCAGGACGAAGAAATATTATCCTCAATACGTTGGCATACCCTTGGAAAGCTTAATATGACTACTTTTGAAAAAATTATATTTCTTGCAGATAAAATTGAACCTAATACAAGAGATAAATCGTATTCCGAAAAAATTTATAAATTATTAGATGAAGATAAGGGACTTGATAAAGCTATTCTTGAGTGTTACAAAGCAACTATAAAAAGCCTTGTTGACCGTGATTTGAAGATTTGTCTTTTAACTATTGAAATATACAATAAACTTGAAGAAATAATATTAACATAATTGAATCATTTATTTGGGGTATGTTTAATTTCGGCATGTTCATGATATATTAATTATGATAGTAAAAGGAAGTTTAAATGAAGATATTAGAAGTTAAAAATAATCTGGTTAAAGTGACATATTCACCTCAGGATAATATGGTTATTTCCGGCTTTGTCATTATAGAGGATTCGAATTGTGCTTATGTTGCTCAAGTTATGAGTTTAAAAGCTGATAGCGGAGTTAATTATGCTATCGTAAAATTACTGTTTACATTTAATGATGTTGGTGTAGTCAAAAATTATAACGGTACAATACCTGAATTAAATGCAAACGTAACGAGCCTTGCTGCTGATGAGCTGCTTGATATTCTGCCCATTGAATATCCGTTAATCATTGGTAAATTAGCTCAGCAAAACTTTATTTTAAAAATAGACTTTTCAGCGTTAGAAAAAAACTTATTAATATGTTCGGATAATGCGGAAAATTCTGATATTTTACTATCGAATACTGTCAGACAAATTCAGGGGAATAATGCAAAATCCCTTGTTTTTGATACAACAGGGTATATACAATCAGACAGCAGACTAATATTAGGTCAGGACTTCAAACTTCCTCTTAATTATGAAACTATCAATTTTATCTATGAACATGACCTTGCTGATGTTGATGCTGCGTCAAAAGCAGTAATTCAGGAAATCCTGCTTGAAGTTCAGGAATATGCAAATACTCTTATTGATAAATTTATACCATTTGATTCCTTTATAAGTGTAATTGATTCGCAGTATAAAAAATTACAAATTCCGGAATTAGCACTTTTAAAGGGCAGATTAGTAAAATATCATGAAGAAGGCGTTTTTGCTCAGGAAGCAAAAGATATACAGGTGGTAAGAGCGTCATTAAGGGCAAATTTAACTACCCTTATTGATATTTCGGCATTTGATTCAAAAATTCAAAAATTGGCTATGTCTGTCATATTTGATGAGGCTGCTAATTCTGATTTATATCTTTATAATATTGTTAAATTTGATAATGATAATGCAGATAAAAAGCTTATTAAAAAGTTTCTGGCAAACGAAAAAATTTATACAACAATTCTTTGTCCGCATAACTTTAA
Source organism: uncultured bacterium (assembly GCA_902760645.1). Classification (GTDB taxonomy): domain Bacteria; phylum Cyanobacteriota; class Vampirovibrionia; order Gastranaerophilales; family Gastranaerophilaceae; genus UBA1221. The sequence goes on from CACWHC010000006.1 coordinate 98,024, forward strand.
ATATATTCATGAACTTAAAGAATTGTCGCAGAACTACATAATGTTTGCACCGCTTTCAGTTCAGCATGATTTTGCTGCATATAATGTTTATCTCAACAAATTAAACAGTGATGAATGTATTGTTTATGGTAAGGCAACACAAAATATCCCGTTGATTGTTGAAGTTATGACACTTGATGATTTGGATTCATATATTGAATCTGCTTCAGGTAATGTGTCTGATGAGCAGAAACAAGATGCTGAGCCTGAAGAGAATAAGGATTTTACAAAAGATGAAGACATATACGAACAGGATACCATGATTGAAGATGATGCTGTTCCTGATGATATATCTGTTGAAGGTCAGCAAGAACCACAAATATCAGAAGAAACTAAGTCTGAAACGTCTGAAGTAGCTGAAGAAGACAATTCTGAATCGCCTGTATCTGAAATAGATGATGCTTCTGAAGTTAGTACTGAAGATGCTGTTGAAGAAATGCCTGCAGAGCAGGAACAACTTACGGATTTATCAGAGCTTGAAACAGAATTTCCATCAGACGAAACTGAGCAGGTAGACGATTACAAAGACCTTGAAGCTGAATTACCTTCTGATGAACCTGTGGCTGAGTTATCGGCTGATACCAGTCTTTTAGATGATGTAATTACTGAGGAATTTCCGCAGGAAGATATTATTGAACAGTTCCCGCAGGGACAAGCAGAAGACGTACAGCCCTTGGAAGAATTAACTTTAACTGAACCGTTTGAAGAACCGGTTGCACCTGTTCAAGATAATTTGACAGAGGATGATTTGAACTTTATTGATAATCTTCAGCAAGAGCAGGAGGTTACTGAATCTGAGGTTGAATCTGTAAGTGAGGTTCCTTCACAGGATAATCTTGAGCAGCCGCTCCCGCTTTTGGATGATATTGATGAGTTTAGCAATTCTGCAACTGACGTAAATTCAGATTATTCTGATGAGCAGATAGATGAAGCTCAGACTGAAAATATGCTTGATGAAGAACAGTCTAATATTGTTCCGATTTATCCTGCTAATGAAGATACTCCGGTTAATGGTATTTCTTCACCTTATGAACAGGGTGATAGAGTACGTCATCCAAAATATGGCGAAGGTGTTGTCGAAAAAATGGTAAAATTTGGGGATAAAGTCCTTTGTTCAATTAATTTTGCAAACGGAAGAAGGCTGCTTGATCCGACAATATCTCAAATAGAAAAATTATAAGTTATTTTTTTGTTAAAAAAAACTTCCGACGTACATCGGAAGTTTTTTATATATATATTTTATTTAACAGCTGCAGGTTCTTTAACTTTAGCTTTCGACTTTGCAGCATTGTCATCCTGATCAATTTGTTCAGGATTTAAAATAGCACAGTTTGTATTATTAACTTGCATAAGTTGCAGGAATCTTTGTAAATCTGCCTGAATTTCAGGGAAAGTGTTATAATGCATCGGTATAACGGTTTTTGCACCTAACCAGTCAGCAGCAACAACAGCATGTTCAACATCCATTGTATAAGTACCTCCAATTGGCAACAATGCAATATTTGGTCTGTATAATTCTTTATATGTTTTAAAATCAGGTGTTAATGCGGTATCACCTGCGTGAAAAATTCTGACACCTTCAATATCAAAGAGAATACTTGCAGCTATACCACCGTATGAACCATCAGGGAGTGCACTTGAATGATATGCAGGCAAGAAAATTGCTCTGCCCCAGTCGTAATTTAACCAGCTTCCCAAATTAACAGGACGGGTTTTGCATTTTTGTTTTGAACAGTACGCAGCAACCTCTGCTACTGCAGTAATCGGAGCTTTTTTATTTTTTGAAATTTCAACAGCTTCACCTAAGTGGTCTGAATGACCGTGTGTTACAAAAATATCAACTATGTTTGATTTTTTATAGTCATATTTGTCATTAATTGATACATATGGATCAACAATAATCGATTTATTTCCTGTTTTAAACTCAAATGCACTATGTCCTATGTATTTTAAATCTACCATAACCTAATTCTCCTTACATTAACAATAAATATAACACTATACTTATAAAATACCATTATTTCTGTTAAAATACAATTATGGATTACGAATTATTAATGAAAAGATGTATTGAACTTGCTAAAAATGCGTACGGATGTGTGTCTCCAAATCCGCTTGTAGGCTGTGTAATACTTGATGATAACGGGAAAATAATTTCAGAAGGATACCATGAAAAATATGGTGAATTTCATGCAGAGAGAAATGCTCTTCTTAAATTATCACCCTCAGATAATCCTCATACTCTTGTCGTTAATCTTGAACCATGCTGCCATTATGGTAAAACACCGCCTTGTACCGACATAATAATAGAAAAGGGAATTAAGAAAGCTGTGATTGGTATGCGTGATATTAATCCGATTATTTCAGGTAACGGTATTAAAAAGTTAAAAGAAGCAGGAATTGAGGTTATTGAAAACGTATTAGAAAAAGAATGCAGAGAATTAAATGAAATATTTATAAAAAACATGTCTGAACATAAAACATTTGTTGCTGTTAAAACTGCGACAACTATAGACGGGAAAATTGCTGCATATAATGGTTCTTCAAAATGGATAACATCTGAATTAGCCAGAAATGAAGTTAAAAGGCTGAGGAAAATTTATGATGCTATTTTAACGTCTTCAGCTACAGTTATCGCTGATAATCCGACTATGGAGCATAATAATAAGATTGTTATTGACAGAAACCTTCAAACTGATTTTGAAGATGCAAATATCTACAAGTCAGGTCAAGTACTTGTGTTTTACGATAAAAATATTGAATCAGAACGTTTAAAATCGGTTTTAAGGACTGTTGAGAATAAAACAAATATAAATTTACTTCCTGCGGAAACAAACTCAGATAAAATTGATTTGTGCAGCGTATTGGATGAAATTTATAAAAGAGGTATAATGAGTGTTATTGTTGAAGCAGGCGGTCGCTTAAACGGCTCTGTTTTAAGGCATACCGATAAAATTTATCAGTTTATGGCTCCAAAAGTATTAGGGGATAATAAGGGGTTGTCATGCTTTGATTTCAGGACAGCCGAAGACATATCTGATGCGGAAGTATTTAAAATTGCTGATATTCAAAAATTTGAGCCTGATATTCTTATTACGTACAAAAAATAATTCTGTGTGCACTTTACTTTACTTGTTCAGCGTTCTATCATGTATTTGATAGGGAGTAAGACATGTATAATCCAAAATCACTTAAAGCCGAAGAATTTATTGATAATCAAGAAGTCTTGGATACGCTGAAGTATGCTGAAAATAATAAGAATAATATTGAACTTGTAGATAAAATTTTAGAAAAAGCCAGATTAAAAAAAGGTTTGTCGCATAGAGATGCTTCTGTTTTGTTGGCGTGTGATGACGAAAAGAAAAATGAAGAAATTTTTGAATTGGCAAGAGAAATTAAGCAGGATTATTACGGAAACAGAATTGTTCTGTTTGCACCGCTATATCTATCAAACTATTGCGTAAACGGTTGTGTATATTGCCCGTACCATGCAAAAAACAAACATATTCCACGCAAAAAATTAACACAGGAAGAAATAAGAAAAGAAGTTATTGCTCTGCAGGATATGGGGCATAAACGTTTGGCTATTGAAACCGGAGAAGACCCCGTAAATAACCCGATTGAATACGTGCTTGAGTCTATTAAGACAATTTATTCAATAAAGCATAAGAACGGCGCTATCCGTCGTGTGAATGTAAATATTGCAGCGACAACCGTTGAAAATTACAGAAAATTAAAAGAAGCCGGTATCGGAACTTACATATTATTTCAGGAAACCTACGACAAAGAGAGATATGAAAGGCTTCATCCGACAGGACCTAAGCACAATTACGCATACCATACGGAAGCTATGGACAGAGCCATGGAAGGCGGTATTGATGATGTCGGTTTAGGTGTTTTATACGGACTATCAACATATAAGTATGAGTTTGCTGCGCAGTTGATGCATGCGGAACATCTTGAGGCTGTTCATGGTGTTGGACCGCATACAATTAGTGTTCCAAGAATAAGAAAGGCCGATGATATTGACCCGACTGCTTTTGAAAATGGAATTGACGATGATACTTTTGCCAAAATTATTGCTTGTATCAGAATTGCTGTTCCTTATACGGGCATGATAATTTCTACAAGAGAGTCAAAAGAATGCAGAGAACGAGTTTTGCAGCTTGGAATTTCTCAAATAAGCGGCGGTTCAAAAACAAGTGTCGGCGGATATTATGAACCTATGGCAGAAAAAGAAGAGTCCGCACAGTTTGATGTGTCCGATAGACGCCCGCTGGATGAAGTTATGCACTGGCTGATTGATTTAGGTTATATTCCGAGTTTTTGTACGGCATGTTATAGAGAAGGAAGAACAGGCGACAGGTTTATGTCTATTTGTAAAAATGAGCAAATACATAACTTCTGCCACCCAAATGCTCTTTTAACATTGAAAGAATACTTGGAAGATTACGCATCACCTGAAACTAAAGCTGCAGGAGAAAAATTAATCGAAAAAGAATTAGAATTGTTTGAAAACAAAAATACATCAAAAGATGTTTCGGATAAATTAGAAAAAATTCACTCCGGTGAACGGGATTTCAGATATTAATAATATAGTATAATGCATAATAACATGCATATTATTTATTTTCTTTTATTCATTTTATGCTCGTTATACCATTCTTGATAAGCTTTCCTGTCATACCAGCCGCCATCTTGATAATCATTACCGGCATAATGAAAGGTAAATGATACATCAATATGATCACCGGAGAAATCAGCCGGCAGAGGACGTGCCGGATTAGTAGTTTGAATTGCTTTAATAGCTGCGTCATCAGCTGCTTTTGAGCCGGAGGATTCTAATATTTTAATATTTGTTATCATTCCTTCTTTAGTAATAGTAAAAAACGTAACAAGATTATTTGAAACTTTTCCTCTTGGCGGGTTCCAGTTTAATCTTATTCTCCTATCCAAATCCCGCATATAGGGATAGATGTCGACACTACTCGAATTATCATTTAATTCCTGTTTTTGAGTGATTGCAGGTTTGGTAGAATTATTAAAAGTATTATTATCGCCATTAATTTCAGGTAATAAAATAGTATCCTGAGCATTAGTGCTTAAAGATGCTAAGATAAAAATAAGTAATAAAATTCCACAAGATTTTAATAATTTGCTCATAATCATATACTACTACTACTACTACTACTTGTCAAGGGTTACAGTGATTTTAATTCATTTATGATTTTTATAAATTCGTCGGATACATCAGTTATTCCTGTAATATTTTCTTTAACAATATGCGCAAATTCAGCTTTCTTAAACTCATGTGCTCCTCGTGTTCTGTAAAATTCTTCCAAATAGTGAACTGTGCCTTCTGAATAATCGCTTCCTTTTTCAGGGGATAGGGAAATGTTTTTTATTGATGATTTTATTGATTTTTCAACAAGTTTTTTAGGCAATATATCCTCAAATTCACCCGATTCAATTCTGTAAATTTTATCGTGTTTTCTTAATTTTGGCTCAATTTCAATTGCATTCTGTTCAGCATCAGAATCAAGCAGAACAAATATCGGAATTTTTAATTGCTCAGCAAACTTATAAAACAACTTTACAACCTGATTTTTACCGCCGGCAGAAATTAATTGTATCCCATTTTTGTCAAAATTATAATTCAGTATATCAGCAAACACAGGCAAAAGAATTTCTTCAGTTATACCTTCGCAAATAACAACTTTAGTTATCGGAAATTTTAAGGACTTGCTATGTGCCTTTCCCGGCGAATAGTCTGATAATCCGACTTCTTTAAGCCATTTTAGGTTTATTGGGACATTATTATCAATTAAACAGATAAATTTTGAATAATTTATTTTGTTATCTAATAATTTTAATGCTTCACCAGTTGAAGTAAATAAGGAAGTTTCGTATGCTTTTAATCTCTCATTAATTACATAATTATTTTGTTTATCTCTGCAACAAATCCCATCAAGTGATTCGTTTATTATTATTTCGGCAATTTTGGTAAGTAAGGAATAGTTAAGATTGTCTAAGTCAGTTTTTTTATATTTTGGTGATATTAGTGCTTCCGATAAAATATCCTTAAATACTCTTGTATACTTATCTTCAAAGTTTTTAAACCGTGTAAGTCTGTCAAAAGATATTATTAACCTGTCAAGTGATAGCTGTTTAAATTTAATGTTATTTAAGTTTATATCAATGGTCTTCATATATTAATTCTAAATTTATATAGCTTTATAGTCAAAATAATTAGCTTTCGTAACATTATTTAAAATAAAATTTACAAATTAGCAATTTTTAATAACTTTTATTTTTTAATTATATATATAGTAGTGGAGTGTTAGAAGTGTATCCATACAGCAATTATATTAATCAAAATTACTATAACAGTGCATACGGACTTGATTCTGCAAAACCTGAAGATATTGCACCGGTTGATGCAGATAAAAAAGCTGTAATGCCTAAAAAATCTGGTTTAAAATATAAAAATCTTATAAACGAGGTTCCGTATAATCCATCTTTTTCGGCTTCTAACCTGAGAACTCAGCTATTATCAAACGATGAAAAAAATAAATATAATGCACTTCTTCAAAATCTTGATAAATCCGGAAGAAAAGGACTTGATAATCTTTTAAAAGGCGGTATACTGTTGAATTCTGACTCTACAGACAGCTCAACGGTATTGGATAATTTATACAATATACTTACTACTAAACGTGCAGATGGATTGGATAATAATAAACTTGCTGCAGATTTAATTGAAACATTAAATAATCCGTACAGAATTACTCAGCAATTTGGGGATATTCCTACATCAATGAGAGAAGAAGCTATACAGAAGTATATGAAAGCAAAAAATATTACTTCAAATGATACAAATACAAAATTAGCTGTTATTAAAGACATTAATGTAATGCATTCAGGCACTTGTGTTGCAGCAAGCATCGAATTTAATCTTGCCCAAGACCAGCCTGCAGAATTTGCAAGATTTGTTGAAGGGTTAAGTTCCCCTAAAGGTTCTGTTGACAAGGAAATTCATCTTGATAAGCTCGCAGATAACACACTTGATGCAATTTGGCTGTTAAATGCCTTTGAAATTCCTTATAAGGCTGATGACTTTAAAACAGCTACTTTGACATTTAAACCTGACGAAAATGCAATTGTAAGGGCAAAAATTCAGATAAATTACAAAGACCCCGAAGAAAGAAATGCTATTGATGTGTTGATGCAGTCAACATTTATGCAGACAGGTTCTCAGCAATCTTATAACTCTTTATCAGACAAACGAGCAGGTAAATTTAATCAGAATGACAAAGGCTTAATAGAATTTGAAAAAACATTTGTAGAATCTGTTGTTGAGGATAAAAATAAAATATCAATGACATATCAAAATGTTGATGAAAATGCAAGACTTGTAGGCTATGAAACTGATATGGACACCATAAAACGCCATTTAAAAGAATCTATTGATATGGGCGAAAATGTGATTTTAGGTTACACTCAAACGGATAACAATAACATAATTATTAACGGGCATGAAATTACGGTTGTGGGATACAAAGTTAATCCTAAAGACGGTAAAACAACATTTATTTGTAATGATACTGACGATAACGTACCAAAATCAATTGAATACAGTGAAGATTTCTTACTCCCTAAAATTCATCACGCTGCACTGCCAAAAGAGGTCCTTTCAAAAGATATACAGCTTGTTGAAAACTGGGTAGAAGGTATGAACACATACAAAGAATTGAAAAATCAGGCAAAAGAAATAAGGATTAATCAGCCTGTTTCGGATGCAGCATAAGTAAAGGCAAGAAAATGATTACAAAAATTTCAGCATTAAAATTAAATACATACAAACCTGTCTTTGGTAAAGTTGAAAACAACTCGGAGGCAAATGTAAGCAATCATAAGCCTGAAGAAACTGAACCGAAAGAACTTGCTAAGGTAAATCCTGAAACAATAAAAGCTAGCATACTTGCCATAAATGATGTTCACGGCAAAATGACCAACATGGAACGTATTTATGCAGTATCTAAGCAGTTTGACAGGACAACAAGCGATGACTGCGATAAATTTAAACTTGCATCAGGTGATATTATATTAGGTGCTAATTATACTTCTAACCAGGTTGCTAATAAATTTTTAAACTGGATAGGGGTATCTGAGAATGCTCTTGGCAATCACGAACTTGATGTTATACCTGAAAGATTGTCAGAGCTTATGAATATTGCCAATTATAAACTCCTTGCTATAAATGCAAATGTTGATCCCGATAGTCCTATGGCAGGCAAAATAGGTAAATCCGTCATTGAAGAAAGAAACGGCCACAAATACGGAATTATAGGTATTGCACCGTCTGATATGAATGAAAGAGTTAAATTGAATGACTCTGTTAAAGATATTAAAATAGATGATTTTGATACAACATTGAATAAGGTTCAGGATGAGGTCAACAGACTTCGTAATGAGGAAGGGATTAATAAAATTATCGTGCTGTCACATAGTGGTCTAAAAAACGACAAAAAACTTGCACAAAATACGACAGGCATAGATATAATTCACAGTGCACATACCCATGAACTTGTAAAAGATTTGGAAAATGGCGTAAATATATTATATTCAAAATCCGGAGAGCCGGTAATTCTGACTGAATATGGCAAAGACGGTGAAAATGTGGGCATCTTAAATGTTGAATTTAATAATGACGGGGTAATAACTAAAGCACAAAATAACGTTGTAAAAACCAGAGATTTTAACAGAACATTATCGGCAAGAGCAGCTGTTGAAAGCATAATCGGTAAACCTGAAATAATCGGACATGTATCTAAAGCGGTAAAACCGCCAAAAGAAAGATTAATCCAAAATAATCCGCACGGCGGAATTATAGTTGATGCTATGAAAAATGAGCTTGGAACCGATATTGCAATATTAAATGCAGGAAACCTCAGAGGGCATTTCAGCGAGGGACCAGTAGACAGCAGACTAATTAATGACATTACACCTTTTGAAGATAAAATCTGGATTGGAAAATTAAGCGAAAAAGATATTGTTGATGCAATAAAAGTTGGCGGTAAATCCTTTAAACACTCAACACATAAACCCGGTATTCTCATGATTTCAGGCATGAAATACACTATGACAGACAACGGAGAACTAAAATCTCTGAAATTTATTGATAAAGATGGTAGAGAGCATGATATAGATGTTAATAACCCAAGTACGGAAAGAAAGTTTACTGCAGCTATGGACGATTTCTTTGCAACTGGCGGTGATAATTATTTACCTACAAATGAAAATCCCGATTTTGTAATTCAAAAACTTAACTTTGATAAAAACAAATTAGCATGTGATTATATAAGAAAGTTTGATAAACCTTTTGAAGTAACAGAAAACGATAAAGTTACAATTATTCCTGCAGAAAATAAAAACTAATATCCAAATTGTTCATGAGAATTCAGGTACTCTCGGATTACATTTAAAGATGCCTGAACAATACGGGTAACACGAGATGGAGAAAGACCAATCTGTGTCGCAATATCTTTTACCTGCATATTACGATAAAAACGATACTCTACAACAGTTCTTTCTTTTGCCGGAAGTTTTGAAATTGCTTCTCTTATCATTCTGCCCATTTCGGAAATCTCAGCATTCTCATCAGGCATAGCATGATTATCCTTTAAGAAATCAAACGGTGAATCATTATCACTTGCCGCATCTGATAAACCTTCTATGGATAAAACAGTTTCATAAATTGCTTCACGGACTTTTACCTTTGTACCCTCTTCACTGTTATCGGAAGTTTCCGCCGTTTCTTCTTCTTCAGCCTTATGCTTTAATGAATACCATTTATACCTGATACGAAGTTCATTCCTTATTGCCCACCTTACGGCTGTTGCGACATAAGCATTATTATAACGCTCAAGCTGTTCGGGGGATTTATTTTTGATTAATGCCTGGATTGCAATTATACCGATAGAAAGTAATTCCTCATACTCAAGCATGTGGGAGGGAACACGATTATATTCAACGCGTGCGACCTTTTGAACTAAATCTAAATACTCTCTGATTTTATTGTTATTTTCTTGCATAATCATAATTTTTAAAGGTAATATTACTCTTAGCTAATAATACATTATTTGTTTTTATTTTTCAAGTTGTAAACAAAAAGTAAAATTTCTGCTACAGCTTTATACAGTTCAGGAGGAATCTGCTGATTCAAATCGACCATTTTGAATAATGCACGTGCTACAGGCGGATTTTCAATAACAGGAACCCCATGCTCTCTTGCTATTCCTATAATTTTTTTGGCTATTAACTCAGTACCTTTTGCAACAAGTGTAGGAGATTCCATTTCATCCTGATTGTATTTTAATGCACAAGCAACGTGGGTCGGATTTGTAACAACAAAATCAGCTTCCGGAACCGAATCCATCATCCCTCGCTGCAACATCTGCATACGCCGCTGTCTCAGTGCAGCTTTAACATTAGGATCACCTTCCGTGTTTTTATATTCATCTTTTATTTCTTTAAACGACATTTTTTGGTCTTTTAAAAATTTCCATTTAGTTACTCCGTAATCAGCAGCAGATATAACAAGAAATGCGATGCAGGCCTTAAAAATAAACTCCGTAATCAATTTACCGAATTCAATCATAACTGCAAAGTTATTATCAATTGCCGCCAGCATAAGTATCTGTTCAATATGCCCCATATAAACCATATAGCCAATGTATCCGAGTAAAGCAACTTTGACGATATTTTTAAATAATTCAAACAAAGTTTTAATCGACATAATATTTTTAAAATATTTTGTAGGATTAAGTTTATCCAATTTTGGCATAAGCGGTGCTATTGCAACCAAAGGTCCTACCTGAATAAAATCAGCAAGAATTGCTACAAGCCAGGCAACAAATAATATAGGTCCTATAATTAATACAGCAGTTTTGGCAGTAACTGTAAAAAGATATGTTGTGCCTATTTTATCTAAATTTGCATTAGGAATTTGCTCATATAACAGCGTAAATAACTGGGTAATCTGCTGCCAAATAAATCCTGCAAGTCCGAATATAACAGAGAACATAACAAGTAATGCAACCGCCATAGAGAAATCTTTGGATTTTACAACCTGACCCTCTTTTCGTGCCTGCTCCAATTTTCTGGGGGTGGCGTCATATTGCTTGTCCTCATCACCCATTACAAATCTTCCTTTCTATTGAATATTATAACAAAAAATATACAAAAGTCTTATATTGAGAAATTTCCTGATTTGTGCTAAAATATATGTGCCGTACTCCACGGGGAATTGCAATCTCTTGACTCGAAGTTAATGCGGGGTGCAGAGCCTGTTGTGAGGGTTTGGTGAATGTATATTGATAAAATGATTTTTGTTGACGTTTAGGGTTGCAATGGCGGAAGCCTTTGAACCGTGTCAGGATGGAAACATAGCAGCACTAAGAAGATACTTGCGGGTGTTGTATTCCTAAAAAGAGAAAATTCTTTTTGATTGTATATTTACTAAATTCGATAGACAGTGGTACGGCATTTATCAGGGGTATTTGAGTGTGAAAAAATTTATACTAAACGCAGATAATTTCGGGAAAAATTCTGATTACAACAGAGGTGTATTAAACGGTTATAATAATGGTTTTGTAACAAGTGCCAGTATTGTGGCTAACGGAGAAGCGTTTGATACGGCAATCAATGAAATTTTACCCGAATGTCAACAACTAAGTGTTGGAGTACATTTAGACATTACTCAGGGAAAACCTCTTACTGATGCCAATTTACTTATTGATAACACGGGGGAATTTTCAAGCACATTTCTTAGTCTTATTAAGGCTGTAAATAATGATGCTTTGCTCAGAGAAATTGAAGCTGAGTTCAGAGCTCAAATCGAAAAAGTGCAAACTGTTTGTAAAATTACTCATATCGATTCTGTTGAACACATACACGTTATACCTAAATTGTTTAATTTGGTTTGTAAGCTTGCTGATGAATACAGCATCCCGTATGTCAGAACTTATAAAGAAGAATTATATTTTGTAAGAGGTTTAAAATATCTGATTAATCCGCATTTTTATATAAACTTGCTAAAATTTATTGTAATAAGCCACTATGATTCACTAGATAAAGTAATATTAAAAAGTTATCCAAATTTAAGGACAAATAATAATATTATCGGAATAACATACAGCAAAATTTTTGATAAATTGACATTAGAAGAAGGTTTAAAAACTTTGGATGATGAGGACGACATTCTTGTTGAGTGTTTTATACATCCCTGCAGTTATTTAAGAAACATAAATGATATGTATTCAAGTGAATTTAAGCTTACACAGGATAAAATATTAGAGGACACAATAAGAAGATTGGGCTATGACATTGTAAGTCATATTGACTAAATATGAAAAACAGATTATTAAGTACGATTTTAGTTTTAATATTAGCGTTATTTATAACATATTTAACAAGTAATGACAATACACGCAGAGTTATGAATATTAATACTCCGACAAATATTCAGATTGATATGAACAGGAATAATGTTATAGATGACAATGAAAAATTTTGTATCCCGAATATAACAACATTTACTTCAAATATACGCCTTAATTCTGAAGATTTAGCAAAGAAACTCGGGTTAACATTTTCACAGACTCTTGCTGCGGGGTACTTGGCAGATGAGTTTGCCAAGAATTTGCTTGAAGGTAAATTTGTTGAGGTGAAATTAAACGGGAATGAAACTCCTGAATGCAGGTATGCAGATATAATTGTTGACGGTAAAAGTTACACAGAATTGCTTAAAAATAGCGGCTATGCAATTATTAATGATAAACCAGTACTAAGTGAGAAATTCAATGATATTCTAAAGAAAAGCGCCTCTCTTAATTTAGTTATACTTAATCATCACAGCGGCAAATATCACACACTTGATTGCGAATACGGTAAAATAGCCCACGATGCTGTTATAATGCCCGTAAAAGATATTCAAAAAGATTATAAACCGTGTAAATTTTGCCATGTTGACAAACATACAAATAATAATAAAGTAGTTGAAGTTGTTAAATCTCCGCCCAATATAATAACGTCAGGCAACATCAAATTAATATTAACTGACTTTACCAAGATAATAAAACCTGACAGAAATTGTACACACGCAGTTTGCAGGGAATTTGTTTCACTGATAAATTCCAGCACAAAGTCAATTGACATTGCTTCTTACGGGTGGGCTGAAATACCTGCAATTAACAGAGCATTTGAAAAGGCTGTTGCTCGAGGTGTAAAAATAAGAATTGTGTATGATACAGATACTTCAGGTGGAAATTACTACTCGGAGACATCTGAATTTTTGTCTAAATTTAAAAATATAAGGTCCGATAGAGTTGATAATAATCCAAAATTAACAAATATGCTAATGCATAATAAATTTGCAATATTTGATTCAAGCAAGGTATATACAGGTTCTATGAACTTTTCTACAACAGGTTTCTCCGGATTTAATCACAATAATGTATTAATTATAAATTCTAAAAATATTGCTGATATATATACAAACGAATTTGAACAAATGTATAGTGGTAAATTTCATACCTTTAAAAATAAAACGCAAAATAATACTGATATATCAAATAATTCAGGCACAATATCAGTATATTTTTCGCCGCAAGATAAAGCGATGTCAACAGAATTGGTGCAAATTATCAGAAACAGTAAAGATTACATTTATATACCTTCTTTTTTATTTACCCACAAAACTTTGTCAAATGAGTTAATTAATGCCCATAAACGAGGTATAGACGTGAAAATCATTATTGATGCTACAAATACCTATGGAAAACACAGTGTATTTAAATCGCTGAGGGATTCCGGTATTCCGGTTAAGGTTGAAAATTATGCAGGTAAGTTGCATTCAAAAGTTATGATTATTGATAATGAATATCTTGTTGCCGGCTCTGCAAATTTTTCTAATAGCGGTGAAAATAAAAATGATGAAAATATGCTTATAATAAAGGATTCGTTGCTTTCAAAATTTTATAGAGATTATTTTTTATATTTTTGGGCAAAAATCCCTGATAAATACCTTAAAAGCACCGTTAAAGCCGAAAGTAAATATTCAATAGGTTCCTGTTATGACGGCGTTGACAATGATTTTGACGGGAAAATTGATAATTCTGATGAAGGATGTAAATCGAAATAACTTTTATTATTGTCGTATTTTTGATAAACTGAACAGACAAGGAGATAAATATGGAATTAATAAATACAATGTTAGCACATCTAATTAATTGGATAGAGCATGTAATTACGTTAATGGGACCGTCCGGGGTAGCGTTGTTAATGGCAATTGAATCATGTAATATACCGCTGCCGAGTGAGGCGGTGTTACCATTTGCAGGGTATATTGTCAGTAAAGGCGAAATGAATTTCCATGTTGCGGCTGTAGCGAGTGCTATAGGCTGTGTGCTTGGGTCATTACCATCGTACTATATTGGTTATTTCGGAGGCAGAACTTTTGTAGAAAAATACGGTAAATATTTTCTTGTTTCAAAAAAAGATCTTGAAGCTGCTGACAAGTGGGTTGATAAGTATGGAGATTGGGCGTTCTTTTTGTGCAGAATGCTGCCTGTCGTAAGAACATTTATATCTTTACCCGCAGGAATTTTAAGAGCAAAGAAACGTTTCTTTTTTACATTTACGTTTTTAGGTTCACTTGTTTGGAGTTATTTACTCATATATGTCGGAGTAAAAATGGGTCAAAATATGGAAGCGTTTAAACATATTTGGCATAAATTTGATGCATTAATAATTGCTATATTTCTTATTCTTGGTGGATTATACGTTTATAAACACATAAAACATTTAAAAGAAAGCTAAATTATTTTACTGCAGCAGCCATATTTATCCATTGATTTACGGTATCAATGTCATCTAGCGTATAGTAAGAGCCTATGTCTTCTGAAATATACGCTTCGACTGTTGCTTTGTGCTCCATAAACTCTTCAAGTGCTTTTTTGGTTTCTCCAAGCCCAAAATACGCCTGCCCAAGATAAAAATGAGCATCAGTATACTTAAATGACGTATGTTTTAATACATAATTAAATGCATTAAGCGCATCAGTATACTTTTCTAATTGAAGTGATGAAGTACCGATAGTATAGTAAGCTGAAACATCAGTATGTAAAGGAAACATAAAACCGTTGGCACGTTTGTAGATGGATTTGCTGTCAGGGTACTTCAAGGCTTTTTTAGCATACTCAATTGCATTACTATACATTTCAAGTTTTTCATATGCTGTTGCAATTCGGATATACAGTTCTTTATCCATATTATAAATTTTCAGAGCTGAATTATACTCTGATAAAGAACATCTGTAGTCACCATTTTGGTAACAGGAATAACCCTTATCAAAATGCTCCATATATTCTTTGTCAGATTGCGACAAGCTATGCTGCATAGCATAAGGTATAAGCCACAGCAATAACAAAAAAATTACGATAAAAATTCTAATTTTTGTTGCAAACACTTACACAATACCTTGCATTTTCATTGCTTCCGCAAGTTTTTTGAAAGCAGCGATATTTGCACCTGAAACATAGTTTCCCTTGCAACCGTACACACGAGCAGCCTCATCACAGTTTTTAAATATGTTAACCATTATTGTTTCAAGTTTTTTATCAACTTCCTCAAACGTGTAATAGTATCTCATACTGTTTTGCGACATTTCAATAGCAGAAGTAGCTACTCCGCCTGCATTAGCAGCTTTAGCAGGTGCAACAAGGACTTTTGATTTTAAGAAGTACTCTGTAGCCTCAAATGTACAAGGCATATTTGCACCTTCACCAACAGCAATGACACCATTTTTAACCAGAATTTTGGCATCATCAAGAGTTATATCATTTTGTGTAGCACAAGGCAATGCAATATCTGCTTTAATAGTCCATATCGGTTTTTTATGCGTATCATTTGGCAAATATTGAGCTTTCGGATGACTCTCCAGATATTCTTTTATTCGACCGCGATTTACTTCTTTAATAGTTTTTATACAGTCTAAGTCAATACCGTTCTTATCATATATGCATCCGTTTGAATCACACATTGCGACTACTTTTGCCCCCATTTCAGTGGCTTTTTCACAAGCATATATAGCGACATTTCCTGAACCGGAAATAATAACAGTTTTACCTTTAATTGATTGTTTGTTAGCGTTAAGCATTTCTCTCATAAAATACATTAAACCGTAGCCTGTTGCCTCTTTTCTGGCTAGTGAACCGCCGTAGGTTATATCTTTACCGGTAAGAACTCCACCTTCGTAAGCATCTCTTATTCTGCGGTATTGTCCGAATAAATATCCGATTTCTCTTGCTCCAACACCAATATCACCGGCAGGGACATCAACATCCTGACCGATATGACGATATAATTCTGTCATGAAACTTTGGCAAAATCTCATTATTTCCATATCTGATTTACCTTTAGGATCAAAATCACTGCCGCCTTTCGCACCGCCAATAGGCAATCCGGTAAGCGCATTTTTAAATACTTGCTCAAAACCTAAAAATTTTATAATACTCAAATTTACACTTGGGTGAAATCTTAAACCACCCTTATAAGGACCTATTAGTGAGCTGAATTGTATTCTGTAACCTCTGTTTACAATAATTTTACCTTTATCATTAATCCAAGGCACTCTGAACATAACCATTCTTTCAGGTTCGGCCATTCTTTCCAGTATTGCCAATTTTTCATACTCAGGATGTGTATTTAAAACCGGTTCAATAGTCGTATATACTTCGTTAACTGCCTGTAAAAATTCAGGTTCTTTCGAATTTTTCTTCTTTATATCTTTTAAAACTTTGTCTAAATATCTGCTCATAACTTCCCCTTTTTCTTTTTTATACTACTTATTTATTATCAATGCAAGAACTTTAGGTAAAGAAAATGTAAAATTTTATAAAAATTTAGCAAATTTTTATCATTTCTGAATTTATATCCACAGGAGAATATATGTGGACGCAAGCAATAGCAGATTTTAGTATTAACAACATTAAAAACAATGCTCAGTATGCTAAATGTGAGTTAGATACTTCACTACGGGTTCATCCGGACTTTATTAAACGTAATCTTGCACATATTCAGGACTGTATAGAAAACCCTACAAGAGGATTAATTGCACGCAGACAAATGCGTAAATCCGAACTTAATGCTCCAAAATACTACAGGGTTAACTTTAACGAATACATGAATATGCCGGTAGTAAAAGAGAAGTTAAAGGAATTTAACGATAAATTTTATTCAAAATCACTCTATTATAAGACAGGATATTTCAGAAAACAGCTTATAAAGCATGATAGAGTCATATTTGGTAAAGTCATAAAAAGCTCAAAATTTAATCATATGCTGATTAAATATACATATTGTGCTGAAAACTTTATAAAGGAATTGATAAAATACATAAAATAAGAAGGGGCTCCTCGCCCCTTCTCATTTAAATAATAAGCACTAATTCAGCATTTTTAGCTGATAATATTATCATACCCATGCTCAAATCATTTATATCATTGCATGACATTTTCGTAACATTAATTTACCATTATGCCGCCTGAATCATGTCGAAATAGTTCATATAACTGTGTACATTCTTATGATAAATACTTTTATTCGGAGTAGCTGTACCCTGTGTAATCTCATGTTTTCTTGAATTATAGCAGTATAATACAGCATCTACTTTTGAAACATTTAATTTTTCCATCTGGGATTTCATTGCCGGTAATTCATTTTTATAAATGTGCGACAAAATAATCATTGTTGCAATTGCTGCATTTTTCCCATCTTTAAGATTATCTTCGTTAATACCGTATTTATTAAACAGTTTTTTAACTTCAGGATCAGTATATGATTTTAATTTCATCTGAGTAAGACCTCTGGAATTGTACGAATTATTACCGCTTAATTCTTTGCCTATATTTACAGCCCATTTTGCATTTTCTTTTACCCAGTAAGGTTTACCGTCTTTTGTACCTGCAAGCGGATTTCCCCACTTAGTTTCTTGACCTGCAATACCCAAAGCAGCCATGGCTAACTCGTTATATGTATCATTATCTAATCCTAAATCTTTTGAAAGCTGAGCCTTCTTTTTTGATAATGTGCTTGCCATATCCAAACCTTCCTGACGCATGTCAGCGCGTTTTGAATTGATTTTAACAGGTTTTATCGGATCATTTTTGGTTGTTGTAGTTGCTACATTACCTGTGTATTTCTTCTGTGTAAAGTGTAATTGCCCGTTTTTTACACTTATATAGTTATTGGAATCCTCAGGTAAAATATAAACTTTTGTACCAACGCCCTTAATATGCTTCATGCAGTCATCAAAGTCTTCGGGTAAAAAGTTTACGCATCCTGCAGAAAATCTGTTGTTTTGCTTTGATACACCCGGTGCTTCAAGTTTTCGTCTTCTATCTGCATTACCATTTGGAATTTGGTGGAAAGCAACACCTGTTTCACCGTTGCCGACACCTTTTGCTTTTAATCCGTCATTTGAAAGGGTTAATACTCTGTCATTATACAGCCGTCTGTACGCATCTCTGCCTGATGCTCTATAGTTCGCAGTATAAATACCGGCAGAAGTAGCCGCAAAATTATTACCGGTATTTCTCTTGCTTCTTCTTAGAAGTTGATCTGATTCATTTCTTGCAACACCGATTTCATATTGTTTTACGACTTTCCCGTCAGGTGAATATACTGTTGCCGTAAAATTCTTTTTATCAACAATTACATAGTTATCCTTTAAATCTCTAAATTGTCTGTGATATTCTATAATTTTCTTTTTATCGGATGGCAGGTTATTTATTCTGTCCTGGACGGTTTTAATGGCATCCCACGACTTTGCACCCAAAGCACTTTTTAAATCAGGTTTATGTAGTGAATCTGTTCGGATATACTTAGAACCTGCAGCAATCATTTCGGAATCAGTTCTTTGTTTCTGAGTACTACGAACTAAAGCCTGTTGGGAATCACGTCTTGCAACGTTGTGTGAGTCAGTAATAGCATCATTTTTTGCAATATGAATTGAATCCATGCGTTTTCTTGCAACCGTGTCAGGCCTTGCCATAGAAAATATAGTTGTATTTTGTTTTTTAGGCGAATTCTCTTTTACTTCAAATGTTGAATTAGCTTTAAAATATTTGCGTGCAAATTCTTCAGGTGATTTACAACCGTATATTGATGCTAATTCGCTTACACGCCGTGCTATCATAGAATTTGTGACATTTGAATTTGTCTTGCTTAACTCTGTTTTTGCATAACTCCATGGCGTTTCGCCGCTTCTTACATGATGTACCCCTGTCATAATTATCTCCTATTATATTTCCCCGTATATATCTATAAAAAATTTTTGATACTAGTAATTGCCTATAATATTAAAATTTGTAAATTAATGTAACAATATATACTTCATATATCAATTATACATAATAGGAATTTTTATTAATTATAATAGAGCTTTAAGAAAAATAAAGGATGTATTAACATGGCTGAAATAACAAATGTAACACTTACAACTATAAAAACAGCTTTAAACAGCTTTGGTACGTCCGTAAAAGGAATGGTATCACCGTATAGGCGTACTGTCAGAAAACCTGCTGAAGCGGCAACCGGTGATGAATTTCAGTATTCTGATTCAAAACCGCGTACATCAGAACAAAGAGCAAAAAGTGCCGTTGAAAAAAATAATGCAGCAAATGAAAAACGACTTATTGCAGAAATCAATAAATCAGCAGAGTTTGATAACATTTACGATAAACTGTTACAAGAATATCGTGCATACTCAAATCCGGAATTGAATGACGCAAAATTCAACCCTGTTTCAGAGGATACAGTATCCGCAGAATACAGAGGTAAACAGGTTAGAGTCAAATTTAATACTCTTGAAGATGGAAGCAAACAACACCAGGTAAATTTTAATGACGGTTCAAAAATTGACTATGTTACATATACTAACGGCGGCAAGAGGAACATTAACGGTGAAGAGTTTGAACTTCCTTCAGGGACTGTTGTTGAAACTAAATCAGTAAATGACAGAGTTTTCAGTCAACTTATTCAATTACCGAATACACAAAGGAAAGTTGTAAATAAACCCGAATATTTAGATAAAGCGGAAGAAATTATTGCCGCAAACGGCAAATAATGTTTTGTTCTATGATATATTTATTCCTATATTTATTATAAAATAAGTACAGGAATTAAAATTTTATGAAAAAGAAAACGGCGTTAGTACTTGAAGGCGGTGCAATGAGAGGCTTGTATTCGGCAGGCGTTCTTGACGTGCTTATGGAAAATGATATAAAGTCTGATGCTGTATATGGAGTATCTGCAGGTGCATTATTCGGTCTGAATTACAAATCACGTCAGATTGGACGTGCATTAAGGTACAATTTAAAATATGCACATGAAAAGAATTATATGGGTCTGTATTCTCTTATTACAACAGGCAACATAATGAACAAAGACTTTTGTTTTAAAAAGCTTGTATATGAGCTGGATAAACTTGATTTTGAAACCTACAAAAATAATCCTGTTGATTTTTATGCGGTCGTTACAAATTTACAAACAGGGGAACCGGAATACATAAAAATTGATGATGCAGAAAAAGATATGGAATATTTCAGAGCATCAGGCTCAATGCCGTTTGTGTCAATTCCTGTTGAGATTAACGGTAACTTTTATCTGGATGGTGCAGTAAGTGATGCTGTACCTTTTCGGCACGTATTGGAGTCAAATTTTGAAAAAATTATAGTTGTTTTAACAAGACCATCTGGCTACAGAAAGCAAAAATCGCATCTGCCTTACAAACTTATTTACGGGAAATTCCCTAATTTTGTTGAAACTGCGAACAATTCATACCAAAAATACAACGAAACAATGGATTTAATTGAGAAATATGAGTCTGAAGACAAAATTATTGTACTTAGACCGTCTAAATTCGTTAACGTCAAAAGGGTGGAAAAAGATACAAATAAATTGCAGTGCATATATGACTTAGGCGTTTTCGATTGCACACAAAAACTTGATAAAATAAATGAATATATTAAACAATAAGTTTTATCCGGTATTCCAAATTAAATATTTTTAATAGAGCAGAAACTACGTTTATACGTCCATTTTTGCCAATTTTGAACCTAAATTAAACGCATTTTCAAGGTCGATAGGGAACTGCGTCTGCTGAACTGCTTTTTTATGATTTTCATCAAATAAATCGCAATTATATTTTGAAAAATCAGCAAATTGAGTTGTATCATAAGAATATAATCCCTCGGCATAACCCATTATATGATTATAACTTTTTATATTTTCATCCAAAATAATATGATAATTTATCTGTCTTGCTAGTTCTTCAGGACAATTCATAGTAAAAATTATGCCTGTCGGGATAATTTTATCTAACCTTCTCTTTAATCCGCCTTTTTCTTTATCAACCATATAAGTATGATTAGCAAATAATAATCTTTCGGTAAAACTTCTGAATACACCTGTCGGATAAGAAAAATAAACAGGTGTACCTATAATTAAAGCATCAGCATCAATACATTTTTCAAGTATAGGTCTTATATCATCTTTTATTGCACATACGCCATCTGTCGTGCTGCCTTTTCTTTGACATGCAAAGCAGCTTCTGCAACCTAAAAAGTTATAGTCATATAAATTAAAATATTCTGTAACAGCACCGGCAGCTTCAGCACCATTTTGTGCATTTTTTAACAATTTTGCAGTATTAAAATTCTTTCTCGGACTTGCATTTAAAATAATTACTTTCTTCATATACACCTCAAAAACATATAACTAACACTCTTATAATAACATAAACTTATTGCAAAAAAATTATTAAAATTTTTTAAATTAATAGCAAATTTTGTTATTTCATGTTTTTAAAATTCTTCATAATATGATTAATATTAGTCGCACGACATACAATCAACAATACGGTAATGCCTTTTACAGAAATTTTAATCTTGGGCAAAAAGACAAACTTGCCACGGTAACATTTGGGAATGCCTTGAATATAAATAACAAGGCAAGTAAGTTTTTTGGCGTTGATTCTCGGCAAAATGTTTTAAAAAAACTTGAAAATCATATAAACTTAGCATTACAAAAGTGTAAGGATTCAGGTATTTTACCATCATTTCCTAGACGAGCATTTTTTCTGTAGATGAACCAAAAACACTTGCTAATGCATGGGAACATATTTGGTCAAAATCAAAAGGGAAAAAATTTGAAGAATTACTTAACAAGCCTGCAAGATTAACCTTTGACAGTAAATTTTTTGGAGAAAGCGGGTTTATGGATTCGCACACAATCGGAATACTGTTTGAACCAAAGACAAAAACATTATTTTGCTTGGATTCATTGTCAAATTTTTGTAAACAGGTTAAAGAGTATCAGAAAATTTTAAAAAAACATATATTTAACTGTCCAAACTGCGAAATCAAAAAAATTATTTTTTCAAACAAACATCAACAAAATATGAACGAATATACCTGCAACAACTGGACAATAGCGAACATAGAAGCACTGCAAAAAGCACTTAAATCGGGAAAAAGAATTACCAATACCAAAGAATTAAATGCAATACTTCCTGACGATATAAATAAAATCTTGCAAGAACAATATGATTACCTGTTGCAAAAGGAATCAGGTTCTTTGGCAAATGGGGATATTAACAATTGTGTTGCGTAATTACAGAGATTTTTATGATTAACCTTAATTTTTATTTTTACAGTTTTCATTATATGATGTAGTAAGTAAAAGGTATAAAAGATATGCCTTTGATAAAAAAAGCAGAAGAATTTGTCGAAATATTTAATAAGGCTTTATCTGACTGTGAAAAGAATTCTTCGATTTGGGATATGACATAAGCTTGTACTAGAATACACCATAAAAAAATCTTTTTAAATATATTGCGTAATGCAGAAGATGGGTAAAAACTTGCAAATCGGGCATTTCGGACTTTAATACTCAACCTATTTCCGACCTTTTAAAACCGGCAAAAGCTGGATTGCTTCGGGCTTTTGCTCTCGCAATGACATTTACCCCTTCCGACAAAATGTCCCGTTAAAATGCTTATAAATGTAAAAGAACAGTCGGTTTAAGAATTCTGTACAGAGAATGTGACAATTGTTTTAGTGTCCTAAATTATATTTTGCCTAGCAAATGGTATTATTATTTTTAATATAAACTGTTAATCTGTTTGCGATAATTTTATGTGAATTTTCATCATAATGTAATCCGTCCAAATCAGATGGATTAGTGAATTTGTTTATGTTAAAAATTTCGCAATGATAATCATTTGCTAATTTTATATAAATCTTTTCGGCTTTTTGGGATTTTATAATACTTGTTTTGTCAAACTGAAACTTAAAATATCCCTCCAGTACTTTTTCATTTAACATAACAGGCGGTATAATAATTATTTTTTTTGCTTTTGTTTCAGCTAATTTAATTAAATTTTCTAAGCCATTTTCTATAGCACTAAAACTTATATCATATTGAAATTGTAAGTCATTTGTTCCAATCCAAAGTATCAGCAAATCTATATTATCTGATTTCGATACAAAATCAGGGAAATGTTTTGGGACAGAGAATATCACTCCTTTTGGGTTATAAACAAATCCTGTTCTGTCGCACACACCTTCATTTATAACTTTATAATTCGTTCCCAGATTCTTTTGTAAGACAGAAGTCCATCGAATATTTTCGTCAAACCTTGAGCCGTCTTTCGGGTTATATCCGAATGTATTTGAATCTCCATAACATATAATCTTTTTCATTTTTTCCCTGTTATTTTTTATTTTGTTGTTTATGAGTGAATTCTTCCATAGAAACGAATCCTGATTTAAAAGTTACATTATTCAGTTTTTCACTGTTTGTAATGTTTTGTTTTTTATTATGCTTGCCCCTTGTCATCCAAATATTTAATTTAGGTAGTAGTACTCCGAGCATTATAGCAGAATATGCAATTCCTGACATCTGTGCAATATTTAATTTTCTTAAATTCTTTTCAACATTACCACCTTGTGCAATTATTTCCTTTTGAGATTTGAGTGATACATCTTGAAGCCAATGTTTTATTCCTTTGCCTGATTTTGAAATATTAAACAAGTTTTCTTGTTTTGGATCAAATGCTTGCCCTACACCTTTTGCAACAAAACCGCCTAAAACAAGCCAATTTAAGAACCCTAAATAATCTCTTACGTTCGTTTCTCTTAGCTCTGTAGAATCTTTTGAAGCAAAAATTCTGCCTAAAATAAGACCGCTTGTTGCTGGTCCGTCAAATTCAAGTTTTTTAATTAAGTCAACAGGTTTTTTAACCCCCATAACTTTGGTAAGCATTAATACAAAAATCCCAGCGGATATTATTTTTTTTAGCCATAGACCTTTCTCTTTTTTCTTTTCGTTTTGGTTTGCAACGTTGTTTTCATAACCGTTTTCTCCGACAAAATTGTCTATTCCCGTTCTTTTTTTTGTCAAATGTCTGTTCAAATATTGGTTTGTAATTGCAAGCCCCATAGATAAAGGTATAGCAATACCAATACGCAAATTATTCATTCGTTTTAATTTTGATATTATTTCACTTGGCAATTGTTTGGTTTCGGAGAAGAAAATGTTTCTACCGGAATCAACAATATCTCTTAGTATATGAGTAAGGTTTGAAGTTACTTCATTTTTACCTGATTTAATTTTTATAGAATTATCAGCACCAAGAATATTTATTATTTCATCTTGAATTTCGGTTAATATTTTTTTATTTGTCTTTTTGTCCATTGATTTATCTGTAATTAAATTTGTTAACTTTTCAATTACAGATTGCTTCTTGTTTTGAGTAATGTCAGCAAAATTTTTGCTTTTAGATCCGACTTGACCTGACATTGAATTAAGGAGATTTTCAACATAACTTTTTGGAGTTTTATCTGATTTATTGTAAATGTCAGAAAACACATCAAGACCGTTATTTGTAATCCAAGAACCTGAATTTACTTTTATATTTGGGGTTAATTTTTTAGAGATAAATTTTGAAGCGATTACGGCAAACAGTGCTGCAGAAAACTCTGCAATAAAAGTCCCTGTGTACTCCCTAAAACCCATTTCGATTCCTGCTTGTTTACCTCTATTTTTAGTTTCTACAATGGTTCTTGGGGTATCCATCGCAAAAATATCAACAAATGATGCATTTAACATATCATTGTTACTCAAGGTATAAAGGGCTTTTGATAATCCTCCCATGGCAGAGGTAAAATTCGGGGTATTATTTATCTTATCTATTTTCATTTGTAATTTCTCCTTAAAAAACAAGTTCTTAACAAAATAAGAACTTGTTTATAATATTTCTAACTAAAATCTGCGCGCAAAATTATAAGTAAGTTCTTAACAACAAGACTTACAGCAACAACA
>CACWHC010000007.1 GCA_902760645.1 uncultured bacterium
CTCAAACCGACTGCTATTTTACACTTGGTACAGTACACTTATAATTTTATTTTTAATTAATTTATTTGTAAAACTAAAAAATCTTTACCAAAATGAAATAACTCTAATGCTTTAATTTATTGTATTTTATAATAACATTATCAATAAATCTCTGTAAAGGATTAACAGAAAAGAGATTTCCTTCTAAACTGCTTTCGTTTAATGCATTAATCTTGCTTTTAAATACCAAACCAAATTCACCGGCGAAATCACCAAATCTTTTGTATCGCCACTTATTTAACAATTCCATTCGCTGAATATCAGTAATTCCTCTAATTTTACCAAGAGATTTCATTTGCCGAATTTCTTCCGACACTAATTTCGCTGCACCGTCTATAAATTTATTGTAATTCATGCCGGACAAAGTGGCTTTCCTTTCCATTATTGAATATCCCCCGTCAGACGTACACGCAATCATTTTTTTTATTTTTTGTACTGCCATATTAAAAATATCATTAGATGATAATGGGGCATTTAAAGGATGATTATGGATATATGTTGAATCTTCAAATATACCCATTATCTTTTCATCAAACAACTGTTCGGGACTCAGTCGGACACTATATTTATCCCCGATAAATTTCAGGTTTTCCGCTAAAACTCCATTTTTATCTATAACTCTGACATCCTCGACTTTACCGGATTTTAACAGATTTATTAAATCTGCTTCAAGTTTTGAAAAAATATTTTTTTCAGCTCTTAATTTTTTCAATGCTTCAGCAGAAAAATTTACGCAATCTTCTATAAATTCAGGCACATATTTTAAATCTTGAGTATTTATTTTTACGGGTCTTGACGCAAGCAGGTTTTTACCGTATGAACTTGCCCATGCGATAACTTCTTTACCAATATTTACACCTATTTTTTGAAATTCCATATATGTATTTCCAACTACATTTATATAAAATATTTTTCCCTTAAAATATTGCCCTTATAATATGAAAATATACAATTAAATTCTTGAAATAATAGTTATTCATGTTAGTATTTAATTATGGAAAGAGAAAATGCTCAGGTAAATTGTCCGTATTGCGGAACAGTAATTGATAACAGCGTAGAGTTTTGTCCGAATTGTAAGGAATGGTTTACCGTTCCCGCATTAAAAATGTTCAAATACGTTTCTGTTACATTGTATATTATAATGACAGCACTTTGCGAAGCATTTGGGTTAAGATTTGTATACAGTCTTATATGGGGAGCATTAAATTTTCGGGGATTTTTGAAAATATCAAACGAAAAAGATATACAAAAATTCAAAATACTTTTTTGCTTATTCACTATTTCAATATGTCTGACTTTTGCTTTTAAATTTTTCATAATATCGGATATAATTTTAGAAATACTGTTAAGTTACAGAATGCTCAGAATAATAGAAAAATATACTTTAAAAAAATATAATTCCCCTGTTACTCACCATGAAGTCGGAATGATTTTATTCAGAACATTATATGTAATATATTATATGGACACATATGAACAAAGAGTTAAAGATCCTAATATGAGGTATTGTTGGAATGCCGAGAAATGGATAAAATATTTTATAATACTGTTTATTATACTTATTATTCTCTATTTAATCGGTTTTATCAGTATTCCGCTTATTAATGTCCCAAGCTTTATTTAAACTATGGAGTTACAATGAACACAAAAGAATATGATTATCCGCTTGTTAGCGTAATTATACCCGTATATAACAAAGAAGAATTTTTAGCAAAATCTCTGGACTCGGTTATTAATCAGACATATAAAAATATTGAAATTATTTGCGTAAATGATTGTTCTACGGATAAATGCCCTGAAATTTTAGAAAAATACGCTCAAAAAGATTCCCGAATTAAAATTATTAACAATGAAGTAAGACAACGACTCGGAATCACCAGAAACATCGGACTTGAAAACTCCAAAGGAGACTACATATTATTTCTTGATGCAGATGATTTTTTAGAAAAAAATTGTCTGGAGTTATTAACCGAATATACTAAAAAATATCCGTATATTGATATAGTTGTCTCTCAACGAAATCATATTAATTACAAAACTAAACGTCCCATTAAATTAGAATATATTTCTAATTCATGTACAGACAGAATTATAGACATATACAAAGAAATTGAATGCATAGATTATTTACCATATTATGCTATAACAGGCATTTTAATACGCAGAAAATTTCTAATTGAAAACTCCATTTTATTTAAAAATTACAAATCATTAGAAGATGTAGAATATAACAACGAACTGCTTATACACGCAAAATCACTTATAATTTCACCACATAAATTATATAATTATGTATTTGGCATACCAAATTCAGTTTCTTCTATAAGATATGATAATATTTCAGTTATCGGCGACGCAATTATAAACTTAGAAAAATACAAAAATACAACTCCCCCGGAAGTATATGATGCGTTAAGAATAAAACTTTATCACGCAATAGTAGAATTTGGTAATGAGGCATACTGCAATTTTAGACTTTCTTATAACGAATTAAAACATATATATGAAAATGTATTAGATCACTCTATATTTTCTCATCCCAAAATGGATTATTGCAGAGTTAAATACGAACGATTTTTAAAATATAGTCCGTTTTTCTACAGGTTAATATCCATGACCATATATTACACAAAATTATATTTTCCAAAATTCTTTTCATTATTAGTCCAATTCAAGAAAATGCTGAATAAAAAAAATAATTAAATTGACTTATATAAATAATTTATATAAAATTAATAAATATAGAATATTACACAGGGAGGAACAATGGAAACAAGTGAATATAAATTCCCATTGGTAAGTGTAATCATGCCTGTATATAATAAGGAAGAATATCTGGAAAAATGTTTAGACTCTGCAATTAATCAGACTTATAAAAATATTGAAATTATATGTGTTAATGACTGTTCTACAGACAAAAGTCTTGAAATTTTAGAAAAATATGCCCAAAAAGATTCCAGAATTAAAATTATTAATAACGAAACAAGACAACGTGCCGGGATTTCCCGTAATATAGGAATTGAAAATTCAACAGGTGAATACGTTTTCTTCTTAGATTCAGATGATTACATTGAAAAAAATTGTATAGAATCATTAATTGAATACACTCAAAAATACAAAAATGTAGATGTAGTGACGCTTCAGTATAATTTTATATGTCTTAACGAAAAATACAAAATTGAATTGAAATACATACCGGATAAATACACCGACCGATTAATAAATCTACATAATGAGTGTGACTGCATTGAATATATTCCATATTCAATAGGAGGTTTACTAATACGCAAAGCATTATTAATTGATAATTCAATTATATTTAAGAGTTATAAAGCGTTAGAAGATGGTGAATTTACTAATAATCTTTTAATACATGCTAAAACACTTGTTTTTTCACCGTATAAACTATACAACTATTTATATGGTGTTCCTAATTCTGTTGTTACCAAAAGACATAATAATATTCAGGTATTTCTTGACATAAATGAAATGTTAAAAAAGCATAAGGATACTTTATCCGCAGGAGTTTATGATGCATTAAGAATAAAATTATACCTGACCATGGTAGAATCTGTAAATGAAGCATACAGTGTTTCCAAAATCTCTTATAAGGAATTGAAATATATATACGAAAATGTATTAGACCACTCTCTATTTTCATATCCCAGTATGGATTATTGCAGGGTCAAGTATGAACGATTTTTAAAATATAACCCGTTTTTCTATAAATTAATATCCGTAATAATATATTACACAAAATTATACCTGCCAACATATTTTTCAATATTAGTAAAAATAAAGAAAAAACTCCAAAAACTGAAAAAATAATAATAGCCTTAACAATAACAACAGATTGATTATTAACTATTATTTAGGTAAAATTTATTTTGTCATAATATTTTAAATTATACAATTAAACAGAAACGAGGCAAATCCTTTATGGCGTGGGAACATATTAAATTTGACAAGAAAAAAATAATACTTGGAAATAATCGGTATTTGAAAGACAGTTCCGCTAATAAAGATATAGAACGCACTATTGATATAGTTTTTTCATCTGATAATAATTATATTAATCACTGTGCTGCTGCAATAACTTCGATTTTGTTAAATTGCGATAACACATCACTATTAAGATTTCATATACTTGACGGCGGAATTTCGGATTCAAATAAACGCAAAGTAATAAACTTAAATAAATATCGGGATTTTTCAGTAGAATTTTACGATATGACAAATTTTGATTTCTCAAATTTACCGCTAAACAGAAGTTATATTTCTATTTCAACATATTACAGATTATTTTTGTTGGATGTATTGCCGAAAGAAATCAGTAAAGTCATATATCTGGATTGCGATATTATTGTCGAAAAAGACTTAAAAGAATTGTGGGAAACAGATATAACGGATTATTATGCGGCGGTTGTAGAAGATGAAGGAAGTAAATTACAACAACAAAGGCTGAAACTTCCGAAACAAAACAATTATTTCAACGCCGGTGTAGCATTATTTAATTTAGACAAACTTAGAGAAATCAACTTTAAACAAAAGTGTTTTGAATATTTTGAAGCAAATGAAGAAATAATACTCCTGCAGGACCAGGATATCTTAAATGGTGTTTTAAACGGGAAATGCAAATTTTTACCGCTGTGTTGGAATACTAACGGAAGAATTTATTGCGGAAACGATTTGGCTAAAAATTATACTTTAACAGAAGCAGAAAATGCAGGGTATGCTCCCGGAATAATCCATTACACAGACCGTAAAAAGCCTTGGCATTTCAAGTGTAATCACCCTTTAATGAGTGAATATTGGCGATACCTTAAATTTACCGATTTTTATTCGTATAGAGAATGGGGATTTTTGCTTCTGTATAACCTTAAAAAAGCACTCTCACATATATTTTCGGTAAAAAGAGAAGGAACAAGACATAAAATAACCTTTCTTGGTTTTGTATTTTATAAAAAATCAAAAGCACTAAAGAATAAACAAACAATAAACGAGTTGAAACAAAAAATTTCCGATTTAGAAGAAGAATTACGGGAAACCAGAAAAGGCAATAATTAAAGCTATGAAAGTATCAATAATAACCGCCAGCTATAACTGTGAAAATACCATAAAAGAAACCATTGATAGTATACAAAACCAAACACACAAAGATTGGGAACTAATTATCGTTGATGATGGTTCTACTGATAATTCCATAAATGTTATAGAAGAATACTGCAAAAATGACACCCGAATAAAACTTTATACCCATAATAATCACCAAAACAAAGGTTTAAAAAAGACATTACAACTGGCAATATCAAAGTGTAACTGCGAATGGATACATTTTGTTGAGTGTGATGACATTTTGACACCCGATTCTATTGAGAAAAAATTAGATATAATCAAACAGTATCCTGAAGTATCACTTATTTTTTCGGAAGTGGAATTATTTGGTAATAACGAAGCTATCAAAGAACTTACGCCATACATAAATGAACGAAAAGAGGTTTTATCAAAAGAATCTTATCCGTCAAAAGTTATCGCAAAATCACCTATACTAAATTTAGTACCGACATTTTCCTGCGTAATGTGCAAAAAAGAATGTTTGCAATCATGTTCTTTCAAATCACCGATAGATGCATATTTAGACTGGTTCCTATGGTCACAAATGGCAAAATATGACGTATATTATATAAACGAAAAGCTGACAAAATGGCGTATTTCAAAAAACAGCTATGCAAACATATTTAAAGAACGTGCAGATAAATACAAAATAAAAAAATACCGTCTTAAAATTAAACAAAACATAAAACACCAGCCAATAATAGTATATGCGGTAAAAAAGTTTTTGATAATATTATCCGGTATATTAAGTAAAATATTCCCCAAAAATAATAAAAAGATATAAATTTCAGGTTACTTACGATGAAACATAAAAAATAGCAAGGGAGAGATTGTCTTGGATTTTTTGCGTTAAACGTGCCTTCGGATTTTCTTTTCTGAAACAAAGTTTCTTTCAAAGAAAAATCCTACGCACTCTGCAAAAAATCCGCTCGAACTCATATTGAGTTCTCATCAATATCCATTATCTAAATAAAAAGACAGATTTAAAACCTGTCTTTTTATTTAGCAAGGGAGAGATTCGAACTCTCGACCTCACGGACTCTGCCGAAGCAAAATGATTAAGTATCATTTTGCTGAGAGGGAGCTGTGCGCTCAAAGAGGAAAATGTGAAAACTTGAACATTTTTCGATTTGGTTCTTTCAAGAACTGTGCACGGCGAATTACTCGTGGGTTGAGTTGCATATTTTCTTATTATAAAAAGAGGATAGGCTTTTGCCTTATCCTCTTTTTATTAGCAAGGGAGAGATTCGAACTCTCGACCTCACGGGTATGAGCCGTGCGCTCTCACCAGCTGAGCTACCTTGCCATTTATCAATAACTTATTCAGTTTTCACGGTTAAACAACCGACAATTAGTATTCTTGCATAAAGAAAAATTTTTTTCAAGCGTAAATTTAAATTATCAGACAGAATTTTTAAATAAATCAATCATACACAATTATTATTTTGATTTATTCAAAAACTTATACCCCGCAATAATAACAGAAATCCAGAATGCCATTACCAATAATCTGTTTATATTGGTAAATAAAGATGTAATTTCTTCAGGGAAATACATTACTTCTTATCCTTTTCGCTGCGTTCTCTGACAGAAATCCTTATTGGAGTACCAAAAAAGCCGAAAGCTTCACGCAATTTATTTTCGATATATCTTTTATAATGGTCTTTAAGTAAATCAGAATTATTTGCAAAAAGGACAAAAGTAGGCGGCTGAACACCTGCCTGAGTTGCGTAAAGCAGTTTCAACCTCTTGCCTTTAACAGAAGCAGGAGGATTTAATGAATACAATTCCTTAATCACTTTATTCAACAAACCTGTAGAAACACGCTTAGTAGCCTGCTCATAGACAAATTGAGCCTGATCGAAAATATTATGAAGTCTTTGTTTCGTTTTTGCACTAATATAAATTTTTGGAGCATATTCCAAAAACGGAATTTCCTGAGCCAGCATTTTATCAAATTTATTTACGGTATTAGCCTGCTTATCTTCAATTAAATCCCATTTATTTACCGCAATAATAATACCTTTTCCGGCTTCTGTAATTATGGAAGATATTTTTTTATCCTGATCGGAAATACCTTCTGTCGCATCAATTACGAGAAGTGCAACATCACAGTCACGAATGGAACGAATAGCTCTGTCCACCGCAAATTTTTCCACACCATAATCAACTTTTGATTTTTTTCTGATACCCGCCGTATCAACAATAATATACTCTTTATCCTTGTATTTTATAAGGCTGTCGATACTATCTCTCGTAGTACCTGACACGTCAGACACTATAACCCGGTTTTCATTTAAAAGTGCATTAACAATAGAAGATTTACCGGCATTAGGGCGTCCTACTATTGCAACCCGAACAATATGTTCTTCTTCATCAGACTCATCTTCCTCACGGCTAAAGTCTTCCGTAATCAAATCTAACAAATCACCAACCCCGCCGCTTCCGTGCAAAGCAGAAATCCCTAAAGGTTCACCTATTGCAAGTGAATAAAAATCATTAATCATCATATAAGAATCGGGATTATCAAGCTTATTAACCGTTAAAAATACGGGTTTGCCTGACTGTCTTAAAATATTTGCTATATCATAATCTATAGGGTTAACACCGTCTTTTCCGTCAACGAGAAAAACAATCTTATCTGCTTCTTCACAGGCAATTTTAGCCTGATCAAAAATAGATACCATTATGTCATCTTCATCACCCGGAATTATACCGCCTGTATCAATAACCGTAAAAAATTTATTCTGCCATTCAACGTCAAAATAAATTCTGTCACGGGTAACTCCCGGCAGGTCATCAACAATAGAATGTCTTGAACCCACAAGACGATTTACGAATGTTGATTTACCGACATTCGGACGTCCTACTATTGCTACTACAGGTTTCTTCTTCATATTATTAATATAGCATAAACATAATCTGATAAAAAACTCAAATACAAAAGACTATTTTGGGTCTTAAATATTAGGTTCTCGTCCATCAAAAAAGACCCTTTCGGGTCTTAATTGGCTGGGATGGAAGGACTGTCTTGTTCGCTCGCTATTAACGGGTCTGCGGTTATTTTCTTCATAAATTTCATTTATTCTGAAAATAAGCCTCCGCCCTCAGCTCGCTCACGCTCGAACCATTGGCTAAGCTTTGCTAAGCAGGTTCTCGTCCTAACAAAAAAGACCCTTCCGGGTCTTAATTGGCTGGGATGGAAGGACTCGAACCTCCGAATGCCTGGACCAAAACCAGGTGCCTTACCACTTGGCGACATCCCAATATTGGGTACATGTATAATGATATTACATAAATATTTTATGTCAATAAAAAGCCGATATCATAAATACCGGCTTTTCTCTTTTCCCTTAATAAAAATCTTATTGAGGACGGCTGTTATTACCTTCCATTATTAAACTCATATATAATAATTGATTTGCAGTTGATTCATTTAGATTAACGAACTGCGTTCCTGCACGTCTGTCAGAAGCTGAAACAACTTTAACATCCGCATTTACATTCATATTGCCATAGCTGAAGTTTACAGGAATTACATCCCCGACTTTAAGCTGCTTGTTGTGAGAAACTGCCATACCACCTCTTGAAATATCAAGAATTGAAATCAGATTTTCGTTTGGTTCCATCGTGATAGGTTCATTATTTGCATTGAATCTTATGTATTGACGTTTATCAGTAGAAGGAACTACTTCTGCAACATCTCTCTTTTGAGATTCAGAAGTTAATCTGTTTGTATCATAAGCCGGTTGATCAGCTGCCGGATCCGGATCCTTCGTAGCATCAGGATTAGGATCATCATCACTATCAGAATCATTGTCGCTGTCGATATCACTATCAGCATCGCCATCTGAATCATTATCCGAATCGTTATCAATATCACTATCTGCATCTGCATCAGCATCGCTATCAGCATCAATATCCGCATCAGCATCTGTATCGGCGTCAGTATCTGCATCGGCATCGGCATCACTATCTGCATCAATATCTGCATCAGCATCTGTATCTGCATCTGCGTCAGCGTCACTATCGGCATCTGTATCAGCATCTGCATCTGCATCAGCATCACTGTCACCATCAGCATCACTATCAGCATCAGAATCTGCATCCGTATCAGTGTCTGCATCAGCATCTGTATCAGCGTCACCATCAGCATCAGCATCGGTATCACTATCTGTGTCAGAGTCAATATCATTATCAGCGTCAGCATCGGCGTCAGCATCTGCGTCAGCATCAGCATCAGCATCTGCGTCAGCATCGGCATCTGCGTCAGCATCTGCGTCAGCATCGGCATCTGCGTCAGCATCTGCGTCAGCATCGGCATCAGCGTCTGCATCGGCATCGGCATCGGCATCAGCGTCAGCATCTGCATCGGCATCGGCGTCTGCATCAGCATCGGCATCAGCGTCAGCATCAGCATCTGCATCAGCGTCAGCATCTGCATCTGCATCAGCATCGGCGTCAGCATCAGCATCAGCATCGGCATCGGCGTCTGCATCAGCATCAGCATCGGCATCAGCATCAGCATCAGCGTCAGCATCGGCATCGGCATCTGCGTCAGCATCAGCATCAGCATCAGCATCGCTATCGCTATCATCATCGTTTTCAGGAACTACAAGATTATCATCATCTTCCTCTGTTCCTTTTTTATCCTCATCAGTAACGCCATCATAATCAGGATCATCACCCTGTTCGCTACCGCCATAATAATAAATACGTCTATTCGGATCGGCATCAATACCTTCAACATCATCAGGTCTTACAGCAGTAACTCTGATTGATACAGGAGTATCATCATCTTTAGCATTAGTTAAAGGTTTTGTATTTGGATTATCAATAACACGGGACTTGCCGTCAGCATCTCTGTGAGGACCGTCCGTAATAAATTCATATCCGCCAATAAATGCGTGGTCAGCAGTAATTTTTACATCCTGATCGGAAGATGGTCTGCCTTTACCGTCACCATTAATAGTACCTTCCTTAACAACAACAGTACCGTGAGGTGCATGATTTGTCTGACCGACAGGTGCCAAATCAAGTGCTTTTAATTCAGCTCTGTTTGTTAAAATTGGTTTGTTATAATTGCCGTAATAATCGCCTGTTGGCTCATATGTAGGAGTTTCCCCAAGATGGTCAATAATTAAGTACTGACCTCTTGTTGTAACATTAATTTTATCATTTGAAACCACTTCACCAACATGAGTATCACCTGAAAACTCAGCATTTACGTTACCATTTCTGGCAATTATAGAACAAGCCTCTGTGTCAGATTTCTTATTATTAACATCCAGACCTTTTACATTGATATCACCGTCTTTTGTTAAGATATCAACACCATATTTTGCAGTAGGCTTGTAACCTGTAATGGTTGAATCATGTTTTGGATCAGTAACTTCATAATGATATGCATCATTGAAATCACCGGCTGTCTGAACAAAAGTAACAGCTTTATCAGAAGTTCCGACTCCGCCGCTTGAAATCATTGAAATACCTTTACCTTCAACATTAGGAACGTTGTCATTTTTAGCTGCATTCAAAATTTTATATGGTTTTGCACCTTTAGTTTCGGCATCTGCCAAAAGAATTACTCTACCATCAGATTCAATACTATTAACTTTCATATCAGAGTTTAATGCTGCCATATTAACAACCAAATCCTTTGATGTATTAACCTGTTCAGCCTTTGCTGTGTAAACACCGTCAACATTTGCATTAATTGAAAGTGTCAAATCTCTGGCATCAGTACCAAGACCGGTACAAACCCCATTAGCACAAGGACCTACTTCTTTACCAATATTACCATCTTTGGTATGAATATTCAAGTCACCGCCATTTTTTGCAACAATCAAAGTTTTAGCGACACCGGAATTGTAAACATTACCCTTATCTACATTAATAGTAACATCTCCGCCGTCAGAAGTTAAATATTCTTTATTTGAAGTAGTATCACCGATTACTACATCCGAATTTTTGTTTTCAATATCAATATCATAAGATGTAATTAAACCTTTAACTTTAACGCCTTCATTCCCGCTGTTTTCAATATAGGTTTCATTGCTGTCATACATTCTTGCAGTAGAATCAACTACGACACCGCCTTTTTTGTTAAATATATCAGTGTCACCGTTAATATTTTGTATTTCACCTGCAAGTTTAACACCGTTGGAACCTTCATTAATCATTGTAATATCACCGCTTGCAAAATCTTTGATAACACTGCCGTTATCAGTCTTAATTCCGCCTGTCGGAGCATAAGAAATCAATGTAACGGAACCGCTGCTGCCTTTTATAGGAGCTCCATTTTTAACACTCGTATTTACAAGGCTGTTAAATAATGCTTCCGCTGCAGTAATTTGAGCCCCGTTATCAAATGACTGATTTTTAAATATTCTGTCTTTATAAGTATTTCCTTCAAATTCATAAGAACCTGCACCGTCATCATTCGGTTTAACTTTATATGAACCGTCAGGACTAAAAATTGCATCACTCTTAACACCGGTTACAATCTTACCTGTTGAACCCATAGCGATATCACCGGCATATATATTAACCTGATCTCTTGCCATAACTTTACCGTTGATAGTAACGTTCGCAGCACCGGGACTCGACATAACTTCGTTATACAACGCAGTTCCTGTAGCAGCCAATTTTGGCATTGCTAAATTTGGTTTACCCAAATAATCATTAAATTTATCCTGAGTTGGGGTTACGACAGTCAATGAACCTACATTTAACAAACCGTTTGGTCCGATTACCATACCTCCCGGAGAAACGAATACTGCATTACCGTTATAAAACTTACCGTCACGCATTGTATTTACGATACCGTTTATATCAACTCTGTTTTGAACCAAGTTAATGAAAGTTTGAACATCCATGTTATTAAATTTGTAAATAAGATTCGCAATATCACCGGATGATAAATTAAAATTTTTGTAATCTCTGTATCCTATACCACCATTAGACGGGTTGTAATCTCTCGGTGCAATATTATAAATCATGGAACCATCTGTATTCTGAATTCGGCTGTCACCGGTTACTGAACCAACACCTGTAATATCACTTGCCATTATTGGTAATAATGACTGCTGCGCTATGAATGAAAATGATAAAATTGAAACGGCTATTCGTCTTTTCTTTGATGAAAGTTTTGACATTACTACTTCCTTTCGATACTTAGTTCATTATTTTTATCGTATAAATGTATATAAATTTAGAAATTCAATTATATATCCCTAATACATCCTTGAAAATTGTAACACCTACAAAAACAGAATGCTATAACAGGTTATATGAATATTAAATTTTGTTACACTCATATAATAAATTCCTAAATATTTTTTTTTGCTAGTCGTAAAAAATATTTTTACAAAAAGGGAAATACAACCATACAAGCCGATTTCCCTAATTCGTTTATTATAATTTATAATTAATCTTCAACAATATCCGGTTTAATAAATCTGTGTACAACGTCATAAACAACATAAAATCCGACGAGCATGCCTAACATTTGTAAATTGGCAGAAATAGTCGTATTATTAACAAATACGTACTTATACAATAATGCAATCGGTATTGCTGAAATTATAATACATGACAACTGTCTTCTCGGAACGAGCATGCCCAAACCTTTTAATCTTATGACCGTGCTCAGGAAGAAGAATAAGAAATTTGAAGCCAACATAGCAACCCCGACCCCATTCAATCCTATTTTCGGAACAAGATATAATGTTAATAAAACATTAGATATACCTGACATCAATTTAATAATAAATGTTATCCAGGTTTTATTTGCCAAATGGTACTGCAACGTAGTATAGTCGGTTAAACACAAAAACATTGTTCCAAAAACAAAATAAGGAACCAAAACAGATGCCTGCATAAATTTTGCATTTGTATTCAAAATCATCAATACATTTTGCGGATATAATGCCATAACCGACACTATCGGGAATGCTGCCAATAAGAAATATCCCATAAATCTTGCAACAATAGGACGTACATCAATTTTAGCCTCATACAAACGATAAATACGAGGAATTGCAGCAACCGTAATGATAGAAAATATAGTCATTAAAATTGACATTGTTGCACCGTACGCAACACCCACATAAGCAACATCCGTAAATCCCTTAATACTGTTCATAACAACTTTGTTACTCTGGTTAATAATCCAGCCGCTCAAAGAGGATGCTGCCAGAGGGAATCCGTACAACATTATAGGAAACAACACACTCCAAGATAATTTTGGACGTTTAAAATAAC
Organism: uncultured bacterium; assembly: GCA_902760645.1. Taxonomy (GTDB): domain Bacteria; phylum Cyanobacteriota; class Vampirovibrionia; order Gastranaerophilales; family Gastranaerophilaceae; genus UBA1221. The sequence goes on from CACWHC010000007.1 coordinate 13,420, forward strand.
TGAATATTTTACTCTGGAACATTAAAATAATATCTGTAATAGTTATAGACAATCCCATAGCCAAAAGCATGGACATAGCACCAAGATGCAGCCATTTAATAAAACATATTGACATGCCGATAGTCATAAACTGATTTAATATAGTTGAGAAAGTATAAGATGCCGGCTTTATCTGAGCTCTCAAGACCTGAAACAACAAAGCTCTTACCGCAACAGGTATAATTAAGAATAAAACTGCCCAGAAATATACCGGACTTATTTTAAAGAAGGTTATCATCTTATGCTGGAATATTGCACTGAGTATAAACATCAAGCTAAGATTAATTCCAAGCATAGACACAAGCGTCGATAAATATTCGGATAAATCATCCGCTAACTGAGCTTTTCTGAAAAATCTTAATCCTGATAAACCAACCCAGTCAGAGAAAATTATACATAAGAACGACAGAAATGCAATTGATAAAGAATACAAACCGTATTGTTCAGGCAATAACAAGTTCGTATAAATTGGTATAACAATTGCATTACCAATCATACCTATAATTTTCGACGGTGAATACTTAAGCATATCCTTAAATATTCCTTTAATTTGCACCTTCTCTTCTCTTTTGTTTTCTATATATTCCATTACAACATCCTTTATTATACATTCCAATATTTATCAAGCCACTTGGTAGGCTTAACATACCTTAAACCACCCTTACCGCAATAGCCTTCATAAGCCTGCTCAGGAGTAGGTCTGCCATGAAAAACTATGATTTTTGCATTTTCGGGATCTTTTGCCATCTTAAAGAAATTCAGAGGAAACGGCTGTAAACAATTACGTTTAAAACTTACGCACCAAGAAGAATCCCAATATTTCAAAATACCTTTTTTATGCATAGCATAGGACAAATACGCCTGTTCATTTTTATATTCTTTTCTTATATCATTACCTAACTTATAAAAATCTTCCAATACATCGGGATATTTTCCGACATCAAATCTGAATACGGAAGAATTACCTATTATATCATCAGGGAAATCCCAGTCTTTAACAATTAAAAAGTCGCCTTCCGCCTCAAAAAAAGGATTTAAACTCTGACGAATAACAATATCCAAATCCAAAAATAAAGCCTGTCCTGTTAAATCAGCTAATTGAGAATTGAACAAAGATAGTTTTCTCCAGCCTTTATCACCTATAGCAGTATTATCTTCATACGGAGGCAATTCTCGCACTTCAATTCCTTCTGTCAAACCCTCTGCATTATCTGTAAAGCACACAAAACGATGAGGAACGGATAAATTTTTCTCAACCATTCTGTATAATCTGTTTACATACTCTGAACCAAACTTTGTACCCCACTTGATACAAATTACATTTTTATCCATTTATACTCCTTAACTAATCCTTGTCTAATTAATGATAAATGAATAATAATGATAATTCAAGTAGTTTAATAAATTTATTAAAAGCAACTATTTAAGTAGCATATCCCTGCAGGTTGACCCACCTTTTTGATATGAGTATTCATGACACTGAAGCCTATTATTTTTAATTTTAAAAACAAATATATCATATCCCCATTTATTAGGATTTTTTAACCCGTTTACGTCAACAAGATATAATGGGTAACCAATGTGATAAAGCATTAACACTGAACCATCTAATAATACATACGCTGGATTAGAATTACGAATATATGATTCTCGAAATCTGACATCATCTGAAGTCGACTCGGACGCTTGTTCAGAGGTCCAACTAGGATTATTCTCCATTCGAACAGTATCCAACCCCTTTATTGGACCGATACAACCGTTTTCATATGCATGATCATCACATTTTTTGATTATACCAAGATTTGCCAACATCTGATTATTCATTTCAATACAGTTTTCGACAGTTGAACCGATATGTAATCCGTCTATATATGAACACGTCGGCTCATAACCCAAATCCGCATAAGATTTAACAACGGCATTACTCAAAACAGAATAAACTTTTTTGAATTGGCTTTGTAATGCACGTTTTTGATAATTCTGAATAATCGTCGGCAATGTCATTGCCGCAACAACACCGATTATACCAAGGGTGATTAGAACCTCTGCCAAAGTAAAGGCGGCTTTCCATTTTTGAGTTATACCTAAAGTTTTACTGTGGTCAGATCCCGAAACAAGTTCGGGATGACATATTATAAAATCCTGTAAATCCTTGCTATAAGAGGTTTTTGCCCCCCCCCCCTAGGTTGAAATATTGTCATAGTAACATTCTCCGCTTTTTCTTATATTATAACATATCTTTTATTACTCCGCAAGTGGCGGAATGTAAACAGTAATTTCAAATTCGGTACAGGTCGTATCAGAACGAACCAATGATACAGAACCGTTCATATCTTCTAAATGTTTTTTGCAAAGATAAAGCCCTATACCCGAACCTGTTTTTTTAGTGGTAAAACCATCGTCAAATAATGTGTTCTGAATATTTTTCGGAATCGGACTACCTGTATTTGAAATATTTATTTTTAATTTGTCATCATCAGCAATACTTTTAACCGTAATTGTTCCTTTTTTATCAATAGCCTCAACGGCATTCTTTAAAATATTAATCAAACATCCCTGAAATTTATTTTCATCAACATTAATCAGAACATTATCAGCAAAATCGGTAATCACATCAATATTTTTATCCTGTATATAAACCCTTGACATCTCAACACAAGCCGACAATAACTTTTTAGAATCACAAACATGAAGAATAATATTGTCTAAAGACTTTAAATCTATCAAATTATTACCAATAAGTTTTACCGCATTTTGAATACAGGCTAAAGCATTATCAATTGACGGATTATTTATGTTTTCTTTTATCAAATGTTTTTTAATTATCTCACTGTAAATATCACATATTGACAACTGGTTACGGATTTCGTGACCAATGTGTCTTGCCTGCTGCTGAATTGTAGAATTTTCCGACAAAAAGTATCTCCTTTACTTAATGATAGAGGTTTGACCGAAAACCGATCGAACCTCTGAAAATCAACTCGGATTAAAATCCGATTCACTCTATCCCTATCTCATTTGGCGGATTACCGCCGTTATATTATTAAGCTGAAATTTTTGCACGAACCTTTTTACCAAAGCCGTTATTTAATGCGTAAAGAACAGCCTGAGTTCTGTCATTAACCTGAAGTTTTTGGAAAATGTTGTTTACATGAGTTTTAACCGTAGTTTCCGAAATAAATAATTTTCCTGCAATACCCTTGTAGTTATTACCCTGCGTAAGTAATTCCAAAACTTCTTCTTCTCTTGAAGTTAAATAAGTCAAAAGATTTTCTTCTGATGAAGCTTCGTTTTCTTCTCTGAAAGATTGCTGGAAGTAATCGAAAAATCTTGAAGAAAGTGCGGACGGCAAATAAAATTTACCTGCAAGAATTTCATCTATAGCATAAACCAGTTGTGCTGATGACATAGTCTTCAGAACATAACCTCTTGCACCTATCTTCATAGCACGGAAAATCAAGTCAGAATCATCATACCCGCTGAGAACCAAAATTCTTGTATCCAAACCTAATTTTTCAATTTCCTGAATTGCCTGCAAACCGTCTTTTTCCGGGAGATTAACATCCATAATAACGATTTCCGGGCGGTATTTTTTTACAAGGTTGATACCAATATTGGCACTCGTTGTAGTTCCGACAATATCATAATTTGTTTCAAGAGTAATTAACTCTTTAATACCCCTAAGATGCTCAGAATTGTCATCGACTAACAAAATTCTTGCTTTTTTCTTAAACTCTCTCATAAATTCCCCTTTTTTATTAAATTTTTAATATCTGCCCTCTACAGTTTATATACTAATGTTTCGGGATGATATTTTCATCCATGCCCCGATTGATGTTTTAATAAAAAAAGCATGAATTATTGATTTAAATCTTTGGATTGAGAAAAATTGTAAATCCATGTCTAGACCATGCTTTCGGGCATGGTTGATTTTTTGGATTGATTTTTTAAGCTAAACTGTTTAAAGTAATTTATTTGACAAAAAATTAGTATATTTATTTTATGATATAATATATATGGATTAGGGAGGTTATAATGGATTTTGGAGTATTTTTTACAGGATTCGGTTTAGGTGCATTATTTGTATTTATACCATTTTTTATAATCAGCAAACTGACTAAGCAGCAAAACACTTCCGCACTTGAAAACATGAAAATTCAGTTTGAAAACACGGCAAACAAAGTTTTTCAGGACAATTCGGAAAGATTTTCCAACCAATCCGAAGAAAAACTGGAAGAATATTTTAAAAGATTTAGAGATAAAATTGAATCATTTGAAAAAAGAAATGAAGAAAATCTGAAACTTGAAATAGAAAATTTTTCTAAATTTGATACAAATATAAAACATTTTATTGAGGCAGGAAATAAAATCTCACAAGATACCAATAACCTTGTTAACGTTATGAAATCAGACAATCGTTCTCAGGGATTATGGGGCGAAATTGTCTTGGAAAAAGTTTTAGAGGCTTCGGGACTCAGAAAAGGTGAAGAATATAAAATTCAATCGGGTATGGCGGAGGGGCGTCCTGATGCAACAATAATATTACCTAATGACAGATATGTATTTATTGATGCAAAGACTTCACTTGCATCCTGGAACAATTATGTAAATGCAGAAACGCAGGAAGAAAAAAATATTTATTTAAAAGATTTTATAGCATCTACAAAATCACATATTACAGGGTTGGCAAAAAGAGATTACTCAGCAGAAGAAGCATCCCCCGATTATGTATTAATGTTCATTCCTATTGAAAGCTGTTATTCTCTTGTATTTTGCGATAATTGCGAGCTTTGGGAATCCGCCTGGAAAAACAAAATCATGCCTGTTTCGCCGTCAACATTGCTTGCCGCATTAAAAATTATTAATGCATTCCATATTGTTGACAGACAAAACAAAAATGCCATAGAAATATCAAGGTTGAGTTCAGGTATGATTGATAAATTTTCAGCGCTTTTATCGGAGCTTTTAAAAATCCGTTCCGGGCTTGATTCGAGTCTGAAAAAGTTACAGGGCAAAGGAAATATTTTAAATCAAATTGACAAAATACAGGAATTAGGAGTTGTCATATCAAAAGACATCCCTGAAATACCTGAGGATTTATCGGATATTAATGAATAATAATTTCTTGCAAATAAATACAATTACTTATATAATTTATATATGGAGAGAAGCACAGTAAAACTTCAAGGGTATAATATCGACAGCTTTAATGTTGACGAAGCCTTGCGTTATATAACAGAAAAAAAGGGGATTGTTATTACAATCAATCCTGAGATGGTTAAGTACGGGAAACAAAATCCCGAATTTGCGGACTTTGTTAATACATCAGAACTTGTAATACCTGATGGCATAGGGATAGAAATAGGATTAAGGATATTAGGTTATAAGATAAAAAGAATTGCAGGTATAGATTTTGCAAAACGGCTTGTCGCAGAGTTTTCAAAAACATCACAACCAATAGCGTTCATAGGCGCTAAACCGCAAATTGCAGAATTGGCAGTACAAAATTTAAAGAAAGAATATGAAAATCTTAATGCCTGTTATATTCATGACGGATATTTTCAGGACGATAAGGCAGTCTTGAATGAACTTGTAAATTCTAATCCAAAACTTGTATTAATAGCACTTGGTTCACCGAAACAAGAATTTTTTATCCGGAATGCAAAAAAATTATTACCTGATACAATATTTATTGGGATAGGCGGAAGTTTTGACGTATGGTCGGGAACAGTAAAAAGAGCACCTAAAATATATCAAAAACTCGGATTAGAGTGGTTATACAGGACAATAAAAGAACCTCAGAGATTTAAGAGGATTTTCCCGACATTACCGCTATTTCTTGTTGATGTTATTACTGAAAAAATATGTGGAGAAAAATAATGCTTACAGAATCTGAAATTAACGAATTAAAAGAAGCCTGCAAAGAAAGTCGCAGAAACATATTAAAAATGGTATATACCGCACAATCCGGACATATCGGAGGTTCACTATCCGCAACAGAAATTATGACAGTATTATTTCATAAATGTATGAAACTTGCTCCGAAGTGGACTGATGATGATAATTATGAAACAAGGGACAGGTTCGTTTTATCAAAAGGTCACGTTTCTCCTATATATTATTCAAATTTGGCACAAATGGGATATTTCCCTGAAAAAGAATTAATGACCTTCAGAAAATTAGGTTCAAGATTACAGGGGCATCCGGCAGTTTATTGTCCGGGAATTGAGGCTGCAACAGGGTCTTTAGGTCAGGGATTAGCTATAGCCTGCGGAATAGCAATGGCACTAAAACTTGACAAGAACCCGGCTAATGTATTTGTTTTATTGGGTGATGGCGAATTACAGGAAGGCAGTATCTGGGAAGCTTTTATGGATGCGCCAAAAAGAAATTTAGATAATATTATAGCTATTATTGACAGAAACAGATTACAAATTGACGGGAACACAGAAGATATTAAGCCGTTGGATAATCTTGCGGAAAAAATTCGTGCATTCAACTGGAATGTAATTGAAATTGACGGACACGATATAAAACAGATTTATGATGCAATTGAACGGGCAAAAACATCAACCCATCCTGCGGCAATAATTGCAAATACAGTAAAAGGTAAAGGAGTAAGCTTTATGGAAAATAATGCAGGCTGGCACGGCAAAGCTCCTAAACAAGAAGATTATGAAAAGGCAATGGAAGAACTGGCATAATGATAACAGATGATATAACAAATATCAGAGAATATAAAATTATTCCTGAGGAAGCAATTAATTTTATTGAAAATTTAACAATTACGGCTCGTGAAGGCAAACACACTATTAATGACAAAATATACGCAAATATTGAATCCTACACGAGAAAGAGTTTAATGGAAGCAAATTTAGAATCTCACAGAAAATATATTGACATTCAGCTGCTGCTATCCGGAACGGAGAGAATTGATTATTGTAATACAGACGGATTAACGGCACTGCAGCCATATGATTATGTAAAAGATATTAGTTTTTACAAAAGACCGACTGCAGAAATTGGTTCAGTTATTCTAAACGGGAGAAATTTTGCGGTATTTTTTCCACAGGATGCACATGCTCCGCAAATTACAACCCTGGAGCTTCAAAACAATGTCAAAAAAGTCGTTGTAAAAATTGCGGTAGATTTTTCATGATACAAGGAATAATTTTTGATTTAGATGGGACATTACTTAATACTCTTGAAGATTTATGCGACAGCACAAATTTTGCACTTCAAAAATTCGGTTACCCTAAACGAACAATTGAAGAAGTCCGACATTTTGTCGGTAACGGAGTACGTCTTTTGATAGAAAGAGCAATACCGAACGGGAAAGAAAATCCTTATTTTGAAGAGTGTCTTAACACCTTTAAACAACATTACAGAGGCAATATGTATAATAAAACAAAGCCCTATGACGGAATTGTTGAATTACTAAAAGTTTTAAGGCTCAAAGGTATACAAACGGCGGTTGTATCAAATAAATTTGACACCGCAGTAAAAGAACTCTGTAAAAAATATTTTGGGGATTTAATACAGGTAGCAATAGGAGAAAATGAAGAAGAAGGTATAAGGAAAAAACCTGCACCTGATAGCGTATTTAAAGCTATTTCAGAATTGAAAATCAGCATTGAAAACGTAATTTATGTCGGGGACTCCGAAACAGATGTCCAAACAGCTAAAAATGCAGAAATAGACTGCATAGGATGCTGCTGGGGCTTTAGAGATAAATCCGTACTTCTAAAAGAAGGAGCTGCACACATAGTCCAAAACCCAAAAGAAATTTACGAAATTATATCAACATTATAATTTCATTTTGTCGGTTTTCTCAATTTTAAACAGTTTATGATTGTTTGGTAAATCAAGAACCGGAATAAAATTTATAATAAAATTTTTATCCTCAAGCCTGAAAGTTTCACCTCGCACCACTGCAGGGATAAGAATATAATTATTTTTATCATAAGCCAATGATCTATTTAACCAGGTCGGCGATATATACATAATATCCGAAGTAAAGGATAAGAAATCAAAGAAATTTTCACAATTCGTCGCAGGTAATGCCCAATTATATAAATAAAATTCGGTATTCTCATTTTCCATATAAGGTATTACAGCCTGAGCCTTTGGCAAAAATAATATTATTCGGGAATTTTCAATATTATCAATTGTTAATATTTTATCAGCCATAGTTTTTGCTTTGAATCCGAAGAAAACATCATTCTTAAGTGCAGGTGAAAATATTTGACCGACGAACATAAGGAATAACAACACTTCGGCAACAATAAAAGATTTTAAAGGTTTTTCACACTTATCAAAAAGCATCCAATACGCAAACATTATGTAAATCGGGGAAAATACATAATGCTGCGATGCTCCGGCATACCTGAATAAGAAACAATATAGCATTGAAACAAACGTAAACAACCAGAAAAATAATATCCGCCTGTCTTTTATAAATAATATAATCACAGTATAAATTAATAAGGCAGCAACAATAAGCTCATTAAAAACATTTACTAACAAATATTTTGCAGACAACAAATAAAAATATTTTGAAAATTGAACACCAAAATCATGCATATTTGTCGGAACATTATATGAAGCAGCACCCAAAAGCTGCCACAAAATTAATACCGCACCGAATATACAAATTGCTGAAGATATAATAAAATCACGTTTTTCAACTTCGCCGTTCAGAGTACTTTTAATCAAATCATAACCGAACAACAAACCGAGAGGGAACACACCAAACAACGCCATCAAACTTGTATTACCGCATAAAATTAAAACAGAAGAATATGCAACAGGATGTTTTACGGAATTTTTATACATCACAACAAGCAGACACATCAACATAACGCCAACAGCATAACATCTTGCCAAAACCGGTAACTGTGCCAAAAACGGATACGAAAGAGTTATTGCAAATTTTGTCCAATTACCAAACGGAGCTTTTTTCCACAATACTATCAGCGAAACAAGAACAAATAACCAATTTAATATCTGCATAGGATAAGGATACCAGAGTTTCAGTTTTGCAAACGGCATCAGAAGTAAATACCAAACAAGCAGATGCCCTTCGTCATTCATCTTGCTTATTAATTCAATTACTGAATAATTTTGTGCAAGCATATACGCATGTGCTTCATCAAACCAAGCCTGATGAAATGATACTCGTAATATAGTTATTAAGCACCACAAAAATAATACCGCAATTATAAATATACGTTTACTTAACTTCATGATATTCCTTTTCCGTATTAACTTTCCACAGGACAGATTTGTCTTCATTATCACAGATAACTTTCACAACCTCAATACCGCTTAGCATTGAATGATCCATATTATTGTATTTGTGCTGTCCGTTTCTGCCGATACAATACAAATTATTTATACTGTTAAGATACTCCCTTACGACATCAAAATCTTTGTAAACACCAAAATATGCAGGATATGCTTTTTTAACTTTAATCCTGACGCTGTCAATAACATCTTCTTTTCTGACTACATTAAGTTTCTCCAGTTCAGAAATTCCAAAATTCAGCATTTCACCATCTGTCATATTCCACAATTTATCCCCCTCATTACTGAAATATTCAAGACTTAAAAATACTTTATTCTCAAAATCTTTTACAAGATAAGGTGACCAGTTATTCATTATTTGCATTCTGCCTGCCGTAACATCATCCTCCTGAATGTAAATCCAATTATCAGGACAGATATTGTTTATAGTAGGTATTTTCGTATTATTTTTCAAATTTATCTTATTACAATAAAAACCAAGAAGAATATAGTCCCTGTACGGAAGATTTAATGCAATATTTTTGACATTTTCCGGAACGACATTTCCCATACCAAATATTAAATCCTTTACAGGCATTGAAGAAATATAATAATCCGCAAAGTAATCTTTATATTGACTTTGTTCGCAAACCTTTACTCCGCACACATTTTTCCCGTCTGTTAAAATTTCTGTTACTTTTGAATTCAGATGTATTTCACCACCCATTTCCTTAATTTTATCAGCCATATAATTCCATAACTGACCGCATCCGTATTTTGGATAGAAAAATTCATCTATCAACGAAGTTTCCTTTTGTTTATTAGAAATCAATTTTAAAGGAGATAATACCGCATTCAAAACAGCCTTTGATAAAGATAAACCTTTAATTCTCTGTTCGCCCCATTCTTTAGAAATATCTCTCGGATGAAGCCCCCAAACTTTTTGGGTATATTTTTCAAAAAACATTTCATACAAAACTTTCCCGAAACGATTTATCATAAAATCTTCTAAGGATTTTTCATTTCGCTTAAAAACACATGATTTTATATAACTCATGCCTGCACAAAAAGTTCTGCCTATACCCATATTTAGTATAGTTGACAATTTCAGACTTACAGGATAATCAAAAAATTTTCTTAAATAATAAATTCTTGATATACGTCTGCGTTTAAGCATAACCCTGTCTTCTTTATCCGGGTCAGGACCGCCGGGACTTACGGTTATTTTTCGGTCTAAAATTTTGTCATCAACAGGACGTTTCCCCTGCAGCGGCAAAACTTCTTCCCAAAAATCAAGTATTTCCTGATTTTTAGAGAACAATCGGTGACCGCCTAAATCAATACCGTTTCCGTTATGGAAAACTGTTTTTGAAATTCCGCCCACGCAATCTGCTTCTTCAAATATTACCGGCAAAATATCATCGGTGTATTTTAAAAAATTATATGCAGCACTCAAACCTGCAGGCCCCGCACCAATTATAACAGCTTTCTTATCTCTCATAAAAGAACCCTAACTAACCCTGCCTTATTTAATACTATTATAAAATAATAAAACATGCAAAAAAGCGGTATTCAAACTGAACACCGCCTTTTTGTTATTTATTAATATTACACATTTACCAATGTTCCGAATGCTACGTCAGTTACTGTAACAACATCATCAAAAGTTCTGTCGGGTAAAACTGTTTCTTTAATATTTATCAAATCTTCCTGCATTAATCTTCTTGGAGAACCTTCCTCCATTGAGTGATTTCTTAACAGGTATGACGGATGGAAGATGGTCATTGCTTTATATTCAACACCATCTACCGTAATAGTCATCCACTGACCTCTTACCTTAGATATAGTTTGTTTTTTATCCAGTTGTACAAAAGATTTGAGAGCAGTAGCACCGCAAAGAATAATCGCATCAGGCTTAATTATATCAATCTGAGCTTCCAAAAATTTTCTGCATGCAGCCTTTTCTTCATCTGTAGGAACTCTGTTTTCAGGAGGTCTGCACTTAACAGTATTAATAATATACAAATCTCTGTTTCTTGAAATACCTGCCTCTGTTAAAAATTCATCTAATAATTGTCCTGCACGACCTACAAACGGTCTGCCTGTTTCATCCTCGGTTTCTCCCGGAGCTTCGCCTATCAAAACTATCCTTGCAGTAGCTGCATCACCGTCTGAAAAAACTATATTATTTCTGGTTGCACCCAACGCACATCCCATACAATTCTCACATTTTTGTCTAACAATTTCCAGACAATTTTTCTTCATCTTCTGTCTCTCCTCTTTCTAATTTTTAAATAGTCCAACGTTATATCTTCTACAATATCTTTTAAGTTCTTTAATAACAACATCCGAAAGTATGAAAACTGCTATTAAATTCGGAACCGCTAAAAACAAAGTAAATGCATCTGACAGATTAATTATACTTTTAAAGTTCATCGCAGAACCAACAACTATGAATATACAATATATTACCTGAAAAGTACGGGTTGTCAATTTTGTATCACCAAACAAAAACGTCCATCCCTTAATCCCGTAATATGAGCCGCACAGCATGGTTGACAGGACGAAACAGCTTGCCATAATTGTTAACAATATCGGGAAAAACGGACAAACACTTGCAAATGCCTTTGATGTCAATTCAATACCTGCAAGTCCGGTATTATTGAGATATACACCGCTTACAACAATTACAAATGCTGTAGCCGAGCCAACAATAACCGTATCAACAAACGGCTGCAACATTGCAATAAATGCCTGTGCTACAGGTTTATTTGTTTTTACTGCTGAAAATGCAATTGGGGCAGTACCTAAGCCTGCTTCGTTTGCAAACATGGCACGGCGAAATCCCCATAACATACAGGCAAATACTCCTCCGCCAATAGCCTGCGGTTTAAACGCCTGAGTTAAAATTAAATGTATTGTATGAGGGAAATGATGTATATTTACCAAACAAATTACAAAAGCAGAAGCAACATATAAAGTACACATTACAGGCGTAACTTTTGACGTAAACTTGCCAATGGCTTTAATTCCGCCGATAATTGTAACATACGTTATAATTGCAACAATCAGACCCAACAACCAGCTTTGATTATGGAAAAAGCTTGATTCACCGCCTGTTACCTCCGTAATCTGAGTTGTCATAGCGTTAATCTGAAATAAATTCCAACCGCCAATCATTGCAAATATACAGCAAATCGCATAAATTTTAGCCAAAGTCGGTGCAAATTTTCCAAGCAGCTTATGATGTTTAAGTCCTGCAAGAATATAATACATCGGACCGCCTGCAACACTGCCCGTCTTTTTATTAACATACCTGAGTTTCAAACCTAACAAAACTTCTGCAAATTTTAATGCCATAGAAAACAAACCGGCAATAATCATCCAAAAAATTACTCCCGGACCTCCGATAGAAACAGCGGCGGCAGAACCTGCAACATTACCGATACCTGCGGAAGCTGATATTGTAGCTGTCAATGCCTGAAATGCAGATACTTCACCGTGTTTTTTCCTCTGAATTTCATCTTTATGCTCATAATTTTTGGTAATTAATTTTACAGCGTGTTTAAATCCCCAAAATCCGATAAATCTTGTTCTTATCGTAAAATATATTGCAGCAGACATTAACAGAGCAATCAAAAATTCGATTTTTACACCGTGAATTGTGACTGAACTGAATATTATCCCTGAAATTTTATCGGCTATAGGGGAAAGTAAACTGTCTATTAAGCTATCTAAATCCATAAAACCATTTTATCACAGACATAAAAATAAAAAAGATATCTAAGATTTACACCTTTTCAGCTTGTTTTGCCTTTTTATATTCCAAATATTTTTCGCATAACCAGTTTGTAGGTTTTACTACAACCAGAGGAACGAAGAATCTGTAAACAAAACCGAATACAAGTATCGAACGCAAAGCTCCGAAACCTTTACTTCTAATCTTCAATTTATCCAAATCAGCAAATACATGGTTTTTACCGTATTTTTCAAGATACTGATCAATATTAAGTTTTGGTTCAACCAATTTTCTTACATAATCTTCAGCCTGAACCATCTGTTTAATCTTATCTTTAACATTACCGCTGTTATTTGATATAGCTTTGTTTACTTTATTTATCAGACCTTTTACGTCTTTTTTATCATCCACTGAAATATTTAATTCAGCAAGCTTCTTAGCAAAAGTACCGTCTTTATCGTTCTTGATAAATTTCTTAGCTAATTTTGCCAATTCTTTATCATCATTAATTTGAAGATCAGGTTTTAATTCACCACTCTTAACTTTTGAAGTAATATCTTCATTGATAGCCTCATTTGAAGCCTTAATTTCTTTATTTTTAGCTTCCATTCCTTCCCAAGCAGCTTTACCGTTATCGGAAAGTTTTATGAATTTTTCGTGTTGTTTACCCCACCAGCTCTTGAGTTTTCCGTCAAGAGTATATGCACCGACAGTAGACAAAATCAAAGTAAACAACTGATTTACAGCCAAAGTTTGTCTTCTGTCCTTATCCATATTTTTATTTGTAAGGGTTTGTTTCATATACATTCCGCTTGTGATAACAGAACCTACTGCCAAAAAGTGTTTTACTGCATTGTCACTGTTTCTGATTATGTATGCCATTTTATCAACAAGAGCATTGTCAAAAATGTGACGACAAAAATGTTTTCCGACACCGTGTCCGAAACTGTCATACATTTGTGATACACCGGTAAAAGCAGGTTGTTGTGCGTTGTTTTGTCTAGGTGTTGTGTAAGCATTTTTATTAAGATTTGTATTTACGATAGGTGATACGTTCATTACTTAGCACCTCCCATAAATTTGTTCATTGAAAGCTTCATTGGCTGAACTTCCTTTTCTTCAGGGGTAACTGTAGCGGCAGCGGTAACTTCAACTTGTTTTGGTTCAGGAGCCGCTGTCTTTTTCTTTTCTACATGGAATACATATTTCAAAATCGGAGGAATTAACGCAATTGTTAACATTGCACGAGGTATTGCAATTGCCCATTCAGAAACGTTTTTCATAGTCGTTTCGGCACCTTTAACCCAATTTTCAAGGTTTCTTATCTCTCCGAGGAGTTTTCCTTTTTTAACCATATCGGTTTCAAGATGCAACTGATGCTGCAATTCATGAATTTTATCTACATGTTCAGCAATAAAATTCAACCCTTGATATTTTTTAACAACAATTTCCTTTCCGTCCTTGTCTTTTTTGATAACTTCTTTGTATAACTTTCTAATCGGCATTATAACGCCATTATTATCTTTTACAAAAGCAGCCATCTCGTTAGATTTTAAATTTTTACCCTCACTATCTTTTAACATGCTGATAATGTATTCTTCACTCAGCTTATCGTTCTTCATTTTGCTGGCAATATCTTCAGGGTTAAGATTATTTTTTCTAATATATTCTGCAAGTTCTTCTTTAGTTAATTGATTATAATTTTCTATACTTATATTTTTGGAGTCTTCGTATATAAATTTTACACCGGAATCAATCGGGGTTGTTATGAGTGTTGAGAATCCAAATCCGATTAAACCTGATGCCATAGAGTGTCCTGCTGCATAAATTTTATCTTCCAAGTCTTTTTTACCGGGAAGTGAAATTGTAATAGCAGGTCTTAAACCGCCTGCTAAGAATAAACCGATTAAGGCGGCTGCAGCAACGTTGTGAGCTCCTGAGAAACCAGTTAACCATTGGAAAACTCCCGAACTCATAATTTTTTCCATTAAAGTTTTAGCGGCAGCCCCACTCTCGTTTGGTAAGCTACCGCTAAAATTCACATTATATCCTCTGTTATCTGTATCTTTCTCTAAATCACAATCCTGCACACTATATCGCAGCTTGGAATTCGGATGCATTACACCAGGATTGTCACACTCCGACTTTAGTCGTCTTTTTCGGGTAAATTCGAAATTTACAGGTTGTATATTCATGACCTTCCCATTTGTTTTATCTGATACATCTATTTTAAATCAAAGCAAAATATTTTTTGCCATATAGTTACAAAATGTTTACAATTCAATTCAAGATACAACTGAAACAACGTTTTTATAAACTAAACCATGAGTTTACAATCATTAACATCATAAAATTTTCTGCCCGAAGCAATAAATTTTTCAGGCTCGGAACTCACATAAAATTCATCATTACCCTTGTTTTGAAAAGATTTTAAGAGATTTAATTTTGACAAATCATCTTTTATATACTTTACATAGGCTTCGGCAGGATTTATAAAAATATCTTCTTCAGCAAATTTTAAAAGGACATCCGACAGAAACGGATAATGTGTACAACCCAAAACGATTTTCTGCGGATTATTTTTCAGCATTTCTGTCATGTATTTTCCGACAGAATCAAATGTTTCGGGCTTATTTATCTCATCATTTTCAACAATTTTTACCCACTCGGGACAAGCAATTTCAAAAACTTTTATATCATGGTTGTATTTACTTATATTCTTTGAATAGGCACCTGATGATATTGTAGCAGGAGTAGCAAAAACTCCTATGGACTCATAATTTTCGGCAGCTAATATTTTTGCAACAGACTGAATTAACGGATACAATTTGAAATTATACTTATCTTTTAATTCATCGTACACAATTGCAGAAGTAGTATTGCAAGCCATAATCACAGCTTTTACTCTTTTGCTTTCAAAAAACTCAAACGCTTTTTTGGAAAACTCTATAAGTTGTTCTTTAGATTTCTCACCGTAAGGCATATTTTTGGTATCCCCGAAAAATATACAATCTTCATTTGGCAGAATTTTTCTGAATGCCGACAAAACGGTCAGACCACCGACACCCGAATCAAAAAAACCTATAGGATTATTATTGAGCTGACTTGAAGTAATTGTTAATACCCTCCACTATAGCTTTTGCAGTTGCCTGCTTACGTTCTGCCGTAACTAACTGTCCCCTCTCAGCAGTATTGGAAAGAAATCCCATTTCCACAAGTATTGCCGGAGAAGTCGTATGATTTATTACATAAAATTTTGACTTAAAAGTACCTCTGTCATTAGCACTGATAGTACTAACAAGAGAAGAATGCACCGTTTGTGCAAGCGGAATACTCTCAGGATGGTAATAGTGCGTTTCGATACCGTTTGGAGTACCGCTCGTACTTGAATTAACGTGAATACTTACAAATATATCAGGATTATAAGCCTCACTATAAGCAACCCTATCCTGTAAAGACACATAACTGTCATCCGAACGTGTCATAAGGACACCGTACCCTTGTGCTTTCAGCATCTTTTCAACACGTTTTGCAACGTCAAGAGTAATATATTTTTCATATACACCGTTTCTTGTCGCACCAACGTCCGAACCTCCGTGTCCTGCATCAATAACGACACGGTACTTGCCGTCCGAACCTTTTGGTTTGTTTAGTACAGGAATTTTTATGAGTTCTGAATCTCTCGGGTCTGCATTATCTTTTATTACAGTACGGGGAGCTTTGATTTGAAGTTTTAAAGACTTGCCGTCCATACCGAGAAATGTAGTAACAAGACTGTCATGCTCGATAGGTATTGTAAGCTTCAACCCCTTTGATGATTGCTCCAATTTAGCCGAAGTGAAATCGGTTTTTGAAAAAGTTTTATTAAAAAGTTCTGCATCAAAATTATTTACATTATACAAATAAACAATAACATCGCTGTTAGTTCTGTCGAAGCCGTGAATAACAGGATTTGAAAAATTCAGAGTCATAGCTGATGTCATATCATCAAGCTTACGGTTAGAAAAATCTGAAATAGCGACAGGCTTGCCCGGAATTTCCAGATTACTCAAATTATCGGTATTCAAATATATTACGGTCTGATTATCTCTTGCATAAACAGGAATATACTTGGTTACATTATTAGTAGTAATAACAAGACGAGCCTTATTTACGGAAAATTGTCCGAGTCTTGCGGTATCCGTACCGCCAAGACTAAAATCTTTATTTCGCAAGGATTTATTGACCATCGTATTCGGCATATCAAACACAATTCTTGACGGATTTGAAAGAATCATAGGCTTTTCAATAGAAACCGAGCCTAAACCCGTCAGAGTAATCATTCCGTTTTTAGCCATAACTTTATCTATATAATACTTTGTATTAAGCCTTAATTCCTGAGAGTACTGCGGAGTAATCCCCGTATTAAAAGCACTGTCAATCCTTGCAATAGTTTCATTCGGATTTGAAACGGATGAAATAGTCATATATTCATAAAAATCATTGGAGGAAGAATGGTCATCCCTGTAAGTATTTTGCATAAACGGATTTTGTGCAATATTATTTTTTAATTTTATGAAAATCCCATTTTTCAGCTTAATAAATTTTATATCCGACACATCAAAATTATCGTCATAATTTACCACAACCCTCACCGTATAAGGAGTTGAAGAAAATTGTGATATTTTGACTTCTTTAATACCCGCCGTTGTAAACAACCAATCTTTCTTCTGTCCGCCAAGTACGGCATTAGGAATATCAAAGTATACCCTTGTCGGATTAGTCAGTTTCACAACTTTTATATCGCTTATATCGGGTAAATCGTCTAAATTTGATGATACGAGAGATATGATTGCACTTGAGGTATCAAAATTTGCCGAATTTATTTTAAAAACACCTTCTGCCAGTGCCCTTTGGGTAAATCCGAGCAACATAAATATAAACATTATAAATATTGCAATATATTTTCTCATAATCCTAATCTTACTGTCTGAAATTGCATTCAATCGTATACGATTTAAATCTCACAACCTCTTAATATTATAACTTCTAAATACTTTTTTTCAAATTGATAATTTTTGTAAATATTTACGGGAATAATATAAAGTTTTTGGGAAAAAGTACGAAATATATATCAGAAAGAAGAGGTTATTGTGTACGACAATATTAATACATTTTACAGAGATACAGACGAATTTATCAATGAAATTACGGCACCACGCATAGCTGATGCCCTTTTGAATGCGGAAAAAACCGGTGAAATGAACGCTGAAAAATATGCTTACTTATCAAAAGCGTACGTTTTCATGCAGGATGATGAAATGGCACTAAAATATGCCAAAAAATCAATTGAAAAAGATATCGGGTATGTTTACGGGCATATAAGAGTAGCCTTTGCATACGCAAGAATGGCTGATAAAGTTTCCTGCCGAAAATACACCGAAATTGCAGATAATCTTAATGCTGATGAAAATGAATATATTACGGCATTTCTTGCGGTACTGTACAATTTTATTGAAGAAACACAAAAAGCCGAACACCTTATTAATGTACTTAAAGCAAATTACAGAAATTCTGCGGATTATTATTATTACATTGGATTTATATACTCACAGGAAGAACCTGATAAAGCTCTTGAATATTTAGAAAAAGCAGAAGCTGAGGGATTTAGAGATAAATACAATTTATGGCACAACCTGGCAGAAAACTATTCGCTTGTTGATAATTATGAAAAGCAGGAAATCTATACCGATTTATGTTTAAAAATGGGCGGAACACAGAGAATCTTTGAACTTAAAGCTGAATGCCTTAAAGAGAGAGGTGAATTTGAAGAATCCACTGTATACCTGAAAAAAGCATATAAATTAGCAAAAACAAAAGATGATAAACTTAAAATTTTGTCAGTTATAATATATAACTATACTGAAGCCAACATTAATCAAAAGGCTTCAAGATTAATACGTTTTGCCGAAAAGAATTTTGAGGGTAATCATACATTTTATTACATAGCGGCTACATTCTATGAAAACAATGAAGATTACGATAAAGCCATTATATATTACAAAAAAATGCTTCAAACGCAGGAAGGTTCAACTTCCTCGACTTACGCAAGTTTATCCTTCTGTTATTCACAAAAAGGAGATCAGGAAAAAGCCTTGGAATGCGTAAATACAGCTCTTAAAGAAACTCCTGATGATTCATATGCACATTATCGTAAAGGCAGAATTTATACAAAATTAAAAGAATATAACAAGGCCATACAAAGTTTTGAAAAATCCATCGATTATGACAGAACAGATGTAGATTCATTCCAATGGATATCTTATTGTTATTCAATGCTAAAGGATTTTGAAAAATCGCTTGAATACGCAAACAGAGCCATTTTACTGGATAAGACGGACAGTTATTCATATTTCAGGAAAGCCTGGGCATATCAGGAAATGAATCGCTACACGGAAGCAATAAATTTTTATAACGAATGTATAAAACTTAACGATAAATATATAGATGCTTATCTGAATATATCTTACATATACTCAAAACAGGGCAATACAAAAATGTCACTTGTATATGCAAACAGAGCATTATTAATAAATCAGGAATATTCATACGCATATTACAGAAAAGCGTGGGCTTTACAGGAAAGCGGAAGGCTTGAAGAAGCCTATGACGGCTACAGTAAAGCTATTGAATTAGACCCTTCGGATATATATAATTATCTGGGGATAGCCTGTATTGCTCTGAATAATCAGGAAAATCAAAATGCACTTGAATATGCTAATAAAGCAATTTTCATAGATAAAAATTGCGGAGGGGCATATTACTATAAAAGTGTAGCTTTAAGCAACATGGGCAAACAGAAAGAAGCTGAAGCCGCATATTCTAAAGCGATACAGCTTGGTTATTCTCCTGTTTAGACTTATTGAATAAATACATTTTAAATTTACGGTATCTGTGTATATCTTTATCGTAAGTTAGTACTTCATACTTATTTTTATCTACGGATATTTTTATTGAATTATTCTGATCCGTTCTGTAAATATCTGTTTTCCTCAGAATATCCAGAGTTGCCTGATTAGGATGACCGAAAGTATTTTTCCCAGTAGATATTAAGCTGACTTCAGGCATAGTTTCCGAAAGCATTTTATCATTAACAACACCTCTTGCACCATGGTGTCCCACTTTTAGAACATCAATATCTTTATTAGAGAAGTACTTACTTATATTTTGGTAAGCCTCAACACCACCGTCACCCATAAATAACATACTAAAATCACCGTAAGACAACATTGATATAACGGAACTTTCGTTATCGGTTTTGCCTTTCGGTCTGTACAACGTCAGTTTAACATCCTTAAAATCGTATATCGTATTATTATTAGGAGTAATTTGATAATCAATATTTTTGCTTAATAATGTTTCTTTAATTAATTTTGAAGTATTACCGTTATCAGGCTCAGAATTTAGATAAACTTTCTTTATTTTTAAATTATTCATTAAATCAACTGCACCGCCTGAGTGGTCGTTATCAAAATGGGTAACGATTAAACCTTCAAGCGTTTTTATACCTCTGTCTTTCAAATATTTAAGGATAATTACATCTGCCTGAGATTTTCCGCCGTTATACGGTGCTTTTCCCGTATCAATCATAAAATATTTGTTATTCGGAGTTTTAATAAGAAATGCATCTGCATTTTGAACGTCAAAAGATATTATTTCTAATTTGTTATTATTTACAGGAACAGCAAGTATAAAAATAACAATCAGAATTGAACAGGCTGCCGTAAACAATTTCTTTTTAGCTTCGGATACGAACATAAGAGTAATTATCAAAAGAACAATATAATACAAAAACACCTGCAAAACGGAAGGATGAGTAGTCTGAATAACTGATTTCGGAAGATTTGAGAAGAAATTAGAAATCCACACAAGAATATCCAGACAATATTTGAGTACAAAATCAAATATCATACAGACATATTTTGCAATCGGAGTAATAACAGCCAAAACAGAACTTACAAATCCGCCAAAACTTATCACGCTGAGAAACGGCATTATGGAAATATTCGCAAATACAGCATAGGTACTAACTGTATTAAAATAAAACATCTGCAACGGAATTACCCATAACTGAGCTACTACCGGAACAAGTATTTCGGCACACAACCAGTCGGGCACCGGTAACTTTTTAACGGTATTTAAAACAACATTTGCAGTAGTCAGCAGTCCGAAAGTAACAATAAATGACAGCTGAAATCCGACATCATTAATATAAGCCGGATTATAAATAAGCATTAATGATGCAACAAAAGCCAAAAGTGAAATACTGTGCGAATCTCTGTCGATAAGTTTACCTGCCAGCACAAATAACAGCATTAATGCGGCTCTTACGACAGACGCACCCAAGCCTGTCATAAGTGTATACAAAATAATCACAAACATGCCGGAAACTATAATAAATTTAACAGGTACTCTCAATCTTCTCAAGATAAAAAACCAAAAGAAATATATAAAAGCGACATTCATGCCGGAAGCGGCAAGTATATGCAATAATCCCGAGTTTTTGAAAGTATCTTTTATATAATCGGGAGGAGCGACAGCATCATCACCAAAAACAATACCTCCTAATATTTCCAAATTCGGACTTTTAAGAAACAGACCATGAGTATTTATAATACGCGTTCTGACATTATTGAGGCTCTGCATAAATTTCCATTTAACGTCATCCGCACCGCTTTTTAGTACACAATCCGGCTTATCCGCATAAAACACAGTATAGGCATTAAAATTCCTCAGATATTTCCCATAATCAAACTGTGAAGGATTACTCGCCTTAAAAGGGGTTCTTAGTTTGCCTGTAATTTTATAGGTATTTCCGACATTCAAATCCGAAAAATCACCTGCCGCATCAGATAAATTTACTAAAGTTTTTGCTTTAACTTTATCACCGTTTATTTCGGAAACGTCAACAAAAAATTTTGATTTAAATTTAGCACCGCTGTTTGGGATAGAAACAATTTTACCCGTAATAACTGCATTACATGGTGCATACCCGACAAGCATATCGGAATTTTTTATCCTCAGTGAAGCATTGAAAAATCCGAAATAAAAAATAAATACCCAAAGTAACAGATATTTATAAGAAACATATTTTTTTATATTTAATATCAACAGAATAACCGTAACTATCACAGCTGCAGAAACAGCACAATCCTGAAAATAAGATAAAATACCTGCCATAAAAAATACGGCAGTAATAAACATTATCCCGTTTTTATTCTGTATAGCCTGATTAATATAATTCCCTAGCATAAAATTATTCTATCATACCAATTCTTCTGATATGTCTTTCTTCTTGCGAAAATGGGGTTTCGAGCCATATACGGGTAATTTCCTCGGCCTTTTCAAAGGAAATAACTCTTGCACCCATACATAAAATATTTGAATCATTATGTTCTCTTGTAGCCTTGGCAGAAAAAGTATCCGAACACAGTGCCGCTCTTATTCCTTTAAATTTATTTGCCACAATTGACATACCAATACCTGTTCCGCATATTAAAATTCCCCTGTCATAAAGACCGCCTGAAACAGCTTCCGCTACTTTTTTGGCAAATAGCGGGTAATCACAGGACTCTTGTGAATAAGTACCAAAATCAGTTACATCATAACCCTCATTTTGCAACATATCCGATATTTTGTTTTTATACTCAAAACCGCCGTGATCAGCACCCAAAGCTATTTTCATATAATTAATACTCCTTATTCAATAATTATAGCACAAAATATCTACCCAACCGCAAGTTTTTGCATTATAATTATCTTATGAAAATCTTTTCCGATTTAAATGAGAATAAAAATTTGTCACTGGCCTTAGGATATTTCGACGGAGTACACTCAGGACACCGCTCGGTAATAAGTCAAGCTGTTAAGGCTGCACGACAAAATAACACAAAATCAGCAGTAATAACTTTCAAAGATCACCCTTGCTGCTATTTTTGGGGTGTTTGTCCAAAATACATTTTAACCCGTGAAGAAAGAAGAAGAAAAATAGAAGAACTTGGAATTGATTATTTATATGAACTTGACTTTGAAAAGATTTCGAAATTAACCGGAGAAGAATACATAAAAGAAGTACTTGTTAAATATTTCACTCCGATTGCAATTACGACAGGATTTAACCACAATTTCGGATTGGATAAAACAGGAAATACAACCCTGCTTAAAGTTATGGCTGACAGATACAATTACAACTATTTTATGCAGAAAGCCGAGATATTTGAAGGTGAAACTATCAGCAGTACCAACATAAGAGCATTACTTTCACAGGGAAATATTCAGAAAGCCAATGGTATGCTTGGTTATAAATTTCCTATCACAGGAATTGTAGTTGAGGGACAGAAATTGGGCAGAACAATAGGATTCAGAACGGCAAATATCATTTATCCGTCTGAATTAATTGACTTGCCGTACGGAGTTTATTCCGTTGATGTCTTTGTTCATGACAAAAAATACAAAGGAATGACAAATTTCGGGATAAGACCTACAGTATCGGATACGCACATTGCTACTCTGGAAACGCATATACTTGACTTTGATGAAGATATATACGGTGAAACAATCCGCATAGAATTCATCGCAAAAATCAGAGATGAACAAAAATTTAAATCACTTGATGAATTAAAAGCACAAATTAAAAAAGATTTAGCATTGGCTACATATTAAATTCATTCGGAACAATAAAAATACGGGTTGAATAAAAACATTCAACCCATCCTACAGCTTACTACAAACTAGTCTTTGCAGGAGCTTTTGCCTGTCCAGGAAAGCTTATCTCTGCAATGTAAATAGTCCATATTTCCCTTGTATATAACCCAAGCGGTACATCCCCTTCCACTTTGTGCATTACAATTATTGTCAAAAGGTTTAAAGTTTACAAAGTCGGGTAATCCTTCAGGTATAACTCTATTTTTCATACCTTGGAAATAAAATCTATTTTTCCCCATTACGACATTTCTGCCTTGCAATCTACATTCTATATCAATTTTACTTGCACTATAATATCCTATACCTACATAAGTTCCATCACTGAGGAAAAAATAGTACTTTGCATTATTTTCGTTTGATGGGACTGGTTCTGTGAAAGACGTCTCAGTGAATAAGTTTGAAATTTCTCTGTTGTCACAAATTTCTCCGGCTACGCATTCTCGTCCGATTTTTAAATATGGTTTTAATCTCTCAGCTATCAATAATTGGGCACTAGGATCCAGTATTTTTTCTCCGGTTTCTGGGTCTGTTTGTCCCGTATTTGTACTTGACATTCCCCACTCATCTATTGAACCGTATTCGTTTTCCATCATCAGCCAAGCTTGTGACAAGGTTGAATAAACTTTTTTTAATTGAGATACAGTTTGTTTTTCTTTGTAATTAGTTATTAATGCAGGTAATGTCATAGCTGCAACAACACCGATTATACCAAGGGTTATTAAGACTTCTGCCAACGTGAATGCAGCTCTTTTCCCCATGTCATTGCGAGGGAGCAAGTAGCCTTGCGACCGTGGCAATCCAGCCGTTTTTTCGGCTGTTTTTAAAGTTGCATTATTTGAAACTTGTTCAAACTTTTTAGATACAGAATTAACTGTTTTATCATCAAAATTTTCAACATTGCTTAATAAGCTGGATTGCTGTCTTGGATTTCTTCCACGCTCCGAGAGTTTCGCTATCTGCACTTTGTGCGAATCGCTCAATCTCGTCGCTATCCGGCACAAGTGCCGTACAGAAATTCGCTTCGTCGCCGAGCTTTCGGCTCCTCGCAATGACATGTTATCCTCAGGATGGCATACTGTAAAACCTTGTAGACCCTTACTGCGAGAGGTTCTTACCCCCCCCCCCTAGGTGTAAATTCGCTCATAGCAATATCCTCCGCTGTTTTGTATCCACACTATTATTATAACATATTTTTTGAACTTACACAACTCATGGCTTATTTCATTTTATCAGACTTTGTACTTCTTTGAATTTAGGATGTTTTGATGTTTTTAACCATTCAAAAAGTAATATTTCAAGACAGGATATTGTTGCTCCGTTTGCCTGCATAGCTTCTATCCCCTGCTTAAATTCGTATTTGTTTCTGCTTGCACAGGCATCTTTAACAACAATAACATCAAACCCCGCATCAATTAAATCAGCAGCCGTCTGATGTACACAAATATGAGTTTCTATACCGCAAATGATAATCTGCTTTTTTCCGTAAGATTTTAATTTTTCCAAAAAACCATCTTCTTTCACGAGAGAAAAACAGCTTTTTTCAAAAAATAATGTATTATCCGGTAAATTTTTACCAACAGCAGACACCGTATGCCCCAGTCCTTTCGGGTACTGTTCACTCACAATTACAGGAATATTTAAAATCCTTGCGGCATTTACAAGCTTTGCCGCTTTTTGAACAACCGTATCCTTTTCTAGTGCAGCAGCAAGTTTTTCTTGTATATCTATAATTAAAAGCAAACTATTGCTTTCATCGGCAATTGTCATCTTTATAAACCTTTCCTAACCTGCATAAATATGTCTGTATATGCCAATAAATTCGTTGATGAAACCTTCTAAAATCTCATCAATTTTATCCTCATTGACCAAATTCAAAGGCACAACAATTTCTCTGTTCTCGGGAGAATCAAATCCTGAATGGGTAATATACACAACCAATTTTGAATATCCCGGATACATCATAGTCAAACGGCTTTCGTGCTGTGCAAGAATTATTCTGAATACACTTTGCTCCTCATCGGTAAACTGCTCAATTTTAGCATCCCCGATTTTTTCCTCATAAGTTTTTTGTAACCTGTAAAATACAGGTGCAATAACATTTTCTATCTTATTGGAAAACGCTTTTTTAAAAAATTTATATGTTTTTTCTTCCTTATTCGGAGTTTCAAGCCAGTCATCCTGCACCTGTTCTTCGGACGAATAAACAACATATTCAATATTTTTCAATAACGCATTATTCAAAGAGCTTGCAGCTTTTTTCTTAATTTCTTCAAACTTTTTATTCTCAGCCATTGCTATACCGGCTTTTAAAGACATGCCCTCAGGCAGTTCGGACTTAATTTTTTGCAACACCTCAACAGCACCGTCAACATTAGCCTGAAGCAATAGACCATACTTTGATATTGAATACATTGAAACAAAATCACCGCTGCGGATGGATTTCTTAATTGCTCTGATAAGTTTTTCCCCTGAAAACTCTTTCTTCCCGTCCTCATCAGGTGAAATAATCATATAAGAATAATCATTTGAACCTGAATTTATAAGCTGTGCATTAAATACTTCGTTTTCATATTTCTGATTATAAAAACCTGTTCTTGAATCAATAATTCCATATATATCAAGACTTAATTCCAAACTTCTGATTTTAGAATTTAAGTCAGATTTTTTGATACTGTTAATAACCCTGATTAATATTTCTGATGGCTCGGCAGATGAAATCAAGTAATCATCAATACCCTCATCATAAGCAGAAAGAATAAAACTTCTTTCATAATTATTTACCAAAAGTATTATATTGGAATTTACAAATATTCTCTTTTCTTTCAGATATTTGATAATACCGAAAGTTTTTTCCCGATTTTCGTGCTCATGAAGAACAATAATATCAGGTCTTAATTCATACAAAACATCCGGCGCATTATCATAATTAACCGCAACAAGTTTATCCGTATTCCTCAAAAGTACGAGATTATCCTGAAATTTTTGTTTTATTTCATCCTGATTTGTAATTAAGATAACAGTATTCATATTCTTACACTTGCAAATGCTTTTTGATACACAATATACTTCCGCCTGAGCCAAACGCTATGCCCATAACAAACATAGTCAAAGCAACAATAGTTTGAGCATACAATGGTGACGGAACCATAAAGAACTGATGAGCCTTCATTAACCAGTTCTCAACGAAATGCAG
Organism: uncultured bacterium; assembly: GCA_902760645.1. Lineage (GTDB taxonomy): Bacteria > Cyanobacteriota > Vampirovibrionia > Gastranaerophilales > Gastranaerophilaceae > UBA1221. The sequence goes on from CACWHC010000007.1 coordinate 40,419, forward strand.
CGGCACAAAGGCTACTATAGACCCGACAAACCCGTAGAATGCACCCTGCATCAATAACGGGAACCTGATATACCAGTTACTTACACCCATCAACCTCATTATTTCAATTTCGTCCTTTCTGGACTGAATAACAAGCTGTATTGTATTATTAATAATTGTCACCGTAAGTATGCCAAGTATTATGACTACCAGCACGGTTATGGAATTTACGACATGATTTAACATCTGAATTTTCTTTGCCAAAGCCTGAGCGTAACTCATATCCTCTACAGATTTCAGCGTTTTAATTTTGTTAAAAACAAAATTTATGTTTTCCGGACGATCAACCTTTACATGCAAAGTATCCGGCAAAGGATTCTCTACATCAGGTAATTTCATTTCACGTCTTAAATCTGCCCAGGACTTATCTTTTGAAACTATTTTTACACTCTCAACATGTTCAAACTCAGAAACTTTGTTTTTGGCAAGATTTACATCTTCACCATTTTTGAGATAAACCGAAATTTCCAAAACATTTCCCAATTCATGAGCAAATGATGAAATAGTCATTGCAGAACGGAAAAACGCACCAAATATAGTTAAAATTGCCGCAATCGTAGTGATTATGACGAGATTAACAATACCCGTTCTCTTTATATCGTTACACGTTTCCATTGTTAACCTGTATAAAATACGTAATTCACACAGCCAATCCTTTGGAATATGTTTTTTAACTTCTTTTTTTATCTTCTGTTTAGTCATATGTACCTGCTTGAATATCTCTTACAACTTCACCTTTGTCGAGCGTGATTACCCTTTTTCTGAAATAATCAACCATAGCATTATCGTGCGTAGACACAATAACGGTAATTCCACGCTGATTAATTTGCTCCAAAATCTGCATAATTTCTAACGAATTTTTAGGGTCAAGATTTCCTGTAGGTTCGTCAGCAATAAGTAACGGCGGTCCGTTTACCATAGCTCTGGCAATACCTACTCTCTGCTGCTCGCCGCCTGACAACTCGGCAGGTGTTGCATGAATTTTATGTGCCAAACCGACAATAGTCAACGCACCCATAACCCTTTCATGAATTTTCTTCGTGCTTATACCGAGAGTTCTGATTACATAAGCGACATTATCATAAATACTCATATTCTGAAGTAATTTATAATCCTGAAATACAATACCCATACATCTTCTCAAACTCGGAATTTTATCGTTTGAAAGATTTGCAATATTAATACCGCCAATAGTTACGGTACCGCTTGTCGGGCATTCTTCATGGTACAAAAGCTTCATTAATGTTGACTTGCCTGCACCTGATGCACCTACTACGAAAACAAATTCGCCCGGCATAATGTCCAAGTTAACATTTTTTAAAGCATAATTACCATTTTTGTATTTTTTTGTAACTGACCTGAATTGAATCATTATATAATTTCCTCAATACATATATACATTTATTTTACTAATCTGAATCTGTCTATTTGTTTTTTTATGTTCCGTGCTAATTTATTCGCACTTAAACCGTAATAATCGAGCAGTTCATCCCACTTACCGCTCTGACCAAACGTATCATTTATACCAAACCTTACAACAGGCATAGGATAATAACAAGATAACAATTCACAAACCGCACTGCCCAAACCGCCTATTATAGAATGATTTTCAACGGTTATAACGAACTTAGTCTGCTTTGCCTTTTCAATAATAGTAGTATCATCAAATGGTTTTACTACAGGTGCATGTAATATCTGAACAGAATAACCCTCTTTTTCTAATTCATCAGAGGCCATAATCACTTCTGCCAAAGTTTCTCCGTTAGTAATTACGGTAACATCAGTGCCCTCTTTAATAACTTTTGCCTTGGTAAAATCAAATTCGTAATCATCATCAAATATATCATATACGTTTGTTCTCGGAATTCTGATATACATAGGTCCGTTATTTTCGGCAGCAAATTTAACAACCTGCTCACATTCTCTGCAATCTGCAGGAACAATAACAGCCATATTCGGAATACTCCTCATCAATGAAATATCCTCCAAAGCCTGATGGCTTGCACCATCCTCTCCAACAGTAATTCCACCGTGAGTACCGACTACCTTAACGTTAAATTCGGGATAACATACTGAATTTCTTATCTGGTCATAAGTTCTTCCTGTCGCAAAAATAGCAAAAGAAGCCGCAAACGGGATTTTTCCTGCCGCAGCTAAACCTGCCGCAACATTAATCATATCCTGTTCCGCAATACCCATATCAAAAAAACGTTCCGGAAACTCTTTGCCAAACATAGCAGTCTGGGTAGAGCATGCCAAATCCGCATCTAAAACCACTATATTAGGATTATTTCTGCCTGCTTCCACTAAAGCTTTACCAAACGCGCTTCTTATAGATTTTCTTTCTTTCATTTCGTATGACATGTTCCCTTAAACACCCTTCTCAAACAAAAAAAATTCTTTAACAGTAAAATTATAACACAAAATATTTTAAATCTCAAAATCAAGTAATACCAAACTTTAAGGGTATCTCAAAAAAATATTTTGTTAAGAATTGTTAAAACATGGGAACTTTCTAGCAATTAAATTTATTGAGGAGTATTTAACAGGTAGAATAGGAATAGACAAAATTATTTATTGAAAGGAAAAAATAAAATGATGCAAATTCCAAATTTACCCAATTACCCTCAGGCACAGCAGCCAAGCTACAATGCCGTAAAAATTGACATTCACAATCCTATGGTGAATGTACCAAATCAACAGCCGGCACAAAACCCTGCTCCACAGTATGAAGCACCTACAATGCCGATTTACAGTTATCCGCAGGCACCTGTACAACCTTATTACATGCCGCCCCAGGTTATCGTTCCGGAAGCATCTGCACAACCTGCAATCGTTCCTCCGGTAGTAACTCAGACACCTGTACAACCGGAAGAAGTTAAAGCGGAACCGGTAGCAAAAGAAATTCCTATCAAACCGGAAGCAGTTCCGCCTGCACCTGTAGTTACAGAAGCACCGGAAGTAAAAAAAGTTGAAAAAGAAGAAGCAAAACCTGCTCCTGAAGTAAAAGCTGAAGCACCTGCCGCTGAAGAAAAACCTGTTGAAGTCGTAGCACCGGCAGAAGTTAAACCACAGGTAGATTTGAATGAATTTATAGCAAAACTTACAAATGAAGATTATGACGTTCAGGCAGCAGCTATGGAACAAATTGCAGATATGGTAGATAAAGAACCTGATAAAGCAACAGAATTGTTAGATACAAAAATTGTTGATGCTTTAACAAATATTATTAATGCTGACACTTCCGCATTAGAAGGACCTTCTGCAGAAGTTCAGACACAAAGACAAAACATATCAGCTAATGCTCAATTGAGTAACGAAGAAAAAGCTCAGGCTTTAGAAGCAACAATCACCGCAAAAGAAAAAGCTGAAAGAAACAAGAGTTATGCAATGTTTACAGCAGCAATAATGCAAAAATTATATGCCGGTGAAGTTCAAAAACTAACAAACTCAACTGTACCTTTAACAGAATTACCCGGTGCCGTAACAATTGTTGAACAATTAAAAGGAAACCCTAACCCGATGGTTAGAACTTCCGCAATCGAAGCTCTAAGCTACATTCAAGACCCAAGCTACAAAAAAGATCTTGAAACAGTATTCACAATTGCTCAACAAGACCAAGACCCAAATGTCAGAGAAGCAGCTGCAACAGCACTTCAAAAATTAAGTCAGATTGCCGATGAGGTACCAATGACACCTGTACAAAATCAGGAAGAAGCAAAACAAGCTGCATAACATAACACAAACACTAAATTCCTTTCTTTAAATAAAGACAGGGACGGATGTCAGAGTTCTGACGGAAATAGGACGAACCCGGATATCCTGACCACACAGCAAAAAGCTCCCGAGTAATCGGGAGTTTTTATTGTTAAGAAACATAAACATATTTAGAAATTTTTTAAAGTTTTTTTGGAAAAATTCCGTAAAAACATTAAGAAGCACATAAACAAACTCAAAAGGAGTATCCTAATGAACAGAGAATTTGATTTTATTGATCTTTATTACTTAAATGACATCAGTAATCCTGCGATGAACGTCGAACCTTTTTCACTTTATAAGGACAAGGAAACAGCAAGCTCGGGTGCGGATTATATAAGAATTTCAAGCGAAGGCGAAATCGATGAAGTAACATGTACTTATGCGAAATTTTTAGAGATTCTTGACACCCAAGGTATTGAAGGTCTTGTAAACGTATAGAAACAAATTACAAAAAATAATATGTCTATGCTAAAATTGATACATGGAAGAATTTAGACATTATACAGTTATGAAAAATGAAGCCGTTGATGCACTTGAGTGCCGCAACGGCCTTATTTATATAGATTGTACACTCGGCGGCGGCGGACACAGTGAATTAATACTAAAACGCATACAACCGGATGGCAGATTAATTGCATTTGACGTAGATGAAGATGCAATTAAAGCAGCCTCAGAACGACTTAAAGATTACAAAAACTTAACAATTGTAAAAGATTCATACGCAAATATTAAGAAAGTTTTACAAAACCTTGGAATAGAAAAAATCACAGGGGGCGTGCTTTTTGACCTTGGTGCTTCATATCACCAGTTAACAAAATGTGAACGGGGGTTTTCTTTCTCAAAAGATGCACCGCTTGATATGAGATTCAATCAGGATGCTGATTTGACAGCATTTGATGTAGTAAACAGCTATAGCGAAAATGAACTTGTCAGAATATTTTCAGAATACGGAGAAGAACATTTTTCAAAGAGAATTGCAAAGAAAATAATTGAAGAAAGAAAGCTGAAAAAGATTGCTACGACAGTAGAATTAGCAAACATAATAGTATCTGCAGTACCAAGAACAAAATCAAATATTCATCCTGCAACACGAGTTTTTCAGGCTATCAGAATTGAAGTTAATCAAGAGTTAACAAATGTAAAAAATACATTGAATGATGTGTTGGATTTATTGGATGTTGGTGCTATAATAAGTGTAATAAGTTTTCATTCTCTGGAAGACAGAATAGTGAAACACTTGTTCAAATACCACTCACAGAGGTGTCATTGCGAAAAAAATCAAATGATATGCAAATGTCCGCCTCCGAAGTTGGAATTAGTAAATAAGAAGCCTTTGACGGCATCAGAAGGAGAAATAAGGGAAAATTTACCGTCAAGGAGTGCGAAGCTCAGAATTGCAAGATGCATAAACTGAGTACATTATTAATAAGTTGAGCAGATAATTGGGGAAGTAAAATTGAATAGTAGTGCAAAAGCAAGAGTACGAGATGATTTCTACTACGGGCAAAGGTTGCAGGAGTACGCAACAGATCCTATAAATCAAACACAGGTAATTGAAGGTTATTTTTATAAGGAGAATATTCTTAAAGAAATGGCTATTAGAAAAGTTAACATGACTTTATGTTCAATACTTGCATTTTTTGTTGTCGGTGCATTCGTAAGCTATTATTTTGCTATGTCAAATGAAATCACCTTAAATACTCTGTCAAGACAAGTTACAGCACTTAATGATGAAAATTCAGAACTTCAAAATCAGTTAGACCGACTGAAATCATTTAATAATGTTGACAACATGATGGCTCAGCAGAATATTTTACAAAAAGCAGCGAAAGTAATTGAAGTACCGAAAATCGCTTCTGCTGCAGAATTAGGGAATAAAAAGAAATTGTCTTTAGCTGTTGATTGGTCTATAGGATATTAACATTTATTAATAAAAGTGTTAAAAAAGGCAATAATTTTTATTCAGGTGTTTTAGTATGAATATGGGAAAAAGATTTTTATTAACATTATTATTATGTGTATTAGGTTCAACTGCATTTGCGTATGATAATCCGAGATGGTTTAATATGCCGATATCAGTTTATGCACCAAAAACCGCACAGGGAACGACCGTAATGAATGCATACAGAGCTTGGCAATCTGCTTCGGGCGGAACAGTCAGGTTTTTGTACAGAAATGCGGAAAATTTACAACCACTATCCAATATAACCATACAATTTTCCGACAATTGGATTAGCGGAAAACCATACAGTATAACACAGAAATATTCTATGTTCAGCGAAAGACGCATAAATACGAAACGTGGTTTCTATTACAAGCAAACAATTACAATATCAAGAAATGATCGTTACGGAAAACCTTATACCGGCAATCAATTGTATTCCATTGCTCTTACTGCTGCAGGAGAATCACTTGGGGTAAAGGATTTAAATTTAGACTTAGATAAAAATAAAGTCACAAAAGATGACATTACCGCATTGAATTCTGTTTATAAAAAATAAAAAGAATAATACTTTTTTTAGTTGATTTTTGCAGTAAAAAGGCTCTTTTCGTTTGAAAAATTTAGCGTGATAGTGTATAATAAACGGGTCATACACAGATAAGAAGTAGAGGATATAGAAAATGAAAGATTCAAAAATTCAAATGCAGATACTTATTGCATTAGGCTTAGGTATCAAACGAAATTGGCCTATATTTTTCGGTATTTTGGCCGGTATATTTGTTGGAATATTTTTACATACACACCCTTCGGAAGTAATATCCTCGCTTTTGACTTTCATTGGACAAATATTCATAAGACTAATACAGATGATAGTTATTCCTCTTGTTGTATCCGCAATAATAATTGGTATAACAAGCATCGGAGATAACAAACAACTTGAAAAATTCGGCAAAAAAATGATTATATACTACGGTATTATAACGACAGCAGCGGTAGCAATAGGTACGGCACTTGCATTGATTTTTCAACCGGGACTCGGTGCAGCACGCTATATTGCGGAAAACACAGCAAGTGAAGTTCAGGCTTCGGTTGCAACAGCAATGAGCCAACAGCAGGGTCATTTATTATCTATGTTTCTTGATTTTATCCCGAGCAATCCGGCAGCAGCACTTGCAAGCGGCAATATGGTTGCAATCATAGTATTTGTGTTAATTGCAGCAATTGCACTTGCTAAAGTTGGCGATGTAAACCGCCCTATTGTATCATTTTTTGAATCGGTATTTGCAGCGACAATGAAAATTACAGACTGGATTATGGTATTGGCAGCACCCGGTGTATTTGCCTTAACTGCTTCTGCCGTATCCAGTTTTGGTATGCACATATTTGCAAGTATAGGTAAATATGTACTTGTTCTTGCAATAGGTTTTATTATTCAAATGTTTGTAGTTTATCCGATATTTTTAAAATGTTTTTCAAAAGTTTCAATATGGATGTTATATTCTGCGGTAGCAGAAGCTTTGATGGTAGCATTTGGAACAGCAAGTTCTTCTGCTACATTACCATTAACAATAGCATGCTGTGAAAAAAGAGGTATCTCTCATAAAATTTCAAGTTTTGTATTACCTTTGGGTGCAACATTAAATATGGATGGAACTGCTATGCTGCAGGTAGTTGCGGTAATATTCCTTGCACAAGCTTATGGGGTTCCTTTATCAGCATTTTTATTAATTCAGATAGCTGTATTAGCAATGATAGCATCCAGCACAAGTGCCGGAATTTCAGGTGCCGGATTAATTACGCTTGCATTAATTCTGAATTGCATGGGCTTAAGTCCTGAACAGTTAGTTGCCGGATTTGCATTCTTGTTTACGATTGAGAGAGTAACCGATATGATGAGAACTCTTGTAAATGTAGCATCAGATACGGTTGTTGTTGCTGCGATTGCAGATAATGAAAATGAAATAAATTACGATTTATTTAATAATCCGGAAGCATACGAAGAAATTGCATAATTACAATAAAAATAATAAAAAGTCTTCTTGCAAAAAGCAGGAAGGCTTTTTTTATGATAGGATTTAATCATGATTAGTCAAACGGAAAAAATCGCATCAACACATTTAGGGAAAAAATCCAAAGGCAGTTCAACATATAATCCTGATTTACTTGTTGCTATTCCAAGAATAGAGAACCGCAGACAGTATAATATCGACACTAACAGCCTGCCATTTTACGGGTATGATGTTTGGCATGCCTATGAGTTTTCAACTCTCTTAAATAACGGACTTCCGATAACGAAAGTTTTAAAAATTAAATACAGCTGCGAAAGCGAATTTATTGTTGAATCAAAATCACTAAAATTATACTTAAATTCATTTAATATGACAAAATTTGGCAAAAATGCAACGGAGTGCTTGGAACATTGCAAAACAATCATAAGTAAAGATTTGAGTAAACTGTTAAATACAAAAGTTGAAGCAGAATATCTTAACAATAACAGCAAAAGAGTAGCACTGTTTGACAATTATGTTGATTTATATAATATTATTAACTCCGATGATATAAAAATCAAAACTTTTAAAGAAAATCCCAATCTTATAAAAACAGAAAACAACGACAACGTAAGTGAATACAGATTAACCTTCGGCTCATTACGTTCAAACTGCAGAGTAACGCATCAACCGGATTTCGGAGATATATTTATTTATTACAAATCCCAAAAACATATTTTAGAAAACAGCCTTGTTGAATATTTAGTTTCTTTCAGGGAAGAATATCATTTCCACGAAGAATGCTGCGAAATGATATTTAAAAGACTTTATGACAAGTTGGATAGTGATGATGAACTGTTCGTATGTGCCTTATATACAAGAAGGGGCGGAATAGATATTAGCCCCGCCAGATACAGCAGAAACTGCAAAATAGAAGATGCCGATAAAATACTGGATATTGAAACATTTGCAAGAAACGGGATTAAACAATAATGGATAATAAAATATTAGGGGCTGCAGGAGAAGACCTCGCCGCCAGATATTTAGAGAAGAACGGATATGAGATATTAGGAAGAAACGTACGATATTCAAATTCTTGCGAAATTGACATTATTGCCCGCATAAAAAATACAACGGTATTTGTTGAAGTAAAAACAAGAAAAAACGATAATTACGGAACTCCGGTTGAGGCAATTACTAAAACAAAATATCAACATATACAAAAAGGAATTATGGAATATTTGAAAACTCACAAAGTTAAAAAATATCGAATTGACATCATCGGAATAACGCTTAAACCTGAATTAAAAATTGAGCATTTCCGTAATTACGGATTACAATAAACTCTTTATTTAACTGAACCGTTTTCAATATTATAAATTTTTACATCTTTCAGAAACTCATCCTCAAATAAAACATTATCAACCGAAGTTATAATTGTCTGTGTATTTTTATTTATAGACTTTAATAAGTAGTTCTGTCTTATATCATCAAGTTCTGCGAGAACATCATCCAAAAGTAAAATCGGTTCATCACCGGTCTTTTCGGTAATTATATCAAGTTCTGACAATTTTAATGCAAGCACAACAGTTCTTTGCTGACCCTGAGAAGCAAACTTTGTAGCTTCATTTGAATTTATGTAAAATAAAATATCATCTCGATGAGGACCGACACAACTCTGCCCTCTACGCAATTCTTCCTGTTTTTTATCCTCCAAAACAACCTTAAATTTGCTCAAAATATCCTCCAAAGAAGATTCACCATCCAAAAAAGAACAATCATAGGCTATACTTAAATTTTCTGTTTCACTTATGATATGGTGTTTTACGTTTGCAATTTTAGAAATTTCATCTAAATATTTAAGTCTGAGATATATAATATTACTGCCTGTAATAGCAAGCTGCTCATTATACACATCAATTAAAGTAGAATTCAGATTACCCGTTTTTAAATAATCTTTTAAGCAGTTATTTTTTTGAATTCTGATTTTATCATACTTTGACAATCTTTCGTCATAAGCAGGATAAATCTGAGAAATTGCTCTGTCCAGCCAATCTCTCCTGTCGGACGGATTTCCTCTCAGCAAAAGTAAATCATTAGTCGAAAACAAAACAGTCTTCAATACGGTTTTAAAACTTTTCGGAGTTGTTTTCACGCCGTTTAATTTCAATTCTCTCTTTTTGTCCTTTGAGTAAGCAAAAGATACATTAACAGAAGTTTCCGATTTCACAATCTCAGCATCAATTAAAGTACTGTCAGCGTCAAAATTTACTAATTCTGAATTATTTGAGGTTCTTGGACTTTTCAAAGTTGATAACAAATAAATGCTTTCAAGAATATTTGTTTTACCCTGAGCATTTTTCCCAACAATCAAAATTTTCTCTGAATTAAAATTCAAAGACAAAAGTTTACAATTTCTGTAATTATTTAATTCAAGATTAATAAGCCTCATAAAGGAATTATACAGCAAACAAATGATTATTACTTTGCATAGTTGCTGAATATTGTAATTTATCGTATAATTAGCATGAGGTAACTTTGTACAATGAGGAAATTATATGCTTCCAATAGTTAGTGAAGAAATAGCCGCAGAAGCGTTTTCAGAGATATTTAAAGATATGCCTGCATGGCGAAAGAATATGATTCATTACATTAAAGATGAAAATCCTGAAATAAATACTGCAATAATAGAGGCGGCAAATAAGACGGAACTTGATCCTAAGGCTGTTGCATTAGGTGCGTATATGGCATATAATTTAATAGAGTTAGCTATGAATGAAAATGATAAAATAATGAATTATACAGAATAGAATGAGAGGGTATATATGGTTGCAATTGAAGAACTTTTAACAACACTCGTAGAAAACAATGGTAGTGACTTACATATATCAAGTTCATTACCTCCTTGTATGCGTGTAGACGGTAAATTAAAAAGAATGGATTATCCGCCTCTTACTCCTGACCAGGTAGAAAATCTTTTATTTCCTATGTTGTCAAACGAACAAAGAAGAAGACTTGAACAAGAGTGGGAACTTGACTTTTCATATGGTATTGAAGGTTTAAGCCGTTTCAGGGTTAACTTTTACAAAGACAAAGGCAATTATGCAGCTGCATTCAGAACAATTACTTCAACAGTACCATCATTTGACACATTGGGTTTACCGGAAATTGTAAGAACAACTGCAGAAAAGCCAAGAGGATTAATTCTTGTAACCGGTCCTACAGGTTCAGGTAAATCAACTACACTTGCAGCTATGATTGACTACATCAATTCAACAAGAGCAGAGCATATTTTAACAATTGAAGACCCGATAGAGTTCGTTCATACATCAAAAACAAGTATTATTCACCAACGTGAATTAGGTATGGATACAAGATCATTTGCAAACGCACTTAAATCCGCACTTCGTGAAGACCCTGATATCATTCTGGTAGGTGAGATGCGTGACCACGAAACTATTGCGTTAGCACTTACAGCAGCTGAAACAGGCCACTTGGTATTCGGTACCTTGCACACCTCTTCAGCTTCACAAACAGTTGACCGTATTATCGACGTATTCCCTGAAGGTCAACAGCAGCAAATCCGTGTACAGCTTGCAAACTCACTTGTTGCCGTATTTGCTCAGACATTGCTGCCTAAAGTTCAACCTGACGGAACAAAGAAAGGTCGTGTAATGGCACAGGAAATAATGTTGGTTATTCCTGCTATTGCAAACCTTATTCGTGAATCTAAAGCAGCTCAGATTTATTCAACAATCCAAATGAACCAGGGTTTGGGTATGCAAACTCTTGAAATGGCACTTGCAAACTTGTACAAGCAAAAACTTATTACATTAGAAGATGCACTTTCAAAAACATCTAAACCTGATGAATTAAAGAGAATGTTGGTTCACTAATAAAAATTCAAATAAAAAAGAGGAACGATTAAACCGTTCCTCTTTTTTTATATAAATTATCTCTGATTAAACAGCAAATCTAAAATGAACCAAATCCCCGTCCTGTACAATATAATCTTTGCCTTCCAAACGAGTAACACCTTTATCTTTGCAAGCAGCATAAGAACCATATTTAACAAATTCGTCATACGGAGTAATTTCAGCCCTTATAAATCCCTTTTCAAAATCGGTATGAATAACACCTGCAGCTTGAGGAGCTTTTGTACCTGCAATAATAGTCCATGCTCTGACTTCCTTTTCCCCTGCAGTAATAAATGTTCTCAGATTTAGAAGATGATATACGGACTTAATCATCCTGTTTATACCGCTATCGTCTATACCAAGTTCTTTCATATAAGCTAACGCCTCGTCACCAAGTTCGCATAATTCTTCTTCAATTTTAGCAGAAATTATAACCATCTCTGCACTATGCTCCTTGGCATACTCTTCAACCTGCTTTGTATAATTGTTGCCATTCTTAAGATCAAATTCAGATACATTTGCTGCATAAATTACAGGTTTTGTCATCATCAAATTTAATTGCTTTACAAACGGAATCTCATCTTCATTAAAAATATCTTTTATATTTATAAATATACCTTTATCAAGAAGCTCTTTTAAGGTTTGAAGCACACCATATTCAATCTTTGCATCTTTTTCTCCTGCCTTATACTGTTTAGCAATTCTAGCCTCTCTTTTTTCGACAGAAGCAATGTCAGCAAGTGCCAATTCCGTGTTAATTGTAACGATATCATCCAAAGGATTAACTTTTCCTGCAACGTGAATTGTATTTGGATCATCAAAACATCTTACAACGTGTATAATAGCATCAACTTCCCTGATATTATGTAAGAATTGGTTTCCCAAGCCTTCTCCCTGACTTGCACCCTTAACTAAGCCTGCAATATCAACAAATTCTATTGCTGTTGGTATTATCTGATTCGTTTTACATAATTTTGCCAAAATAGCAAGCCTGTCATCAGGAACATTTACAACACCGACATTCGGCTCTATAGTACAAAACGGATAATTAGCACTCTGTGCATTCTTGGCACTAGTTAAAGCATTAAATAACGTAGATTTTCCTACATTTGGCAGTCCCACAATACCGGTTCTAAGCATTCTTATATCCTCTGTTATGTCTTACAATATTTATATATTAGCTAAAAATGAACAGCTTGTAAAGAGTAAAAAAAAACGACTAAGTTATAGCTCAGTCGTTGGAAATTAATAGGAAAAAGGAAAGGAAAACTTATCATTAAGCTGAGAAGGTCTTGAATGTATCTTGCGTATTCTTTTCAATAACCTTAGATACAGCTTCTTTTTCTGTTTGGATAGCTTTTTGCTCAGTATCCAACTGTTTCAATCTTAATTCTAAATTTTTATCTTCAGCCTGAATAATTTCTATCTTAGAATTTATATTTTCTACTGCCTGGTCATATAAATATTTATCATACTCATATTGATTCATTGCATCATTATATGCAGCCTGATCGGTTGAAGTTTCAGTAGTAAGAGTATATTCAATGTATGTAACAGTTCCATCATCATTGTATTTAGGTATTGCAAGAGAAATTAGTCTTCCTGAAGAGTCTTTTTCAACCTTACAATTTTCAACACCTTTAAATTCAGAAATTTTCTGTTCACTGCCTATTGTGTAGCAATTTATAGCTGATAAAGAAGCTTTTGTCTTATCATCATATATTGCAGCACCCAAATTACTCTTTGAATAGAAATAAGGTTTCTTAGTACCTGTAGTTGTATCGGTAACATATCTGACTAACCAGTCAGTATCACCATATTTTTGTTTCAATAATTCAGCCCAAGCACGTTCTTCCTTTAACATATTGTTAATCTGTGACTGCGAAAGTCCTTCAAATTCCGAGCCTGCAAGAGCAGTTGTCGTAGTAATACTTGCTATTTCATCATCGGATAAATACTGTTTTTCGGTTATATCCTTATATACCTGTTTTTCATAACCGTTACCCGCATCATTTTTCTGAACCAAAGATATAGCATACGTTGGATCTGTCTGACTTCCATCATATAAACATATAATTAAGTCATCCTCAGTAAAACTTGTAGCATTACCGTCTGCATCACTAAATGTACCGTCTGCATTTTTAAATACCTGCTGCATGTTGGTAAAGTTATTCATGTCCGGTGTATAGTAATATTCAAAATTAGCTATATCAGCTGCCGTACAAGCTTCCATAGTTGGGGTATCTGACTTCTTCGTTTTTTCAACATAGTAACCCTGGTCATCTTGTTTTACGGAATAAGTACCATCTACAAGAGTAATAGTGTTTCCAACCTGTGTAGTTGAACCCATTGGCAATTGTCCCAACGCTCTTAAAGCTGCTGCACCTATTGCATAAGTATCATCGGGTTTAGGAGTTAACTGAGTAGCAACACTTGATGCTGCTGATACTACAGAATAATCGTCCTGCCATTTAGATAAATAACTTACTGTATACATACCATTTGACTGGGCAATCATTGATGTTACAGTATTAGTTAACGCGCCGTCATTAAAGGTGTACATCGTCTTTGTATATGCATCTACTGATGGCGGTGTCGGAACGGTCATTCCAAGCAAATCATTATAGTAATTTGCTGATTCGTTCGACAACAAAGTACGCTGTTGGTTGACTTGCTGACCTTCAAACTCAACATTGTTCTGTCTGGCCGTTAGTCCTAAAAATCTTGCTTGTGATGCTGCCATTCCCATAATTTAGTTTCCTTTCAATTGTTCCTTGTCATGCATGACGGCAAGTATATTGGAAACTTTAATTTTTTACCGGCTTTTGTAAAGATATATTAAGATTAAGCGTAACTCCACCATTTCCAGCTTGGTTCAAGATTTACTTCATCTTGGGAATAATATGTAGCTATATGGTTTTTTATAGAATTTTTTTCGTCAGCACCGTCATAATAACCTTCACTGACACTATCTAAATAATCTTCACCTGTCTGATAAGCAACATGTTCACCCCATCGAGGCAAATCACTCGGATTTTGATATGCAGTTGCATGAGTAATTTCATGAACCATAACCTGAACCATTAAATACCAAGTTGTATTTGGATTTTTTGCAAGATTTTCATCCAGAAACATACCGGCATCACTTGGATCATCTTTCACCCAAGCCCCCGTGCTTGGATTATGATAGTAAACATATTGTCCTAACGTTGTACCTGCACCGGTACTCCCTGCATTTAAATCAGCATAATTAATTTTATTTGCATTTACCAATCTCTCTAATGCCTGACTTTGGTTTGTTAACCCTGCAGCATTAAAGTAATCCCGAGTCATTTCAATTAAAAACTGTTTCTTTTGATCAAGAGTCATTGAACTGAACTGTGACTGTATTTGTGCAGCCCAGGTTTCAACTTTATTGTCATAAGCTATGTAAGTTCCAATTTCATTACCTATTAAATCTTTTATTTCCTGATAAGATAAAACGTAATCATCATTTTTATCTACAACAGTAAATGCTTTATTCAACAGACCAAAGAAGTACCCATGAGAAGCTTCCCAATCATCTTTTTGAGTAAGCACCCAAAGCTGTCTTGCGGTAATACCTGTTTCTTTCGTAATACTGCTATCCTGAGTATTTAACCACCTGAACAATCCATCTGTATCTCTAAATTCGTCTAAGAATGAAGTTTTGTTTGAATCATCTTCATCCTCATCAGTACGAGTACCTGAACCATCATCGGGGTCTTCTGTACCGCCTGTGCCTGTACCTTCGCCTGTACCTTCAGTACCACCGGTTCCCGTGCCTTCGCCTGTACCTTCAGTACCGCCGGTTCCCGTGCCTTCGCCTGCACCTTCAGTACCGCCGGTTCCCGTGCCTCCGCCTGCACCTTCAGTACCGCCGGTTCCCGTGCCTCCGCCTGCACCTTCAGTACCGCCGGTTCCCGTGCCTCCGCCTGCACCACCAGTACCTGAACCTGAGCTGCTATGGTGAAGATTATATATCATTTGTTTAATTTTATTTTGCTGGGCTTGTGATAGATTACTTACCGTAATAGAAAGTCCTGTCCGAATAAGATTATCGATACCCGAATTTTTTATATTAGTCTGTTTTGCAGAAACCCCGTCAATTGCAATCTGATTTGCAATTTCATAAACAGATTTATTACCATTTTCAGCAATAATTTTATCTATAAAGCTTTCACTTGCACCATCAGACTGAAATTCAGTTATTTCATCAATTAATTTTTGCTTTGATGAAACACCGTCAATTTGTTTCTGTTGTGCAACTATTCTCAATAGGGGGGTATTGCTGATATCCATAATTACTCCTTATAGGAGATAATTACGGAAACTTAATTCAAATACTTTATATTTAAAATTAAAAAATTAACAAAATTTAATAAAAACTAAAAAGCCCTTTTTCATCAGAAAAGGGCTATGGTGTTTAATTAAGTATACTTGGTAATGTATTTTACTAAAGTAACTAACTATGATTTGGGGTAAAAATTTGGGGTAAATACAAATAATTAACGTTTATCTGAACAAATAAAAACAAATTATCCGAGAAAAGTAATATGCTGATCCGGAGTATTGCCTTTACCTTGAGCCTGCTCAGATGAGGAAACTACATATTTATAAGTTCTTGCAATTTTTTTAATTACTGTAGAAATAGGGTTGTTAGACGGCATTGAATCATTTAAATTACCCTCAAATTCTCTACGAGCATTTGGCTTTTGCAAAGCAAGAATAGCCATATTCGGAGTAACATTATTACCGTTACCGAATGAAATATACTGTTTAGATGTATTAAATTTTACAGGATTAATTGTTATCATTTTCTGCCTCCTCTCTTGAGGTTTTATTAAGTGTTATTTAAACACTTCATCTAACACTTTTAATATACATTATAAAAATTATTTTGTCAACCCCTATCATAAAGTTTTGTTAAGTAGCTCAAAGTCCATTTATATAAGGGGTTTTACATAAAGTGGTAAAAATACACTTATTCAATCGATTCTGAATATATCAGACTAAAAATTTTTAATAGAAAACAAAATTTCCATAAAATAATATATTACCCTACCGGGTAATTGTAAAAATAACACTTATTCGGTTTAATATAATTAATCTTTTTCATACTTCCAGCTATTCTTAATTCCAACGAGCCTCATTTGAGGCTCTTTTCTTATACTAGCAAGCAATACATTATTGCAGAAAAGCATACACCCTAATTAACCCAGGAACGCTGACAATAAGCATGTAAATATTTCTTCATATACTGACAAAAAAAATATTGCTGTTTTTTTATAAATAGTATATTATTAAAAGAGTGTTTGAAAGGGAAGTGTATGACTGATTATATTATGCCTCACAAAGCAAATTTGGTTAGAATTGATCTTGGAAAATTGGGATTAAAAAATCCTGATTTAAAGAATACAAAAGAAGCAAAAGCCTTTATTATAGCAAAATGGATGATGAATTGGATTGATTCATTACTAAAAGCTAAAAATATCAAATACGGGAATTTATTGCCATCAAAAAGTGATTTAGCTTACCATTTGGGAGTAAGTGTCGGCACAATACAAAATGCACTGAGATATTTAGAAGATATGAATTATGTCGAATCAAAACAACGCATCGGAACTATGATAAAAGACCGAAATAGCTCCGGTACAGCACAATTCAGAAAACTTACTTCTAAAAGAGAAATTGCTATCATAGAAATAAAAAAATTTATAATTACCAATAAAATCAAAATCGGCAGCAAACTGCCGTCTTCCCGAGCACTGGCTGCACTAATCGGATGTTCTTCAAATACAACAAGACTTGCACTTGAAAATTTAGGTATGAACGGTATTTTAAAGAAAACAGGGAAACATCTTGGTGAGAACGGATGGGAAGTAGCAACCAATAAATTTGATTACAAAACCTCTGCGGCAATAGAACAAAAAACCCTTGTAAGTAAAATAGAAAAAGATTTAAAAGACTATATTGATAATAATTTACAAATCGGGGACAAGTTACCTTCGCATAATGAATTATCCGATATGTTCAAGGTTAGTATAAAAACTATACATGACGGACTAAAATCACTTATTAACGAAGAAATATTACTTGCAAGACGAGGCAGGTACGGTACAACCGTAATACGTCTGCCAAAAGATTCCACAAATTACAAAAAACTTGAAAAATCTATTTTTGCACCGGCGAAAGATACCGCATTTTATTATTATGAAAAAACTCAAAATGCAATAAAGGCCATGATTGCCCAAAACTATGAAATTGGCTCCAAACTTCCGTCCATAATGCAGTTATCCAAAGAAATGGATTTAAGTCCCAATACAATCAGAAAAGCATTTCAAAACCTTGCAAAAGAAGGCTATTTGGAATTCTCAAGAGGCAGATATGGCGGAACTTTTGTGACAGATATTCCTGAAACAGCGAATGAAACATTCAAGTGGCTTGCCGTAAATCCACAGTATGCCGAAATTTATTCTGCATCAAACTAAATTTCCTAGGCAAGTTCTCTAATCATTTCCTGAGCTTCTTCAAACTCAGGTGAAATCTCAACGGTTTTTTCAAGGTATTCCAAAGCTTTATCAGTATTTCCAAGTGCTTTTTCGCATTTGGCAAGCCAAAAGATAATATTTACATTATACTCATTTTCCTGAAGCAAACTGTTAAATATATTTTTTGCCTGCTCAAAATCACCCAGCTCAAAATAGCATATTGCAAGCAAATTCTTAGTTTCGGAACTTTCATCCATTTCGTATGATTTTACAAGATACATTTTTGCATCTTCGTAATTTTTCAACATGAATCTTACTTTACCTGCAATATAGAGGAAAAAGCCGTTTTGAACCGTATTGCCAACTGCAATATCTATCTGCTTTAAAGCTTCTTCGTAGTCGTTTATAAATAATTTATTTAAAGCCGAAAAAGCGTATGTTGTATACAACTTAGGTTCAATAGCGAGAGCTTTTGCATAATACTCATCAGCTTCTTTAAAAGATGACGTTGCGTGCAAAAAATTAGCATACTCACTTAATATTGAAGCATCTTCCGGTGCATACTGCATAGCAAGTTTAAATTCATCTTCGGCATAATCCAAAAGCCGTTTACTCAAATATATTACGCCCAAATCCTTGTGAGCATCAGCATACTCAGGTTTCAATTGAATTACTTTTTTCAAAATCTTTTCAGCTTTATCGGTATCCTTGACGAGGAGACACACATGAGCAAACTCATAATATACATCAAAACTGACATTACCGAGCATAATAATCTTTTCATAAATTTCTTTTGCCAAAAGAGGTTGTCGTGTTTTCAAAAATATATTTGCCAATTTTCTCGACATTGAAACCGATTTCGGATTCATTGCGACAAGACGTGCCAAAATACTTATCGCATATTTATATTCACCCGTCTGCTCGTAACAGCATGCCAAATTATACTGATATGTCTGTTTTTCAGGAAAATGAGTGGCCAGCATCTTATAATGAACAATCGCTTTATCCCAAGCCTGAATTTTAACCTCTGACAGTGCCATTGCTGCAAGATAGGTGTCACTTGGCTCAATAAAATACGCTTTTTCAAAGTATTCACATGCTTCTTTATGTTTATTTTGAATTTGTAAAATTGATGCAATATTAAAGTAAGTCAAAGGATTTTTATCATCAATTTGACTTGCCTTTTCAAAGTTTTCGTAGGCTTTTTCCATATCTCCGACTGTGAGATAAGCTGTTCCGAGATTATTATATATTTGTGAATGATTTGGATTCAATTCCAAAGCTTTTTCAAGATAATAAAGACTTTTTTCAAAGTTTTTTGATGACATATATGCTGTACCTATAATGTAATATATTGCATAATCATTTTTGTCATATTCTAAAGCTTTTTCGCCATATTCTACAGCCAGATTTTCTTCTTTATTCTTTATGTACAAAATAGCCAAACACTTGTAAGCTTCTGTTTCTTTTTCTCTTAACTTAATTACTTCTTTGTACGCAGAAATAGCATGAATATTATCTTCCAAGTTATCGTAAGCCATAGCAAGATACATCCAGCTTGTTGCATCATCAGGATTATATTTTACAACCGTCTCAAAGTTGTTCTTTGCGTCTTCATATTTTTCAAGATTAATATTACATAACCCTAACAGCTTAATAGCTTCAATGTTTTTTTCATCATCAGCATCAAAGTCAGCCAAAACCTGCACAGCTTCTTCAAATTTATTTTCTGCGACCAAATCGGTTGCCATATTCAAACTTTTATCATCCATCCTAATAATCTTCCTGATTAACTCTGTTTGTATAATCTTGCGACATCTTGCGGGCAGCCTCAATATCGGATACTTGCTGCTGAACTCTGGATTCTACACTTTTTTTATCCAAGGATGTACCATGAATTGAAGCACCGCCTGCATCTTTTAATGCCGGCATTAACGTTATAAACAACAACGCAATAATAAATAACGTTATCAACATTCCTATAGCACCCATAGCAGATTTTTTAACCATTACAACTACTCCTATATTTACAACCTGTTCTTATCAATAAAAGATATTACCGCATCATTAATATTTTTTGGGGTTTCTAAAGTATCACCGTATAAATCTGCAGTATTAGCTCTGTTATTTAATTTATCACCATATTGTTTTTTCAAAATTGCAAGAACGACAAAAATAACTATAAGCGATACCAATACAGAACCCATAGAAACAGCAAACTTTAATAGTACCGTCTTTATCGGAACAACACCGCTTCCTGCAACCGGCTCCGCATAACAAACCCCAGAGCATGCCGCAAATAACGACAAGCTTAGAGTTAAATTATTAAGATATTTATTAAAAAATTTATTCTTCATCGGTTTTCTTAGTTATCTTTCTTGTTCTCTTTGAAGCACCCCTGTTAGGCCTTCTCGTCTTTTTAGGTGCTGCTTCCTGTTCAGTTTCGGCTTTTTCAGCTTCTACTGCAACAGTTTCTGCCTTTTTAGCTGAACGACCTCTGCCGCGTTTCGGTTTTGGTGAATCTTCAGATTTAACTTCGGATTGTTCTTCAACCGAAATTTCAGGTTTTATTTCTTCATTAGGTTTTAAAACAGTCTGGGCAGTCTGGATATCTTCCGTAACTACTAACGGAGTTTCAACTTTGTCACCCTGCGGCTTTTCAAACTTATTTCTTCTGCCTTTTTGTTTTCCTTTTGTACGTTTTTCAGTTTCGTTAACCGCAACGTTAGACGGATTTTCTATCTCAACTGATGTTACAGGCAAATTCTGCTGCTCTTGAATTTGAGTATTTTCATCTTGTACTTTTGGCTGATTATTTTTGTTATTGCTGCCTTTTTTGAAATTATTCATAGGCAGCTTCAATTTTGCAGCCTTTGCTCTGTATTCACCTTCCGCAGTAGGAGTAGCAAAATTGAAGTCATTCATAAAGTAACCGCTGCCCTGACAATGAGGACATTTTTTAGTAAATATTTCGGACAAACTTTGTCCCTGCCTGTGACGTGTTAATTCAACAAGTCCTAAATCAGAAAGCTGTCCTACCTGAGGTTTTGCCTTATCAGGTTCAAGAGCTATTTCAAGCTCTTCCATCATAGCCAATTTATCTGCTCTGGACATCATATCAATAAAGTCTACGATAACCATACCGCCGATATTTCTTAGACGAAGTTGTCTTGCAATTTCATGGACAGCCTCAATATTTGTTTTCAAAATTGTTTCATCTTGAGTTGCAGAGCTTACAAATTTGCCGCTGTTAACATCTATAACGGTTAAAGCCTCAGTTTGCTGAATAAACAAATATCCGCCTGATGGCATATTAACCTTTATATTAAGAGCAGCCTTTATTTCTTTGTGAATATCCATTGCCACAAGCAACGGTTCGGTACCCTTGTACAAATTCACATTAACATTTTTATTTATATGCCAGTTTTGAAGAATATTTTGCACTCTGTTCATTGCAAACGGAGTATCTACGATAATTTCTTTGGTATCCTCAGTACAAGCTTCACGAATAACTCTGTACAACAAATCCTGATCACGATAAATCAAATTCGGAGGAGTCATAGTTTCTGCAGAAGTTATAATATTATTCCATTTTTCCAAAAGAATTTCCAAATCCTCCTGAATATCGGCTTCAGATTGACCTTCTGCTTCAGTTCTTATAATAACCCCAACCCCTACAGGTTTTATTAAATTCAAAATTGATTTTAATCTTGCTCGTTCTTTTGAGCTTTCAATTTTTTTACTTACACTTACTCCGGGTTCATTTGGCATCAAAACCAAAAAACGTCCCGGTAAACTTATCTGAGTAGTAACCCTTGGTCCTTTATGTCCCGTAGGTTCTTTTACAACCTGAACAATAAGTTTTTGTTTTGGTGAAAGTTTATCTTTTAAAGTACCTTTACCCATAACATCCTGAGCATGCAAGAAACCCATTTTATCGGTTCCGACATTTACGAATGCAGCATCAATACTGGGCAGAATATTATCAACAGTAGCAAGATAAACATCACCTAAAATAACATCGCCCCTGTGAATAAAAAAGTCAGTAACTTTTCCGTTTTCAAGAACAGCAGCAATATTATCTCTTTCAGCAATTACAATTTTCTGTCCCTGATCTTTAAAATTTTTGTTTCTGTCGTTTGCCATTTCTAATCCTTTTTAAACTTTATAACTCTCTAAAATCTTCGTCAAAAAACCTCATTCTTGTAATATCAAACACGGTATCTGCATCTATTAAATTCATTAAAACATCTGCACGCAGAGCCGGAATATCAGTTCCCTGACCGGTTTTTAAAATTATAAACAGATAATCATCTTCAAATCTGAAAGACTTTACAGACGGCTTTATATCTGTTTTTTTTATTAAACCTTTTTTGTTTTTCTTCTCGATAAAAATTTCTTCGGAAGATAAAACTCTATTTGTATTATACTTCAAATTTTCAAAATCGTAAAGTTTTTTATTAAAAACTCCTATTTTATATTCTGCCCACGCAGCAGTAAGCTCTATAGCCTTTTCTGAACGGTCGATTTTGTTAACACTTAAAACTTTACACTCACTTGGCAAAACATTCTGAAGCTCAGATTTTAATTTACTTTCCCCAATATCTTCCCACAGTTCAATATCAGCAAGCTCGCATTCACTTTGTGCAAATAACGGCAATGCAATCCCTAAAGATATTTTCATTGTCGGATTAAACCCTCTTGAAAAAGCGACATCTAAACCGCTTCTGGCTATTGCTTTCATAAATGTATTCTGCCAGTCCAAATGAGAAAAATACCTTAAAATTCCGCTTTTTGTAAGTTTTATTCGGTATCTGAAAACAGGTTTTAAATCACTTTGACTTCCGTCAGCAGGGTCACGATGCACCAAAGGTTTGTAGTCAACAGATGCCTTAAACGGTTCCGCAATAACCTTTTTGGTTTTAAAGTTAGTGCATACACCGCAATTTACACATCTGTTTTGGCAGGTAGGAACGATGTGCGTTTCGTTTGGATTAGCGGCATCGGGCATGTTTTCCGACTTGAATGCATCATTATATTCATTAATGAGCCATTCTTTATTTATGCCAATATTAATAAATTCCCAAGGTAATATTTCATCACGTTTATACTCTTTTTGTGCCAACTCAGACAGATTAATATTCAACTCTTTTGCGGTATCATACCAAATATCTTCTTTAAAATATTCGCCCCACGCATCAAGATAGCACCCTTTTTTATAAAGGGCTTCAATATAATCACATAAACTGTCATCACCCCTTGTTAAAATAGCCTCCAATTGCGATACGGATTGTTCATGATAATTTATTTTTACCCCTTTTATATTCTTAATTTGCTCCTTCAGATACATAATATGCTCTGTAACCTTATCCAACGGCATTTGCGGACACCACTGGAAAGGAGTAAACGGTTTAGGTACAAAAATGGATAACGTACATGTTATATCCATCCCGTGTTTTAATCCTTTTTCCATTTTTATTCCACGACATCTGTACCTTATTTTGCGGAATAATTCAGCCATTTCATCCATATCTTTTAAGGTTTCCGTAGGCAAACCGCATATAAAATAAAATTTTACCCTTGACCAGCCGTTTTCATACAGGGTTGCAACGGCATCTATAATCATATCTTCTGTTATATTTTTCTTTATAACATCTCTTAATCTTTGAGAACCTGCCTCCGGCGCAAGCGTCATAGTGGATTTTCTCACACTCTGCACCAAATTTGCCAATTCAAGATTAAATCCGTCTATTCGCTGACTGGGTAAAGATACCGAAACTTTTTTCTTATCAAAATCAACAGACAATTCTTTAATTGTTTCATTTATATTTGCATAATCATTTGAAGACAAGGAAAGCAGCGAATACTCATCATAACCTGTATTTTTGACAAGTTCTTTTGCAATTTTAATAATTTCTTCGCTTTGACGTTCTCTAATCGGAAGCGTAACATGCCCGGGCTGACAGAAACGGCACATTCTGCCGCAGCCTCTGCGAATTTCAACGACAGCTCTATCCTGTACCGAAGATGAAAACGGTATGGGATATTTTTTCAATGCCGTATCATATGTCAACTGTGCGATACGTTTTTTCACGGTTCCGCCAACAAGTTTTGACCATCTGCCGGAATTTTCGCCCTCGCAAAGTGTCTTTATTCGCTCTGCACGGGGCAAACCCTTTGTTTTTTTCAATATTTCACAAGTTTCAATAATAGACTCCTCGCCGTCACCTATCATAAATACATCAACAAAATCAGCCAGCGGCAGGGGATTAAATGCACATGGGCCTCCTGCGATTACAATAGGGTCATCCTCGGAACGTTTATCATTACGATAGGGAATACCCGACATATCAAGCATCTTTAAAACAGTCGGATAAGACATCTCGTACTGCAAAGAAAATCCGACAGCATCAAAGTCTTTAACAGGGCGTTTACTTTCCAGTCCATACAAAACTTCAGGTTTATAATCAGGCTCCGGAGCATAAGCTCTGTCACACATAAAACCCTCTTGCTCATTTATAAGTCCGTATAAAATTCTAACACCAAGATTACTGATACCTATCTCGTATTTATCCGGGAAACAAAATGCAAATCTGACTTTAGCACTGTCGAAATCTTTATTATAAGATAAAAACTCACCGCCTACATACTGATAAGGCTTTGTGCAATGATATAAAGCTTCATGATACTTCTCAAAAAAGGTTTCCATAACAACATTATATTATAAAAATAAACCTGTACCAAAAGTACAGGTTTATTTAGGTCACAGATAAAATTTAATTCCTTACCACCACGGATAATTTTTAGGATAAGACCAGCCGTTGTTCATAATTATTGTTGCACACATATGACCATTATGCATTTTTGCACAGCCGTCACTCGGTCTGCCATAATTATAACCATGCGGCATAATGGCTCTACCGCTATTTCCTAGTCCTTTTCCCGAATTTGGGTCAACGTACTCAAACAAGTACACATCTTTACCTAAAATATTATCTCCTTGATATGGACCGTCTGCATCTATCAATAATCTACCTCTGACATCACCTGCCCACGCATATCTGTTCCAAACGACACAGGCTCCGTTTGGAATTTTTGCCGACCAGGATTCTTTTGAAACCCAACGCCCCTCCCTGAAAGGATAATCGTCCGGACCTGCATAAGCCTTATATTCTTTCCCCTCGTAACAGAAAGCTTTGGAAAAATCATCGGGTTTCGGATACATTTTTAACGCAATTTTTTTCATAGCACGGTGAAAACAAGAATCCTGAACGTAATAAATTCCGTCCATTGTTTCATCGTTACAATCAAATCCCCAGGTGCCTAACGGAGCACCATCAAACTCAACAGAAGCAGAATCAACAGCCGTACTTATCTGAGCATACGCCTGTTTTAATTTGTTGAGCACCAGATTCTTTTGATAATTGTTAATTAATGTCGGCAGTGTCATCGCCGCAACAACACCGATAATACCAAGGGTAATTAAAACTTCCGCTAAAGTAAACGCGGCTTTCTTTTTTAGTGAACTGTAAACAGTGAACTGTGAACAGTTCTTTTCATCCCTTCGGGAAAATTGATTATCTAAACTGTGCGATAGCACCGATTTGAACTGTTTACTGTTTACAGATCCCTGTTCACTAATAACCAAATTGTCACGTTTATCAGACCCTAAATCGTGAAAACCCTTACCACAAGAGGTTTTGCCCCCCCCCCCTAGGCTGTAATGCAGTCATAATAATATCCTCCGTTGTTCTTATCATATTAATATTATAACACTTTTTCAGATTATTTCAACCCTTTGTGCTAGTTCAATACAAATTTAGAGTGTTTACCCTTTTAAATTCACAATTCACAATATTAACAATTGTAAAACAGGTCTAATACACTCTGCATGACTTTTTCAGATATCCGCAAGTATTTGTGAAAGTTTATTAAGAATTTAATTGTAAATTTTTTTCAAAAATAATTTTTTGGCTAAAAGTGTTTACTGTACACATTATTCAAAATGTTAATAAAACTTATTGTAAAAAGATTGGCATGGAAGGTGAAAAATATGTTTCATTTTTTTATTTTAGGCTTATGATGATTATACTAAATCTTGGGAGGTGGGGCAGTTGCTTCACTCCGAGTGAAAACAAGGGGGTTATAAGAAAAGCAGATATGTTTTTCTTTCGTATTGTCTTCACTCAAAAACTAAAAGGAATCAATCCTTAGAACGATTAAAAAATGGGGAAAATCGTTTAAAATATGGATAAGAGAAAATAGTTCATTCGGCAGGAGGAAATTAGAAGTGTTAGAGCATGGTTACATTCAAATCTATACAGGTGACGGGAAGGGCAAAACTACAGCTGCGTTAGGTTTAGCTTTGCGTGCATTAGGTCATGGATGGAAAGTGCTTATTATTCAGTTTACAAAGGGTGATAGTGCAACCTCTTACGGGGAAATAATTTCTTCCGCAAAATTTGTGGAAAACTTAGACGTAGTCCAATTTGGAATGGACAGAGTTTGTTATTCACATAATGTTTGCATGGATGATTACAAAGAAGCTAAAAAAGGCTGGGAATTTGCCAAAGAAGCTATTAATTCCGGCAAATATCAGCTTATAATTCTTGACGAAATTAATATTTGTACTGCAATGAATATGATAAAGGTTAGCGAAGTTAAAGATGCACTTTTGCATAAACCTGAAAATCTTGAAATTGTACTTACCGGAAGATATGCTCATCCGGAACTAAAAGCAATGGCTCATCTTGTTACGGAAATGAAACCTATCAAACACTACTTTGATATGGGTGTTATGGCAAGACAAGGCATTGAATACTAAAGACTTAAAGTTAATGTAAATCCTTTTTGTTTCAGAAATGAAATGCGGGGCTGACCAAAGGTCATCCCCTTTATTTTTGCCTATCCTCATACGTCTGAATTATTTACTATCCTGCCATAATAATATATAATAACAATTAAAAAAAGAAGGGAAATTATATGGCAGGATACAAGACTTCAACAAACAAATTAGAAAACGAATTATTCAAGAGCGTATATGATAAAACACCCGAACACATAAAAAAATTAAATCTTATGGATTTTTCAAAAGACGGAGAATTTACATTCACACTAAAAAAAGAACACCTGAATCCATACGATGAAAAGAAAAATCCGGAAGGTTTAAATTTATACGAATGGTTTGAAAATTATTCAAATGAAGCAAAAGTGTCCACTGCCGGTATTAGAGGCCCTCAAAATATATTATTTCCGCAAGATACAAGGTTTCCGATTAACCTTGTAGGGATAGTACTTGCAACATTAGCAAAAGCACTCGTTGCAAAAGAAAAATACAAAGGGAAAGAAATTTTAAAAGTTGCAGGGAGGGAAGTTCGTTATAATTCTGACTTATTCTTAGATGCAATAGCAAGAATACAGGCTGCTCAGGGAATTAAAACTCTTGTACCTGCAGGGAGAAAAACTATTCCTATATGGCTAGCCTCATTTTTAGCATTTAAACTTGACCTTGTCGGAGGAGAATATATTACCTCCAGTCATGGTATTTCCGTAAAAAATGCCACAAAAGACCTGAACTCTCAGGGCTCACAATATTTACCGGAAGAATCTCTGGAATTTGTAAATAAAATAGACGAAATATTTAAAGAAACCGAGAAAAAAGGAAAATATGAAATTAAAATTTCTGCAAAAGATAACCCACTGATAGACGAAAAAATATTGGGGAAATTTGAT
Source organism: uncultured bacterium (assembly GCA_902760645.1). Lineage (GTDB taxonomy): Bacteria > Cyanobacteriota > Vampirovibrionia > Gastranaerophilales > Gastranaerophilaceae > UBA1221. The sequence goes on from CACWHC010000007.1 coordinate 68,305, forward strand.
GATGGCGTTGATTTATACGTTGAATACCTGAAATCAGGTGTTGCAAAACCAATAAACATCAATCTGATAAAAAAATTTAATTCCAAAATTGCAATTGAAAATGTCGGCGGTTCCGCATACAGAACATTATCAAGAGTATTAAAGAAATTAAAAATTGAAGACAAATTTATATGGTTTAATACCGAAGAAGATTCGTTCTTCCATTCAATAGGCAAATACGATGTTACACCAAATGGTGAAAAAGCGTTTTATGATTATTCCGTAGATGCTACCGTGCTTGCGAAAAAACCAAACGGTGATAAGTATTTCCCGGTAATTGAAACCCTGCATTATGAAGAAAAACTAAAAGATACACCTGTCGGAACTGTTGTTTTAATCACGGACCCGGATCATGACAGATTAACTATTACACAGACAGAAAGCACTGACAGAATACCATTTTTAAAAGACAACGGAATTGACTATGTTGAACTCGGAAATAAAAAAATTCTTACGGTATTCACTGCTAATCAGGCATTTTTAATGCTCATGGATTTCTGGGCAAAACAGTTAAAAACAGAAAAACTCTGGGATAAACACCCGAGATTTATCATTAAAACAACAGCATCAGCCCTTGCATGGGATGAATGGGCACTAAAGCATAATGTAAAAGTAGTGAACGTGCCGGTTGGATTCAAAGAAATTGCAAACATAATGAAAAAAGTTGAATTACAGTTAAAAAATAATCCTGAAAAAGAAGTTAAAGTGGATGATGTTCTGGGTAACACAATTAATCTTGGTAAAAACCCGAGACTGCTCTTTGGCGGAGAAGAATCCGGCGGCATGATTATGGGTACGGAAGAACTCATTAAATCCCTTGCAGGACGTGAAGCTATTGCGATGAGAGAGAAAAGTGCAACAGAAGCCATTATTGTCGCATCAGCACTAATTGCAAAATTAAAAAACAAATATTTATCAGAATATTTGCAAGAAATATTTGACGAAAATAATATAACAGGACGTTACGATACACGAGTTGACATAGCTTACTACAACGAATCCGAACCGGATATTGAGAAATTAAAAACTGCGAAAATCGAAGGAGAAGGAAAAAGAACTAAAAATGATTTATTTTACCTCTCTATGGCAATTGCAGTAAAAGAAGGTGGAATGACTATAGAAAACGTCAGAGAAGTCCTTAATGACTCATTTAAGAGCCTCATATTCGATAATTTAAAATCGGTTAAGTTTGTAGGGGACGGAACTTATTTTGAATTTAGTGACAAATTTATAGAAATACGACCTTCAGGAACGGATGCCAAAACAAAAGCGTACGGAGGCGGTGCAGATAAGGCAATTATTGAACTTTATGCAACTTCCATGGGAAATTATGACGGAACCATCACGGCACTGCATAAGAAATATGTTTCGGAAAAGTTGTACAATACAGCAAAAGATGATGCGCTTAAATTCTACTTAAAATTTGTAGAAAAAGATGCAAATAATGAACCGTTTATAATTCCAAAATATTCGTTCTAATGTAACAAAATCTACATATATAAAATATAAAAAGCAAAAAATCCTCCGAAGTTTGTTTATAAAAATACAAAATAGTAGGAGGTATTTTTATGTCAGGAATTTCTTCAATATCATATGCTGCAAAAGCACACAGTGCATCAGTATCTTTCAAAGCAAACAAACCGGGAAATAAAGCATCTGAAGCTTTTGAAGGAGAAGCACAGCTGCTAAAAGAAATCTATAATAACTATATTGATAATATTGGCGGCTATCAGGAAATAAACGGTCATCCGGTACATGTAACAACCGTTCTACATACAAATAAAAACGCACAAAAGGCACTGCTTGCTATTGAAAAAAGACTTATTGAACTTGGAGAACTCAGAGGGAACAGCAAACTCCCAAAAATAAATTAACTACATAAAAAATCACCCGTGATTAAATCACGGGTGAAAATTTTATAATATATAACTATTTCTTGGATGGAATTCTCATTCCGTAGAATGAACGCCATACAAAGAATAATGCAATAATAAGGAATACAACCCCTGCTATTGGAGCTACTTCTCTGAATGCCTCACTTATTGCAATTTCCATCGCCAATAAACCGAATAATGTTGTAAACTTGATAATCGGATTCATTGCAACGGAAGAAGTATCCTTGAACGGGTCACCAACCGTATCACCGACAACAGTGGCATCATGAAGCGGAGTACCCTTTTCTTTCATATCAACTTCAACAATTTTCTTTGCATTATCCCAGCAACCGCCTGCATTAGCCATAAATACAGCCTGGAATAAACCGAATACCGCAATTGCAATTAAGTAACTTACAAAGAACGATACCGGTCTGTTTGCAAATTCAATATTATCGGCAAGCAACGGTGCTGATAAACATGCCAACGCTAACGCAAATGCAAACAATGAAATAAAGATATTTACCATACCTTTTTGAGCGTACTGGGTACAAATCTTAACAACCTCTTTTGAATTTGAAAGATTTGCAGACTTAGAATCCTCATCAAGTTTAATATTATCTTTAATGTACTCAGTAGCACGATAAGCACCCGTTGTTACAGCCTGCATTGAAGCACCGCTGAACCAATATATAACGGCACCGCCTGCAAGCAAACCTAACAATGTATAAGGATTTAACAAGTTAAGTACTGCTTCCGGCTGAATACCAAGAGTATTCTGGATAACCAAAATTAATGAGAAAATCATAGTAGTAGCACCTACAACAGCAGTACCAATAAGAACCGGTTTTGAAGTAGCCTTGAAAGTGTTACCTGCACCGTCATTTTCTTCTAAAAATTGTTTAGCATTTTCAAAATCAGGTTTAAAACCAAATTCCTTTTCAATATCCTCTGCTACATTTGGGATTTCTTCAATTAAAGATAATTCATATACGGATTGTGCATTATCAGTAACCGGACCGTAAGAGTCAACTGCAATAGTAACAGGCCCCATACCAAGGAAACCGAATGCTACAAGCCCGAATGCAAATACTGATGAATAAATCATCACGTCTGCAGGTATATGAACACTGGCAAAATAAGCCAATCCCATTAACGCAACTATAACAGCACCAATCCAAAACGCAGAGAAATTACCTGCAACAATACCGGAAAGAATTGTTAAAGATGCACCGCCTTCTTTTGAAGCAGTAACAACTTCTTCAGTATGTAATGCTTTTGGAGAAGTGAATATTTTTGTAAATTCAGGAATTAATGCTGCACCTAACGTACCGCAAGAAATAATAGTCGATAAAATCAACCATAAATTACCGCCCATAGGTGCTAATAACCAATGGCTTACCCCAAAAGTCATACCTATAGATAAAATTGAAGTCAACCATACCAAATTAGTTAAAGGTTTTTCAAAATCAAATTTTGCAGTTTTAGCTGCATAAAATTTATCAATGATGTTGTTAATCCAATATGCAATGACTGAAGTAACAATCATTAAGTATCTCATAACAAATATCCAGGTCAACAGTTTAATCTGATATTCAAGATCAGTAACTGCAAGTAATATAAATGAAACAAGAGCAACACCTGTTACACCATAAGTTTCAAAACCGTCAGCCGTAGGTCCTATTGAATCACCTGCATTATCACCTGTACAATCTGCAATTACACCCGGATTACGAGGGTCGTCTTCTTTGATACCAAATTGTATTTTCATTAAATCAGAACCGATGTCTGCAATTTTTGTAAAAATACCGCCTGCAACACGAAGTGCAGAAGCACCAAGGCTTTCACCGATTGCAAAACCTATAAAGCAAGCACCTGCCAAATGTCCCGGAACGAATAACAAGATTGTCAGCATCAATATTAATTCAACTGATACAAGACAAACACCGATTGACATACCTGCTTTTAAAGGAATATTCAATATATTAAGCGGATTTCCTTTCAATGAAACAAACGCTGTTCTTGCATTAGCTAACGTATTCATTCTGATACCGAACCACGCTACACCATATGAACCAAGAATACCAATCACAGACCAACCCAAAATAATGGCAACATCTTTGAGCGGCATATGCTGCAAGTATCCGAAGTAAAATGCAATACAAAGCCCGATTAATACTTCCAAACAGAATAAAAACTTACCCTGTTGCACAAGATAGGTTTTACAAGTTTCAAAAATTGTATTTCCTACATCAGCCATAGCTGCGTGAACTTTCAATTTTTTGATACGAGAAAACTCAATAAACCCAAATATTAAGCCGGCAACAGAAACAAGAATACCCCAAATTAGTAATCTGAAATTATCACCGGTAATATCAGGGACAATCAAATCAGCCTCACTCGCAAGAGCAGGCACAGCACCCACTAACATCAAAGCAAGAATTGCTAACAATGTTTTTGGTGCAGCAAACTTTTTAATCATAATATCTCCCTTCAAATATGTGACTTTACACATTGTTAATTATAATATATTTTTTAATATTAGACAATACAGTAACAATAGGAAATAATAAAAGGATTGCCAAAGTCAAAAAAAATGATATAATTATATATAAAAGGAGATATTCATGGTAAGATTTATAGGTTTAATATTAATTGTATTTTTCTCTGTTGCGGCTTGGCATAATTTCAAACCAGAGAGTTTCACAAAAGAAAATATTGAAGAAACAATCAAAAAAGAAAAAACGGTTAATGCAGTTCAAAAAGGCAGGGAACAAAGGCGTTTAGAAGCTGAAAAAGTTCTTGAGCAGTTTTAGTACATACAGAAAAAAGCAGTTCATATAAGAACTGCTTTTTCTTATTGTTCTAATTCGGCAATAGCAGCTTCAGCATCAGCCAGCTGCTGTTCTTTTTGTTTAATACGTTCTTTCAAACCTTTCTTCTGCTCAGGAGAAGCATACTGTAACTGGGTATTCAATGCACTAAGAGCATTCTTTGCTCCGTCACGTCTTTGTATTGCCTGATTAAGTTTTTGGAATCTGATTTTTTCTTCTTCTGATGCGTCCACAGGTTTTGCGGCAGCTGCTGCTGCAGCAAGTTCTTCTGCCGAAACTGTAGGAGCAGCTTTGGTCTTTTGTTTTGAAGTTTCTGCAGCTTTCTTTTTCTTTTCTTTTTCAATACGCTGAACTTCTGCTTTTATCTTTTTATCAGCAGCATCAGCAAGCTCTTTCTGCTTTTTCTTCATTTCTTCCGTTGCTGCAGCTGCACTTTCTACAGCAGAATTTGCATAATCTTTCAGACGAGAAACTCCCTCTGTAATTGAAGATTTTACCCCGTCTTTTGCAATATGAAGCTCATTTTGAATTTGAGAAAGCTGGTCATAATCAATTTTTACACTATCAAAGCCCTGAGTAATTGATGCTTTAATGTCATCTATAATGCTTGTTTTCTTTTCTTTCTTCTTTTTATATTTATTCTTTTTAGTTTCTTTTTCGGGGACAACAACAGGAACAACCTCTTGGACTTCAGGGACAACGGGAAGCGGAGTATCTGAAACCGGAACGACCTTGTTTTCACCTAAGCTGCGTTCAGAACTAACCGGAGTAACTGCACTTAATATTGACTTGGAGGTTTCTTCCGCCCAATTCTCCTTCGATAATTTCATTGACGGAAGAGCTTTATACGCCGAAACAGCAGTAGGATTTGGTTTAGCTACCATCGTCTGCTTGCTGTTCTTATCGGTATTTGTTTGAACTTTTTTATCACCGGAATTTAGTTTTGTTCTTACACCCGGCTTTTGCTTTTGCTTTTTTTTCTCTTCTGCCATAGAAATTTTCCGTACTTATATTATAAAAATACAATAATATTGACAAATTTCAAAATACTTATTGATTTGTAACAAAACTTCTAATTATTTATATATCAAAGAATCCTGCCTTAATTTAATTGTATAAGATGTACCTGCAGGAAGCGTAATATGCTCTCCTTTAGACCATATTGCTGTAACAGGAGATATAATAAGATTTGCTCCATACCCTACAAATCCTACAATAGTAGGAATAGGGGATACAATAATACCTACAGGATTAGAAGCCAATTTGGAGGACAATTTTCTTGATTTTTTATAAAAAGCATCCCCCTTTTTGACTTGCTTCGACATACCTTTAGCGTATCCTCTTTTACCTTTAATATTGTTGAAAAATACAAATTTATCATTGGCACGGACAATTTTTCCGTCAATAGGATGCGGTGCCCCATCTATATATACGGACTTTGCTTTCAGCTTCAAAGAACCGCCGTTACCGCCGTATGTAGGCGGATTTGACTCTTCAATAATACCTTTAAATACAGTACCTGTCGGGAAAGACACATACCTTTTTGTAACCGGAACAGTCGAAACAAAAGTCATGCCTGCACCGGCAGAATTCCAATCAGAAACTTTAGTCTGTGATTTTACTTTAAATTTAGTTCCTTTTTTAATACAAATTTCAGTATAAGAATCTCCACCAAGCGGAGTTTGCTTGGAAATTTTTGCCGAGCCCCCTGAAAAATCAGTTTTTATATCTGATTTAGGGACAGGCGTCAAAGTAGTATAGGCAGAAACAGGCGGCAAACTTTGCTGTGTACCTGACTTTACCTGTTGCGACGGTGTTGCTAATGTGGAAGGCAAGTCCGGCAGACGCTCATGCTCTAATTTTGATGAATCATAAGTTTTTCTGATGTCATCATCAACAGACGTGTCCAGTTCAAAAGCACTGACAGGACACGTCAGCAATCCTAATAATAAAATTAAAGTACCAAATAACCTTATTTCCATGATTTTATTTTAACAATTCAATAATAGCTTTTGCAGCCTTTTTCCCTGCACCCATCGCATTAATAGCATTTGATGCCCCAACAGGAGCTACATCACCACCTGCAAATATAGTCGGAACTGAAGTTACTCTGCTGTCTTCATCAACAGTAATATACCCCTTTGAATCGGTAATTATTTCTAACCCTTCAGCCTCTGCCGAACGTTGTATTATCGGATTAGGTCCTGTACCAAGTGCAACAATTACGGTATCAAGTTCAACTGTTTCAATTTTCCCGGTAGAAACAGGACGTCTTCTGCCGCTTTCATCAGGTTCACCAAGCTCCATAACCTCAAGTTCCACAGATTTAACTTTTCCATCTTCGCCGATGATTTCTTTCGGAGCATATAAAAATTTGAAAATCACATCCTCTTCTTTAGCATGTCTGATTTCTTCCAAGCGAGCAGGGAGCTCTTTTTCTGTTCTTCTGTAAATGATATAGACTTCTTCAAATCCGACTCTTACAGCAGTTCTTGCGGCATCCATCGCAACATTCCCGCCGCCAAATACTGCAGCTTTTTTCCCTGTCCATAACGGAGTTACAGAACCCTCTTGACCTGCATGCATTAAATTTACTCTTGTTAAGAATTCATTTGCAGAAAATACACCGTTTAAGTTTTCACCCTTTATGTTAAGCATTTTGGCAAGTCCGGCACCGGAACATATAAATATGGCATCAAAACCGTCATCTTTAAGCTGCTTAAGCGTAACTGATTTACCCACAATAACATTTTTCTTAAATTTCACACCCATATTTTTCAGGTTCGTAATTTCTCTGTCCAATACTGTTCTTGGAAGTCTGAAAGGCGGAATACCATACCTTAAAACACCGCCTAACTCGTGCAACGCTTCAAAAACAGTAACGTCATGACCTGCTTTTCTTAAATCCGCAGCCGCAGTAATACCTGCACAACCGGAACCTACAACAGCTATTTTCTTGCCTGTAGGAACAATTACAGGTTCATCTGCCGAAGTATTATCACCGACATATCTTTCGAGGGCACCTATTGAAACAGGCTCTCCTTTAATTCCGAGAACACAATTACCTTCGCATTGTCTTTCCTGCGGACAAACTCTGCCGCATACAGAAGGCAGCATACTTGTTTCTCGGATAATTTCACCTGCACCTTTTAAATTATCTTCTTTTAAAGCCTGAATAAACTTTGGAATTTGAATATTTACAGGACATCCCTGAACACATCTGGGGTTTTTGCAATTCAAACATCTGGAGGCTTCCAGCTTTACCTGTTCAGGCGTCAAATTACTTTCGACAGGTAAAAAATTATGACGTCTTAATTCTTTATCTTGTTCTACAACTCTTTGTCTTTCAATAGTCATTGCCACTCTCCCTATTTATCCCATACGATAATAATAGAGCAAAAATTACCCTTGTGCAAGGATATTACAAAACATTATCAGATACATGAAAATAATCTATAAGTTTTGTAAATATCATGGCAAAAAAATACATTTTTCAGTTTTACTTCAGTAACTCAGAAAGGTTTATTATGAACAGAGTTAACAACATCACATTTGGGGCAAATTTCGTACCACATGTAAAACTGAATAAAAGCCGTTGGGAAAGCATAGGAAAACAATTTGAAGAAATAACATCCTTATATCCCGGACATTTTCACCTTATACAAACAACTTTGCACGGCGATAAAAAAGTTTATTATCTTGCTACAAAGGCTGTCAATGGCGTAATCCGAGCAGAGGATACAAAACTTATGCCAAGTGACATACTTGGTAAATGGATTATGGATTTAGAAGATAAAGAAATTGCTAAAAAGTTGGCAAAAATTTTTGGAATTATGAAAATTCGCAAACAATCCGTATATGACATAAGAAAAGTACACGGCAATAATTCTCTTATGATTGAAAATATCGCAGACAAATATTTAGACAGAATGAAACGAATTGCAGCCAATGACGAAGATATAATTCTCCCTCCATACAAAGTGGATACCCAAAAACATTCCATATGGGATGGTCTGTTTGATGCAAAATCAGAACTGTTCAGACTACAGCATATTGATGCAGGACAACATGTAGTTACAAAAATTGATTAAAATATATGAAAGTAAATCAATTAGCAAATAATCAAATATACAAACAGAATTTTAACGGCAGCTTTAAGTCGCCGCTTGATATAGAGAACACTTACAGTCTTTTAAAAAATACTATCTGGTACCGAAGTGAAGAAAAATTCCCCGAAAAGTACGGCAGAAAAGCATCTTTGCTGTTAAATTTCATTAAAAAAAGTATTGTATTTTCGTAAATAAAAAGCAGATTAGGTGTAAAATAACACCCGGTTTGAGATGAATGAACAGAGATTTTGAGAATTTTTAACATGAAAAGCATTATTTTGTCATGTTATTGTTGGGTCTCACCAAACCCGTCTGCTGTTGAATATTATTTTGTAACAAATGCGTAATATTTTATTTTTTTTTTGTAAAATTTGAGGTTTAAATATTTTTTTTATATGTAACCGAGGAAAATATGACAGACTATATTTATTATGTAAAACATTCAAATACAGATGATAAATACAAAGATGCTGTAAAGAATCGAGTTACAGCTTTTAAAAATGAAATAAAAAAAAATAAATTTTTTTTAAATAATTTCACTTTTCACATATGTGATTCATTTAAAACATTGGGGAATAAATCGAAATTGACAAAATACGTTAGTGAACACAGTGATCAATTCTTCTATACTGGTGGAATGACGGCATCATTCAAAGAAGGAACTAGTGATATTATTATAAAAACGTCAAAAGATTCAGTATTTAATATAAGTGTGGATAAACAAATTTCAGATGTTACGCAGGCAACAATGCATGAAATTGGACATCAATTTGATGATCAGTTTGGATACTGTGATCCAAAATTATTACGCGAAGTTAAAAAACTTCCGTTATGGACCGACGATGAAGGAACAAAAGAACAACAAAAATTGTATGATACTTTTTTAAAAAATAAAGATTTGAGTGATAGTAATGAATTTAAAAAAGCTTGGAAACAGGATGTACAAAATTTAGGAAAAAGTAGTTTAAGTAATTTTCTATTCAAACATCGTCATATTGATTATTATGTGTTTGATGTAGATATAACTGATGGGGTAACTGACTATGAAGTAGAAGAAGCAGATAGTCATAGAAATGAAATATTTGCTCAATTGTTTTCATATGCAATGGGGGAAGACGATGGTCAAAAAGAGGCAATCGTAGAAAAATATAGTAATTGTTATAGAATGGTAAAATTATATATTAAAAAATATTTAGGAATAGATGTGAAAAACAATTAAGAATATTGGCTTGTCGGCTGGCTTTAACTTAACAATAACTTTTGCGTGCAATTATCGGGACAAAAACTGCAAATAAGCGGACATTTTTGTTACCGAAATCGGACATTACGGATATTTTAAACCAATCGACTTCCGACCTTAATAAATCGGCAAAAGATTGATAACTTCGCCATTGCAGGCTCACTGTATATGAACAGTCAGTGTGAGAATTTGGAACAGAGTATTTGATAATTTTGCTACTTGACATATTGTAGCAAAAACGCTACAATATGATTATTAAAGAAATTAAGTTTTATAAATTACCAAATGGAAAAGAACCTGTCAAAGAGTGGCTTTTAGATTTAGGCAATTCTTTGAGAGTAAAGTTATCAGGCGAATTGAACGAATATATGATGACAACTTTGGGGGATTTTAAACAAATTGAACCAAATCTTTATGAATTACGATTTACTTTAGGAAAAGGTTATAGAATTTATTATACAATTCAAAATAATGTATTGGTTTTATTGCTAAATGCAGGTGATAAATCAAAACAATCAAAAGATATAGAACTTGCAAAAACATATTTAAAAGATATAAAGGACAATAAAAATGACAGATTTTAATGATTTTGTGTTAGAACAATTAAAAGATGAGGAATTTCAAAAAGAATATATGAACGATTCTTTGGCTCAATACGTTAATGACGGAGATTTCAATGCGTTTTTCCGTTCCTTAGAAATGGTAATTAAATCTCGTGATAGCATTTCGGGTTTTTGCGAGAAAGCGGGAATTGACAGGGCAATGTTATATGATATTTTTGCCGGAAAACGTGTACCGCGTGTTGATACATTGGCAAAAATTTTGAAAACACTAGGTTATAATCTCAAAGTTGCTTAATATTAAAAATTTGCAACATACAATATTATTAACAGCAATTAATTATATTTTTATGTTTTATTATAGATGTGTAGTAATTTAAGGTGATGTTATGGCAATAAGTCCGATTAATAATCTAAATAATAATATTAGAAATTTATCTTTTGGTGAAAACAAAGAAAAACCCGACACCGAAAAGAAATCTCAAATCTCTACACAAACAAAAGTAATTGTTGGTACAGGCTTAGCAGCTCTCGCTGCTGTTGGGATTTATATTGCTACAAGGGGTAAATTTGGGAAACAAGTTGGAAAACCGAAAGTTACACAAAAAACAGAAGAAATCGCTGAAAATATAGAGGCTAAATTTGAAAAAATTCTTGAAAAATTTAACGAAGGTCCTTATAAAAATGCTACTAAAAAAGTAAAACAATTGGATAACGGGAAAAGAACTATAACCTTGGGCGAAGGTTCAAATAGAACTGTTTATATTTATGACAAAAACGCAAACCCGGAAAGACAAATTAATTTTGTAAACAAGGGGTACACTGTCAGTGTTCCTACAGAAAATGGGGCTTGGGACATGGTAAAAACTAAAAGACGTGATGTTAAGACAGGCGACACAATTATAGAAAAATACGGAAAATACCAATTAACAAGCGGAACCAAAATGCCTATTGAAGAAACAATAATTTCAAGAGAAGAAAAAAACGGGTTAACAGAATTTAGAAAGCACAAGTATATTAAAAATAATGATGGTCCTGCTGATGAAGAAACTGTTTTAATCCGCTCAATGAAATTGGACGACGACAATATAAGAACCTTCAGAAAAGCCAGCCTTAAACCTAATGAAAGCTCTGAATGGAATGTACAATCCTGTGTATTAAAGAATAATGAGAGAATGGATAAACCTTTCTTTGAAATTCTTACACCTGAACAAATGCAAAAATGGAAATCTGCTTTGGGACTTAACTAACAACAAAAAATTTGGTAAAAAAACGCTAAACAATGATTGACTTAAGAGAGTAATCTGTAGATCAAGCTTAAGCCTGACAATTAGTAATTCCCCAAAAACGGCTCTAAAAATATCTTACTATTATTGGAAAGTAGTCGACCGGTGAGAGTAAATAATGAGTAAAAGTGAGTAAATCGGTTTTTTGGGTAAAGTTGCACTTCCGAGCACCCAAACCCCTATAAATAGCGGACTTTATAAAAATAAACCATCAAATTTTATTAAACGCACCAACTCGATAAATACACTCGCAAAGACAGAAAACACTTCCGACCAAATGTCCTGTTAAAATGTACGAACCAATGACAAGGCTTTGCCTTGTTTGGTTCTCATCCCACATACTAAAAAAGTCCATTTCGGGACTTAAAACAGGAGGAGGTGGGATTTTTCTTGGATTCGCTCCACGCTCGAATAGCCTCGTTTATGAGCCTTACGGCTCAGTTACCTCGGTATTCTCGCTATCCGTGTAAACAAACAGTTAGTTTGACAGAATGAAACAGACAGTTTGATAGTTTTTGATTAGTTAAATTAGCAATATAAGTTTACATTTACTATTTTATAGGCAAATTTTTTTACGAAATGTTTTTATCTATATACAAGTAGTTTTTATTGTAGAAAGGTACAAAACAATGGTTGATAGTATTAATAGTGTAAGTACAGTCAATATTCGCCCTCCGCAAGAATATGCTAAGTATGAATACGAAGTTGAAATTGACGGTAAAAAGCAAATGGCTTGTGTTGAAAAAACTCCGAATGGCAGAGTTACCATAAAAGTTGGTGACGGAAAAGATGTCAAAGTTATTAATACAGATGTTCAAGGCTTAATGGAGTTTAACAAAAATTACATGCCAAAAGATATTTTGTATAATTCAAAACCTATAGAACAACCAAATGAACAAAAAGAGGTTTATTCAGGTAAACTTGCTCAAATTATGAAAAATATAGCTCTTGCCGGTATGATGATTAATGGAAATCGTTCAAATCGAGATTTACAAGATTTTGCTAATCAACAACAAATAATGCAAGATAATTTTAATGCGATGCAAATGCACCAACAGGCAGTTGACACCGCACTACAAGCTCATAATACGGCAGTTCAGATGACGACCCCGGGAATGGGTATTGTATAATCAAATATGAGAATTTTACCCCCAAAAACTGTAAATAGTGTTGCAAGACAAACCGCAGAAGCTGTTAGGGATATAATCCCTGCAAAAGTCGCTGAAACATTATCAGAACTTCCTCGGTTTTCTTCACCTGAAATGGTTATGGCAAGAACATTAAACAAAATAGCCATAAAAAGAACGAGAACACCTAAAACATTTACATTTTCAAAGGCTACACCGCAAGATTTAAAACGATTAACTTCAAATACTATTGCAGATAGTTATAGCAGAGTTACTTGGACAAATCCAAAAGACGGTAAAATTTATCATATTTTAAAAGAGTCTGAATTGCCTGACGGTAATATCGCTATCAGAATTTTGAATGAGGACGGCTCATTTCTAAAAAATGCAAGTATCAAGCCGAAGAAGATAATCGTTATTGATGATTTTGAACAAAATAAATCTTCAATTTACGGTCTTTCGCATGGTGAAATTGTTACGACATTTTTAAGACGGCACAACCCTTTTGCACAAGTTGAAACAATAAACACAGGTTATGCAGATAGTATGTGTCATGAATTTTTTGAACCGTTTAAACAAATACTTCAAAGAATTAAAAATGGTGAAAAAATTGATTACATAAGTTGTTCCAAGGGGGCTATATGTTATTCTACGAATAAAAATATGCGTGGTAAAATTCCACAATTTCAGCCGATAACTGATGTAGCAGATAGTGGAACTCGGGTATTATTTGCCTCCGGAAATTCGCTTGATAACCCAAAAGGTACGGCAAATCAAGTTTTGCTACTTGCGGATAAAGTTGAGGGTGTAGGTTCATTATCTCCACAAACCAATAAATTATCTGAATTTTCATCTGCAAGAAATTCATTTTTTACACAGCATTATGAAGTTGGGGAACACTATGTCAGACCGACTGAATACGGTGCAAATATTACAGGTTTAAGCGGAACAGATTTAGTGATAACTAACCCAAAATACAAACAAGAAGTTGAGAACAACATCTTAATCGGCAAAACAAAAGAACGTGTCGACAAACTTTTAGAAAAAATCCAATCTGAAATTAAAGAAATTCAAATGAAAAGAGTCGGTTTGATGAGATGTCGAATTGATTTTGAAGCCTTACGCAAACTTGAGCAAAGACAAAATACGTTAGAACAACGCAGAATTAAACTTATTCAGTTGAAAAATGCAGCGAAACTTGAAAACGGTAAATATGAAGCTACTGAAAAATTCTTTGGTACAAGTTTTTCAACTCCTATTCGTACCGCAAAACTTGCACTTACAGACATGTTACAAGATGTAATTTAGTTAACCCTCTATAAATAAAAGATTAGAGCAATTCTTGATTTTTCTTATAAACCATTTGTGTTGAATCAGGCATGAATTGCAGCATACAAGGAACTCTTTCATTTATCCAATCTACGTCCATACAGTTAACAAAACCTGTCATTTCTGCAAATTCTTCGTCTTGTCCGTCTTGTTGAGCTTCTTCATAAGTAACATAACCTTTTTTCACAAAATCATCATAAATGAATTTTCCCATTGGTTGAATGATAGAATCATTGTTGCAACGGTTTCGGAAGTTGTTCATTTCAACTTCACGGGTTTTTGCAAAATCTTTATTATCACTCCAACATACTTTATTACTCCAATTATTTTGGTTAACGTCATTCCCCTCGGAGTCAATGCGATTTATTGCATGCCCAAGTTCATGAATGAAAGTCATATCATCTTTAACTTTTGGCGAAAGTTTGAGTTTTCTGACACCGTTATCATTTCTGTAAAATCCCTCATACTCATCTGTGTCAAGCATTACCATTTGGTCTATTTCTTCATCAAATTTCAAAATTATATCACCTGACAATTTCTTAACACTATTGATTAAAAATTCTCTTTGTTCTTGCGAAATTTGTTTTTGAGTTGGCTCATTTTCAATAGTATCCAAAGTCGGCTGAATTTTCTTCGCTAAATCAATAACTTTTTTCTGACCGTTATGTTCAACAGTAATTACATCACTTGACAATCCGCTGATTTTATAAGTTTTTCCATTATGTACAGATATTGCTGTATCGTTGTCAATCTTTTCATAAGAACGATTTTCCTGTCCTGTAATTTCACCGTTCTTATTTCTGAAAATAAGCTCCATAGACTTTTTATTACCGTCATTGATTATAGTTTTATTGACAGTTGAACCGTTTACGCATTTTACAAAAATTTCTTCGGTTAATTTATCGCCGTCTTTTTTAAATTCAACATTTTGAACTACATTACCTTGAGCATCAGTAACTTTCATATTATCGCAGTTACCGAACGCATGTGTCCAAATCGGAGTAGAAACATTGTAAGGTGATGAAACATTATTTCTTGCTTGATTTTCAAGATATTGCATAATCAAGTTAGTGTTTTCTTTTGGTGTTTTAGTTTCTACATTTGGATTAATAGCAACATTATTTTGTGCCTGTGATGTAAATACAGGCTTACAATATTGAACATAGTTGCTATTCATACCTACTGAATTAATCATTGGACACTACTTTCTTTATATGTATATAAAGTATTTTTCTTTTGAAAAATTGCTATTTAATTAAGATATTGTAATCTTAAAATGGCCATAAAATATCAAACTAACCGTAAACTATCAAACTGCCGAAAAGTATTGAAAATAAAGTGAAAGTATTAGCAGTTAAAATGCAGATAAAGTGCAAGAAAAGTCACTTTTGGAGTAGTTTGGAATTTACATCATCAATCATATTCCGACCGCTACAATTTAGTGGTGTTGGGCAAGAATGCCCAACCCAACCTACTTTGCCGGTTAGTGAAAACAAAGACGAACGTTAGCAATAGCGTAGTGGGTGACAGGTTTGAGCAAAAAGAATTTCAAGAAGCATAGGAATTGGCTCGACACCATTCCTACGAGTTTGAATATTTTGTTTAATTATTCTATTATAAAACTGTGAAAGCTGAAATATTAAAAAGAATAAGAATAGAAAGATATTTGTTTGGAATAATAATGGCATTTGTTATGGTTTTTGTTGCAGAAACCGAGCATGAAGCAGAAATTATTTTTCCGGAGATTTGCGCTCTAACGATAGGAGCTTGGGTAAGTGAACAACAGCCTTGGATGACAAATAAGAGACGCATTTTTATACTAATGTCTACAGCTGCTTTATTTGGAGTTATAGTTGTTAAATTTTTTACAACGGCATTGATATTTCAAGTATGTTTGTGCTTTGCGTTTACCGGTTTTATTTTGACATTATTCAAAACAAACTTTGTACCAATAATTTCTGCTTGCATATTACCGGTTTATCTTCAAACAAAAAGTTGGATATACCCTATTTCTGTTTCATTGATGTCTTTTATAATTATTTTAACACAGTGGCTTATGGAAAAATATCATTTTCGCCCTGTTAACAATTTTGTTCCTTGTGAATTTAATATCAAAACGCAAGTTATAAAATGGTCAAAATTGCTAATGGTTTTTGGAATTATTGCGTTAATACCATTTAAAACTCATCAGATATACTTTCTTGCCCCTCCATTAATTGTAATGTTTACAGAACTAGCAAATCCTAAAAGTCCGGCTAGAAAAAAAACTCACTATATTGTCGGATTAATGACCTTTGCTTCTGCAGTAGGTTGTATTTTAAGATTATTATTAAATGAGTTATGTGGCTTACCGCTCTATTTTTGCACAGCACTTGCTTGTATAATTTTATTTTATGCTATTGATAAATTAAAAATATATTTTCCGCCTGCGGGTGCAATTTTGCTAATTCCAATGATATTAGATAAATCTCTGCTTATAAAATTCCCTTTAGAAGTTTTTATAGGAGCAGTTATTTTAAGTTTTTGTGCAATAACGCTGTTTAAACAAGTATACAAGTAAATTAAAATCACTTAATCATTTCTATTTTGCATACACATAATCCGAATGTGCTTTATTTGGATAATTTTGTAGTCTATGAACCTCTAAAAGAAAAACCGCAATACGAAAAAAGCAAGTAGGGTTGACTTCAGTCTACCAATACATTTTGGTTGACTAAAGTCAACCCTACTTATGAGTGCAAATTTGTGCAAAAGTGTGCAAGAATAGTGCAAAAAATGAGTAAAAAAGTGCAAGAAAAGTCACTTTTGGAGTAGTTTGGAATTTACATCATCAATCATATTCCGACCGCTACAATTTAGTGGTGTTGGGCAAGAATGCCCAACTACATCCGCAAATCCGCCGAACCCACAATTTGTATGTAAAGACACACTCCAGATGATTATTTGTAACAGGGTAGTTGATTATTCTGCAATCGTAAACAAAACTTATTTGTGTTGATATGTAAAACTTTTGATGCTTTCTTAAAACTTTTCGTTTATCGTGTTTTTTGCGTTAGGAGGAAAGGTATGGAAAAAGCAGGATTAAATATTACACCAAAGGAATTTAAAGAATTAAGTAAATTAGCAGAAAATGCATATAACATTACAGTCGTTATAGATTATTCCCGTCATAGAAAACCTTAGAATGAATACAGATAAATTAAATGCGTTCTTTATCGATAATGAAGAAAAAGTCGAAAATTAAAATATCTTTAAAACAACATTAAAACCTATTTAAAATCGTATTTGAAATTTGAAATAATAAAACCGATATTTGAACATCTTTTGAATGCCATTTAATAATCCCAATCTTCTAACATCATTTTTTGGAAATCTAACTCTATTTCTTTATCGATATCAAATACCTGAAATGCAATTTTCAAAAATTCTTCTTTGCTATAACTTTGTTTATTCTCTTTTTTAATAACTTCATTTGTTAAATTAATAAACATATTTATCCTTGAAGGATTAATATATAAGTGATTATCCATATCCTGATGAAAATCATCAAGCATTTTATGGGCAAGTGCATACATTGCGTCTTTTGATATTGTATTGGCTTTCAAAAATTCGTCACGTTTTATTCCCCAATCACCAAGAGCTTTCCATCGTCTTATGGTTCTATCGCAAACTCCGATTCTTTTTGCGATTTCCTCTTCGGTTATAAATTGCTCAACATACATTTTTTCTGCAATATCAAAAAACTTATCTCTTTTCATTTATCCGCAACCTATCTTTTTCAACGCATAAAAAGATTTTTTCCGACCGCTAAAAACCAAACACACCCTAAACTTTGCCGAATAATCATTTTAATCGTTCAGATAAAATGTCCTGTTAAACCATAGTATAATTGTAAAGACACACTCTAGATGATTATTTGTAACATGGTAAATGATTATTTGACTAAGCTCTTCAATGTCCGAACAGTAATATAATAACTACCAAACATAATATGGTATTGAATAATGTTAAATATAAAGCATGCTTAAAAGGAATAAATTTATACAAAAATTAACAATTTACAAAATAAAATAAAACAAAACCATAATATTGTAAAGTTTTTTAAATTAAACTTAATGTTTAAAAACCAATAATGGTGGCTTAAAATAACAAAAGAATAATTTTAGGAATAAATATCTTGAAAAATTAACAGCATTGTGATATATTTCTATTGTTAATAAAAATATAAGGAGATTTACTATTGAAAAGTACATTTGACTTGGCTGAGGAAATTTTTTCAGGGGTAACAATTGATGATATTGTTTATTTCATGATTGATAACTACAGGAAAGTTAATAAGCCCGAAAACAGAGAAGAATTATCATTGAGTAATCGTTCGATAGCCTCGAATTATTCAGATGCAAATTGGGCAAGTTTAAAAGATTATATCGTAGACAAACAATTAGGCGAATATTGTGAAATAAGTGGCAAGAGAAGGTGGTTAATAAATAATTTATGGATCACTATAAAAAAAGTTGATGTAAACCTCAAGCCATCAAAACTGTATACTGATGATTCTGGTCAGATGAAGTTAAATTTAGACATACCAACCAGTGAATTATCATTAGATTTTCCTCTTGTAATTGGATATGTGTCGGATGATAACAGAACTTTTATAAAAGAAATTCATGTTATAAAATATAAAACAGATGGAAGCGTGGATTGGAATATAAAACTTTATGATGTAACAGCGGTTACTACAGATTTGAGTACTCAAAGCATTCATAAAGATGTAACAAAACTAATAAAGATAAAAATGCCAAATAGCAATGTAGTAGATTTATTTGATAAAGATTGATTGGATAAAAAATGGATAAAGAAATTAATACTTATATGATTACGATTGCAAGAGAAGCAAGACGTAAAAATCAAACTCAATTAGCAAATGAATTAGGTATAAAACAAGCACGATTATCAAAGATAGAGTCTGGAATTACTCCTATTGATGATGAATTGTTGGATAAAATTTCGTTAAATTTAAATTTTCCAAAGGAATTTTTCTTTGAACAATATACCCCTGTTGATACCGAATACAAATTGCACAGAAAGCAAGCAGCATTAAAACAAGCCGAGCTAAGCTACATAAGTTCAAATTCAAATATTATAGATATGGAAATAGGTAAATTATTAAATTCATTGGAAATAGATACTTCAATTCCCGAAAAATTAAATTTAGATTATTTGGATTCTCCTGAAGATGTTGCTATAGGTTTAAGGGAGTATTTAGATTTACCAAAAGGCGGAGTATATAATGTTACTAATTTAATTGAGTCTATGGGAATTATTATTGTTAATTTCGACTACCCTAATATTAAGTTTGACGGTGTAAGTTTTTATAACAAAAAAAATATTCCTATAATGATTATTAATAAAAACTTACCTCCTGATAGAGATCGTTTTACAAAAGCTCATGAATTAGGGCATATTTTGATGCATAAATTCCCTGCTCCTGATGCAGAAAAGGAAGCAAATTTATTTGCATCAGAATTTTTAATGCCTAAAAAAGATATCTTGGCAGATTTAAACAACTTAAGTTTTTATTCACTTCCTAATTTAAAACGAAAATGGAAAGTATCAATGGCTTCTTTGATATATAGGGCAAAAGAACTACACTTAATTAATGAATCTCGTGAAAAATCTCTTTGGGCTCAAATGAGCAGAGCTCATTACAGACAACATGAGCCAGAAATGGGAATTTTAAAAGAAAATACAGAACTATTGGATTCAATTTTAGATTATCATAGAAGAGTTTTAGGTTATTCAGAATCGGATGTTGTTAAGTATTTTTCGATATTTTCTGAGGATTACAACTGTTTGTTCAATAAAAATAAACAAACAAATATAAGGGTAAATAATATACTCAGGAGAGTGAAATAGTACAAAATACATAAAACGAGGATATATAAATGTATAAACCACCATTTGAAATTACATCAAAAATAATTGAACTTATCTCCAATATTTCGGAAAAAATTGGGGAGATAAATTCGCTTCAGGATAGTCCATATCATGTTAAGTTGCGAAAAGAAAACCGAATAAAAACTATTCATTCATCTTTGGCTATTGAAAATAACAGTTTAAGCTTAAAACAAATTACTGCAATTATTGACGGAAAGCGAGTTTTAGGCAATCCGAATGAAATAAAAGAAGTAAAAAATTCTATTCAGGCTTACGATTTATTATTATCACTCAATCCATATAATGAAAAAGATTTACTAAAAGCTCATAAACTTATGATGCAGGATTTAGTTGAAAGAAACGGAAAATACAGAACCGATGGTGTTGGGATTTTTGACGGCAAAAAGGTTGTTCATATGGCACCTCCGGCAGACAGGGTTCCTGAACTTATGGGGGATTTATTTAAATGGCTAAAAACAAGCGATGTACATCCGCTTATAAAAAGCTGTGTTTTTCATTATGAATTTGAGTTGCTGTGTTTTTCATTATGAATTTGAGTTTATTCACCCATTTCAAGACGGAAATGGCAGAATTGGTCGCCTGTGGCAAACAGTCATACTAAAGGAATGGAAAGAGGTTTTTGCTTGGCTTCCTGTTGAAACTTTAGTAAAAGAAAACCAAAAAGAGTATTATTCAGTTCTTGGTGTAAGTGACAGTGCCGCCAACAGCACTAAATTCATAGAATTTATGCTTACATTGATTTTAAATACAATTGAAGAAATTATTAAAGCGGAAGAAAAGGTTACCAAAAAGGTTACTATAAAGGTTACTATAAATCAACAAAAAATTATTGATGCAATTAAGACAAATCCTTATGTAACGCAGGAAGAGCTTGCTGAAATTATTGGAATTACAAAGAAAAGCATAACTGCCAATATGAAAAAACTTCAAGAAAACGGACTAATAAAAAGAATTGGTGCTAATAAAAATGGCTATTGGCAAGTAAATAAATAGTGTTTTGTGTTGCTATGTAAAGATTTGAATGCTTTCTTCATGCTTTCACGCTAATGTGTTGTGTGCGTTAGGAGGTTTTTATGAAAGAAGTTAGCGGATATAACATTAGCGAGCAGGAATTCAAGAAAGTCTGTAAGTGGGCAGAGGATGTTTATAATATCGCTGTCATTATTGACTATTTTGTCGGTAATCAGCCGGAGATTGAGGAGTGTTACAATCTTGCTCCGGTAGTTAAAAATTTAAGAAATAATGCAGATTTATTAAACGCATTTCAAAAAGTGTTCAACAGACTTTTTAAGAAAAGTTAAATGCACAATTGGTATTATTTTATATTCAAAATTAAAACTGCCATAAAACCGTTTTAAAACGGTTTTAAAAACTTAGATAAAACCATCTTTTTTCATCATATCTTGAAAATCTAAATCCATTTCTTTTTCCATATCAACAACTTGTCTTATAATTCTTAAAAATTCTTCCTTAGTATAGCTTTGTTTTCGTTTCTTTAAAACTTCATCCATCAGATTAGTGAACATATACATTCGAGAAGGGTCAATAAACCTATTATTATCCATATCACTATGAAAATCATCAAGCATTTTATGAGCAAGCGCATACATAGCATCTTTTGATATCGTATTGGCTTTCAAAAATCCGTCACGTTTTATTCCCCAATCGCCAAGAGCTTTCCATCTTCTTATTGTTCTATCTGAAACACCGATTCTATTGGCAATTTCCGTTTCTGTGATAAATTGCTCAACATACATTTTTTCTGCAATATCA
>CACWHC010000008.1 GCA_902760645.1 uncultured bacterium
AGTCCGGCAAATCTCTACACTATAAATCTGCCTCAAATCCCCGACAATTCGGCATCATAGCCAACAAAAACGCATCTAAACTGTCCTGAAAACCTATACCTCCGAACCACTGACCAAGCTTCGCTTGGTGGGTTCTCGTCCTTCCTCTGTTTTTAGACAATAAAAAAAGCGGAAGACGGGACTCGAACCCGCGACGTCAACCTTGGGAAGGTTGCATTCTACCACTGAATTACTTCCGCATTTTCTATGTTCATGTTAACTCAAAAATGGTTATTTGTAAATTTAAAATTTATTAATATCAACTTGTTTTTATTTTTTTTGAGTTCTATAATTTCCCTATTAAGGGGTCAATATGAAAGTCAGCAATTATTTATTCGGTTTACCTAAGTTTAATCCTTATAACAATAACAATACCGACAGTCACCCGTATATTTCAAATAATTTTGCTATAAATCGTGATACGGTTTCTTTTGGAAGATTTATTGATTACGGTATTCCCTCTACTATTGCAAAAGAACTTCATCCTAAAGTAGATGCAATTCACGCAAGTATGGATATGATTAAAGAATTTTTTGCCCCGTATACCGATAAAAAACCCTTACTTGGTTCAAAAATAAAAAAAATGTATCCTGATGTCGTTCAAAAACGCCATGCAGGAATAACTTTTCATCTTCCGAATACTGATGATACTATAGTTATCATAAAAGGTAAACAGCCTAATCTTATGTGGATAAGTATTGAAGACGGAAGTAAATTTAACGGTATTATACTTGACGGGAATGATAAACTTGTTGCAAATTACAGTGAAAATCACCCGCATATGCTTCCAAGAATTCTGAAACATATGAGTGCCGAAAAAATTGAACAAATTCAGCCTGAAAAGTTTATTAACCTCGCTTATGAAAAAATGACCGCCTATGCTGAATTTATTAACAAAATTAAATCAGGAGAAATCCCTCTTCCGCACAAACCCAGAGGCGTTAGAACAGACACATCCGAAAAGCCGGCTTTGAAAAAACCTAAAAAAATCAAAGTATCTAAAGATTTGAGCATGAAAAAAATTAAACCCAAAAAAGTTAAAGCTAAAGACTTAGTTCCTAAAAAGCCAAAAGTTGAAAAAATTAAAAAATCTAAAGATTTAAGTTCGGTTAAATTAAAATCTAAAAAAGTTAAAGTGGTTAAGCCGCCAAAGATTAAATCAGTAAGAGTTAAGCAGGATAAGCAAACCGCAAAACGTCAAAAAGTTTTAAATCCTCAAAAACCTGACACTGCAAAAAAATCTGTGGCTAAGGAGAAGACTATAAAGCAAGTTTTATCTGCTGAAACCAAGTTAAAAGTAAAATCTTCCGAAAACATTAAGGAATCTGCTTCCCCATCCGTTAAGGTAATTGGTATGCAAAAAGGTTTTATGACTACTAAAGAGCATTTTGATATATTTAATGACGTTTTACAAACAGTTATAAAAAATGTTTCGGATTTGTTTCGAAAACCTATAAACGAAATTCCAAGCCACATTATGCCAAAACTTGGTGATAAAGGGCAAATTCTCGAATTTTCAGTTGCTACACCCGAAAACGGAAAACTTATCGTTCGTAAAAAATCTATAGCAACTCTGGATGTCAAAAATTTGCCGTACCTATCTTTTGAAGAAACTCAAAAAAATAGATTATCGGAATATACCAATATCGATTTGACTACAAATGAAATCTTGCGTTCTCTTGTAAATGGCAGACCTATGACAACTCAGCACAGCAGAATATTTCAGGCTAATTTTAATGAAGTCGAAATAAGAAAATATACTTTCAGATTAAAAAGATATCTGGATTTGATATTTAATGTAAATTCATAATTCGTAAATAAAAAAGAAGTTCTGTCAGGTCATCGACAGAACTTCTTTTCTATGATTTATATATGTTTATACGCTTGCAACTGCTTTTGATTTTTCAATGCAATCAATTAATGTGCTTGCAACGGTTCTTTGTTCTTCTTCGGTAAGTTCAGGGAACATAGGTAACGAAATTACCATTTCTGTATTTTTTTCAGAAACAGGCAGCGAACCTTTACCTACACCGAGATATTCATGAACTTTTTGTAAGTGTAACGGAATAGGATAATACAGCATTGCACCTATACCACGTTCCTGAAGCATTTTATGAACTTCATCACGGTTAGGAATTTTAACCGTGTATTGATGGTATACGCAATATGTATCGTCCAGTTCTTTTGGCGTTACAATATCTGCACAATTTTTAAACAATTCATTATAGTAATATGCATGTTTTCTTCTTAATTCATTCCAGGTCTTTACATGCGGTAATTTTACTCTCAATATCGCAGCTTGAATTTCATCAAGACGGCTATTAACACCGATTTCATCGTGATGATAGCGAACAGCTCCACCATGATTGCGTAGTGCTACAACTCTGTCACGGAGTTTTTCATCATTTGTCATAATCAGACCGCCATCACCCATACCGCCTAAGTTTTTAGTCGGATAGAAACTTAAACAACCGAAATCACCAAATGTACCTACCATTTTACCTTTATATAATGCACCTACAGCCTGACAGCAATCTTCAATAACGTGCAAGTTATGCTTTTTGGCTACTGCCATAATTGCATCCATATCACAAGGTTGACCGTATAAATGAACCGGAATGATAGCTTTTGTTCTTGGTGTTATTGCAGCTTCAAGTTTTGAAGCATCTAAATTAAATGTATTTTCGTCTATATCAACGAATACCGGTTTAGCACCGACTATACCAATTGCTTCTGTTGTTGCAACAAATGTAAATGCAACGGTGATTACTTCATCGCCCGCACCTATATCTAATGCTCTTAATGCCAGATGTAAAGCATCTGTTCCCGAATTTAATCCTACAGTATATTTACATCCGAAAAAGTCTGCCATTTCCTGTTCAAAAGCTTTTGTATTTGGACCTAAAATATAAGAACCCGAACGAAGAACTTCACAAACTGCTTTTTCTACTTCAGTACCAATAGTTGCATACTGGCGTTTTGAATCAATAATAGGTATCATAATTTTCTCCTTTTTTATACTGCCCCCTTATTTTAAGTATACCACACTGCTGAGTATCTTTATATAAATTTAATAAGAGGATTTGTTACTAAAACAAATCCTCTTATTTTATGTATATTTATTTTTGATTCAAGATTATTGTTCGGAAGTTCCCCAATCACCATCGCCTTGCATAAGTGTCGGTTCTGTTTTTTCATATCCGGCTGATACGCCTCCGTCAAGTTTGTCTATTTTTTCATTTCTATCGGCAATTTTGCCTTCAAGTTTTTGGATTTTCTTTTCGTATTTCGCTATTTTCTTTTCATCATCAGTATCAGCAATTTTTGATTTTAAATCTGAAATTTTTTCTTCATATTTTTCAATTTTGTCATACTGTTTCGCCATTTTATCTACATTGTCCATATCGATACCTGCAGCTTCATAGGCATCTCTCCAAATATCCGTGTCATAGTTTTTGGCTAATTCTTTAGGACTGTGGGTGAATGGGTCAAAAGCAATACCGGTAGCTTTGCCGTCTGCTCCGGTTACAGCTTTTGGTGCATCATAGTGAACGGCACCTGACGGGTCTTTCCATCCCGTTGCACGTTCGTGGTCTGCTCTGTTCATAATGTAAATGCCGTTAATAAACATGTTTTTATACTCCTCAAATTCCAAATTGTTATATACTATATATATAAAAACAATATACTAATAGAAATTGCTAAACAACTGTAACATTATCTATTATAACATATTAACATGACTTTTTTAAGTGACGAAACCCCTTTTTGTTACTGATATTTACACTTTATAATTAAAGTTAATATTTCTTTACATATATTGTTTTAATACTTGTTTCAATGTACCATGTGGAAAGAGTTTATATAAAATTTGAGGGGGTATAATGAAAAATCAAATCAAAGCATTGTTAATCGGTTGTGCTATGACTTTTACTGCGTTACAGACACAAGCATTTCAGTTTCCTGATGTTCCGGAAAATCATTGGGCAGCAAAGCAGATAGATATTTTATCAGATCAGGGTGTAATTGTAGGTTATCCTGACGGTACTTTTAAGCCGGATGATAACGTTACAAGGGCTGAGTTTGCATCTATGGCAATTAAGGCTTTGGGACAGGAACATACAAAAGTAATTCAGCCTGTTGTATTTACTGATATTGATTCAGGTTACTGGGCTTATGATGCTATTCAAAAGGCTCTTTATTTTGATTTGATTTCTAGTGAAAAAACATTATTTAGACCGGATGATAATGTTTCAAGAGAAGAGGCTACAACTGTTGCAGTCAATGCCCTGACTACCGAACAAATCAGTCCTGCAAAGGCGATTGAGGTGTTGTCAAAATATTCTGATATAGATTCTATTCCTAAAGAATTTTTAATTCCTGCGGGCAAATCAGAAATTCTTAATATGATTGTTGTGGCACCGAACAGTCAAAAGCCGGCATTGGAGCCTTTAAGACCTGCTACCAGAGCAGAAGTTGCTGCTATATTATTTAATATGCGCGAGCAGGCTAAACTAAATCCTAATGCAAAACTTGCGGAAGCTATGAGAAAGAAAACCGGTAACGGATATGTTATAGAAGATGCAACAATTCAGGGCAGTGTAGGTACTATTCCTGCAGGTTCTGTTTTCCCTGTAAAAATAACAAAATATATTTCTACCCAGACTTCGGCTGCGGGGGATGTGTATGTTGGTGTTGCACCGCAAAATTACACTACCAAAGATCATTATATCCTTGTGTATGAAGGCTCTAATTTCAAAGGGCAATTGCTGGATGTAAGAAGCGGTAAATGGTTCGTCAGAAATGGTGTTCTTGTACTTGAAAATTCTTTAATTACTACTTATAACGATCAGGTAACAAATTTTAAGGCAACAGGTGAATTAAGTAAGGACAGAAATTGGTTTATGCGTTTTGTCAGAGCAACATTAAAAGGCGAAAAACTTGAAGCTGCTCCTACGGATGTTGTTTATATGCGATTATTAGAGCCTGTGAAAATTGATTTGACCAACGGCTGGATATACGAGGAGTAATAATTTCAGGTG
This sequence comes from uncultured bacterium, assembly GCA_902760645.1. Classification (GTDB taxonomy): domain Bacteria; phylum Cyanobacteriota; class Vampirovibrionia; order Gastranaerophilales; family Gastranaerophilaceae; genus UBA1221. The sequence goes on from CACWHC010000008.1 coordinate 5,082, forward strand.
TCAAAGCAAGAGCAGATTGAAGAACTCCAGGAAATATTGAGGGAAGACAGTGAGAATTACAGAGCAAGACGAGAACTTGCTCTGATTCTCATTGATTCGGGTTTTGCTGAGGAAGCTGCTCAGCATATTACCTATTTACTTCAAAAAATGCCGGATGATTCTAATCTTTATTATAATTTGGGTATTGCCTATGAAAAAATGAAAATGCCATATCAGGCGGAGGAAACTTATCTTAAGGCAATTGAAATAAATCCCGATTATGCGGATGCAATTTATAATTTAGGTTTGGTGTACACGGATTTAAAAGATTATCAAAAGGGGATTGAGTGTTTCAAAAAGGTTTTAAAACTTGATGAGAATGATTCTAACTCATATTTTAATCTTGGAATTTGTTATTTCAAATTAGGAGATTATGTCAATGCTATCTTAAATTTTCAAAATACACTGGATTTGAATAATGATGATTTATATGCTCATTTTTACATTGGCAACATCCTATTTGACATGAAAGAATTGCAGGCGGCAAAAGAAGAATTTTTAAAAGTTATAGAACTTTCACCGGATTACAGTTGGGCATATTACAATCTTGGATGTATAGCCTATGCTGAGGGTGATTATGAAGCTGTCGTGAATTATCTTAATAAGACCATTGAACTTAATCCGAAAGATGAGGGTGCGTATTTGAATTATGCAAAGCTGCTGGCAAAGATGAATATGTACGAAGAATCCAAATCGGTTATGAATGCTGCTGCGGAAAATTGTTCAAATATCGGACAAATTTGTTACTACATGGCACAGCTTGCAAAAGCTGTCGGAAATACGGAAGATTATTCCGCATATTTAAATTACGCTCTTGAAAACAGAAATACTTTGGAAACTGATGTTGATAAAATAATGGCGGAAATTGAAAGTATAAATTAATTTATTGCAACTTTGTAACGTATTTGTTTAAAACACAAAAATAGCGTATTATTATGTTATGAAAGATTCAAGGATTATTTTAGTAGATGATGAAAAGATGGTTACTTCGGCTTTTAAAACGCTTTTGAAGGTTGAGGGCTATACTAATATTGAGTGTTTTAATAAACCTGAGGAGGCTCTGAAATATTTGGGTGAAAATGCTCCGGATATTGTTGTCTCCGATTTTTTAATGCCGGATATGAACGGACTGGAATTTTTAACCGAAGTAAAAAAAATGTATCCGGAGGTAAGTATGATTATGCTTACCGGATATGCGGATAAAGAAAATGCAATTAAGGCTATAAATGAAATAGGTTTGTATAAATACATAGAAAAACCATGGGATAATGATGATTTGTTAATAAATGTCAGAAACGGCATAGAAAGAAGCCATCTTATTGCCGGATTGAGAGAAAAAATTGCAGAGTTAGAAGATGCAAAAAGACAGCTGGAAATTTATTCAACAGATTTGGAAAGGTTAGTTGCGGAAAGAACAAAGGACTTAACAGTAGCAAACAGTAAATTATCAGGTATAATTGGCTATTGTGCGGATGGTATTATTATACTCGACAGTACAGGTAATATACTTCAGGCTAATCCTGCTTGTGAAAATATGACCGGACTTAGTGAAGATTCTTTAAAGGGAATGAAATTTCAGGAAATTGCTTATGTTGCTAACAGAATCGGAAATATTGCATCAGATAATCAGGATGGAGGCATATTCGGGTTAAATAAGGATACAAATGATGTCCTTGTAAAGGATTGTGTAATCGTGAATAAACTTGGAGGTGCCGAAATTCCGGTAGAAATAAACTTTGCGGCTATTTATTCTGAAGATAACGAAAACAAGTATGTTGGTGTTATTCGTGATGTAAGCAAGCAAAAAGAGAATGAGCGTTTAAGGGACGATTTCATTGCGACATTGACTCACGATTTAAGGACTCCTTTGCTGGCAGCTATACAAACGTTAAAATTCTTCCTTGACGGTTCGCTTGGTGAGGTTGAAGAAAAACAGGCGGTTCTCTTATCAACGATGTTGCAAAGTAATGAAGATTTGCTCGGTTTAGTTAATGCTTTGTTAGAGGTATACAGGTTCGAAAGCGGTAAATTGACTCTTTGCAAGACAGTATTTCCAATCAAAGACTTGGTTACGCAGTGTTATGATGAATTAAAACCTTTAGCTGATAAAAAGAATATTGAATTTAATCTTGTTTGTGAAATGGATGATAATACCGAGATAGTTGCCGATAAATCTGAAATCAAAAGAGTTATGATTAATTTGTGCGGTAATGCAGTTAATTATACGAATAAAAACGGGCAAATTGAGATTATTGCAAAAGCACAGTCAGGCGATTTTATATTTTCCGTTTCAGATAACGGAAACGGAATTCCGCCGGAAGATATTCCGAAATTGTTTAACAGATTTTCTCAGGGTACTGCCAGAAAACGTTCAACAGGTACAGGTTTGGGATTGTATTTGTCACGCCAAATTGTTGAAGCTCATGGCGGTAAAATTTGGCTGAACAGTAAACTAAATAAGGGCAGTGAATTTACATTTTTACTTACAAATGTTGTAAAGGAAGAAAGACAGGTTGTAAATGGTTAGGGTATTAATAATCGAAGATCAGGATATGGCGAGAGTGGCACTTTCTGTAGTACTCAGCAAAAATGAGAATATCGAAATTGCTGATATGGCAGTTGATGGTATGGAGGGCGTTGAAAAGGCCTTGAATATTAAACCTGATTTGGTGATTATGGATATAGGTTTACCTACCATTGACGGTATTGAGGCAACAAGAAGAATTAAAGATGCAAATTCAAAAATTAAAGTTTTAATGTATACTTCACGAGAAGATGAAAATGATATTTTTGATGCTTTCAAGGCGGGTGCAGACGGCTATATTACAAAAGGAGCTACAGTTGAGCAGACTATTTCGGCGGTGCTTGCTGTGAGTGAGGGTACCGGCTGGCTTGATCCTGCAATAGCTAAAGTAGTTTTAACTAATATTCGTAAAGGAAATTCCTCAGATGGCAGACGTGGTGAGATTAATTACAAATTGGGTAAAAATTTGTACGGTTTGACAGAAAGAGAAATGGATGTTTTAGCCTTAATTGTTGATGGACTCACTAATCCTCAGATTTCTGATAAATTGTGTATAACAATTTCTACAACAAAAACTCATGTTCACAGTATCTTGCAAAAATTATATGTCAGAACCAGGGCAAAAGCTACCGCTATTGCAATGAATGAAGGTTTGGTATAATGAAAAGCAGATTTTTAGGGATAATTGTATCTTTAATTGTTTTCGTGCCTGCTCTGTCTGTCATGAGCAGTGCTTTTGCCAAAGATATGGCAACAAAAGAAGCGGAGTATCTTAAAAGAATCGAAAAAGATCGTATAAGGGAAGAATACGGCAGAAAAATTATGGACAGACATCCTTCCGGTTATATGACGGTCGACGAATATGAAAATCTTTCTAAACCAAAGGATAAAATGTCTATCGATTACGGAGCTCCGCAGGTAGAAAAGCCTTATGATATGCAATTTGTGCCTCATCCTATATATAAACTTGCAAGATATAACGACCCACCCGGTTCTCCTGATTTGTCAGTAAAATTGGATTTGTTTAAGAACGGTCAAATGAATTTGCCGGGTATTACCGCTCCTGATTTTTCATTTATGGTTTATCCTGCGGTTTATTATTATCCTGAGCGTAAGGCTGTAGCCTGCGATTTATTTATGGTTGCACTAAGGGATAATGACAGTTCGGTAAATAAGATTTTAAAAGCTAATATTGCACATCGTTTCCCTGAACCGATTTTATCAACCGACAAAGAATTAACAAATAGCAGTACATACAGAACTCTGACACCTATTGATTTTTCTGCAGACAGCAAAAAGTTGATTGTTAAAGAGAAAATCGGAAGTTCTGCTGACGGTATTTGGCAAACAAATATAATAGTTTATGATTTTAGCAAAAGAACTTCATATAATCTTGTTGAAGTGAGAGATGCTATTAGTTATTATTGGAAAGAGTATAAGGGATTGGATTTGATTGACAAACGTTGGGATGTATATCCGTTGGGGTTTAGTAAAGGAAATCCTGACAGAGTTATGGTTACGGCGTATGCGTATACGGGGGAAAATCCTGTATTCCTTGGCGTTTGGTCTGTTGATTATAAAGGCGAGCAATCTAGATTAATTTCTTTACATAATGCAAGTATTGAGGTTGCATCAAACGGATTTAAAATTGTAAAAGATGGTGCCTTGGACAAAACTATTACAGAAAAGCAGGAAAAATTTGAAAGGGATCTTGTAAAAAGACATGCTAAAGCCGAACGTAAAAAAGACAGAGCTGAAGTAAAAGAAATGAAGACCGAAATGAAAGAAAAGCTTAGAGAGGTTAATAAACAATTTAAACTTGAAAAAGAAGATTACAGACTTATGGATAAGCTAAAAGGTACTACCGAATTTAATGATAATATTGAAAAGTACAACGAACTTCAGGAAGCATTAGATAAAAAACGTGAAATAAAAGCTGAAAAATTGGAGAAAAAAGCTGAGCAAAAAGAATTAAATCGGCAGGGTAAGGAGTTAAGAAAACAGGAAAAAGCAAAAAGGAAAGCCGATAAAGATGCCCAAAAGGCGAAAGCAAATGAAAATAAACCTCCAAAAGGCGGTTCCCCAACTCAAAATGAATATTAGTATTATAAACCACAAAAAAATAAAGAAGTTTTTTAACTTCTTTATTTTTTTTATCTGATAATATTTAATTATTAGTGATAATCAAATATTCTAACTTCGCATATCGGCTGTTTCAATTTTGTTCTTGTTCCGTTATCTTCTAAAATTTCTTGCTGACATAAAGTTTCATCAAATTGCGGAGCTGTTTCATATCTGTTTGCAATATTTTTTATTCTGAAGAAATGTTTTTCATTTATTTTGTCTGATAAACCTATTAAGTCTTCATAATCTACGGAAAAGATATCATTTGAAGATATAATTTCTTTTCCTGAAATATCCAAACCATAAGCACGAACTCTGGCTTCATAGAATGTCATAGCATCCGATAATGTTTCCGTATCATCAGAATTACCGTCCTCAGTATCATTAACTGCCGGGTAAACTACATGTGCTGACAAATATTTGGTGTCAAATTGCGGATAACCCAAAGGCAGTACAGTATATTTGTCTGTAACAGCAAATGCAACAATATCAGGTGAAATATTATTTGTCCATTGTGGAGTATTAGGTCTTCTGTTGCCGTTTAAGTCCACAAAAACCAGATAATATTTAAATGTTGTGGTTGTTCCGATACTGTCAGTATAAGTTGCTGAAAAGGGAAGTTTATTATCTGCTGATGCAAACCACATATAAGAACTGTTTGATAATTTCAGCATTTTTATTCCGGTATTGTTTGTTTCAAATTTATCCGGTGTAGGGTCTTTTGCTAAATCAGCTTTTGAGCATACATGCAAAGTTCCCGGATTAAATTTTCCATTAGCATCCTTTGGACAGTTGTCTTGTCGGATTGCACTGTTAGAATATACTTTATCCCCTGCTGTATTCATATACTCAAGTAATGTGCAGCAAAATTCTCCTGAATTTGCGGGGAATGCTCCGGCATCTGTTATAGCTTGCGTAGTCATATAATTAAACATTGTAATTGATAAAGCATTATAAATTCTTGAATATGCGTATTTATAAGCTTTTTCCCATGGTTTTACCGTACTTACTCCGACAGAAGCCACAATACCAATTATTATGAAAACAATTAGTGTTTCAGCAAGAGTAAAAGCTTTTTTTAATCTCATTCAATACCCCCTTGGATTATATACTTATTATAACTTTTATTTGCTTCAAAGTCAAGATTTATTGCTTATATATATTGCATTTCAGTCTTTTTTGTGTTAAAATATTAATGTTATACGGTTAAGTTATAGAGGATTGATATGTTACAAAAAAGAAAAGCGTTTACGTTGGCGGAAGTTATGATAACTCTTGCTGTACTTGGTATTCTTGCATCAATTATTTTACCGGCTGTTTCCAGAATCAGGCCAAATAAATCAAAAGCTATGTTTAAAAAAGCTTATTATGTTGCGGAAAGAATGGTTTATGAACTCGTAAATGATCAGGATTTGTACCCTTCAAACGGTAGTTATGTTGGATTTGATAATACTGCAACTGCTTCATATTTGGGAATTGAGTATCCGACAAACAATACCGGTTCTGCGGCAAATGCTGGTGAAGGTGCAAAATTTTGTCAATTGTTTGCAAGAAAGTTGAACACGGCATCTGATGATATATACTGTGATGCAGCTCATTCAGTGCCGACCGGAGGCGGAACATTTAAAGCTCCGTCTTTTATTACTTCTGACGGCATTCATTGGTATATGCCATATTCAGATTTCAAACCTATTAATACTAAAAACTATATCTATGTTGACGTAAATGGTCCAAAAGCACCGAATTGCAGATGTACCGATGCAAATTGTTATGATTGTGCAACTCCGGATATTTTCCAGATAGTCCTGCTCCCTGATGGGAAAATGAGTGTTGAATCCACTATAGAAAAGGCATATTTAAAATCAAACGATTCAATGCAGGATGCAAGAGATCATTAATGTCTGATAATAAAATATTGAGTTTTAACTTTTAATTAATGGTATCGGAAACGATATCATTAATTAATGTTAAAATTTTTTTATTAATTTTATTTTTGTCGCTTTTAAGGGTATAATTTATAGAGAATATAAGGAAATATGTAGATGTTTGTATTAGCAGTAGTCTTATCATTAATAGCGGTGCCGGTAATTGTTTTTTTGTGCAAATCCGGTACAAAGTTTTCAATAATCGGATTATTAGTTGTTATGCTCGGGGTTACAGGATGGATTTGTGCTTCATCTCCGGTTATGCATAAACCGTTTTCTATAAACATAATTGAGTATCTTATAAAGATTAATGATGATGGTTCTATGTCAACTACAAAACAGACTACTCAAACAATTATACATAAACAATCGAATGGTGAAAACAGATGAAAAAAATAGTTTCAATTTTTATAGCATTAATATTCACTTCTTTTAATGCATGCTTTGCATTTAGTGAATTGTTTTATTTGAAAAATGTTCAGGTAGACAGTATAAAACAGTTTGTTACAGACAGTTATTCTTCTTATAACTATAATATTGAGAAATATGATCCTTACTATGGCAGGTCATATTCCGATCCGTCAAATTATGCTGTTGTAATCCTGCAGCAGAGCGGTAATAATGCATTTTATTATTATCAGTCAAACGGGAGTAAAAAAATCAGCAATGCTATATTGAAGAAAATAAAACGCAACGGAATAGTTTACGAAGAATCTTATAATTCAAGTATTATGTCTGTTTATGACAGATTAGCACAGGATTTAATGTCCGGTACTTCAAATGCAAACAGATATACTTTTGAAGAACCCATAGTATTAAATCAACAGCAATCTCAGTACAAAACACAGCAAAATTCGACATATTCAAACAATTCCCTCAGAGGTGGTGTTGCTCATCTTGATTCCGGTGCAAAGTTGAATGTATATTTGCAGACTTCCATAAATACAGCTACGGCACAAAAAGGGGATCAAATAATTGCTGTTCTTATGCAGGATGTTGTATATAATGGCGTTGTAGTATTTCCGCAGGGCAGTTTGGTTTACGGAACTTTAACCAAAGCTGTTCATGCCAGTTACGGTTCAAGAAACGGTAAGGTAGTTATTCAGTTTAATCAGATTGTAACTCCTGAGAATAAAACGTATGCAATATCTACTGAAAAAGTTGATTTTGCTGTAACAAATGACGGTAAAGTTAAATCTGTTGTTACGAGTGCTGCAACGGGTGCAATTATTGGTGCGGTAGGCGGATTATTATATGCGGCATTATCCGGCGGTAATATCGGTACTGCTACAGCAATAGGTGCAGGTGTTGGTGCCGGTACGGGATTGGCAGCTTCGGCAATTGAGCAGGGTGTAGATGCGGAAATTCCTTCATTTACGGAAATGGAATTGGTGCTTACAAAATCAGTCAGTGTAACAGTTAGTTATTGATATAAAGGCAGAGAATGAACAAAAGACTTATAACTTTAGGATTTATTTTTCTTGCAATCGCAGTGATTGCAAAGTCTTTGTTTGTTGCTATAAAAAGTATAGAACTTGATGATTTTCATAAATCTGCAGTGATATTTGTGATAGACGGTTCGGCGTCTAACCAGAAAAAACTGTCTGATGAAATAAAGTATGTAAAATCCCTATGTGCCATTTTGGATCCGGAGGATGCTGTTAAAATTATAAAGGTTACAGGTGGCTCTTATTTGATTTTTGAAGGTACTCCTGCAGATTCTGCGGAAATAGGAAAGTCAATAGAAACTTTAAAAAAGAATAAAAATGATTTTACGACTTCATACGGTGAGGCAATAAAAAAAGCTTTAGATTACTGTCTTGCAATGAAAAGAGAAGGATACAGACCTTCAGTGGTTGTTATTGGAGATTTAGCAAATCAGGGAGTTTTGTCAAAGCAGATAAATTGGGAAACTCTGCCTGAAAATGTAAAAAATGTAAAAAAATATATTCCGGAATTGGCAATGATGTTTATGTATGCACCGCCTGAAAAATTGGACTTGGTAAAGACGAAATTGTCACCGGTTTTAGGCGAAACAAGACTTGTAATTGTTAATGAAGCAATGATTGACAAGTCTGACAGAAGATTTTTGAAAGCAATAGGACGATAAGGAGTAAGAATAATGTCATTTACTATTATTACTAAGCAAGGTGAAAAAACTTTTACTGATAAACAATTAATAAATATCAGTTCCAAACCCGGGTACGATGTTACGGTTGATACCGGTTTCCCGTTTATGCTGACTGTTCAGTATGATGAAAAAAGTAACAGATGTTTGCTGATAAATCAATTTAATAATAAGAAATTTTTATTTAAGGGTCAGCCGATTCCTGCCAGTTTGGAAATTGATAAAATTTGTAAAATCATGGCAGAAGGTTCTGATGAATTTATTACGATACGCGTAGCGCCTTCTCAACCTTCAGCAGCTCGTGCAAATTCAATGACGGATGCTGATGTTATGGCATTATATGGCAATGACCCGAATGCAGGTGCAAAATTGGTATTGGAAAAGAAAAAATCGGATATTGAAAGTGCGCGTGTAGCTATTATAAAACAGATAGCAGCTCCGATAAACAATTATAAGAGTAAAATATCGATGAATTCAAAGGGTGGAATTGTTTTGCATATTGCACTCGCTCTTGCTTCATTGGTTTGTGCTTTTGGTGTGTCAAATTATTTGACAGGTTTGCCTTTAAAGGATGCAGGTAGTGTAATTCAAATGCCAACCAATATGAAGCTTATATTTATATATGCATTGGTAATATATGGTATAGGACTTATACTAAAGCAGGGTATATATTTATTTTTACAAAATAATGCAATGAAGCATCAGGTCAGCGGTAATTCGGCTGCAGAAAAATTTATGGTTGTACTTGCTTCTGTATTTTATGTGGCTGTTTATTTGATAAATGTTTTATATTACTTGACTCCTGAGTCGATACCGTTTTTTGCGGTATTTATTTCATTGTTCTTTGTAGGTACTACTGTTACGCTTGCTCTTGCATGCGGATATTTTAAAAGTGTGAGTGTGCAAACAAGAGCTATGCTTGATGAATATGAATATAGAGAAGATTTTGAGCATGTAATAAAGGAGTACCAGCTTTGGATAGAAAGATTTATTAATGCTTTAAGTAAAACTAAATTAAATAATATAAAAGATAAATTATTTTCTTTGCAGTTGAAATCTGTAGGTGAAATTATACTGGGTATTTTGACGGCTCCATTCCTTGCTTATGGTGTTTCAAATACTTTGGCTATGTGTTTCCCTGAAGCCGCAGGATGGGTAAGAATTTCAGGGCTGAGATTAAGTCCTGTATTTCTTGTTTTGGCTACCTTCCTGATTATATTTGCATTTTTTGCATTTACAAACGGATTCTTCTGCAGCAAGAAAATTCAGGCTTCAAATGTATTAAAACAAGACGGATACAGCAATTATCTCCAGCACGGTGTTGAAATATACGGACTTGAAGGTGTCAAAAAACTTGATACAGAAATGCGTAGATCCTTTATTATAGGTATTTCAATTATTATCATTGAATTTTCAATGAACGTTTCATACTTTATGCAAAGTATAGGTGGTGACTTGAAAGGTATGTTTCTTGCGGCAGTTGCGGCTTTAGTCCCTACTGCATTATTGATTGCAGAAACATTTATGTTAAGTCAAACTAAGTTTGAAACATTTGCGTGTGAAGAATTATTGGCAAAAATAGATAAAGACTGATGAACTTAAAGTTAATAATACAAATATTGCTTATAACTGCAATTATTTCAACAATATGTATTTGTGTTGCAAAACCCAAGATGCATAAGACTGTGCTTGTGTATGATTCAGGCTATGCTATAGTACAGGATAACGTTGTTAGCGAGGATACATACGATATTATGGAAATTCCTGAGCAGCCACAGACTGAAGCTGTCAAAATGACTGTAAATGAAAAAATTGATAGTCAGATTATTCAGGAGCAGGCTCAAACACGTCAATATATTGAAGAAAAGCAATTAGAACCTGTAAAAACAGTAAATACAGTTCAAAATTCAAATAGAGTTTCATCAACGACAACCCAGCAGGATTATTCCAACAAAGTGGAAAAACAGCCTGTTACACAAAAGCAGACAGCCACCAAATCGTATGCGGACAGGTTGATAGAGCAAACATCTACACCGCAAACACGAACACATACAACAAGTAGTTATACTCCTGCTCCTGTTGCAAATACGCAAAAAACTGTTCAAAATGCACCAATAGGTAATAATGTAAAAACCGTGCAGGCTCCTGTTCAGGTTAGCAGACAGCAGGTATCAGCTCCTCAACCAAGAATGCTTACGGCACACGAGGAGGAAATTGCCTGGAATAAATGGCGTTCAAGACTGCAAAATCAAATTATGAAGGATTCAAAATTACCTATAGTGCCTGACGGTACTATTTTTAAATTTTCTTTTACGGTTGATAAATTCGGTAAAGTTACTAATGTAAAAACTTATTCGGCAAATCCTGCATATACACCTTATGCAATACAATATATTGCACCTGTTATAAGAGGATATCAGGGACATTCGATTTTGACATTTCCGACAGGTTCAAGCCGTACAATAACCGATGTTACGGGGTCTTGGAAAGTTACGTCCGGAGCTGCAAAATACAGTACCCCTCATGACTATAATGATATAGAAAGAGTTACTCGATAAGGATAAATACAATGTTCAGATGTAAAGAATGTGGTACGGAATATGATATAAAACCTGATTTTTGTGATTGCGGTAATGATATTTTTGAAGAAATTCCTGGAACAGTTCAAAAGCAAGCTCCTGCACCTTCAGTTCAGAACCAATTTCAGAAATCTGTTTCCGAGCCAAAGCATAAAAAAACTTTTAATGAGCAGTATCCGGAGTTTGAAAGATTAAAAAATTCTTTTGATCCAATATCAGCTGTATTATTTTTGATATGTATTATTATAGGTTTGTGCGTAATTTTTCTTGTAGGTAATCCTGAGCCTGATAATGTTAGTGATACAGATAAAAATAAGGCAGAAGTCAAATCAGAAACATTAAATATTCCATCAATTGATACGTTTTGGAACAATTCAACAGCCGGAATTATAAATAATGAGAAAACTGCTGCTCAGCGTGCAGCAAGAGAATCGTCTAAAAAAGAAACCGAGCAAAATAAAATTTCTGCAGCACAGCAGGAACTACAAAAAAATCCAATGCTGGCAAAAGTTGAAAATACTTTAAATTCTCCGGTTGTAAAAGAGCCAGTTCAGACAACAAAACCTCAAACAAGTGTTTCTCAGCAAACTAAATCTGTGCAGCAACAAAAAACGACTCAGCAGACAAAGACTACTTCGGCTCAACAGCCTAAAACTTCAGCTGCAAGCCATACTTCTACCCAAAAGAAAAATAATTCGGTTTCAAATAAAATTCAGTCAATTTTTGGTGGTTCAAATTCTAATACAAGTACTAATAAAAACACATCACCGTCTATTCCTCAAAAAACTCGGTCTATTGCAAATCAGCCAAAGACTTCCGGTACTCAAACATCTGTAAGTAAGGCACCTAAGCAAACACAGATACAATCGCAGCCCAAGTCAGCCTCAAATGTTGCTAAATCCCAAACAACGCCTGCACAGACCACGACAAATCAGATTTCATTGAGACCTAAAGCAACTATTGATACAAAGGCTTTACAAAAAGAACTCAATAATTATAAAATCGGATTAAGAAATACAATCGGTAAAAAAATTGATTTTGCAAATGTTGTGGGAGATGGTGAATGTGCAGTTTCATTCAAAGTTGCATCAACGGGAAAGATTACAAACAGAGCATTTTCAAAACAATCTTCAAATATTACTCTAAATGATGCTGTATATAGTGCTGTTATGTCTACCCCAAGTTATAATCCGCCGCCAAGCGGTTATAACAACGAAACAATGACTTTAAAAATAAGATTTTATAACGGTAATTTTGATATTTCTCTGAATTAGTTAGTTTCAGATTTAATATAAATCGTCTTCGTCTTTTATAAATTCGTAATTTTGACCCGGCTGATACATCTGAGGTTCTGATAATGGCGGTTGGTTAGCCGGCATTGACTGTATAGACTGATTCATAACCGTTGAGAAATCAGACAAATTATTTACATTATAGAAATGTCCGCCTGTTGTTGTGGACAAACAGCTTAATGCTCTTGAATTGTTTGAAACCAATACAACATCAATGTGGATATCGGAACGTTTGCTCATTAATTCTCTTGCAAAAGCACAAGGATCACCGCCGCAATTTTCATACCCGTCAGTTATAAGAACGATTTTTTTTGGTGTTGTCAAATTCATGCCGGCAAAATCCTGGTATACAGTTCTGTCAAGAGCATATACAAGAGGAGTTTGTCCGCCGATATTGACTGAATTCATACCCATAATTAGGGAATTTGCATTAGCCGGCATAATACCCGTTACCTGTTTTGTTGCGGCACAAGCACCTGTAGTTCTGCCAATGGTAGAATCGGAAGCGGTTACGACTTTGAATTTACCGTTTCCTTTTTTGATTATTTGTTTAACCTGCTGAACGGTTCCTCCGACAGGGTTAGCACCGTTCAGGTCATGTCCGAATACTCTGAAGCCGAGATTAACTGAGGAAGGTATTTGGGCAACAATAGCAGACATACTTCTTTTAGCTACTCCAATCCAGTTTGCCATACTTCCGGAATAGTCCATAACTATTTCGATAGTACCGACTTGCGTAATATTTACCTGATTGTTTGCAACATAAGAAGATGCATTGAAATTATTATAATAATTCTGGTTAACAGTATTGGAAGGTGAAGAAATCACTTTACCGTTAGATTTAATGACTCCGTTGGAATTAACCTTATATTTTGCTGCGTATGCACCGCAGGATGTGGCTAAAATAATTGCCAATGCCAATAATGATAATTTTTTCATAAATCCTACCTCTGTCACCTAAATTATATCATGAAAAACGACTTAGATTTATTAAATGTTCATTTTGTATATAAGAAATTTTTGTATTAAAATTAAATTGTGGTTATAGTTAATAAGAAAGGGGTTTTAAGATGAGTGAATTATTATGGGAAAAAGATTTAGATATTAATGAAGTTAAAGAAATCAGAACCCGTACATGTGTTTATTTTGGCTGCGGAGCAATAAATAAAATAAATGATATTGCAAAAGAGTATGCAAATAAAGGCATTGACAAAGTTATAGTTATGTCGGGTCGTAATGCTTACAAATCAACAGGTGCGTGGGATGTTGTGGAAAAGGCGTTAAAGGACAACGGGATAGGGTATGTGAATTATGATAAGGTTACACCTAATCCAACGACTGATGCAATTGATGAAGCCGCTAAAATGGCAAGAGATTTTGGTGCAAAAGCGGTAATAACTATTGGTGGTGGTTCTCCTACGGATGCAGGTAAATCTGTTGCAATCCTTTTAAAGTACCCAAATGAAACAGGCAGTAATTTGTATGAATTTAAATTTACGCCGTCAGCGGCAGCTCCGATTGTAGCTATAAATTTAACACATGGTACCGGCTCTGAAACAAACAGATTTGCCGTAGCTACAATATTGGAAAAGGATTATAAACCTGCTATTGCGTATGATTGCATTTATCCGGAGTATGCAATTGATGATCCGAATTTGATGTTAGGACTTTCTCCAAAACAAACCAGATATGTTTCAATAGATGCAGTTAATCATGTTGTGGAGGCGGCGACTTCCGTTGTTGCATCCCCTTATGCAGTTACTTTAGCAAGAGAAGTTATAGAATTGGTCGGAAGATATTTGCCAAAAGCTATTGCTAAAGCTGATGATAAAGAGGCAAGATATTATTTATGTTATGCAGCAATGATTGCAGGTGTATGTTTTGATAACGGTTTATTACATTATACGCACGCGTTAGAACATCCTTTAAGTGCAATGAAACCTGATTTCTCTCATGGCTTAGGTTTGGCGATATTGTTACCTGCCGTAATCAGAAATATTTATGCATCAAAGGCAAATACATTAGCTTATATTTTGGAACCGATAGTCAAGGATTTAAGACCAGTTGCCGAAGATACGGAGAAGGCTGCTTCAGGAGTTTATAATTGGTTAAAATCCGTAGATGTTCCTAACAAATTAAAAGATGAAGGTTTTAAGGATGAGGATGTTGAAAAATTGACCGAATTAGCTTTTACGACTCCATCGCTGGACGGATTGCTGGGCATTGCTCCGACTAAGGCAACAAGAGAGGCAGTTGCAAAAATTTACAGAGAGTCATTATAAAAAAATAAACAGGGCGTACTATCTAAGCAGGTAGTACGCCTTTATTAAAAACAATTGAAAATTTTGCAGTCTTGTAATATGCTTTAAGAGTAAGGTGTGTGCCTGTAGCTCAGTTGAATAGAGCGTCGGTCTCCGAAGCCGAAGGTCACGGGTTTGACTCCCGTCAGGCACAAATTAAAAAACTTGTGATATAATAAAGATAACAAAATGGCTTCGTAGCTCAGTAGGATAGAGCGGCGGTTTCCTAAACCGCGTCTTGCCCGCGTTCGAATCGCGGCGGGGCCAAGTAAAAGAACGGGTTAATCCCTGTTCTTTTACTTGGCTTTGTAAGAGGTGAAAATGCTGTTTTGCGTTCGGAGGATTTTGACAAGAGTGAAGTGAGCGTAACGAACGAAATTAAAAAGTTTGCGAAAACGTCAAGCTGTTCGCAGGACAAATGAGCAAACTTTTCCGTGAAATAAAGCTTGTGCTGTAGCGAACGGAACTCGTCCCTGTGAACAAGTCTGCGAAACGACAAAAATTATGTAAATAATTTTATAGTTGAGCAAAGACTTGTGAACTCTCAATAATCCGATTAATCGCGGTGGGGCCATTTTTATGAAGTAAATAATCATAGACCCGTTAGAAGCGAACGAACGATTAATCGCAACGGGTTGTTTTTATGAAGTTAATAGATTTATTTGTAGCAATAGAAACATATCAAAATGGGGTTAAAAGATGGATTTGATTGAACGTAATAAAAATTTGATGAAAAAATTTGAAACAATGATAAACACTGCAGATGATAGGCTCGCAGAAGAACTTGTTGACAGTAATGCCAAATTTTATACTCCGGCGAGTCCGAAACCTCTTTGCGGCGGCAAGGGATATTTATCGGTGGTACATTGGATGAGAAAAGGTTTTTCTGATGTTCAGTGGCATATTACAGATATGGTTGCAGATGATGATAAGGTTGCCGTAAAATGGGATTTAACCGGTACACATGACGGTGATTTTATGGGGATAAAACCGACAAATAAAAAGATTTCCGTTTGTGTAATGAATTTTTATTATTTTAACAAAGACGGTAAAGTTACAAATGACGTAGCTGCAGAAGGAATGACAGGTATTCTTCGCGGCATAGGTGCAATGTAGTTATTAAAATATCTGTGCAATTTTATACACAACAAAACTCATCATAACACTATTGTGCTTTGATGGGTTTTGTTTATACATATATTAATTTACGGGTAAATACTATTTTATTACCGGTAAAACAACAGTTGCAAGACGTTTACGTCCTCTTCTCGGGGGCTTGAAATAAACCTCTTTTTTAGTAGGTTCGGGAGTAAACTCATCTTTTTGATAATTGATTAAATACTTCATAAATTCAGGACTAAACATAATTCTCCTTGAAAGTTAATTTACACATACACCATAAGATTTTATTCTACACATATATAATAAACCATAAAATAGTTAAAAATTGCCAATTGTAAAGAAAAATTTTACAATCTTTAACCTTTATAGTCTATATATTTCTTTGTTTTGGCAAACTCAGGGACTTAATTTTTTGCCATTTTTATCTGCATATATTTAATTTTATTATTTCTGCTTGTATATATAGTGTTCCCGGATAGTTAAATTTATCTGTATATAACAAAATATTAATTGTTAATTTTTGGTTAAAAAATCGGGGTTTTCATAAAATCAGAGTTATAACGTAAGTATAGAGAACAGATAAGTTATTGAAAGGAGTGTTGAATATGAAATTTTTAGTTAGAAAAGCACCGGAGCATTTTATCAGAACAGTGAATGATGAGATTAATTCTCTGTTAAATCGACACTTTGACAGCTATTTCCCTGAAGCTGCTTACTGGGAAGAACAAGACAAATTTTCTATGCCTGTTGAAATAACTGACAAAGGTAAAGATTACGAAGTCAGAGCAGAATTGCCGGGAGTAAAAAAGGAAGACTTGGATATTGACATTGATAAGAATTATATGACTATCAGTGCAGAAAAGAAAGAAGAAAATGTTGTAGATGAAAAAACTTTCAAGAAATCAGAAATTCGCTACGGCAGTTATTCAAGAACTGTATATTTCCCTGAGGAAATTAATATCGACAAAACCGAGGCAAAACTTGAACACGGTATATTGAAAATAACCGCACCTAAAAAATATGATGAAAAAGAATCTCGTAAAAAACTGGCAGTACATTAACTTAAATAATAAATTCATACTTTAACTGAGCAGGAAGTCATATGGCTTCCTGCTTTATTATGCGCTTCGCTCGTAAGGTGCAAAGATTTGTTGTGATAAATAATTTTTAATTTAAGGGTTGAAATAATCCTAAAAAATGTTATAATGATAATGTAGTTAGAAATAGCGGAGGACGTTGTTATGACAGGATTTGAGCATGGGGGGGGGGGCAAAACCTCTTGTAGTAAGGGTTTACAAAGTTTTTATTGTTATGCTGAACTCGTTTCAGCATATGACCCATGTGATTCTTTAGGTACTACCTATAATAAAAATTGCGATAATGAAAAGGTGGACAGATCCCGAAACAAGTTCGGGATGACATTTGGTTTTACTCTCGCTGAAGTTCTAATCACCCTCGGCATAATTGGAGTGGTCGCTGCAATGACGTTGCCTGCATTAATTCAGAATTATCAAAAAGGTGTTGCATTAAATCGTTTGAAACAGACGTTTTCACAGTTACAGACAGGTGCGGAAGCTGTATCGGCAGAGTTTGACACGCTACCTATGCACAAGTGGTCATGTGAAGAAGGACCGGGTGATAAAGATTATGATCAGGAAAGTTGTTTTTATCTTATACCTAAAAAAATGGGTGCAAAAATGTATGAACGTGTTGCAGATGCCGATAAAGTTATGTGTTATGAAGGAAAACCTTATCGTCCATACAAAAATTTAAGGGGCGAGGCTCTCAATCCTTTCTCAACTTATTCTTGGTCGGCTCAGATGCCAAACGGTGCCTGTGTACTTTGGATGGCTTATGCTTATACCGGTGATCAAAGAGGAGTCTTTTATATTGATGTTGACGGACCGTATTCAGGTTATAATACGGTCGGAAAGGATCTTTTCAATTTTAGATATTCCAGACCTAATGACGGACACGGATTGGGAAACAGCGGTTGGATGCTCTTCCCGGGTAGTTCAAATGTAGAGGGTGCAGAGGCAGAGAATGTGCAGATGTGGTCTAATTACGACTTATTTCGTGGATGTTCAAAACGTCAAAATTCAGACGGTTATACTTGTTCTGCAAAAATTATCAGGGATGGCTGGCAGATGGACAGTGATTATCCGTGGTAATAGCATAAGTTAAATTAATTAGTGTTGCTCTTTATATATATATCTGAAGCTGATATAAATTCACTTAATTGTAATATTTTTGTTAAATATCTCTCATGTTTATTATATTATATTCATGAGAGGTATTTATGATTGAAGAATTATTGGAAAATATTGGTTTGGCTGAGTGGATAGCAGATGCTATCGCTGATAGTTTATTGATTTTACCGTGGTTGTTTATAATTTTTGTTCTGATAGAACTTTTTGAATTTTATTATGCGGATAAAGTAAAAAGATTTATTCGATACGCTCATAAGGGCGGTCCTGTTATCGGTAGTTTGGTTTCCATAATTCCTCAGTGCGGTTTTTCTGTTATTGCAAGTACTCTTTATGTCAGAAAATATCTTTCAATGGGAACTTTAATTGCAATATATCTTGCAACTTCCGATGAAGCTTTGCCTGTATTGCTTGCAAAACCTGAATATTTCAAATACATTCTTCCCGTTATTGTGATAAAACTTCTTGTTGCTATTCCTGCAGGTTATTTGATTGATTTGATTTGGAAACCTGAATTGAGAGAAATTCAGGAGCCTGAACAAAAGACGGAATCTAAGCCTGTAGAAACCGGTTGCTGCAAGCATAATGTACTTTCTCATAACAAAATGCAGCTTATTATCCATCCTTTAAAACATACATTCAACATTTTTATATTTATACTTGCTATTACACTGTTACTTAATTTTCTGATAGATGAAGAAAAAATAGCAGGATTTTATCAGAACGGAGTGCTTTTGTATAAGGTTATTCAGCCTGTGGTTACAGCATTTGTCGGTTTGATTCCTAATTGTGCCGTGTCGCTTGCAATTACTGTTATGATGCTGAAAGGTACGATAAGTTTTGGGGCTGCTATGGCAGGTTTGCTGTCAAACGCAGGACTCGGACTTTTGGTGTTATTAAGAGGTAACAGGTTTAAAAATAATCTGAGAATTGTAATTATATTGCTTATAATAAGTATTGTATGCGGTGAATTTATACAGTTTGCATCAGGTTTTATAAAACAATTTATGTAATTATCGGATTGTTTCGTGATTATATTTCAGCACCGCCGTCTTGCATTTTTTTAAGAACGTTTGCACCACCCTCTTTTTGCCTTATTATGTCCATAACAAAGGCATTTGCTTCTTCGTCCCTGTGCAAAGCTTCTTTATAAGCTGCAAGTTCTTCGTATTTTAATTTTTTTGTATCCGGAGCTTTGGTAGTGTTCATGTATTGTTTGAAAAGCTCCTGTGATTTAAAATCAAATCCGTCTAATCCCTTTTTCATAGAATACCAAAGATAAAATTCTCTGAGTAACATGTAGTAATCAAGTTCTTTGTCATTGCTTATAATAAACATAGGCGGGGTTTTTATCCCCATTCCTTTATTTGTGATGTTGTTTATGTAAACAGCTTTAGCTCCTTCAAGTTCGGTTATAAAACCTGTGTGTTCTTTAATCTTTTCAAGTAGCTTTGATGCATTATTAATACGGTAAACTTCTGTTCCCTGAGCTTCAATGTACGCAATTAATTTTTCACAGTCGCCGTTTGCAGTTTTATTAATTGCACTGACACCTTCCTTAACTTCATTAATTATGGCATTTGTTTTTGAGTTTATTGTTACTGTTTCTGTGGAAGATATTATTGTCTTACCTGTTTTCCCGGCAAAACTGTTTCCTCTGTCTTTTATTGCCTTAATTGCTTCTTTTTTCTTCAGCTCAAGTGCTTTTTTCTTTAAATCGTCTAATATGCCCATAATGCTATATTAAAGCTTATTCTTATATATTTGTACATCTATATAGAGTAATTTTGTAAAGAAATATTACGATAATATATAATAAGTATATAGCCTACTCAGAAGCTGTTTCTCACGGGTGTTATACGTTATAAAAATGTTTAAAATGTCAATTTTTGTGGCTTACATGTTTTTATATACATGAGAGATAATATATCGAGTATACAAGCGTAAACAAAGGAGCATCTATGTCTTTTGGCATAAATAAAAATCCGATATCAACGGCTAGTCGTAATGAAAATTATTACGATAAAAAGCTGGCTGCATATCATCAAAAGTATTCCGGTGATTTGCGTAATGTATATTCAACTCAGGCTATGATGGAAAGAAATGATGCCAGAATGCGTAAATTAGGATACAATCCGGACATGGTTCGTTATCAGATGTGGGAGGCACAGCAAATGCAGCCATACTTGCAGGCTCAGGCGGATCAGGCTGCAGGTAACAGCATTGTCAGCAGTATAGGAGGTATTGTCGGTTCTATTAAGAACATTTTTGGCAAGTAGTATTGTAATACTTCTTACAGGTTTAGATATTTTTTTGTGTAGTTTTTAAAAGGATATTAAATTTAAATAAAGATTGTAAAAGATACACTTGATTTTTATAACAATTTAGGGTACAATGTATTTGTGAAATAAATCACGAATGCAAAATCTAATGGTAGCTGTGAAACCCCAAATCCTCGAAAAAAATAACGGAAGCATGCTACAAGACAGATAAAATGAATTTGTTATAAAAAGGAGAAAAACAAATGGCAACAAAAAGCACAAAAAAGACTGTCGACAAACTTGAGAAAGCTTTAAACAAATCAAGTATTGTTGATTCTGTCGAACAATTTGAATTGCTCATCGAAAGAGTTAAAAAAGCTCAAAAAATTTATTCTACTTTCTCTCAGGAAAAAGTAGATGCTATTTTTAAAGCTGCAGCTACCGCTGCGGACAAAGCAAGAATTCCTCTTGCAAAAATGGCTGTTGAAGAAACAGGCATGGGTGTATTGGAAGATAAGATTATTAAAAATCATTTTGCTTCAGAATACATATTTAATAAGCATAAAAACGCAAAAACTTGCGGTATTATAAAGGAAGATATCGCAAACGGCATAAAAATTGTTGCTGAACCTCTCGGAATTATTGCAGGTATCATACCTACGACAAATCCGACCTCAACTGCAATTTTTAAATCTTTAATTGCGTTAAAAACGAGAAATGCAATCATCTTTTCCCCGCATCCGAGAGCAACAAAATCTACAATTGCTGCTGCAAAAGTTGTTTTGGATGCCGCTGTAAAGGCAGGTGCTCCTGCTGATATTATCGGATGGATAGATGTTCCGTCAGTAGAATTATCAGGTAAATTAATGCAGCACCCTGATGTTGCTTGTATTTTAGCAACAGGCGGTCCCGGAATGGTTAAAGCTGCTTATTCATCAGGTAACCCTGCGTTAGGTGTAGGTCCCGGTAATACTGCGGCAGTTATTGATGAAACTGCGGATATTAAGATGGCTGTTTCTTCAATCATTATGTCAAAAACTTTTGACAACGGTATGATTTGTGCATCTGAACAATCGGTTATTGTTGTTGAAGATGTATATGAAGAAGTTAAAAAAGAATTTTTATACAGAGGTGCATACCTTGTAAGTAAGGCTGAAGAAAAGAAAATGATGGATTTACCGTTCATCGATCCGGCAAGAGGTACTGCACATCCTGCTATTGTTGGTCAGCCGGCAGTTAAAATTGCAGAGTTATCAGGATTTAAAATCCCTGAATATTCTAAGATTTTGTTAGCTGAAAGACCTTCTGTTGATTGGAACGACCCGTTCTCAAGAGAAAAATTGTCACCAATCTTAACAATGTATAAAGCAAAAAATTTCAAGCAGGCAACAGAAATGGCTTATGAACTTGTATCAAAAGGCGGTGCGGGTCATACTTCCGTTCTTTATACAGATACAAGAAAACAAGATAGAGTTGACATGTATGCTGAACTTATGCCATCATGCAGAGTATTAATAAATTCTCCATCATCACAAGGCGGTATTGGTGATTTGTATAACTTCAAGTTAGAACCGTCATTATCACTAGGTTGTGGTTCATGGGGCGGCAATGCTGTTTCAGGAAACATCGGTGTAGAACACTTATTAAACTACAAAACAGTTGCTGAAAGGAGAGAAAATATGCTCTGGTTCAAGGTTCCGCCAAAAGTTTACTTCAAAAGAGGTGCGTTAGATTTAGCTTTAAAAGTTCTTAAAGGTAAAAAACGTGCATTTATTGTTACCGACAGATTCTTATTTAATTCGGGTGCTGTTGATAATATAACAAATGTTCTTGATGAAATCGGTATTGACCATCAGATATTCTTTGATGTAAAACCGGATCCGACATTGTCTACAATAAATCAGGCAATGGAAATTATGAGGCCTTATGAACCTGATGTTATTATCGCATTAGGCGGAGGTTCTCCGATGGATGCAGCAAAGATTATGTGGTTATTATATGAGCAGCCTGATACTGTTTTTGAAGATATTGCCATGAGATTTATGGATATAAGAAAACGTATTTGTCAAATACCTGATTTGGGTAAAAAGGCTACAATGGTTTGTATTCCTACAACTTCAGGTACAGGTTCTGAAGTTACTCCGTTTGCTATTATCACGGATGATAAGACACACGTCAAGTACGCAATTGCGGATTATGCTTTGACACCAAATATTGCAATTATCGATCCTAATTTTGTTGATCATATGCCAAAAGGTTTGACTGCAGCTTCAGGTATTGATGCTTTGGTTCACGCAATTGAGGCTTATGTATCTTGTATGGCTACAAACTTTACAAATTCCAATGCTTTGGAAGCTTGTAAATTAGTATTCAGATATTTGGAAAGATCTTGGGCTGATGGTGCTAACGATCCTATCGCAAGAGAAAAAATGCATTACGCAGCAACAATTGCAGGTATGGCTTTTGCAAACTCTTTCTTAGGATTATGCCACTCTATGGCTCATAAATTAGGTGCAATGTTTAACGTACCTCACGGTGTTGCTAACGCTTTATTAATCAGACAGGTAATTAAATACAATGCTGTTGATTACCCGCATAAACAAGCAACATTCCCTCAGTACAAATATCCTAATGCAAAGGAAAAATACGGTCAGATTGCCGATGAACTTGGTTTAGGCGGCAAAACAAATGATGAAAAGGTTGAATTGTTAATTAAAGCAGTTGATAAATTAATGAAGGCAATCAATCTTCCAAATTCAATCAAAGATTTTGGTGTAACAAAAGAAGACTTCTACGCAAAATTGGATGAAATGGTTGAATTGGCATTTGATGACCAGTGTACCGGTGCAAATCCGGCATATCCTTTGATGAGCGATATAAAAGCTATTTATATTGATGCATTTGAAGGAAAGGTCAGAGATTACTATTCTTCAAAGAAATAGTCTTTGATATGTAATATTAAAAAAGCGAAGTTCAATTTATTTGAACTTCGCTTTTTGTTATAATTAAAGATTCATATAATTGTTTTTTTTTATTTCGTATGATACAAATTTATATATGTTATTAGTATTTGCTGTTACAATTCGTATACTATTTAATTCTTTAGCTAATGTTTTTCAGAAAAAACTTGCATCGTGTAATTACAATGCTTCTTTCATAAATTTCGTTATGTATTTAGGCTTGAGTATATGCGTTGTTCCTTTGATGTTAAAACTTGATTATTCGCAGTTAAATATTACGGTGTGGAAATATGCGGTATTGGGCGGATTGTTGGGTGCTTTGGGAAATTCATATTTGGTAAAGGCTTTGAATAATGGTGAATTATCAGTGCTTGGTCCGGTGAATGCTTATAAATCTGTCGTAGCAATGATTATAGGTATATTTTGGTTAAAGGAAATTCCGTCACTAATTGGTGTTTTTGCTGTTATTTTAATTGTTGCAGGCAGTTATTTCGTATTTGATACGCAGGAGGAGGGTTTTTCTTTTAAATTATTAAAAAGAGCAGATATACGGTATCGAATTTATGCATTAATTTTCACTGCTTTGGAAGCTCTGTGTATTAAAAACGTAATAAATGAAAGTGATATTGTAATATCTTTTATATTCTGGTGTGTTTTTGGGATGCTGTTTACCGGATTATTTTCTTTAAGGGGTGTGAATAGAGAAGCAGTAAAAAATAAAATTGTATTTGGTTATTTCTTTGGACTTGTGGCGATGATGGGTTTAATGCAATTAAGTACAAATTATGTTTTTTCAAAAATTCAAGTTGGTTACGGTCTTGCATTATTTCAGTTGTCAGCACTTATTAGTGTTATTTTGGGTTGGAAATGTTTTGAGGAAACTCAAATCGGTAAAAAATTGTTCGGAACCTTAATTATGGTTGCAGGTGCCGTAATTTTAACCCTTACGGGTTCCTAAGAATTTATTTTATGATATAATCGGAGGTATGACACAGCCGGTAAAATATTATATAAATGAACTTTTACGCATTGCCCTGCCAATAATTATGGGAAACTTAGGATTTATTTTGATAGGGGCAGGAGATGTACTTATCGCAGGCAGGCACTCTACTAATACTCTTGCCGCAATTAGTATTGCAACGGCTATAACCAATTGTATTCAGACTTTTGGAATAGGAATACTTGTTAGTATTTCACCCTTACTGTCTAATTATAGAGGTGAACATAAGCAGACAAAACGATATTTCTATCCTACCCTGAGATTTGCATTTCTTACTTCCTGTATTGTCATGCTGGCGATATTAGGAGTAATTCCGTTAATTGATTTTTTACATTATGACCCTGTATTAGTTCCTATGATAAAACAATATATGCTGATTACGGCATTTGCTACTTTTGGGGGGTATCTTCATGCTGCAGTAAAAGAGTTTTTACAATCATTTGAAATAGTAATATTCCCCAATCTTTTGACATTTATTGCTGTTTTTTTAAATATCTTTTTAAATATAATTCTAGTTTTCGGGTTCGGTCCGATTCCGTCATTGGGTGTCGTCGGGCTTGCTTGGGCAAGTTTCATCGTAAGATATTTTATGGGAATTGCACTTTTAGTGTATAGTTTCAGAATAATGAGATTAAATAATTATACTGATTTTAACTATTATAAGCAGTTGGTAAAAATAGGGTTACCTGTGTCGGCTGCAATATTGGTTGAGTTTGTTGCGTTTAATTTTGTTGCCGTTGTAATGGGGAGAGTCGCAGGAGTTTATGCCGCAGCTCAAAATCTTATTTGCACCTTAACAACGGTGTCTTTTATGATTCCTCTTGCATTATCAAGTGCTATGGCGGTAAAGGTAGGTTTTGCCAACGGTGCCAAAAACTATGCGGATTTAAAACAGTATGCTAAATTAGGCACAATGATGAGTATTGGCTTTATGATATGCAGTGCTATTATATTTGTTTCTTTCCCGAGAGCATTAGCGGGTTTATTTACAAAAGACCCTGGTTTAATTGCTATTTGTGTTCCTGTATTGTATTTGTTGGCAGGATTTCAGATATTTGACGGGTTGCAGGTTTCCCTGTCAGGTGTATGTAAGGGTATAAAAAAGACAAATATCGTACTTGTTGCAAGTTTTATCGCTTATTGGTTAATATCAATTCCGTTGGGATATAACTTAGCATTTAAATATAATATGGGATTGAGGGGTTTCTGGATTGGTTTAATTGCTTCTGCCATTGCTTTATGCGTAATGATGTTGTTTATGTTAAAAAGGTATTTTTCACAGATTAATAAACAGTTATAGTATATGTATTTTTGTAAATCGTTTATCTCTTTGCCAAAAGGCTGTTTACGATGCGGCAATGTAGTTATGTAGAGAAAAAGGCAATTTTTCAGTTAAAAATTTTTTTATTAATGTAAGGGATATTTTATTACTTAAAGGGATATATAAATGGAAGAAATGAATGTAGCTGCTTTGAATCAGAGAAGTAATATTAGCTGGAACAGGCAATTAGCTGATGAATTGGATGTAATGGATGGTAAAAAAGATGGTAAGATTAAGGCTAGTGTCTGGAATAATTTTATTAAAAAATCCGATAGTAAAGGTAAAGCTGTTTCTTATTTTATAAATACTGATGAGGCTTCAAAAAGTCTTAATTATTATGCTTCGAAAAAAGATTCAGGGAAAGTCGACTGGAAGAACTGGAGGACTTTATTGGATAATTTTAAACGAGATATTCCCGTTCATATTGATAATTCGGATATAAATGCACCACAAACTGCTCAAGTACCGGAAAATGTCACTACTGAAGCAATGTATTTGTACGCAAAGACTGAAATCCCAAAATATGATGAAAATAAAGAAAATGCAGGTAAAATATTGCAGTTGTCTGATGGCAGATTCTATTTATATGATTCTGACGGCAGGGTTGAAAAAGTTTATGCGGATAAAAGCAGTTTGTGCAATCATAATCCTGAAGAAGAACTTTTCTATGATGAACAAGGTAATGTATCTTCTGTATTGAAGTATGAATACAAAGATGACGAGCCTGCTATTATGATGGATTATAATGCAGAGGGTAAGTTATCTGCAATTTACAGACGTGATTATGATGAAAACGGGAATCAAAAAGGTTTGATTGAATATAATAGCAAGGGTGAAGTTGATAATTTTGGTATTAATGAATACGATAAAGATAATAATGTTGTAACGCTTTCTTATGATGGTCAAGGTAAATTAACAGATGTTTCAAAGCAGACGAACAATGATATAAATATTTTCTATAGCACAGAAGGCAAATATAAGAATGCTGAAAAAACCGAATATAAGGAAGATAAAGACGGTAATATCGTTTCGCAAAAGACATACTGGTGGAACAGTAAAGGAAATTTGATAAAAAGATAAATTATAATAAATTGGACTATTCCTGTTTTTTGTGCTATCATTATCCAAGGGATATTTAAATAAGGAGAAAATTATGCCTGAAGAACAGAGAACTTTTATTGCCGTTAAACCTGATGGTGTAAAAAGAGGTTTGGTAGGAGAGATTATTAAAAGATTTGAGAATAAGGGTTTTAAACTTATTGGTTTAAAAATGCTTGATGTTACACAGGAAATGGCAGAAAAACATTATGGTGAGCATAAGGGTAAACCTTTTTACGAAAGACTTTTAAGGTACATTCAGAGCGGTCCTATTGTAGCTATGGTATGGAAAGGCTATAACGTTATTGCAGGTGCAAGACACTTGATGGGTAAAACCGATCCTATGGTTGCAGAAGTAGGTACAATAAGAGCAGATTACGCTTTAATTATGGAATATAATGTTGTTCATGGCTCAGATTCCCCTGAAAGTGCAGAAAGAGAAATTTCAATTTACTTCAAACCCGAAGAACTTTGCGATGAATATAATAATATGGCTGAAAGTGTAATTGAAGATTTAGGCTAAAAGAAAGCAGTATACTGTGGATAATGGACAGACATTTAAAAATTATATAAAACGTGATAAAGCTCATGATTACTTTAATTATGAGCTTGTCCATACTTGTAAGCAAACAGGAGCCAGGGCAGGGGTATTTGATACTCCGCACGGGACGATTTTAACTCCTATTTTCATGCCTGTCGGTACAAATTCAGCCGTGAAAGCTCTTGTTTCAGACCAGATTACGGATACAGGGGCTCAAATAATTCTTGCAAATTCTTACCATCTTTATTTGAGGGCAGGAACAAAATTAATAAAGCAGTTCGGAGGTATTCACGAATGGATGAATTGGCACAAGCCGGTTTTAACGGATTCAGGAGGATTTCAGGTGTTCTCACTTTCTCATTTGAGAAAAATAACGGAGGATGGTGTTGAATTTCGTGACCCAAAAGACGGGAAGAAGCATTTTATATCCCCTGAAACATCTATGGAAATTCAACAGGATATAGGTGCCGATATTATTATGGCATTTGATGAATGTGCTCCGTATCCTTGTGATTATGAAACGGCTAAAGCAGCCATGGAAAGGACTCACAGATGGCTGGACAGATGTTTTGAAGCTAAAACTAATCCAAGACAAGCTTTATTTCCGATAGTTCAGGGCGCATTTTTTGATGATTTAAGAAAAGAGAGTGCAGGGGTTATTTCTACTTATGATACTGTAGGATATGCCATAGGCGGAGTTAGTGTGGGTGAACCTGCGGATATAAAAAATCATTTTGTAGAATTTACGGCACCGCTTTTGCCTCCTGCAAAGCCTCGTTATCTTATGGGGGTCGGGACTCCGGAGGATTTGCTTGACGGTATCAAAAACGGAATTGATATGTTTGATTGCGTTTTGCCTACCCGTAATGCCAGACATGGTTCGTTTTTTACTTGGGATGGTAAAAAGAATATTAAAAACAAGGCATTTTGGGATGATGATAAACCGCTTGTCGAAGGTTGCAATTGTTATGCCTGCCGAAATCACTCGAGAGCTTATATAAGACATCTTTTCCGGTGTCAGGAGGCTACAGCGGCGACATTGCTGTCAATTCATAATATTCAGTTTCTTGTGGAGTTTTCCCAAAAGTGTCGTCAGACGATTTTAGAAGACAGATTTGGTGATTTTTACAGTGAGCATTATAACAGATTAATTAAGGAATAATGATATGGCAAATAAAGGTTTATTTATTACATTTGAGGGTGTAGACGGCTGCGGTAAGACTACCCAGCTGAAGTTATTGTCTGAATATTTAAAAAATCATGGTTATGAAATTGTTATAACAAGAGAACCCGGAGCAAAAGGACTTGGCGAAAAAATCAGAGAAATTTTGTTGCATTATGACGGTGAGGTATCATCCCGAGCTGAGAGTTTCTTATTCTTGGCTGATAGAGCCCAGCATATTGATAAGATTGTTAATCCTGCCGTTGAGTCGGGTAAAATCGTTTTATGTGACAGGCATACTGATAGTACAATTGCTTATCAGGGATACGGCAGAGGAGTTGATATTGAGCAGTTAAGTGTATTGAATCTGCTTGCAACGGATGGTAAAAAACCTGATTTGACTTTTGTATTTGATATAGATGTTGAAACTTCCATGTCCCGTGTCGGTGCTGAGATGGACAGAATGGAATCTTCCGGAATTGAATTTTTTAATAAAGTCCGTAACGGTTATCTTGACATAGCAAAAAATGAGCCGGAAAGAGTTAAGGTTATCAATGCAAACAGAACCGTAACCGATATTTCAAAAGAGGTTGTGTCGATAATATCAGAGATTATTTGAGGATAGTAACATAACTATTGAAAATTTCCTTATTTTAATATAGAATTTATACACATAAAGAAGGGGGATATGTATGCCTGTAGCAGACAAAATTCAAGAGATAAATGATACCGTCAAAGCGATTGCAAATTTTATTCAAGTTGATAATGAAGTTAAACCTGATTTTCAGGAATATATCAAAACTATCGGCGGAAATCGAAAAGGTGCGATAAATTTTCAGGCGGCTTGTTTTAATTATATTTTTGAACGTAAGTTAGGTGAAACATATAAGTCTATTCCGTCTATATATTTGGAGAAAGCTGATTTAAGTGCTAGTGATAAAAAAATTGTTAAAAGTATTGATAAAGCGGTTTCATCTGTTTTTGAAGTAAAAAAAATACTGAAAAACGGGTTTGAATTATATAATATTATCAACGAAAAATCCTATACAGTAACATCATTGATAAAAATGACAAATTTCAGAGGCTTAGGCAGCGGTCAGTATGTGGTTGCAAGAATCATGAATTTTGATAAAGAAACTTATTTATTAGAAATTTCCGGTGTTCTTCCTACCACAAGGAGAGATGATGCTTACAGATTCTCTGTTGCAAAAATTATTCAAAATCCTGAAATTGTTTATCTTGATAATCCTGAAAAACAAGAGGAAATTGAAGAGGATATTAAAGAAGTTTACGAAAAATTTATGGACTTCTTTGGTGCAGACGAAATTCTTACTATAAATAAGCATGCTGACGAATTAATAGGTGTATTTAATGATTTTGCTGAAGATGGTGTAAAATCTGATTATAAAAAGCTTATTGAAGAACCTGAAACGTATAAATATTTTAATGTTTCCGAGTTTAATAATTCATATGATAATTTCCTGGAAAATTCATTAGGCGGATTTTCTTCTCATAAAGAAACTTATGATGTAGGTATAATTTATGACAAAGAGTTGGGTATGTATGCTGTTCCGTTTTGGGGAACATTT
This sequence comes from uncultured bacterium, assembly GCA_902760645.1. Taxonomy (GTDB): domain Bacteria; phylum Cyanobacteriota; class Vampirovibrionia; order Gastranaerophilales; family Gastranaerophilaceae; genus UBA1221. The sequence goes on from CACWHC010000008.1 coordinate 35,254, forward strand.
AATAAAATATTTGAAGCATCTAATCCTTCCGATATTGAAAATTACGATAAATGTATCTGGTACTTTTTAACTAATGATAAGTTTTCAGCTAATCTTATCAAGCGGGCAGCAAAAAAACATAAAAACTTTTTGCCTGTTATTAACGGTTTGAAAAAGACTGATTATACGTTAAAGGAGCTCTTGGAAAAATATAAATCAAGATATTTGGAGCAGAAAATTTATTCTTCAACGACTGTCCTGTATAAATCAAAGGCTTTTTCAAGCACGTTAGGTTTGATTGAAGAAGAAGAAGAAAAACCAAAACTTCCGGAGGGTATAGATTTATCGAAGATTGGCAGAAATGACCCTTGTCCTTGCGGAAGCGGTAAAAAATTCAAAAAATGCCACGGTGCATAAATTATTAAATTAAAAAGGATACGTTGAAGGGCGTATCCTTTTTTAAAACATTATAAAAACATTAAGGTTTTGGGGTTTGGAAGAATTTTATATTATCATATAGTTATAAGGAGAATTATAAAAATATGGAATATAAAGATTACTATGAAATATTGGGAGTAAAGCGTGGTGCAAGTGATTCTGAAATAAAATCAGCATACAGAAAGCTTGCCAGAAAATATCATCCTGATGTAAATAAAACTAAGGATGCCGAGGCTAAATTTAAAGACATAAATGAAGCTTATGAAGTTTTGGGCGATAAGAATAAACGTCAAAGATACGACAGTCTTGGTGCAAACTGGCAGGGCGGTCAGAGTTATACTCCCCCTCCGGGCTTTGAAAACTTCGGTTTTGGAGGAAATGGTCAGACTTATGAATTTAATTTCGGCGGTCAAAATATGGGAGGTTTTTCCGATTTTTTCAGTTCTCTGTTTGGTGATATGATGGGGGGCGGTGCAGCACATCAGGCAGGAATGGGCGGAATGAATTTTGGAGGCTTTGATTTCGGCGGTATGGGTGGCGCTCAGCAGCAGCGTACTTCATCTCGCAGCAGAAGAAAGTCCCAATCATCGCAACCGCAGGAAAATTTAGATATTACAAAAACTTTAAATATAACGGCACAAGATGTTTTTAATCAAAAACCTGTTAGTGTCAGCTTTTCTGATATGGAAAAGTGCACACAATGTCCTCCGGGCGGGGGTTATTGCTCTGCATGCGGAGGTACGGGTATCAGGCGTAATTCCAAATCCATAAAAGTTAAAATTCCGCCTGAGGTGAATGCAGGTCAAAAAATACGGCTTAAAGGCGAAGGAAAAGAAGACCAGTTTGGTCAAAAAGGTGATTTATATCTGGTTATTCAATATAATGATAATGAGTATCAGGTTGACGGTGTAAATTTGACTAAAGATATTGAAATTACTCCTCCGGAGGCGGTATTGGGCTGTCGCAAGGAAATAAAGACCCTGCACGGGAATATAGGTATTAAGATTCCGCCAATGACTTCTACAGGCAAAATGTTAAGATTGAAAAATTTAGGTTTGCCGACAAAATCGGGCGGATATGGATATCTTAATGCAAGGATAAAGATAGTTCTTCCTAAAAAATTAACTCAGGAACAGATAGATTTATACAAAAAAATGTAACACTAAGCCACTTTTTGTGGCTTTTTTATTGACAAATAATATTAAAGCTACGACAATGGAAATAGGTTAGGGGGAAATAGCATGACAAAAGAAACGTTTTTGCATGACAAACATATTGCACTTGGTGCCAAAATGGTTGATTTTGCAGGTTGGCATATGCCTGTTCAGTACACAACTATTGTCGAAGAACATAATACTGTAAGAGAAGCTGTCGGACTTTTTGATGTATCTCATATGGGTGAAGTTTTTGTTTCCGGTAAAGAATCTTTGGCATTTTTACAAAGTATAGTTCCTCAGGATATTTCAAAATTAGAGTATGAAAAAGCGGTATATTGTCAGCTGCCGAATAAAAAGGGCGGTCTTATAGATGATTTAATTATATATAAGATTGGTATAAATTCTTATCTGATAATATGTAATGCTTCAAGAATTGATGAAGATGTTAATTGGATGAGCCTAAACAGTAATGGTTATGATGTGAAAATTGATAATCAATCACATAATTATTCGCTTCTTGCTGTTCAGGGTCCAAAGGCGGATGAATTATTAAGAACAATGGGATTAAGTACACATCAGGATTCTTTTACAATAAAACCTGCAAAAATTCTTGATTATAATATTCTTGTTTCAAGAACCGGATATACAGGTGAAGACGGCTATGAATTGTTGGTGGAAAATAATATTGCTCCTGCATTATGGGATAAGGTACTTGAGTACGGAAAACCTTTTGGAATAAAACCAATAGGGCTTGGGGCAAGAGATACATTAAGGCTTGAAGCTGCATTGCATTTGTACGGGAATGATTTGGATGAAGATACAACTCCTGTAGAGGCAGGTTTAAGTTGGTCGCTTGCTAAGGATAAAAAAGAAGATTATAACGGTAAAGAAGTTATTATGGCACAGCTTGCAAACGGTGGGAATAAAAAGCTTGTCGGTATAAAAATGCTGGATAAAAATATTGCAAGGCACGGTTACGAAGTGTATTTTAATGGTGAAAAAGTTGGTATTGTAACAAGCGGTTGTATTTCTCCTGTTTTAGGATGTAATATTGCACTTGCTTATGTGAAAAATATAAGCGATATTTCCACAGGCAGCGTTGTTCAGGTTATGATTAGAGAAAAATTGCATGATGCTGAGGTTGTTAAAAAACCGTTTATAAACAAAAGGAATAAGATTAGAAATTAGTATTATATAAGGAGATTTTATGAGTATTACCGAAAAAATATTGTGTACAAAAACACACGAGTACATTTTAAAAAATGATGATGGCACTTATACTGTTGGTTTGACAGATTATGCTGTAGAACAGTTGGGTGATATAGTGTTTTTAGAATTGCCTGAAAGCGGTACAACGTTTGCTAAGGGTGATTCTTTTGCGGCGATTGAATCTGTCAAGGCTGCATCTGAAATATATATGCCAATCAGCGGTGAAATTACTGATGTAAATACTGCTCTTGTTGAATCACCTGAAACTTTGAATGAAGATGTTTATGAAAAAGGATGGCTTGTGAAAATTAACCCTACAGGTGATGCTTCTGAGCAGGATGATTTGTTGGAATACAGTGATTATAAAGAAGAAGTGGAATAATTTGTAATGAAAAATTTTCTTGTACATAATGATGAAGTAAAAAATAAAATGTTATCAGATATTGGGCTGAATAGTATCAGCGAATTGTTTAAGCAAATTCCTGATATGGCAAAAATGTCTGAGCTGAAATTAGATGAACCCTGCAGCGAAATTGCTGCCCAACGTGAAATTAAGGCTCTCGCAAAAGAAAATAAATCTGATTTCATAGATTTTAAAGGCGGGGGTGTTTATAATAAATTTGTTCCTGCATGTTTAAGTCAAATTGCTCAGCGTTGGGAGTTTTTAACTGCTTATACCCCGTATCAGGCAGAAATTTCTCAGGGTACATTGCAGATTATGTACGAGTTTCAGACAATGATTGCAAGATTGACAGGCATGGATATTGCCAATGCTACTGTTTATGACGGTGCTACCGCTTGTGCTGAAGCTGTTTTGATGGCAGTAAGAATTTCCAAAAAAGATAAGGCTTTGATAAATAAAAATATCAACCCTGAATATTTGGATGTTATAAAAACTTATACCTGGGCAAGCGGGATAAAATTTGATTTATTTGATGAAGTTCCGGAAAATGTTTCTGATTATGCTTGCGTGCTTGTTCAAACCCCTGATTATTATGGTGAAATAAAAAAATTGCCTGAGGTTGAGGGTGCATTGTTAATTGCATGTGTTGATTTGTCATCACTTTCATTGTTGGAACCACCTGTTCAGGCAGATATTGTTGTCGGAGATGTCCAGACGCTTGGTATTCCTATGAGTTTTGGAGGTCCTCATGCAGGTGTAATCGCTTGTAAAGAAAAATATATGCGTCAGATGCCGGGCAGACTTGCCGGACGGACTGTGGATGCAGATGGCAACCAAGCCTTTACATTAACTATCCAGACAAGAGAACAGCATATCAAAAGAGAGAAAGCAACAAGTAATATTTGTTCAAATCAGGCTCTTATCGGTTTATTGGTTACTGCGTATTTATCTGTAATGGGCGAAAAGGGTTTCAGACAGGCAGGTTATTTGTCTGCAAAGAATGCTCATTTGCTTGCTGATAAATTAAAGGCAAAAGGTTATAAAATACAAAACAGAAACTTTTACAACGAGTTTGTTGTTGAAACCGACAATGCAGATGAATATTTGAAACAGCTTGAACTGGTAAATATATCAGGTGGTATAAAACTGGATGATGCCCGGATACTTGTAGCCGTTACAGAGATGATTTCCGACGAAGATATAGAACTCTATGTTCAGACAGTTTAGGTTTAGGAATAATTTTCACGAAAAGAGGTTGGCATACTTAACCAATCTCTTTTTATAGAATATATAACTTAACTAAACCGTTACGGTTTCTTCTTCTTTCATACTTTCCGGTTTCGGGAAACAGTTTTCGTAATCTGCATGCTGAGAAATAGCTTCGCACCAAAGATATTCTATTTCATCTGCCGGTAATTTATATGAGATTGGTTTACAAATATGTAAACTTACTTTTTGTCTTGTGAACGGGAATAACTTCGGGTATCCCGAGAAATCCGCAATAGCTACGGGAACAATATCGGCTTTGGCATTTTTGGCAATTGCTGAAAATCCTCGTCTTATTTCATCTAACTTGCCGTAAGGTCTTGTACCTCCCTGAGGGAATATTCCCAATGCCCATTTTGTTGTGAAAATATCTCTCACAGTTTTGAAGGTTGCAATTTCAGGTTTTGTTCTGTCCACTGCAAAAGCCCCGAGTGAAATGATAAGTTTGCTGAATTTTTCATCAGGATTAAACAATTCTTTTTTAGCCATCCATGCCATTAATCTTTTTGTTGCAAAAGGGATAAGGAATGGGTCGAATATTGAAACATGATTTCCGCAGTAAATATATTTAGAATTAAATATATCTTTTGACAGATTTTCCTGTCCCGTTATTTTGTAATCATAAAATAAAGCAAAAAACGGTACTGTGACTCCGTATAAAAAAATTACATACCATAACGAACGCCAAAAACCGTATTCTTTTGCATATCGTCTGTTATAATTTCTTACTTCTTTTTCTTTACCCATTAGTTACTCCTGTTTCTTTTTCTTCAGGTATATACTTAAATCCTGAAAGTTTTTGAATTTCTTCAATCCAGCTGTTGACCATTACATCTATATCATCATTCCACGGAATAGGTTTGCCTATATTAACAATAATTTTTCCGCTGAACGGTAATCTTTTTACTTCATCTGTTCCTATAATTCCTACAGGTAATATTGCACATTTGGTAATCTTTGCCAAACCTGCAAAACCCTTTGATATTCCTCTTATTTCGCCGGGAATACCTCTTGTCCCCTGAGGAAACATTCCAAGAACCCATTTGCTCTTTTTTATACCCAATACTGTTTTGACAGTGGATGGGGCAAGGCTTTCTCTGTTTACGGAAAATGCTCCGAGCCAGTCAAGCCACCATCTTAAAAATCTGATGTCGAACAGTTCTTTTTTTGCCATAAATGCAATGTTTCTCGGAAATACTCCTACAATAAGCGGTGGATCAAGTGTGGAAAGGTGGTTTGGGCATATTATGTATTCATTATCTTTTGGTACATTTTCCATCCCGTGTACTTCAAGGCGGTATACAATCTTGAATCGTATCATGTAAAACATTTTACATACCAAAACCTGAAAAAAAGCTCTCCATTTATTAAATTGTTCTGCGGTTCTTACTGTATATGATTTGTTTTTTTTCTCATTGTTGTTTGACATATAAAAAAACACTCCCTAATTCACTGTTATTCTAGCATGAAATTACTTATTTTTCAATTATTTCCTTAAATAAACTCAATTAAATATATGATTACAACGCATATTGATTTTGTCATAATGCTTTAAAAAGGAGTTTTATATGAAAATTATAAGTTCAGAAAGTGTTTTGGCTGTTTATTATTATATAGCATTGTTTTCAACGATATTTTTTATAATAAAAATGTCAATATTTGCAATATTTGGCGGTGATGCAGAGGTTCATACGGATTTTAATTCATCATTTGAAACTGATCAGTCATTTGATTTTATATCAATACAATCTATTCTTGCTTTTTTGATGGGATTTGGCTGGATGGGGTTGTCCTGCATAAAAGTATGGGAAATCAGAACTCTGTATGCTGTTATATTGTCAGTAGTATTTGGATTATTCCTGATGTTTGTTTCTTCATATTTAATGTTTTGTGTGAAAAAATTAAACAAAAAGGTTACAAAAGATTTATCGAAGGCTGTTGATTGCGTTGGTAAAGCTTATACTAAGTTTGAACCTAAATCCGACGGTCAAATCGAGATAAGTATAAATAATCAGCTTTCAATCGAGCCTGCATTTAATGATACAGATGAGGCTATAAATGCCTTTGAGCAGGTTAAGGTTATAAAATACGAAAATAATAAATTGTACATAGAAAAAGTATAAAGGAGATTACTATGGATTTCATTACTTTAATGACAGTAATAGGAGCACCGGTGCTCATACTGTTGGCACTGCTGATTTTTATTGCAAATCAGTACAAACGTTGTCCGTCAAACAAAATTATCGTAGTTTACGGTAAAACAGGCGGTGATAAGACTGCAAAATGTGTTCACGGAGGCGGTACTTTTGTCATTCCGCTTATCCAGGATTACGGTGTTTTGTCATTAGAACCTATGACTACCGACATTGATTTGAAGGGTGCACTTTCAAAAGGTAATATCCGTGTTGCCGTACCTTCAACATTTACTTTCGGTATTTCAACTCACGAAAATATCATGATTAATGCGGCAGAAAGACTGTTAGGATTGACTAAAAACGAAATTATAATTCAGGCAAGTGATATTATTCTCGGTCAATTACGTTTGGCTATTGCTACTTTGACTATTGAAGAAATTAATCAGGACAGAGAAAAATTCCTGGAGCAAATTAATGCAAACGTTAATACCGAGCTGAATAAAATCGGGCTTGAAATTATTAACGTAAATATCAAAGATATTACCGATGAATCCGGCTATATTGATGCAATAGGTAAAAAAGCAGCAGCGGAAGCTATCAATAAAGCTAAAGTTGAAGTTGCTCAACAGGAAAAACTCGGTGCTGTCGGTGAAGCGGAAGCTAATAAAGAAAAAGAAGTTCAGGTTGCCGAACAAACCGCACAAACTTTAATCGGGAAAACTAATGCGGAAAAAGAACAGCGTGTACAAACTGCGAATATTAATTCATCTGCTGTTATAGGTGAGGCTGAAGCTGACAAAGTGAGAGAAGTTCAGGTTGCTGAACAATTAGCACAAACTCAAATCGGTAAAACGGAAGCTTTAAAAGAACAGCGTATTCAAACAGCTAATTTAGAGGCTCAGGCAGTCGAAGGTGAAAATATTTCAAAAGCGAATATTGCAGAATATAATGCAACATTAGCGGTAAAACAGGCTGATGCGTTCCGTGAAGGGGAAGTCGCAAAGGCAAACGCTCAGCGTGATGTATTATTAGCTCAGAAAGAACAGGAAGAAGCTAAATTAAAGAAGGAAGAACTTGCAAGACAAGAAGTTGAAAAACTTAAAATTCAGGTTCAGGCTGATGCCGAGGCTGAAAAAGCAAGACGTATCGCATTAGGTGAAGCTGATGCAATTAAAGCTAAATACTTTGCGGAAGCTGAAGGTGTGAAAGCTGTTCTTGAGGCTAAAGCAAAAGGTTATGAAGAACTCGTTAAAATCAGTAATAACCGTCCTGAAATTGCTACAAGCTTCCTGATGATTGAAAAAATTGAAGATATTGTTGCAAAACAGGTTGATGCAATTAAAAATATCAAATTTGACAAGATTACTGTTTGGGATGGCGGAGCAGGTTCCTCAAACGGTTCTACAACGGCAAACTTTATGAAAGATTTGATTAAAGCACTTCCTGCTATGCATGATTTGGCTAATCAGGCAGGAATAGAATTGCCGCAGATTTTGGGTAAGGTTGACAGCGGTATTGATGTAACTCCCGTATCTGCCGGTAAACCTGAACACAAAGACAAAAAATAAAATATAAATTTTCAGAAAATTTTAAGAGCCATTACAAAAAGACCAAAAATCTTTAGTAATGGCTTTTTTAATAAAACTTAAAATATTATTTATTAGATGGCAAAATTACTGATAATTTTGTTTTAATATATATGTGTAGAACTTATGAAAGGTTTTTCATGTCTATTCAAGGTGTGGGTTTAAATTCTCCGGTATTAAACAAAGTTCATAATCTACAGCCAAAAACGATTGAGGCTTATAACTCCAAGTCGGAAGTTGCTGTCGAGGATACAAAAAATGAAGCAGTGTCGGATGTTGAACCTGAAAAGAAAAGCCATAAAGTAAGAAACTGGTCAATCGGATTAAGTGCGGCTGCTATACTTATAGGATTAGGTGTTGCGGGACGTAAAGGTAAACTTGGTTCTACAATAGAAAAGGCTCTAGGCGGCGGTACCGGGAACGATTCAGGTAAATTTGCTGATAATGTTGCAGGTTCAGGTAAAGCTGATGACGGTATCGTGATAGACGAAATTTCAGCAGAAGAATTTGAACGGATAAAAAATGCTTCAAAGATTAATGGTGGTGGTAAAGAATCTGTACAACCGAAAGCAGAGCAGCCAAAGGTAGAACAACCAAAACCTGAACAACCGAAAACAGAAGTTCCAAAAGCTCCAACAATTTCTCAGGCTGAAAAGGATGCAATTAATGCAAAAATAGACAGAACTTTACCTTTAATCGGTGAAGATTTGAAATCTGTTAAAGCTCCTACTGTTGAAGATATTGAAAAAATGGGATATGATTTTTCAAAATTTGAACTAAAGGCTGAACCAAAAGCAAGAAAAGAACTGGTGTTGAAAGATGGCAGGAGGCAAACGATTAAATATGATGAGAATGGTAACCTTGATTCTGTGTGGATTTATTCTGCTAACGACAAGTACAACTGTGAATCTTGGATAAGATTCAATAAAGGTAATTTCAGATTAATTTACATTTCTGAAAGGGAGTCCTTTTATTATTATAATCCTGACAAATCATTAGATTATGTATACAAAGTATTAAATAATGCTGACATTAATTATGATAATAAGGGCATTATAAAGAGTTATTTGCTGAAGGGTGAAAATAATACAGTAATAAAGGATATAGATTTCTTCCCCGGGACAGGTAAGATAAAAAGAATAACATACGGTGCCAATGGTTACGAACCGGAAAAGGCATTAAAGGTAGAAAAATTTGATGAAAAATCAGCAACTCCGGTTAAGGAAATATATATAAAAGACGGTCAGGAAATTGAAGGTTAAATTATTTTTATAAGTTAATATATTAAAATTTCAGCAGTCCTAAAATTTAAAAATTTTTATTGTAAAGATATGTAACAAAACCCAAAAGCACTGAAATTCATGCTTTTGGAAATTTTTTATATACATGAAAAAGAATAGAGAGAGTACAAGTCATGAGTATGGATTTTAGATTCAGACCCGGCATTCAGACTTCTTTGAATTCTAGTGCCAACATAAAATCCAATATCGCCGCCAAAAAGGCGGGCGAGGGAGGAGCTTCCGGCGTACAAAATACCGTCGGTAAGACTGCTGCCGAAAACTTGTCCAAAACAAATTCTCTTTCAACTAATAATTGGGATGCAAACAGTTCGGTATTTAACATCAAAAATACAGGTACAACCACAAATGACGGCAGTGTCGCAAAAAAATCCAGTAATTTTGTGAGTCATGGTTATGGTGGTTCCACAACTTCAAGAGCTACGAATTCAAACGGTTTTACCCGAGATAATAATTATGTAAGTTCAGGATATTGGAATAAAGAGGCTGAACGTGCCGACATAAAAAGAATGCAGTTAACCGGTGATGCGAATTACGGGGTTTCCCGTATGCCGGGTTCTACCGGAGGTAACAGGCGAAGCGGACTCCGTGAAGCGCAGCGTGATGCCGAGATGGAAAGATATATATATGAAAAGACCCATCCGCAAATAAAAGAAAGTTTTTGGCAAAAAGCCGCAGGAGTTGCAGCCGGTATTCAAGGTGTTGCCGGAATTGTTTCAAACGGTGTGGATCTCGGTAAAAGTATAGCTTCATTATTCTCAAAATCATCAAAAACAGGCGGCGGTGAGGCTGCTGCAAGTTCGGCTGGCGGACAACCTACATCCGGTGGTGCGGCTACCCCTGCTTCTGCAAATAATAAAGCCGCTACTAGAGCAGCTGATTCGTCAACATCTGCCGGGGCTTCTCCGGGTAACTCAAGTTCTGCTGTTAATGATATGGAAAAAGCACAAAATTCGGCTGAGCTTGGTAGTGCAATAAACAGTGCGAAAGATGAAGCCGGAGCAATGGATGATAAAATTTCAAATGCAAATGCACAAGTTGCCGAAAAGAAAGCTGCAAATTCAGGGCTTAAAGCTGCCGCTAAACAGGAAGCAAAACAAGCAAAAGCTGCAACAAAAGAAGTTAAAACCCATAACGATGCTGCCGCAAAATATAAGCAAAATGCTGCACAGGCAAAAGGTGCTGCTGAAGGCTATAATACAAGAATAAACAGTAATACTAATACAATGCAGACTAATGATAATACAATTAGCCAGAATAAAAATAAAATATCTGATATCTCAAGTCAATTATCGAATCTGAAAGAGCCTAAAGCACCGGGCAGTAATGCAAGTGCTGCGGAGCAGGCTCAATATAAGAAAGATTTGGCGGAATATAAGAAACAAAAATCTGAATTAGAAACTAACAGGAAGAATCTTCAAGATGCTAATACTAAATTGGAGCAGGAAAATACTAAATTAGAACAGGAAAATACAAAACTCGAAGGCAAAGTAAAAGAATACGAAGCTAAATATCAAGAAGCTAAAGAGGCAGAGTCAAAAGAAACTTCTCTTGCAAGTGATGCTCAAAAATTTGCAGATAAGGAAACTGAGGAAGCTAATAAGGCACAAGAAGCTTATAATAAAAATGACTCGGAATATAAAGGTGCAAAAGCTGCTGTCAGTGAATTGCAGCAACAGCAGAGTACGCTTAATTCATCAATAAAAGAACAGGAATCAAGAAGAAAAGAAATGATGAAAAATGAAGAAAAAGAGAAGTTGACTCAAGCCAAAAAGCCTGATGAACAGCAATAATTTTGATGTTTACTTTTCTTTACTTATAGGTTTACAAATAGGTTAATTTAAAGTAAAATATTTTCAGTGACAGTATTGTCGAGAAAAAAGAACGGGACACCTCGTTCTTTTTTTAATTAATAAAATGCTGAAAGGTATGGTGTGATATGAAGCAGGATATTAACAGATATGAAATTTTGGAAAAAATAACCCCGCTTATTGAAAATACTGCTATGCGTTTCGGCTATATCCCGATAGAGATTGAATTTGTGAAAGAAAACCACAGATGGTTTTTAAGAATTTATCTTTATTCTTCGGAAAAAGATGTTACTTTGGATGATTGTGAGGGTGTAACAAGAAGCTTGAGTGACTTTTTGGATGAACTTATTCCGGTAAAATACTATCTTGAAGTGTCTTCTCCGGGATTGGAAAGAAAATTTAAGTCGGATAAAGAGTTTGTAATCTTTAAGGGCAGACGTGCTTCAATAAAACTAAAAGAACCTCTTGAAGGTGAAACAGAGAAAATATTTAAGGGTGAAATTATTGATTACAATGATACTGACGGATTGACCTTCCTGAGGTTTGATGACGGTCAGGAGCTTGTAATTCCAAGAAATAACATTCAATCAGCTAAATTATATATAGATTAATAAAAAGGAGAAAAAACATGATTAAAATTGGTGGCGGAAATTTAAATGAAGCACTGGAAGAACTTGAAAGAGAACGCGGTATATCAAAAGATGTTCTTGTAAGTTCATTATGTGATGCTATGGTTGCAGCATACAAAAAACATATGAGAAATAAAGAAGCTACGAATATTGAAGCTATTTTGGATGAACAATCCGGTGAAATAGGCGTATTCAGTACAAAATCTGTTGTCAAAAAAGTTGAAGATGATGAAACACAAATTTCACTGGCTGAAGCAAAAGAAATTGATGAAGATGTTGAAGAAGGTGATGAAGTCAAACTTGAGGTTACACCTGAACAATTTGGACGTATTGCAGCTCAGGCAGCTAAGCAGGTGCTTACGCAAAGAATCCGTGAAGCTGAAAGAAATCTTGTATTAAATGAATTTCTTGATAAAAAAGGTACTCTTACTACAGGTATTATTCAGCGTGTTGAAAACAGAAATGTTATAGTCAATATCGGTAAAACCGATGCTATTATGCCTCAGAAAGAACAAATTCCGGGCGAATATTATAAACCGGGTAACAGAATCAGAGTATTTGTTCTCAACGTAAAAGAAACAACAAGATTGCCTCAGGTTATAGTTTCTCATGCACACGCAGAAATCGTTAGAGAATTGTTTGAACTTGAAGTTCCTGAAATTGAAGACGGTATCGTAGAAATTAAGTCAATTTCCCGTGAAGCAGGTTACAGAACTAAAATAGCCGTATGGTCTAATGACCCTGAAGTCGATAGCGTAGGTGCTTGCATAGGACCAAGAGGCAGCAGAATTCAAACAATCGTGTCAGAATTGAAAAACGAAAAAATTGATATCGTAAGATATTCTGATGATCCTGTTGAATATATTGTAAATGCACTATCTCCTGCAAGAGTTGTGTCTGTTGATATTATGGCTGATGATGAGAATGCTCATGAAGCTATGGTGGTTGTTCCTGATGACCAGTTATCATTGGCTATCGGCCGTGAAGGTCAGAACGTTAGATTAGCTCACAAATTGACAGGCTGGAAGATTGATATTAAGAGCGTAACTCAAATGGAAAAAGCTGAAGCTGCTCAAACTTATGAAGAACCTGAAGAAATTGTAGAAGATGATTTTGAGCATGAAGATGAACTTCAGCAGGAAATAGAAGAAGAAATGAATCAACAGGCTTATGATGAAGAGGATATTCAGCATGATGAAGTTGTTGAAGAAGAAGACACAGAGTCTGAAGAATAAGTTTCAATTTATAAAAACAATGATAGACATAGAAAGAGCCGCAATGCGGCTCTTTTGGTTAGTATGTCAGAATGTTTTGAGTTAAATTTTAAGCAACATTTCTTGTAGAACGATTGATAAGTCCCATGCATAATGTTGTTATTGCTCCGACCACTAATGCCCCTGTCGCAGCAGATTTCGTTCTTGCTCTCGGCAAGAAGTCTTTTACTATTTCATAACTCTTTTTAAGCTGTTTGTTGTTAGTAAGTTCAAATAATTTATTTGAAGATACGGTTCTTCTCTTTGCAAGTGCTGCAAGAAAATCATGATACGCTTCTCTGACACCTGCATATCTTGCGGAATTGTTTTTGACCTGGAATAATTTTTCATTTGTAATATTTCTGACATTTGTTCTGTAAATTTCAATTTTTGATGAAATTATTGCTCTTGCATTTGCTAAGGCTGAATTAGCTTCATTTAATGCAAGTTTAAGTTTTTCACTGTCAGGTGATTTCTTTAGATTTTCTTTTGCGGCTCTGTATTTTTTGTTAAGTTCGATGTAATCGGTTTCTTTCATTGCTTGCTGTAAATTAATTTTGCTTTCTTTAAGATTGTTTTCCATGTTTTCCGGTACTGCAACCTTTTCAAATTTCTTTCTCCAGTTGCAGGCAGTTTGGCGTACCTGATTGATTACGGTATTTTTTGATTCCCGATAATCCTTTCTCGCATTTTTGATGGCAGCTAAAGCTTTCGATTCTTTGTCGGACATGTTTTCTGCCAAATCTTTTGAATAAATCTTTTCAAATTTGTCATCATTTAGAATTAATAGTCTTTTTAGTGAATATTTTCTTGGTGCTAACGTATAGCCAATGCCCAATCCTATAACCCCGCCCGCAAACGGTTCAATCACAGGACTGACTGATAAGGACCTCTCGCTCATAAGAACCCCCTTTTACATATTCTCTTTTTTAACTCCTAAACCTGTTTACATTATACACCAAAATTTAAAAATTTGTTATATTTCTTTATAAAACTTTACATATTGTTACATTTTATTATTTATGTTATAATGGCAACGGATAGGAGGTCGTATGCCTGAAGAATTACCTTTGGTTACCGTAATAACGCCGGTTTCAAATCTAATTGATAATGAAAAAATTGATGAATTTAATTTGTTAACTACACTGTTAAATTTACAAAATTATCCGAATGTTGAACATTTGGTTATTGACAAAGCATCAAAAGACGGTACGGTTCAATTATTAATGGATTATAAGAGTAAAGGGTATATTCAGCTTTATACCGAGCCTGACACCGGAAGATTTGAGGCTTTAACAAAAGGTATTATGCGTGCAAGAGGTAAGTATGTTGCATTTTTAAATTGTGATGATTTTATCCATGATATTACCGCTTTTACGGATATTGTTCAGCTTATGGAAGAATACGATGCTGCATATACATTTTCAACCACATATGCTATCCATCCGGAAGGTTATGTATTTGCTTTTGAACCTACGATGTACAATGTATTTCAGGTAATGCCATGTGCTTTTCAGGGTATGGTATTTAAAAAGTCGGTTTTGGCTCAGGAAGGATATTTTGATCCGAAATTTAAAATGATAGCCGATTATGATTTGGTTCTGAGATTATTTTTAAAAGAGTATCCGGGTGTATATTTTGATAAGAATTATGTAACATACAGAATTTCTGATACAATATTAAATTCACCAAAGCCGGTAGAAGCTGAAAACAAGCAAATTTTAATTAAAAATTACAGAAATATGTATCCTTTGACAAATGAAATAATTGATAAGATGGTTGAAACTTCCGAGTTTCCGCCGGAATTTTTGGAAAAATTGTCAGGGTATTTCCCTGAGGAGTCAAAGTCGGAATTTCTTGAAGCGTGCGAAAGTATGCACCAATTAAGACTCGGAAATGATATAATGCCTGAAGAAAATCAGGTTGCGGAAAATGTGCCAGAAGAACAAGCAGAACCTCAATCTCAGCAACAGGCTGCTCCTCCGCCCCAGCCGCAAATGCAAAGACCACAAATGCCCGGAATGCCAAGGCCGGGGATGCCTCAGCAGGGTATGAATCCTCAGCAAAGGTTTTCTACTCAGCCGTTTCCTCAGCGGCAAACTCCTCCTCCAGGGTTTACAAGATAGTTTATTTTCCCTTGCATTGTAATTTTATTTCAAGTAAAATTATAATACATGATTAAGGGGAATATATGAAAATTGAGGCTCAAAATCTTATAAAAATATACGGTGATCGCAGCGTAGTAAATGACGTATCTTTTTATGTCAATAAAGGTGAAGTTGTTTGTTTGCTTGGTCCTAACGGTGCAGGTAAAACTACAACGTTCTATATGGTTGTAGGTCTTATAAAGCCGAATAAGGGCAGAATATTGCTTAACGGCGAGGATATATCCGCTATGCCAATGAATTTAAGGGCAAAAATGGGTATCGGTTATCTTCCTCAGGAAGTTTCCATTTTTAGAAAATTATCGGTAGAAGATAATTTAAAGCTTGTATTGCAGATGAATGACAAGTTGACTGTTTCAGAGAAAAAGAAATTACTTGAAACTTTGCTTAATGAATTTGGTATTGAAAGATTACGTTCTGCTTCCGCAATATCTTTATCAGGCGGCGAAAGAAGACGTGTTGAAATTGCAAGAGCACTTGCGGCAAGTCCGGATTTTATTCTTCTTGATGAACCGTTTGCGGGTATTGACCCTATTGCTATAGGTGAAATTAAGGATAATATAAGAAAAATTTCGGAAGAAAAAGGAATTGGTATCCTTATTACCGACCACAACCCTAAAGCTACGTTGTCAATTACTGACAGGGCTTATGTAATATTTGACGGTAAAATTAAAATTCAGGGCAGAAGTGCAGATGTCGCAGTTGATCCGGTAGCAAAAGAGTTTTATTTAGGAAAGGATTTTGAACTCTAATGAAGTTACTTCCTGAGATTACTATATATGACAAATATATTTTTAAGCAGGTTTTTGTTGCAACATTTGTTGCAATATTGCTTTTTACGGTAGTATGGATTGCTCCCGAAATGCTTTTAAATACCATTAAAGATGCTTTAGACGGAGATTATACCGCAAAAGTTGCATGTATAGTGTTGTTGTGTCAGGTACCGTTAATTTTAGGTAAGGCATTTCCTGTAGGGTTATTATTGGGTGCATTGTTTACTTTCGATAAACTGTCAAAAGATTCAGAATTAACTATATTCAGAGCAGTCGGGCTTTCTTTCAAAAGAATTTTGGCGCCTGTTCTTGTTTTGAGTTTTTTGGTTACGGGGCTTTGTTTTTGGACTTGTGATAAATTAATTCCAAAATCGGAAAATATATTGAAAATACTCAAGAATATTCATCCTTCTACCCAATACATTTATACTCAAAAGGATGAGAGCGGTGCTCCGAAATTGGCTGTAGTTGTTTCTTCATTTAGTGAAAATGTTATGCACAATGTTATAGTTTTGGATTTTTCAACAAAGATTTATTCTGATGTTCACCAGTTGTCAAATATATATTCTGCTGTTACGGGTGAGTATAAAGGTGATTATTGGAAGCTTAATGATATAAAACAATATAAAATATCCAGTGACGGTATTTTTACGGCTATCGGGCATATTGACAGTATGGATATTCTGAAAGGTGAATCTGCAAAAAATGCGTTTACTTTAATGACTTATTCAACTAAAAAAGAACGTGAGATTACCAATTCAGACATGAAAAATTATATATCACTTCTCAAAAAAGAAGGTATGGATGAAGAATATCAGTATATGCTGAACAAATATTTCCAACGTTTCTTACATCCTTTTGTATGTGTATTGCTGGCTATAATGGGTACGCTGTTAGGCTTCAGTAAACCCAGAGAACAGCGTATGATTGGATTTGCTATAGCTATAGCGAGTATATTTGTGTATTATATTACATTGCCGTTCTTCGATTTGCTTGCGGAAAAGGGTGTATTGCACCCTCTTATAACCGCCGCATTTCCGCCAATTGCGTTTACGGCTTGTATTATTGCATTTTATAAGTCAAAGGATTTGTAGAAAATGAAAAAGTTTATTATATGTATATTGTCTTGTTTATTTTTGTGTGGTTGTGCCGTTGAGAGTGCACCTATTGAGATTGAGTATAATGACGGTATTTATCATATTGTTGTCGATAAGAGTAAAGCTAAAAAGAAAATTAAAATGTATGCGGCTCAGGATTTGATGACTAATGAAGAAGTTCATAAACTTAGCGGTGCTGAATTAACAATAAATTCAGGCTTCTTTGATCCGTCAAATGCAAAAACCATTTCTTACGTTGTGATGGACAGGCAAACCGTTGAAGACCCGGTATTTAATTCAAATCTGTTTGCAAACCCGACATTAAGACATAATATGACTAAGATTTTAAACCGTACCGAGTTTAGAATAGTAGAATGCAACGGTAATAAGTATGAATTTCAGATGGTTCCGCATAATACTCCGGTAGAATTTTCCTGTTCAATTGTCGAATCTGTGCAGGGCGGACCTTTGATTTTGCCTGAACTCAGACTGGAGGAAGAATATTTTATTGAAAAACAGGGTGATGAGATAGTCAGGGAATCTTGTTCTGTTTTGCACAAAGTTCCCCGTACCGTGTTAGGGTTAAAAGACGGAAATCTGCATATTTTGATTATTACGGATGAACATCCTATGGATATGTACGAAGTTCAGGAATTATGTAAAAAATTAGGTTTTGAAAAAGCCATGGGATTAGATGGCGGTAGTTCTACTTCAATGGATTACAAAAACAAATATCACGTTGTGTCCATAAAAGGTGATGGAGCAGGACGAAGGCTAAAGTCATTTATAACAGTTTTTAAATAATAAAAATCCGGATTATATAAAATTATAATCCGGATTTTAGTATATATTCAATTATACTTATTTAATAAAGTATACAGCATTTAAGTTTGCAAATATTTTAATGACACCGCTTTGAATAGGTGTTGACGGAGCGGCATCTGCTTCAAAGGATGCACCATTCGCCATTGCCATTTTATTTGTCATTAATCTGTACTGAACTCTGCTTGGAGTGTTTTCTGAACAGCTTATACTTAAATTCTTAACCCCTGTAATGTATGAGCCTGATGCTTTAACCGTTATATCAGCTCTTGTTTTGGCTTTTTTTGATGCGATTTCCAAAAGTTCATTACATTGTTTCTCGTAATTCGATACGGAAAATCTTAAATCATTTACATCAGTAGCTCCGAGAGATATAGCTTTATCTATCATAGCACCTGCCTGTTCAATATTTTTTGTATGAACTATTATATTATTGGATACTTCGTATTTATCAAGTATTTTTTTGTTGTTTGACGTGTAAGTATAAACAGGTCTTGCATTATAGTCTGCAGTTTTCAGATAATCTCCGTTTTGAGAATTAATAAAATCTTTTAATGCGTTATAAACGTTATCTGAGATAAGTTTATTTTCATTAGATGCTTTTTGCAAAGATTTTGAATCTTTAGTTTTAACGGAAATGCTGATGTCAACCGTATCAGGTGAAATTTCCGCATTAGCAGTAGTACTTACGGATATTGTTCCTCTTTCGGGTGTCGTATCAGCAGCAATAGTGCTTATACCACCTAAAGATACAATCATACCTGCAACAACTGCAGCTGTAATAATCTTTTTCATAAATTTACTCCTTAAAATATAATATTTACTGTTGCTTTTCATCAGAGTCAGAAGATATTTCCTGAGAATCGGATTTTGTATTTTCCGATTGGATTTCTTTTTTTATAATTTTAATATCATTAGACTGCATTATCATAGCATTAAGTTTTTGTGCCTGTTGCTGCATATGTATTCTGTTCATAAGAATTTGCATTTCGGCATCACTTAATTCGGTAGGCTGCTGGAATGATATTGCAAATCTGCGGTTATTAATAAGGTATATACTTAAAGCGGTCATTGCCCAAAGCAAAACTCCTTGCCACAGGCTAATTTGCGGTATTGCAATATAATTTGCCGCAACATAATTCCATAGATAAACAGCAGCTTTTGCAGGGAAAATTACAAATCCTGCAAACAGACAGGTTACAACAAATACTGCCAAAAGTATTCCTCTGTATCCGTTTATTTGTATTATTTTTGGACCTTTTCTCATTCCTAACCTCTTAAATTTCCTTTCCTATCATTTCAAGAAAATCTTTTTCTGTCAATATTTTTATACCTAAATTCTGTGCTTTGGTTAATTTCGAACCGGCACTTTCTCCTGCTAAGACGTAAGTAGTATTTTTAGATACCGATGAGGAGGTTTGCCCTCCGTTCAATTTTATTATATCACTTGCCTGATTTCTTGTCATCTTTTCTAACGTCCCCGTTAATACAAATGTCATACCCTTGAAGATGGAAGATTGTGCTTGCTGTGCGGCTTGTGGCTCTACTCCCAAAGATTTTAATTCGTTAAGTAATGTTATGTTTCTCTCATTATTGAAGAATTTTTCAATTTCTTTAGCGGTCAGTTCACCTATGCCGTTAAGTTCTTTCAGTGTATCAAAGGTTGCATTTCTAAGATTATCCAGTGTGCCGTATTCCCGTGCAAGTATATCAGCAGTTTCTTTCCCTATATTTTTTATATTTAGTGCTGTGATAAAGCGTTTTAGAGTATTCGTTTTGCTTTTTTGGATAGCATTAAATAAATTTGTTGCGGATTTTTCTTTTACCAAATCCAGCTTCATAAAATCTTCTATTTTTAATTTATATAAATCTGCAGGAGTTTTAACCATTCCCTTGTTATATAGCTGTTCTATGACTGCAGGTCCGAGAAAATCTATATCCATTGCATCTTTTGATGCCCAAAATTCTATTTTTGCTTTAATTAATCCTGCACAATCCGTATTTACGCAATAAAGATTGACTTCCCCTTCTATCGTTTCAAGTTTATGACCGCATACGGGGCAAACTTCAGGCGGAATATAAACAGGTCTGTCCTCGTGGTTGGGTGTATCCGCAACTTTAATTACTTTAGGTATAATTTCAGCTGCTTTTTTTATTAAAACGGTGTCACCTATTCTTAAATCAAGCCTTTTAATTTCGTCAAAATTGTGCAAAGATGCACGGGATACCGTACTTCCTGCTAATTGTACGGGCTTTAAAACCGCTACGGGAGTGATAGCACCTGTTTTACCTACACCAAGTTCAATACTTTCAACAACCGTGGAAACTTCTTCCGGAGGAAACTTAAATGCAGTCGCCCATTTTGGAGCTCTTGAAGTGAACCCTAAATCCTCCTGAATTGAAATTTTGTTGACTTTGATTACTACTCCGTCAGTAGCATAATCAAGGTCAAATCGTTTCGTTTCCCATTCTTTGCAATATGCAACTGCTTCATCTGCATTTTTGCATAGTTTAATATTCGGGTTAACCTTAAAACCCTGTTCTTTCATATACATAATGCTGTCATAATGAGTTTGAGGCGGATTTGCTATCTCCTCCGCAACAAGAGTATATGTAAACATTGACAAATCCCTTTTTGCGGTGATAGTGCTGTCTAATTGTCTTAGTGAGCCTGCTGCAGCATTTCTCGGGTTTGCAAAAAGTTTTTCGCCTTTTTCAAGATTTTCCGCATTAAGTTTTTCAAATGATGATTTAGGCATATAAATTTCGCCCCTGACATCAAGGTTAACCTTGTCCTTTAGCTTTAGGGGAATTGCCTTAATCGTTTTTAAATTTTGGGTAATTTCTTCGCCCGTAATACCGTCACCTCTGGTTACTCCTCTTACAAAAATTCCGTTTTCGTAAGTCAGTGCTATTGCCAAACCGTCAATTTTTAATTCACACACGAGTTCTATCTCGGAGCCGTATTCCTGTTGAAGTTTTGTATACCAGCTTTTTAAATCCTCGTAATTATATGTATTATCAAGACTGTAAAGTCTGTGTTTATGAGTAAACGGCAAAAATCTTTGGCTGACAGAACCTACTCTTTGTGTAGGACTGTCGGGTGTAACGAGTTCAGGATGCTCCGCTTCAATTTGTTTCAATTCCGCAAAAAGCTTGTCGTACTCGTAATCACTTATTGTAGGATTGTCATTTACATAGTAGTTGTAATTGTGTTTATTAATTTCATCTTTTAGATATTGTATTCTTATGTTCAGCATATTTTTCCCTTTATTTAATTTGGCAGGGTAAAATTTTATATTATATTTTTACATTACCATTAACAATTCTCTTATAACTTTTGTGGCAACGGCAGTTGACGCTCCTGAAGCATCATAATCGGGAGCAAGCTCGACTACATCAGCACCGACAATATCAAAATCTTTCAGGTACTCAAACCATCCGACAAGTTCGTTAAATTGTAATCCGCCGACTTCAGGTGTTCCTGTTCCCGGCATGATAGAAGTATCAAGAACATCTAAATCAACAGTTACAAATATTTTTTTGTTTTTAAGAGCATCCAAATCGGAGTATTTATGAGCAAGAGTGTTGTGCTGTTTCATAAATTCCCATTCCTCTTTCATTCCGGAGCGGATGCCGATTTGGCGGATATTTTCTGCACCTACTATTTTGGAGGAATGGCGGATAACAGCAGAATGTGACATTTCTTCACCCAAATACTCTTCTCTTAAATCCGTATGAGCATCAAAATGTACAATAGCCAAATCTTTATGATATTTTGCAACGGCTTCAATTTCAGGTAAAGTTACAAGGTGTTCTCCGCCTATTCCAAATACTCTTTTCCCGTCTTTATAAATATCTTCAACATTTTGTCGAATTAAATCTAAACTTTTATAAGTATTACCAAGAGGAAATTCCAAATCGCCCGCATCATGGAAATTCGTATCTGCTAAAAATTTATTGAATTTTGGCGAATACTCTTCCAATCCCCAGCTTGCAAGCCTTATCTGCTCAGGTGCAAACCTTGAACCCGGTCTGTAGGATACTGTTCCGTCAAACGGTAATCCGAGCATAATTATGTCTGACGAATTGTAATCAGGATTCTGCCCCATCCAGTTTCTGTCTAAAAAAGGTCCTCTTAACATAACTGCCTCCTATATAGAAGGCAGTATATCACAAATTAAAATATTTTTAAATTTAATTTAACTCATTAAGTGGTAATATTTCATATAATCAGCCATAATCATTGAACTTGTAGCATTCGCAAGATTAGCTTTTATTTCCTGATCTCTGTCGGTTTCTGAAGTTTCTTTTGCGTGTGAGGATTCTTGTTTTGCTTCCTGTGCTCTTTGTGCTTCCTGAGCTTCTTCCAGAAACTGATCTATTTGTCTTTCAATTTCATCTCTTAAAGCTTTATCGCCGTCATATGAGCCGGTAGAATCTACTCCTGCCAATTTTAAATCACTTAAAACGTTCGCCCAGTCCTGATAGTTAGGAATACTTCCACCTGAAGCTTGTGCCGCAGCCTGAGCTCTCTTTAATTCATCTTCATTCTCTATACCGTCAACTTTAATAGCCATGTTAAATACTCCTCTTCTTAATTTTATAAAGTATTTTTGTAATGGCGAATTTCAGGCTAACAAAAATTCTTAATGAAAGTTAACATATTTATAAAATATATCTACAGACTGAAGTTCAGCAATTCTGAAAGTTTCATGTTAAAAGCTTCTGAAATTTGAAAGAGATTTGTATATCGTATGTCGGTAATTCCTCTTTCAATATCGCTGATTGTTCTTATAGAGATATTTGCTTTTTCTGCAAGTTGTTCCTGAGAAATATCCCTTTTCATTCTCTCTAATCGAATTTTGTGTCCAAGTTCCAATAATCTTATATCTTTCATTCCATTATTTTAAAGGATTGACTATTAGATTAATATGTGCTATAATGTTAATATATGTGATATGCCATATATAAATTACGAAAAACACAAATGGAGGATGAGTTTGAAAAAGGCATTTACTCTGGCTGAGGTTTTAATCACCCTTGGGATAATCGGTGTAGTTGCAGCGATGACTTTGCCTACGTTAATTCAGAATTACCAAAAGCAAGTATATTTAAATCAATTAAAAAAGAACTATGCAATTATAACTCAAGCAGTTTCTATGTTGAAAGCCGAATACGATGGGATTGATCCTGTGCAAATGCCGTTTTGCTATAAACTATGGGATCATGAAAAATTTTTGGACGTTAAAAAATTTGCAGAGGCTATTACAAAGTATCTTCCGGCAGATTCAGTAAAAGAGGATTCGGTAAGAAAAATGTGTTTTGATGACCCTGCAAAATATCGTATAACAGACATGGGTGGCTCAAATTATGCACCTACAAAGATGAATGATAATTGGGCTTATACTTGGCATTTTAATAACGGGGCCTGCGTATCGTTTGTTTTTAACAGTGCCTGGGATTGGACAGAAGAATCTAAGCATTCATTTATAATTGATGTAAATGGTTCGGATAAGAATCCAAACAGAATTGGCAGAGATATTTTTTTCTTTGTGTTAAAGCCTAATGGTGCATTACTTCCTATGGGTTATTGGTACTCAAAAGATGAGTTTGAAAATGCGTGGGGTGAAGGTTGCAGAACTGATGGCAGAGGTGCAGGACAAGGTTGTGCCAGACGTATTATGGATGCAGGCTGGACATTCCCTAAAAATTATCCTTGGCCTAAATAAGCAAAGCAGTTTATTGTTTTTATAAAAATTAAATAATAAGAATTATTAAGAAAAATTTACAATATTCCTGAAAACTTGCATATACATTGTATTTTATTATTCCTGATATATATTGAAACTGTGCCATTTATAAAAAAACAAGCATAATTTTCTCCGGTGAATTTGCATTAAAAGTAAAGAATACCGCTTGCATTCAAATATTTTGCAAGTATTATTAAAAAAGACACCTTACAAGGGTGTACCATGCACATGTGAAAAGTGGGGCAAAATCCAAATAAATACGGGTTTTGATGCACCGCATAAAACAAGCCGAAAAAAGAGGAATATATGTCAAAAGACGTTATTGAAATAGAAGGTACAATTATTGAATCTATGCCGAATGCAATGTTCAGAGTTAAGTTGGAAAATGACCACGAAATTTTGGCACACATTTCAGGCAAGATCAGAAAAAATTTCATAAGAATATTGCCGGGTGACCGTGTAAAAGTCGAAATGACACCTTATGACTTATCAAGAGGCAGAATTACATTCAGATTAAAGTAGTATCTCACGAAACATTAAATATAAAGGAAAACGAAAATGAAAGTAAGATCATCAGTTAAAAAGATTTGCGACAAATGCAAATGTATTAAAAGAAAAGGCAGAATTGCCGTAATTTGCGAAAACCCTAAACATAAACAAAGACAGGGTTAATTTTTGCGTAGAGTGTAGTGAGCGAATGCGAACGAACTCGAAGTAACACGGAGCAAATGAGTGTCAATTTTACGAAGTAAAATAAAGCGAATGTCTGCGGAGTGTGAAGCAATAAATTAATACAACTGTTAAGCAAATTAACATGTGGAACTTACGCACGAAATCGGTAAGTGGTGAGGAAGTATTTATCCCTCATACCCAAAAAAATCTAACAACAGGGTGCGTAAATTGGAAAATAAATCGGGCCTCCCGTAACATAAAATTCCAAGCTCCCACAAGCCAAAGAAAAGGAGAAAATTAGAAATGGCAAGATTAGTAGGTGTTGATTTACCTCGTAACAAAAGAATGGAAGTAGCGTTGACCTATATTTATGGTATAGGACCGACAAGAGCTAAGAAAATTTTAGCTGCTACAGGTATTTCACCGGATTTAAGAACTGACAATTTAACAGAAGAAGATATTAAAAACCTTCGTAACGAATTAGCAAATTACCACATTGAAGGTGACCTCAGACGTGAAGTTTCTATGAACATTAAACGTTTGCAGGAAATCGGTTCATACAGAGGTATGAGACATAAGAGAAATCTTCCTTGCCGTGGTCAAAGAACAAAGACTAACGCAAGAACAAGACGTGGTAAAAAAGGTTTAGCTATTACTAAGAAAAAGACGGCTTAGCGGATTTTGCGTAGAGTGAAGTGAACAGAGTGAACGAAACTCGAACAAACCCGAAGCGAAGTGAATGTCAGTGAAGGGTGAAGCAATAATCCAAAAGAGCGGATTTTCTGAGTGTAAAGCACAGTAAATATACGATATAAGAAATAAGTTAAATATAAAGGAAAGAAAAATGGCAAGACCAGTAAAAACAAAGAAAAAAGAAAAGAAAAATGTATTGCAGGGTGTTGTACACATTCAGTCAACATTCAACAATACAATTGTAACTTCTACCGATACTCAAGGTAATGCTATTGCTTGGGCTACAGCAGGTGCAAGCGGATTCAAGGGTGCAAGAAAAGGTACTCCGTTCGCAGCACAATCTGCAGCTGAATTGGTAGCAAAAAAATCAATTGACCAAGGTATGAAAAAAGTTGAAGTTCACATCAAAGGACCGGGCTCAGGCAGAGAAACTGCAATCAGAGCAATCCAGGCTGCAGGTTTAGAAATTACATTAATCAGAGATGTAACCCCTATTCCTCACAACGGATGTCGTCCGCCAAAGAAACGCAGAGTATAATATTCTGCTGCGGTACCGCCTTTTAAGTACAGTATAAGCAAAACAAACTGACAGGCGGTGAGAATGAAAAGAAACAATATGCAGGGGCTTGCGAGAAAGCCAAATCGTAAACCATAGATGCCCTGCAGCAAGAAAAAAGGAGAAATATAAAAATGGCTAGATATACAGGACCTTCTAACAAATTGTTTAGAAATAAGAAAGTTAGTGATTTATCAAACAGAAAACTAACTTCATCAATGAGACAAAATGCTTCAGGTCAGCATGGTGCAGTAAGAAAGAAACTTTCTGAATACGCTATACATTTGGCTGAAAAGCAAAAAATCAGATATACATATTTAGTAAGTGAAAAACAATTTGCTAAATATTATAGTGAAGCTGAAAGAAGAAGAGGTGTTACAGGTACTATCTTGTTACAGTTATTGGAATCAAGATTGGATAACATTCTTTTCAGAGCCGGTTTAGGTATTACTCGTAAACAGGCAAGACAGATTGTAAATCACGGTCACGTTCTTGTTAACGGTAAGAAAGTTGATATTCCTTCTTATTCGGTAAAAGCTGGTGATGTTATTACAATCAAAGCAAAGAGTTCAAGCTTCTTAAAATCTGTTACCGAAATGATTGATATGCCATGCAGTGCAGCTTGGATGACTGTTGATAAGGATGCTTTAAAAATCACTTTTGACAGAATCCCTGAAAGAGAAGAATTGGATCCTGAAATGAAGGAACAGCTCGTAATTGAGTACTATTCTAAATAATAATACTTAGCTCATTAAGCTAAAATACCGGAGTATCCGGTGTAAATCCGAGAGAGGATTAAAATCCAAGATAGTTATTTTTAAAACTAGGAGATTAAAAGAATGGAATTAAAAATTAAATGCGTAAATACTACAACAAGTTCAGACGGTTCACAGTACGGTAAGTTTGTAATCGAACCATTGGAAAAAGGTTTCGGTACAACAATCGGTAATTCTTTAAGACGTGTTTTGTTATCAAGTCTTGAAGGTACTGCAGTTACTTCTGCAAGAATTGAAGGTATAACTCATGAATACACTGCTATTCCGGGTGTATTAGAAGATGTAATTGATGTAATGTTGAACCTGAAAGGATTAGTTGTTAAAACTGATTCTCCTGAACCTCAACATTTGCGTATTGATGTTGATAAGGCAGGTGCAGTACTTGCCAGTGATATTCAATTACCTGCAGGCGTAAAAGTCGTTAACCCTGACTGGTTAATTTGTACTGTAGCAGAAGGTGGCAGCTTCCACGCTGATGTTATAGTAGAAACAGGTAAAGGTTATGAACCGCATGATGTTCCGAGAGATTCTAAGAACGTTTCAATTGATGTTCTTCCTATCGATGCAACATTTATGCCTATCAAAAGAGTCAGCTACAATGTAGAAAATACTCGTGTTGGTGATTCAATTGATTTTGACAAATTGACTTTGGAAATTTGGTCAAACGGTTCTATTGAAGTTACAACAGCATTGAGTCAGGCTTCTAATCTGTTAATCGATCATTTTATGCAGATAGCTTCAATCACAGGTCAACCTGTAATTGCTCCTGTTGCACAAATTGAAGAAGCAGTTGAAGAAGATGAAGCTGCTCCTACAATGACAATTGAAGAATTGGAATTGTCTGTAAGAGCATATAA
The DNA here is from genome assembly GCA_902760645.1 of uncultured bacterium. Taxonomy (GTDB): domain Bacteria; phylum Cyanobacteriota; class Vampirovibrionia; order Gastranaerophilales; family Gastranaerophilaceae; genus UBA1221. Next base: position 62,582 of record CACWHC010000008.1, read on the forward strand.
TTGCTTAAAAAGAGCAAGCATAAATTCAATGGCTGAATTATTGAAAAAATCAGAACATGATTTATTGAACATTAAAAACTTCGGTAAAAAATCTTCTGATGAAGTAATCGAAAGATTACATCATTTCGGTTTAGATTTGGCTCCAAATCCTGAAATCGAAGAAGAAATAGGATAGAGGATTTTCTGACCGGTAAAATCCGGAGTGTGAGAGCCGAAACTAAGTGAGTGGCAGGCTTGAGCATTAAGAAAATCCAAAGTAATAAAATCCAAAACATAATAAAAATATAAAAATATAAAGGAAAAACAAAAATGAGACACATGACAAAAAAACATACGCTAAGTAAAGCAAAGGATCAAAGAGATGCTTTGTTACGTGCATTAGCTACTGAGCTTTTTGTGCATGGTGAAATCAAAACAACTATGGCAAGAGCAAAAGCTCTAAGACCGTATGCTGAAGGTATTATCACTCTTGCAAAAAAAGGTGATTTAGCTGCTATACGTCAGGCTGCAAGACACATCTACAACAAAGAAACCGGGAAATTCATGGATTTGAAGACCGGCGAAGTATTTGATGAAGCAGTTGCTGATAAAAAATTAGCACCTCAAACTGTTTTAAGAAAATTGTTTGTGGTAATCGGTAAGCAATACTCAGACAGAAAAGGCGGATATACAAGAATATTCAGATTGCCTCCTCGTCGTGGTGATGCTTCAGAAATGGCTTTAATCCAATTGGTATAGGCCGTTGATTAGATATGCTTTAAGAGTTCAGTATATCGGGAAAAATTATGCAGGAAGTCAGCTTCAGTTAGAAAAAGGCAAACCTGTCAAAGGATTACCGACTATACAGGGTGAACTTGAGAAAGCACTCAGTACTTTGATAAAAAATAGCGTAAGCCGGTGTGAGCCGGAGTTGGATTGTCGAATGACAATCCAAGCAGGGCGAACACAACGATGCCGCCGTTGCGACCGAAGTGAAAACGGAGGGAGCGAAGCAATCTGTGATTGCACAGGCGGAATAAAAGGCGTAAGCCGGTGTGAGCCGGATGAAGCTAAAAAATACAACCGACCGATAAAGGCAATCTTCTCCGGAAGAACCGACAGAGGTGTGAATTCAAAGGGACAAATTGTTCATTTTGATGCAGAGGAACCAATTGTTGCTTCAAAGTTTCTTTATCAAATGAATGAAATATTACCTGATGATATTTCTGTTGATGAACTTCGAAAAGTCGATGAGAATTTTCATGCTCAAAAGTCTGCAGTCAGTCGTTATTACAGGTTCGAGTTTGTTAATAGAAAATGTAAAAACGCATTTGACGGTGATTTATTAAGGGTTAAATACCCGATAGATATAGACAGAATGCAAAAATCTTTGAATTATTTGCTGGGCGAACATGATTTTTCAAGTTTTAAAAGTTCCGGTACGCTTAACCCAAGCAAAGTTTGTACTTTATCGAGAGCCGAATGCTTTAGAGCAGACGGTGACAGAGTTATTATTGATATTGAAGGCAACAGATTCCTGTACAATATGGTAAGAACTATAGTCGGTACCCTTCTTGAAATAGAAGGACATAATTTGCAGCCTGAGCATATGAAATATGTTTTGGAGGCAAAAGATCGGACTAAAGCCGGTCAAACTGTCAGTCCGTATGGACTAACATTAATGAAAGTAAATTACTAAATAAAATAAACGGAGAAAAAGCATGAAGACATATTCAGCAAAACCTCTGGAAGTAGAAAGAAAATGGTATTTAATTGATGCTGAAGGCGAAGTTTTAGGTCGCCTTGCAGTAAGAATTGCCAATATCCTCAGAGGTAAAAACAAACCTGAATACACTCCTAACGTTGATACAGGCGATTTTGTTGTTGTAATCAACGCTGATAAGGTTATTGTAACAGGTAAAAAAGAAACAGATAAAATTTATTTACATCATACCGGTTATCCGGGTGGTTTGAAAAGTGCAAGCTTCAAGGAATTGATGGAAAAAGACGGTACTTTGGCTTTGGAAAAAGCTGTAAAGGGTATGCTTCAACATAATACTTTGGGTGCTCAGCAGTTAACTAAATTAAAAATTTATGCTGGCAGCGAACATCCGCATGCAGCTCAAAAACCAATCGTTCTCGAAAAGGAGGCTAAATAATGGCAGATAAAGAAATCATGGCTACAGGCCGCAGAAAGACCTCTATTGCAGTTGTAAAACTTGTAAAAGGTAAAGGCAGAATTTTCGTTAACGGAAAAACTTTAAAGAACTATATCGGCAACCGTCCGGCTGTTGAAATGTTAGTGTACAGACCGCTTGTTTTGACTGATAATCAGGAAAACTTTGATGTAAGAGTTAAAGTTATCGGCGGCGGTGTTGTTGCTCAATGTGGTGCTATCAGACACGGTATTTCAAGAGCCTTGGTTAAATCCGATGAAAAATACAGAAATGTTTTAAGAATGGAAGGTCTGTTAACTCGTGACCCTCGTGTTAAAGAACGTAAAAAATACGGTAGAAAAAGAGCTCGTAAGAGATTTCAATTCTCTAAACGTTAATCTGTATATTATTCGGAATATACTGAATATAAAAAACTTAAAAAACGATTCCATATGGGATCGTTTTTTATTACTTGTTTAAAAGTAAATTTTATAATAAAATTCTAATGTCGATTTGTGTTTACGAATTAAGAAAGGAGTGTTTATGAAAAAATTAGTGGTATTATTGGGTCTTGTTATCCTTGGAACGGGAATAGGGCTGAAGGCGAGTGCGTATGAACCATGGGGAATTGGGATTTACAATGGAACTAAAGAGGCTATGGATTATGCTACGCCGGGGGCAACTTTAGGTTCAAGGACAGGTGCAGCTACATGTCGTACTGTTTTGGGTATTGTTAACTGGGGTGACTGCTCAATTAAATCAGCAATGAAAAATGGCAGAGTTTCAAGAGTAACGGCGGCTGATTGGGAAAAGAAATATATAGTAGTATATGGTGAAAAAACACTGAGAGTTTACGGAAATTAGTTACGTGAATGCAAGAGCGGCGATTCATTTTTGAATCGTCGCTCTTTTGTGTTTTATGTGGTTTAGCTTGACTCATAATCAGGTTTGGTATATATTTTGAGTGTATTACAGTCTGGCAGAAAGAATAGGGGATATATATGAGAGTTACACCTGTAAGTATTAATACGAATTGCAGAAAGCCGAATTTTGAAGCTAAATTTTCTCAAAAAGAAATTCAGAATTTAATAATTAGTGCGAAGAATGATGAAAAGGCTGCGGGACTTCCCCAGTTATATACACTATTGAAACATCTGGCGTGGCTTCCCGGTAAAATTGCAAAATTTGCCGATAGTGAAAGTATAGGACATAGTTTTTCAAAAACAAATAAAAGGGTTTTGTTAATCGATTCTAAACCACAAATGTATTCGGATTATGGTTGGGAATCTGATTTTGGGTTGCTGAAAAAATATCTGGTCGGTGAAAAATCTACGATGGATGTTATTCGTATGCCAAACAGCGTATTTGAACGTGAGTGGTGGGAAAATCGTAATGTTGCGGCTGACGATTTAAAGGAACTGGCATTAACAATATAATGGGTGCTTGTTTTATGCTTTATGGCTTTGGAGGTTCAATTTACAAATTGTAAATATGTTTTGAAAAAACTGATATTTATGGTAAACTTGGTACATAAAGTATGATAATTAGTTAAAATAGGGGAAAAATATGATTTCAGTAAACGACTTAAAAACAGGCTTGACGCTTGAATTGGATAACGGACTTTGGTCTGTTGTTGAATTTTTACATGTAAAACCGGGCAAAGGTGCTGCATTTGTAAGAACAAAATTGAAAAATGTTGAAACCGGTCAGGTTGTAGAAAGAACATTCAGAGCAGGTGAAAAAGTCGGTAAAGCAACTTTAGACAGACGTGAAATGCAATACTTATATAAAGAAGGTGCTGAGTTTGTTATGATGGATAACGAAACTTATGAACAAATTCAGGTTACGGAAACTCAGGTCGGTGACGGCGTAAAATATTTGAAGGAAAATATGGTTGTTCAAATATTGCTTCATGACGGAAAAATTATCGGTGTTGATATTCCGGCACACGTTGTATTGGAAGTTACTGATACACCTCCTTCTGAAAAGGGTAATACTGCTCAGGGCGGTACAAAACCTGCTACTTTGGAAACAGGTGCTGTTGTTAACGTTCCGTTCTTTATCTCTAACGGAGATATGATAAGAGTTGATACAAGAACCAACGAATATCTTGATAGAGCATAGTTTGCTTATTAGATTTTATAATGAAAGGTATAAAAATGAATTTTGATATAGATTATATTGAAAAACTTTCAAAAGTGTTGAAAGATAATGAATTGACTGAAATATCTCTGGAAGATGGTGATTGTGCAATTACTATCAGAAAAGATGTTATTGTAGCACCGACTGCAATTTCGGCAGCTCAGGTTTCTGCTCCTGCAGCATCTGCTCCAAAAGCTGCGGAGGCTCATTCTGAAGCTGAAAAGAAAGGTACTCCTATTGTATCACCTATGGTAGGTACTTTCTATACTTCTCCATCTCCGGATGCAAAACCATTTGTTACCGTCGGTCAATCTATAAATAAAGGTGACAAGGTTTGTATAATTGAAGCTATGAAATTGATGAATGAAATTGAAGCCGAAATTTCAGGTAAAATTGTTGAAATATGTGTTCAAGACGGTCAACCTGTTGAATTTGGTCAAGTTTTGATGTATGTAGAATAAGAAATAGAAACAGTATGAAGGCTCAGTCATTTGAGCCTTTGCTATGTTTAAATAGGGATAGTATTTATGTTCAGAAAAGTTTTAATCGCTAACAGAGGTGAAATAGCAGTAAGAATTATCAGAGCGTGCAGAGAATTAGGTATTCCGACTGTAGCTATATATTCACAGGCAGATGCCAATTCGTTGCATGTCAGATTGGCAACAGAGGCATATTGTATAGGTCCTGCTCAGAGTGCGAAAAGTTATTTAAGTATTCCGGCAATTATGTCTGCAGTTGATGTTTCAGGAGCGGATGCAATTCATCCGGGTTATGGCTTTATGTCAGAACGTGCGGATTTCGTTGAAATTTGTGAAAAACAAGGCATAAAATTTATCGGACCTACTTCTGAAGCGATGAAAAAAATGGGTGATAAGGCTACAGCACGTCAGACAATGATTGCCAATGATGTTCCGGTAACTCCTGGAACAGATATTTTGCATACTCCGGATGAAGTTAAGGAATTTGCAGTAAAAGCAGGATATCCGATTATTTTGAAGGCTACTGCAGGCGGTGGCGGTAAGGGAATGAGAATATGCCGCAGTGATGCTGAAGTAGACACTAATATGGCTTTGTGTCAGGCGGAGGCTCAAAATTTCTTCGGAAATCCTGACGTATATGCCGAAAAATATCTGGAAAATCCTCGTCATATTGAAGTCCAAATTTTGGCTGACCAGTATGGAAATGTTGTACATTTAGGGGAAAGAGATTGTTCAATTCAAAGACGCCATCAAAAATTATTAGAAGAGGCGCCTTCACCGGCTATTGATGAAGCAACAAGAAAAGAAATGGGTGCAGCTGCTGTTCGTGCTGCGAAAGCTATCAATTATGAAGGTGTCGGTACTTGTGAATTTCTGTTGGATCATAACGGTAAATGGTATTTTATGGAAATGAATACAAGGATTCAGGTTGAACATTGTGTTACCGAGATGATTTCAAATGTAGATTTGGTCAGAGAACAAATACTTGTTGCCGCAGGCGAAAAATTAGATTTTACGCAAGATGATATCGTTTTAAGAGGACATGCTATTGAGTGTCGTATTAACGCAGAAAACCCTGCAAAAGATTTTATGCCTAATCCGGGTCAAATTACGGGATATGTTACCCCTGGAGGGTTTGGCGTAAGAGTAGATTCTCATGCATATCAGGATTATACAATCCCGCCTTATTATGATTCTATGATAGGTAAACTTATATGCTGGGGCAGGACAAGAAATGAAGCTCGCCGAAGAATGTACAGAGCTTTAAAAGAGTACGTTATAACGGGTGTAGAAACTACATTACCGTTCCATCAGAGTATAATTGAAGATGAAGTTTTCATGAGCGGTAATTTTAACACAAGTTTTATTGAAGATTTCTATAAGCGTAACGAAAAAACTCAAAAGTAATTTTAGGTTTAAAACATATAAAACAGCAAATGAGGACACATAATGCTAAATACGTTACATTAAGACGTGTTTGTATGTGTTCTCATTTGTTAAATAATAGTTTTCGATTTTTAAAAAATTTGGGGTTGCATTAATTATTTCAGAATAAATGTCTAAATATATTATTTTTCTTCTATAACTATGCAATCTAGGATACTGTTAAAAAACTGTTCTAATGCTAAATCCATACTTTGCTCCATTTCAGCTCTTTCTTCAATGCGTAAATTGTTCATAATCTACTCCCGTTTCTGTCAACAAATTCATTATCGGTTTATGGTTTGTTAAACTTTAATTTTTTTACAAATTTGTTACAAAATTTATTATTATGAGATATTTTGATTACTTTAAAGTACAATGATAAAAAGACATTTTGGGAATTAGGTTTATATGATGACAAGTTACGATTTGACAAGTTATAATTTTTATTCAAGCAGGACTAATATGGAACTTATTTCTGCAGTAGTTGATGCGTTGAAAAAGATATTGGAAGAAGATAAAAAACATGAACAACCGTTATTTTTGAAGATTTCTGATAATCTGATAATGAATATAGCGAGAAAAGTTGTTCAGGATAAACAAAAAACTTTTCTTATAGGTATTACGGGTGAGAGTGCCTCAGGCAAGACGGTTTTCGTTGACAATACCATACATGCCTGCGTAAAAGATAAAAAAGAAGGTATTTATACTGTTATAAGATGTGATGATTATTATAAAGATACGTCAAAAGAATTAAGAGATGCAGGAAGTTATGAGGAATTATTTAAAACAGGATTTAGTTTTGATACTCCTGATGTTATAAATCTGGAACTTATGAAAGAGCATCTTATTAAATTGAAAAATTTTGAACAAGTTGTATCTCCAAGATATGATTTTGTTACTTGCGAATCCCATCCGGACGGAGATGTTAAAACTCCGGCAAAAGTTATTTTGAATGAGGGTTTGTACGTTCTTAACGAAGGCGTCCGGGATATTATGGATGTAAAAGTATATGTTTATACGCCGCTTGAGGTTATAAAAGAACGTTGGTACAGACGAGCTGCAAGCCGGGGGAAAACGGGTGCAGCTGCTGATTTGCAGTTTAAAGATGTTAATGAAACTGCACAGAAATATATTCGCCCCACATACCAAATTGCAGACGCAGTTATAAATGGCATGGTTTCTCAAAAATATATTCAGGAAATTACGGATGATATTTTCCGTACATTAAAAGATATTTGCGGTTAGATATAATATCCATTTTTTCGAAACATTGGTGTTGTGCCAATATATTAAGTTTGTTAAATGAAATTATAAATTTAAAAATGTACATGATAAAATAAAGTTACAGAGCATTTATCATGTTCTTAATTAACAGACAATTTAAGAAAAGGATGGAATAGTTTGGATATATATTCTATATTAACTCTAATCGGAGGTTTGGCATTTTTCCTTTACGGGATTTCTATTATGTCATCCGGTTTGGAAAAGGTCGCGGGCGGCAAGCTGGAAAAACTTTTAAAGAAGATGACTTCAAATCCTATTAAAAGTTTTGCGTTAGGTGCAGGTATAACAGCAATAATTCAGTCCTCATCTGCCGTAACGGTTATGCTAATAGGTCTTGTAAACTCCGGAATAATGCAGCTATCTCAAACAGTAAGCGTAATTATAGGTGCTAATGTCGGAACTACAATTACTGCATGGTTATTAAGTTTAACCGGTATACAGGAAAGTGCGGGATTTATTTTTAAGCTTCTGAAACCCGAATCATTTTCTCCGGTTCTCGCTATGATAGGTGTCATATTTTTTATGGCGGCAAAGAGTAATCGAAGAAAAAGTGTAGGTTCGATATTGCTTGGATTTGCTATATTAATGACAGGTATGGGCTTCATGGCGGGTGCTATGACTCCTCTCGGAGATATGCCGAGTTTCCAGAAAGCTATGGTAGCATTTACAAATCCATTTTTAGGTTTTATTGTCGGTATGGTTCTGACAATGATAATTCAAAGTTCTTCGGCTTCAATCGGTATATTACAGGCTCTTACTCTTGTAGGCGGTGTTTCCTGGGGTGTTGCTATTCCTGTTATATTAGGTCAAAACTTAGGTACTTGTATATCGGCTGTTTTGGCAAGTATTGGTGTAAATACAAATGCAAAGCGTGTAGCAGGGGTTCATGTTATTTATAATATTCTTAGTGTAGGATTTTGTTTCCCACTGTTTATTATAGGAAGTTTCTTCATAAAGGATACCTTGTTAGCCAATAATATTACTCCGTTCGGAGTCGCTGCATTCCACACGGCGTATAACTTGTTTACAGCATTTACTTTGTTCCCTTTTGCTAAGTTTATAGAAAAACTTGCTGTTAAATATATTCCTGAAAACAAAGATGAAAATGAGCAGAAAGTATTACTTGACGAAAGATTACTTTTGGTTCCTACTCTTGCTATTTCGGAATGTTATAAAAAAACATATGACATGGCTGAACTCGCGCAGAAAAACTTTATTTATGCTTCGAGGATGTTAAAAAGTTTTCACCAGAAGAAAGCTGAGCAAATCGTTGAAAATGAAACTATTATTGATTCATACGAGTTTAAACTCGGAAATTTCTTAATTAAGTTGTCAGGTAAGGAGTTAACAGAGGAAGATAATAATAAAGTTTCCCAAATACTTCTTGTTATTGGTGATTTTGAAAGAATTGGTGATCATGCAAGCAATATTCTTAAAGTTGCTGAAAAGTTTAGAGATATGGAAAAAAAATTATCTGATGAGGCAATTGTTGAACTTAAAACAATAGTCAATGCTGTATCGGAAATTTTAAGTATGACGCTTGAAGCATACAAAAACGAAGACAGAGATTTGGCAATGAAAGTAGAACCTCTTGAAGCGGTTATTAAAAAAGGTGTAAGACGAGCAAAAAATAATCATATACAAAGGCTTCAAGAAGGTCAGTGTCAGGCTGAAGTGAGTTTCCTGTTTTCCGACCTGTTAAATGATTTAAGACGTGTTGCAGCCCATTGTGGTAATGTCGCAACGAGTATTATTCAGCTTTATGATTCAACTTTTGATAAGCACGAATTTCGTCACAGAAATAAAGCCGAGGACGAGGAATTTACAAATCGCTACAAAGATTACAAATCAAGATATAGAGTTGTTAAGAAAGCTGATACAAATGCTTATTAATAATGTTAAAGGATATAAAACAGCCGTAGAATGCAATTTCTACGGCTGTTCTAATTATTGATTACAGGTTATTTTTTAAGAATTTTATTAATTAAATCGTTAACAGCTTCATCAGGAGTTAATTTTAAAACTTCTTCTGTTTCTCTGATTTTGTACTCAACGAAGCCTTCACTTAAAGTTTTACCTGCGGTTACTCTGAACGGGAATCCTATTAAATCAGCATCCTTGAATTTTACGCCGGCACGTTCATCTCTGTCATCCAATACGACTTCAATACCTGCAGCAAGGAGCTTATCATACATCTCCTGAGCAACCTTCATTTGGAGCTCATCTTTAATGTTAACCGGTACAATTACTACATGATACGGAGCGATTGAAATCGGCCATTTAATACCGTGCTCATCATAATGAGCTTCAACAGCGGCTGCTGCCGTTCTTGTAACACCTATACCGTAACAGCCCATAATATATGGTTGAGCTTTGCCGTTTTCATCAAGATATACCGCATTCATTGGTTTTGAATATTTTGTTCCAAGCTGGAATATATTACCTACTTCAATGCCTTTTGTAACTTTTAACGGTTTACCGCATACAGGACAAAAATCACCTGCTTCGACTAATCTTATATCTGCATAGTTTTCTATAGCCGGTATATCAGACAGGTTTGCACCTACCATGTGTTTGTCGGTTTGATTTATGCCGACAACAAAGTTTTTCATGTCTTTTACCGTTTCATCTGCAATAATAGGAATATCAGTCATTCCTTTAGGACCGATAAATCCGGGAACAGCATCAAAGCCTTTTTCTGCCATAAGTTCGGCGATTTCAGCGGAAGATGCTATTCTGATATCAATGCCGCCAACCGCATTCATTAATTTGGTTTCTTCGACATTTTTATCTGCTCTTATTAACGCAATAACAGGTTTCTTATCTACAATGTAAACAAGAGATTTTAAAATTATTGACGAAGGGATATGTAAAAATTCACTCAATTCATCTATTGAATGTGTATTTGGTGTGTCAATAATTTCTGTTTTTGAAAAATATTCTGCTCCATCTACTTTTGCTTTCGGTAATTTTGATACAGCGTGATTTGAGTTTGCGGAATAGTCGCATTCGCAGTAGAATACATCATTCTCGCCTGCATCACCGTCTGTAATAACCATAAATTCATGACTTACGCTGCCGCCGATAGCACCTGAATCAGACTGAACCATTTTGGTTTCAAGACCGCAGCGGTCAAATATTCTCTTGTAAGCCTGAGCCATATTTTCGTATTCTTTATCAAGACCCTCTTGCGTTTTATCAAAACTGTAGGCATCCTTCATAATAAATTCACGCCCTCTCAAAAGACCGTATCTCGGGCGGACTTCGTCACGGAATTTTGACTGAATTTGATATAAATTAACAGGCATTTGTTTGTAAGATTTAATAACATCTCTTGCTAATGCAGTTATAATTTCTTCATGAGTCGGTCCAAGACACATAACTCTGTCGTGGCGGTCTTTTAAACGCATTAATTCTTTACCGTAAGCCTCCCATCTTCCTGATTCTTCCCAAAGTTCTTTTGGCTGAACAAACGGCATTAGTAATTCCTGAGCTCCTGCTCTGTCCATTTCTTCTCTGATTATATTTTCTATTTTTTTCAGTACTCTCCACATAAGCGGCATATAGTTATAAACACCGCTGGTAAGTTTTTTAATATAACCGGCACGGGCAAGCATTTTATGAGAAATGACTTCCGCATCTGACGGAAATTCTCTGAGTGTTTGCACAAACATTTTTGACATTTTCATGGTAAATCTTCCTCTAAATCTTTATTATCGTATAAATGATTTTACCACGCTCAAAAATAAAAGTTAATAGCAGTTGTAAAATTCAAGAAACCGATATCTTTTCAGATATCGGTTTCCCGGATTAAATGACTATTGATATTAACTATTCATGACAGCCGAATGCAATAGTAATGTGTTCTCTTGGGTTTACCGCTGAGATTTTGTATCCTTTAGGATCTACAAGGTAAGCAAATTCATCACCCGTGGTTTGGAACAGACCCATAGTACCTGATAATGCGGTTCTTGTAACATCAACAGGTGCTTTAACAGTTTCCCAGATACCGTCACCGAAGCTTCTTGCAGCAGCTCCGAATTTACCCTGAGCAATGTGTCCCAAAGTATAGCCTGCATCATTTGATACATTTTCTACTGCATTACCCAGGTTTGTAATAACGCCGCCAACAGTTCTGCCTGTTACACCGACAAGAGAGCCGGCAAGTGTAAACGGCATTTCAATTAATCTTGCAACAGGGTTAACCTGTCTTGATTTGTTAACTTGTGCCTGTAAAATTTGTTTTGGTAATTTCGCATTGTGGCATCCGTCAGTAATGCTTGTGAATGAAAGTTTCAAAGCACCTTTATTGCATCCGGATGGTCTTATGACTTCAACTACCTGACCTGTTACAGTTGAGCCGATTGGATAAGTTACACCGTTAAGTGTAATTTCCTCCAACGTGTTTGCTCTGAAATATTGACCAACGTGAGAAGATTTTGCCGTTAATTGGTCAATCATTTTAACTTTTAATGTAGGTATATCTACGACCTGAGAGTCTTCAACAAAGGCTTGTTTATCAAGCTGTGTAGTTATTGGACAAGCTGCATTTGCAGTTTGCGGATTAGTGTCATAACCCAACGCTACACGCACTGTCTGAAGCATTGAGGCAATATCCGCACGGGTAGCTTCTCTGTTCGGATAAATCATGTTTGGATTAGGAGTATCTTTTAATGCTCCGTTTTGGAGTGATTTAGCAACAGGAATTTTTGCCCAGCCAGGAACCGATTTCCCATCTGCGTAGTGTGACAGAATTTCGTCTGCTTTACAAGCATCCATATCGCATTCCATACCCTTTGCAATAGACGTCAAGGCTTCTGCTCGTGTTACATGTTTGTTAGGCTTGAATTTACCGCCCGGATATCCTGCAAGTAAGTCTTCGTCAACTGCTTTTGCAATCGCAGCGTTAGCCCAATTATTAGTCGGGACGTCCGAGAAAATTTTTCTTGTAGGCATACCGCAATCATCAAGGTTGAAACCTTTTACAAGCATTGTGGCAAACTCGGCACGGGTAATATCTCTGCCGGGTCTGAATTTGCCGTCAGGATAACCTACAACAACATTATTAATTGCAAGTTTGTCTATATTACATGATGCCCAATAGCTGTTAGGTACATCAGGAAACATTCCGCCGGATGTTGGTGCTGCAGCCCCGATTGGCAAGCCTTCCAATGCTGTTTTTAAATCGAAAGGTACCATGGATTTCTTAATGGCTTTCATGGAATGATTAGTCTGAACGTCAATAGGGGTACTGTTACCATCCATTAATTTGTCGTTTCGGTCTACGTTGATACCGTTATTTCTTGTCGGGTCATCCCCAATGCAAGGCAATTGAGCCGCTGCACCTGTCATAGTACCCTGAGATGAAATTGTAGTACCGCTGATAGCGGAATTCATAACAGGTGCTGCTCCTGCAAAATTAGCAGTTTCTGTAGACAGAATAGAATTAGCAGGTTCACCTACATAGTTGTTAGTTCCGTAAATTGCACTAGGATAGCCGTAAACCTGTTTCATATCAGCTCTTGACGGTTTACCCGTACCCGGACATACTGCACAAGCCTGATTGTCTGTGAGGATGTCATCATTTTTGCAGTCACAGTCATCGAAAGCTTTTTTGCAATCGTTACATTTAGGTGCAGGAGTGCATGGACATGCAGGTCCCGTAATAACAGGTAAAGGTTCTGCACACGGAGCCGGAGGATCCGGTTGTTTCTGAGTGCAAGGACAAGCTGCCATAGCCTGATTCAAGGAACAGGTTGCAATTCCTACGGCAATCGCAGCTGCCACAGTAAGTTTTTTAATTGTCATTTTTACCTCCTTGTAATATGGCGGGTTTTTACCGGAAAAACCCTAAAAAGTTAAAAAACAAACTTATACCTGATTATGTACTTTTTTTATTGTTATAAACATTACCGCAAGGTACTATTCAGGAGGGCTATTTTAGTTTGCCATAATGACTGTTATGTGTTCTGATGCATTTATATTATTAGCAGGCTGTGATGGCTTATGGCAATATTAAAACTTTAGTTGACAAACGAAATTGATTATGTACAATGGTATTACATCCAGACAATCGTATGGAGGAGTGCCAGAGCGGTTGATTGGAGCAGTCTTGAAAACTGTCGAACGTTCACGCGTTCCGTGGGTTCGAATCCCACCTCCTCCTCCATTTAAAAAGCCACCTTTTGGGTGGCTTTTTTGATGGAATGAGTGTGAGGATGAGAAGCTACAATATAGTTTAACAGGACATTTCATTTGAACTCTTAAATTGATTATTTGGCAAAGTTCAGTGTGTGTTTAGGTTTGGGCGGTCGGAAAAAATCTTTTTATGCGTTACCAAATGGGACGAAATGTCACTTTATTTGCTCTTATTGTCCGGCAAAAGTCCGGGGAAAAGATTTTTGCATGACCAACTATAGCCTGCATTCCCCCGATTTTACTAAATTGCACGGTTAAAGTGATTATTGGACATTTGAAGGAAAGTGTGAGTAAATCAAAAATTATTCTGCATGAAATTTACCTTTTAATTTTTTCTCAAAGGCAGGATACTGAAAAAAGAAATTCAAAGACACAAAACAATACATAACTCGGAAATGGTGTTCCAATGTGGTTTAAAACGAGTTAATCTGTGTGTACGATGAATGAAACATATATTGATATAAGCAAAGCTTCTAGCTCCTCACTCGTTGAAAGAGTCGGTGCAAGCACCACTCTTAACTCGTTCGTCCCTATCAAACGCATAGCAGAAATAAAGGGACTTAAAAGCACCCGCTCAATAAGGATTGCTATTCAAAAAGGTAAATATATAGCAAGAGAAGTCAAAGTTAA
>CACWHC010000009.1 GCA_902760645.1 uncultured bacterium
CAATATTTGCTGTGAAAAATTACAGTGCGGAAAAACTGAACAATTTTGCGGAAAATGTGGTGGCTAAGTGAACAAAGCGGAAAAACCGGTGGCATATAAAAGGGGGCTTAGCCCCCTTGCGAAAGTTAAAAAATATGTTATAATGATAATGTAGATAGAAAACAGCGGAGGATATTGCTATGAGCGAATTTACACCTAGGGGGGGGGGTAAGAACCTCTCGCAGTAAGGGTTTACAAGATTTGCAGGCTAGCCTGCCTTTAGAGATGCTTCGCTCGTGGAATTTTTTAAACCACGGTGAGGAAAGAATTAAGCCTATTTTATGTCATTCCGAACAGGGACCAGTAAACAGTTCGTTACGGAATATTACTTTATGTCATCCCGAACAAGGACCAGTAAACAGTGAACAGTTAACAGTAAACAGTTCATTACGGAATATTACTTTATGTCATCCCGAACTTGTTTCGGGATCTAGCCACAGTAAAACTTTAGGTAGTACTCAAAAAGAGAAGGTCGTGGCACATAGCATGGGTCAGATGCTGAAACGGTCTTGGATTTGCTCCACGCTCGAACAGCCTCGTTTATGTGCCTTAAACGGCACAGTAAACTCGGTATTCTCGCTATCCGGATTACACTTCGTTTCATCCGTCCGCAAATCCGCAGTTCAGCATGACAAAAAGAGGAAAGTAGCATTTACATTAGCAGAGGTATTAATAACCCTCGGTATTATCGGAGTTGTTGCGGCATTGACGTTGCCAACATTGATTAATAATTACCAAAAACAGGAAACCATTTCAAAATTAAAAAAAGTTTATGCTATGTTGTGTAATACTACAACTATGGCAGTTGCAGAATATGGCGATACAACAGGTTGGGATGTGGGTGATGATTTGAATTGGGAGAATGGCAAAGCTTTTGCAGAAAAATATATGATACCATATTTAAAAGTTGCCAGAGTATGCGAAAATAATAATACAAGTGATTGCAATTACCCAATATCGAAATTAAACGGACAGAGTTTCAATAATAATAATGAATATACAAAGTCATATCGTTTTTATCTTGTAGATGGCACATTTATATGTGTTACTGCAAATCGTACTTTCGCTAACCTTCATGATAAACTGGTACAAATAATTTTTGACATTAATGGTCAAAAAAATCCAAATAAATTAGGTAGAGATGTTTTCTTTTTGGAGTATTTTATAAAACCCAACGACATTAATGTATCAGTTAAAGAACACGAGGGTAAACTCCTCCCATCTTTTTTTAATAGGTCCAGAGACACACTATTAGGAACAGAAGATGGCGAATACTGCAATAAAGATAAAAGTGGCAAAGCCTGTCTGGCTCTAATATTTATAGACGGATGGGAAATAAAAGACGACTATCCGTGGTAGTTTATAGTAATGGGTTCGGGATTTATAACGAACCCATAATTATTCATAATTGATGGGTTGAATGAAAATGTTCAACCCATCCTACATAACTATGTTATTAATTAGTATTTCCCGTCGTTTGCTCGTAACAACCGTAATAAAAACAATTCGATTGGGTATACATAAGCGTCTGTAATTCATAAGACAATTATAGCATCATTATTCAATTTTATACGTTGCGGTAAATCATAGATTTACCACAACCTACCGACTAAAATGCGTGAGCCGGTGTTCACGGTGTCGGCTTTGCTTTGGCAAAGACGAGCAGGTGAACACTACGATAGCGACGTAAGAGTTTTTGAAAAAAACTAGAGTTTTTGAAAAAAACTCCACAGGAGCAAAATCAGCTACATGAAATCGGGATATTTTGGGGTGAAAGACTTATCATTACTGTATTTACAGGATTTGCACTTTAAATTTGATAAAAATTCGTGTTTAACAAATTGTCGATTAATATTTTTTAATATATTCACATATTTTTGTGTTATTGTCATAGAATAGGTATAACAAGATTAACATAGCAAGGAATATTACAATGAAAACTTCACTAAACACAGGCATAGGTTTTATTTCAGTTAACTGGAACAGATTTAAAAATTTCATTATGGAAGATTCTAATGAAATTTCAAAAAAACAAAAGAAAATTTTAAAACACTTCAATTTGTATGATGTGTTTGCATATAGCGAGGCTTCAAAACAACTCGAATTGATGAAGGAGCCGATTGCTAATTTTGCAAAGAAGAACAACATCGTTATCGATGTTTATGAAAACGTAAAAAGAGATAATGGTGATAAAATATTAACTACTTATGTAAGGAAAGCTGATAAATCGGCTGAGGTCATCAGAGATATTGATGCCAATACTAAAATAGTTTATCCGAAAGAATCCGAAACTTTATATATTTTGAACGTTAACGGTGAAGATACCCAGATAGCAAGGAATGTAAAATCTACAAGAGAAGATAATTTTTTAGAGAATTTTTTCAGAAATCTTGAGGAAATGGCAGTATCTGTAAAAAACGGTGACGGGCGTTTTTAACTACTTGCTTTTAAATTCGGGTTATGCAATAATCATGTGTGGAATGGTATGTTGTGTTACCATTTAGAGCTTATAATGATAGATGTAACAGAATAGAATAGGAGTGCGAGATGACTGCAGAAAATCTCCACAAAATCGACACATCTAAATTGGATGAAATTATTGCTCAATTCGGTGGTAAAAAATCTAATTTGATTGCGATTTTGCAGAAGGTTCAGGAAGTTTACCGATACTTACCTGAGGATGCCATGATTTATATCGGTACTAAGATGGAGGGTTTATCCCCTGCAACCGTGTTTGGTGTAGCAACATTTTATGCTCAGTTTTCTCTTGAACCAAAGGGTAAATTCGAGATTAAAGTTTGTGACGGAACGGCATGCCACGTTAGAGGTTCAATGCCTGTATTAACAGCTATAAAAGCTCGTCTTGATTTGACAGACGGGAAATCTACAACTAATGACGGTTTATTCTCATTAGAAACAGTTAGCTGTCTGGGTGCTTGCGGTTTGGCACCTGTTGTTATGATTAATGACAAGGTTTATCCGCAAATGACCTCGGATGCAATTAAGATTGTGTTGGATACCTTACTGAAAGAGGAAGCATAATATGGAAAAAACAGTTTTGAATATAGACATTGCTGAAGAGCAGAAAAGAGCTCAGGAAGATATAAAACAGCAAGGTTTAAGAGTTCTTGTTTGTGCAGGTACAGGTTGTGTCGCAAACGGTTCTCTTAAAGTTATTGAAAAATTTAAAGAATTAGGTGCTGATGTATCAGTTCTTACCGATTACGATAAAATGACCATTGTCCCTACAGGTTGTCACGGCTTCTGTGAACAGGGTGTGTTGGTTGTTATTCCTGACAAACACGTTACTTACGTTAAAGTTAAGGAAAAAGACGTAGAAGAAATTTATGAAAGTCATATAAGAAATAATAAACCTGTTGAAAGACTTTTATATGTCGATCCAAAGACGCATGAACACGTTATGGACGATGAACATATTAATTTTTATGCAAAACAGACAAGAACGGCTCTTGCTAATTGCGGTAACATTAATGCTGAAAGTATTGATGAAGCTATCGCAGTCGGCGGTTATGAAGCGTTGGCAAAAGTTCTTATCAATAATGACCCTGACAGTGTAATTGATACAATTACCAAATCAGGTTTAAGAGGCAGAGGCGGCGGTGGATTCCCTACCGGTGCAAAATGGAAATTTACGGCTGCTAACCGCGGCGGAAAATCTTACGTTGTATGTAACGGCGACGAAGGCGACCCGGGTGCATTTATGGACAGATCCGTTATGGAAGGCGACCCTCATAAATTGTTGGAAGGTATTGCGATTGCTGCATTTGCGGTAGGTGCTGATGAAGCTTATATTTATGTCCGTGCTGAATACCCTCTTGCAATTAAACGTCTGAGAAAAGCTATTGCGGATGCTGAAGCCCGTAATTATTTGGGCAACAACATTTTAGGTTCAAACTTTAATTTAACTATTCATATTAAAGAAGGTGCAGGCGCATTTGTTTGCGGTGAAGAAACTGCTTTGATAGCATCTATTGAGGGCGAAAGAGGTATGCCTCGTCCGAAACCGCCTTTCCCTGCAAATAAAGGTTTGTTCGGCAGACCTACTTTGATTAACAATGTTGAAACATTGGCAAATGTTCCTGTAATTATCAGAAAAGGTGCTGACTGGTTTAGTTCCATGGGAACAGAAACTTCTAAAGGTACAAAGACTTTCGCTTTAACAGGTGAAGTTAATAACACAGGTTTGATAGAAGTACCTATGGGTACAACTCTAAGAGAAATCGTATTTGATATCGGCGGCGGTATCAGAGGCGGTAAGAAGTTTAAGGCTGTTCAAATCGGCGGACCTTCAGGCGGATGCTTAACCGAAGAACATCTTGATATCCCTATGGATTATGATAACCTTATTAAAGCCGGTGCTATGGTCGGTTCAGGCGGTCTTGTTGTTATGGCTGAAGATACCTGTATCGTTGAAGTAGCAAGATTTTTCATGAACTTTACTCAGAATGAAAGCTGCGGTAAGTGTGTTCCTTGCCGTGAAGGTACTAAAAATATGCTGAAAATTCTTGAAAAGATTGTAGCAGGTAAAGGTGAAATGAAGGATTTGGATACGTTGGAGGAACTTGCAAAATCCGTTAAAGACGGTTCGCTTTGCGGTTTGGGTAAAACGGCTCCTAATCCGGTATTGTCTACTTTGAAATACTTTAGAGATGAGTATATCGCTCACATAAAAGATAAAAAATGTCCTGCAGGTGTTTGTACGGCTATGAAGAAAATTGTAATCGTGCCCGAACTCTGTAAGGGTTGTACAAAATGTGCTAGAAATTGCCCGGTCGAAGCAATTAGCGGTACCGTAAAACAACCTCATAAGATTGATCAGTCTAAATGTATTAAGTGTGAGGCTTGTTTAACTAACTGTCCGTTTAAGGCGATTGTACTGGAATAGAATAAAGGAATAATAAAATGGCAGATGATAAAAAAACATTATTTATAGAAGGGAAAGAGGTAGAATTTACCGATGAACCTAACCTGCTTGAAGTAATTCGCAAGGCAGGTATGAATGTACCTACATTCTGTTATCGTCCTGATTTAACTTCATTTGGTGCGTGCAGAATGTGTGTTGTAGAAGTTGAATATCCTAACGGAAGAAAGATGATAAATTCTTCCTGTACAATGCCTCCTGAAGCAGGTATTAAAGTTCACTTGAACACTGAAGCAACAAGAAGAATTCGTAAAACCGTATTAGAACTTTTGTTGGCTAATCATGACAGAAAATGTTTAACTTGTGAAAAGAGCGGCAGCTGTGATTTACAAAAATATGCGGAAGAATACGGTATTACAAACATCAGATTCCCTGATAAAGCTTTGGAAAGCTATTTACCTGTTGATGACAGCAGTCCGTCTATCGTAAGAGATCCGAATAAATGTATACTTTGTGGTGCTTGCGTAAGAGCGTGTACTGAATTTCAGGGACATTCCGTATTAGGTTTCACAAACAGAGGTTCAAAAACTCTTGTTCAGCCTATGAACGGAAGACCTTTAGCAGAGGTTGATTGCGTAAATTGCGGACAGTGTGCTGCAGTTTGTCCTACAGGTGCTTTGACAATCAAGAATGATACCGATAAAGTTTGGTCTGAAATTACTAATCCGAATAAAACGGTTGTAGTTCAGATGGCACCGGCAACCCGTGTTGCTTTAGGTGAAATGTTTGGTCTTGAACCGGGCGAAAATACTATAAGATTAATGAACGCAGCATTAAGAAGACTCGGATTTAATTATGTATTCGATACAAACTTCTCTGCTGATTTAACCATTGTGGAAGAAGCTACAGAATTTTTGGGAAGATTACAAAAAGGTGAAAACTTGCCGTTATTCACTTCTTGTTGTCCAGCATGGATTAGATATTTAGAAACTCAGCATCCTGATATGCTGCATCATTTATCTTCCTGCAAGTCCCCAATGTCTATGTTATCTCCGGTACTTGTTGATTTAGTTCCGAAGTATTTTAACGTAGACAGAGATAATTTGGTTGTAGTCGCTGTTATGCCTTGTACCGCTAAGAAGTATGAGTGCAAGCGTCCTGAACTCGGTCGTGACGGCAGACCTGATACTGATTATGTAATCACAACTCAGGAACTTGGTAAAATGATTAGAACGGCAGGAATTGATTTTAAGGCACTTGAACCTGAAGACAATGATTCTCCGTTTGGCGAATATACAGGTGCAGGTACAATATTCGGTGCTTCCGGCGGTGTTGCGGAAGCTGCTGTAAGAACTGCTTACGAATTTGCTACGGGTGAAGATTTAAATCCTGTAGATATTAAAGAAATGAGAGGCACATCTAATCGTTCCAAGACTGTTGAACTCGACATAAAAGGAACAAAAGTCGTTGTCAGAGTTGTTTCTACACTTAAAGAAGCTGAAAAAGCTATTCAGGAAATTAAATCAGGGAAAGCTAATTTCCATATGCTTGAAGTAATGGCTTGCCCGGGTGGTTGTATTAACGGCGGCGGTCAGCCAAGAAGCTGTGATGATTCAACAATTAAAGGCAGACGTGCTGAAGGATTGTACAAAGAAGACAGAGAGTTGCCTTTGAGAAAATCTCACAAGAACCCGTCTATTCAAAAATTGTATAATGAGTTTTTGGAAAAACCTAATTCTCATAAAGCCCATGAAATGCTTCATACGGTTTATGAAGACAGATTCTCAGGTTCTTATAAAGACGTATAATTTATTTACGAAAATTCAAAAGCCGATAAGTCTTATAGACTTATCGGCTTTTTTATGTTAGAATTTACTCATAAAAGGAGTGTCTATATGAAAGGTATTATATTAGCCGCAGGTGCCGGAACAAGATTATATCCCGCATCTTTACCGATATCAAAAATTTTATTATCAATTTATGATAAACCGATGATTTATTATCCGCTTTCTACCTTAATGCTTGCCGGTATTCGTGATATTTTGATTATTACTAATGAGGCTGATTATGATAACTTTAAAAAATTATTGGGTGATGGCTCTCAATTTGGTTTAAATATTCAATATAAAATTCAGTATGTTCAGCGTGGTATTGCTGATGCTTTCATTATTGCCGAGGATTTCATCGGAAGTGATGATGTTGCATTGATATTAGGTGATAATATTTTCCATGGACACGGTTTTTCAACGTTAATGAAGAATGCTATAAGTAATAATATAGGTGCCACAATATTTGGTTATACCGTTAAGGATCCTGAGCGTTTTGGTGTTGTTGAATTTAATAGTGATAAAAAAGTTTTGTCATTAGAAGAAAAACCGGCAAATCCTAAATCTGATTATGCAGTTACCGGTTTGTATTTTTATGATAATAAAGTCTGTGAATATGCAAAACAGCTTCAGCCTTCCGCAAGGGGTGAGTTGGAGATTACTGACTTGAATAAAATTTACCTTGAACATGGTACTTTGAAGGTAGAAATTTTAGGCAGAGGTTTTGCTTGGCTTGATACAGGTACGCATGATTCTATGCTTCAGGCAAGTAATTTTGTTCAGTCTATGGAATTAAATAAGGGTGAAAAAATCTCTTGTCTTGAAGAAATAGCATACCTTCACGGGTATATCAGCGGTCAGCAGATTCTTAAAAACATAGAAAATTACAAAAGTGATTACTACGATTATGTAAGAAATATTATTCTAAAAAGTATGACAGGTGTTAAGGTTTAATCTTCGAAAATATCGGTAGAGTCTTTATTTACAATTTGTACATTGTCAGAATTTGCAAGCTGATATAAATCATCTTTGTTTAATTTCAAGACATTATCTTTTGAATATTGAATGCTGCCGTCAGGCAGTTTTCTGCTTTTAACTTCAACAAAATCCTGATCATTTCCGAAAGAATATAAGTTATCATTGTTTGTTCCGCCATCGGCATATACTATAACATTGTCGCATCCGGCAAGTATATATACGTCATTTTGAGGGGTATCGGTTATGGTTGCTTTTTCAATACCGCGAAATTCTATTCTGCCTGTTCCCATAATTTCAATTTCAGCACATCTTTCTTCCGATTGTGTAAGGTAATTAATTGTCGTTCCGTCAGTCAGTGTGACAGAAAATGTATTGTCTGATGCAACCTTTTTATCAATGTCTTTTGTGTTAAATTTTATTCCGCCAATTATTTCAGTTCCGCTCATGTTAATCTCCTTTTTTATAATTATATATATTTTTTCAATTATGTAAATAGTTTAACAAGTTTATATATTTTAAAATTCTTGCACTATGCTTTGTGTTGGGGTATTCTATTGATATGATAAAGCAATTGAAACTCAAAAATTATATATTGATAGATGAATTAGAGGCGAATTTTCATTCCGGATTAAATGTTATAACCGGTGAAACCGGGGCAGGAAAAAGTATTTTGATTAGTGCAATAGATTTGGCTTTTTCTTCAAGAGTTTCAAAGGATGTTATTAAAACAGGTGCGGATAAAGCTGTTATTGAATTGTTAATTGATAATTCTAAACATGATTTAACAAAATTTTTTGAAGAAAATGGTATTGATAATTTAGGTTCCGAAATTGTTTTGACTAAGGAAATTACTCAGACAGGTGTGAGAACAAGAGTAAACGGAACTTTAATTAATCAGGAATTTTTGAAGCAGATTAAATCTTTGTTTTTGGATATTCACTCTCAGCATCAGACTTATGTATTTATGCAACCAAAATATCATATAAATTTATTGGACAGCTATGCAAAAGACGTGTATGGAAAATTTCTTGATGAATACAAGGAATTGTACAAAAAATATATTGATACAAAGAATTTGTTAGAACAGGCAAAAAATTCTGCTGATACTGAAGAAAACCGTATTGAATTTCTTAAATTTCAGGTAAATGAAATTCAAGAGGCTGCTATTTCAGCAATTAATGAAGATGAGGAATTAAATTCAGAGTTGGAGGTTTTATCCAATGCAGAAAAGTTAAAAGAACTGACAGGTCAGTCATATTGGGCTATTAATGGTGATGATGGTTCTGTATTGGAAGCGTTGGGTAAAATCAAGCAAAATATTTCAAAAGCCGTATCAATGGATTCTAATTTGGAGGATTTAGAACAACGGTATATTGATGCTGTTGAAAATTTGAAGGATTTATCGTCTGAATTAAGAGATTATTCTCAAAGTATGAACAACGATGAACAACGTTTAAACGAGGTTCAGGAACGTCTGTTCCTGTTGGATAAATTAAAAAGAAAGTACGGGGGTTCTCTTGAAGCTGTTTTAAAAACTTATGATGAATTATCTCAGGAATTAAAAGGTATTGAGTATTCTACCCAAAATATAGATGAATTGGAAAAAGCTGTTGAGAATATGTACTCTCAGTTGTCTTTGCTTGCTTCAAATATTTCGGAGAACAGAAAAAATTATGCAAATGTTTTATCTGCATATATTCAGGAAAAAATGGAAAATTTGGAGTTGCCGAAATCAAAATTTAAAATTTCTGTAGAACCAAAAGAATTAGGAGCTGACGGTGCTGATAATGTCGAATTTTTGATTTCTACAAATGTTTCGGAGGATTTAAAGCCATTAGCCAAGGTAGCTTCTGGCGGTGAAATTTCAAGAGTTATGCTTGCAATCAAGTCAATTTTTGCACAGTCTGATGATATTGATACGGTTATATTTGATGAAATTGACACCGGTATATCAGGAAAGGCATCTCAGAGCGTGGCAGATGAAATTAAGGATTTATCACAATATCATCAAATTATTTTGATTACGCATCAGCCGATAATAGCTTCAAAAGCGGATAAACATTTTTATGTAAGAAAATCGCAGCAGGATGAAACACATGTCGAAGTTTATGTATTAACCGGAGAAAACAGAGTAAAGGCACTTGCAGAACTTGCAGGCGGTGATATAAACGAACAATCTGTTGATTTTGCACGTTCATTGTTGTCTGTATAAAAATAAAAACCTGAAATTTTGAAAATTTCAGGCGGATGATGTGAATTAGTCACGAATATAGTCTTTGAAATGAAGAATATTTTGTTCTTTCATTCGGTTTATTGCTACATTTTCGAGTTGTCTTATTCGCTCTTTTGAGTATCCGAGCTTTTTCCCCAATTCTTCTAACGTAAGTATCGGATGGCCATTTATTCCGAATCTGTGATTAATAATTTCTTTTTCTCTGTAAGGCAGAGTATTAATAAGTTCGGAGATATTGCTTTCCATAAATTTTGCTGATGTGGTTTCATCAGGTGCTTTGTGTGTTTTATCTTCTATGTAATCCCCAATACACAAATCTTCCGTAACGGGTGTTTCAAGACTAATCGGTTCTTTAATCATTGCCCTGCGAATAGTATTGAGATTTCTGACGGATATTCTCATTTTCTCGGTTATTTCCGTGTCGAATGGTTCTCTGCCGAGTGTGGCATATAATTCCGTACAGCATTGTTTGTATTTTCTGATTTTATCGGCCATGTGTATGGGTATTCTGATAGCTTTTGCGTTATTTGTAATAGCTCTCATTATTGTTTGCCTAATCCACCAGGTTGCATATGTTGAAAATTTGCAATTTTTTGAGTAATCAAATTTTTCGGCTGCTTTTATTAACCCTAGTGAACCCTCCTGAACCAGGTCCATAAATAACACGCCTTGTCCTGTGAATTTTTTTGCGATGCTTACGACCAGCCGCAGATTAGCCTGAATAAGTTTTCGTTTTGCAATATTTGCCTGTATATCCTTTGCTGTTTTAATATTTCTGCCAAGTTCCTGTTCTTCTTTGGCTTTAAGCAGTTTAATTTTACCGATATCTTTCAGGTACATTTGAAGAATATCATCTTCTTTTGCAATTGTACTAAAAACTTTTGGTTCTTCTTCTTCATCAGAAATTTTATTAATTTCAATATTATCTTTCAGATAATCATCCTCAAGCAGGCAGTTAAAATCTTCATGTGTTTCGCTCATAAAATTTATTCTCCTCCGGCATCTTAAATCCTAATACACTAATTTTGACGAAGTTAAGTAAAAAAAGTTTCAGTTGAAACGAAAAAATCTATTGACACAGAAAAATGTTTAGTATAGGATTAGAAATGTCCAGAGAAAAGGGCGTTTAGCTCAGTTGGTAGAGCGTCTCCCTTACAAGGAGAGGGTCAGAAGTTCGAGTCTTCTAACGCCCACCATAAAGGACAGAAGTTAATTCTGTCCTTTATTTTTGCTTATTTTCAAAGTTAGAGTTTTTATCTTTTATAATAAGCAAAAATACTTAGAACGCAATATTATCAACTCTTTTGAAAAGTTCTATCGACTCTTATGCTCTTTTCTTTTTAATTTTGCAGACTCATGTAAATCGTTAAGACAAAATATCAATTTTGCAAATAATTTCAACTGTTCTTCTTTGGATACAACATTACCATCAAAGGCAATAGCATAATTTAATTTTTGTTTTTTCATATTTACCTCCAATTATGTAAATATTGAAAATATAAAAATGTTTCTATATAATAAGTTTCAAGGGTAGTACCACTTACCTCCGCCCACACACGTATTTAACTAAGAAATCGGTGGAAAGGGGGTGAGGATATGAAAAGGCATATAATAAAAAGTGCCATCAAGCTACTGATAGCACTTTTAAGTTTAATTTATTGTCTTTTATAGGGTACTAAGTCAAGCCTCAAGTAAATACCACTTGCTTGGGGCTTGCCCCTATATGCACATTATTTACTATTTTTAATTATTTGTCAATACAAAAAATAGAAATTATGCAATTTTTCTTAATTGTTCGTATTCATCAAGTAAAAAATCAATATATAATATGCTGTTAGATTTTAATTTTATTACAAAATCTTTGCACAAAAGTTCTAGTTTAGCATCTTTCTGTCCACCATAAAAGAGATGATGACATTAGTTATCATCTCTTTTATTTTGTGTGTTTTGATAGCGAGAATTCTTTCAAGAAGTTCGGCGGATTTGCGGACGGACGACACGAACATCATCCATTTTAGTGAGTTAGTCCGGATAGCGAAGAAACGAAGCGGCTTAACCGTAAGGTTTAAAAGCGAAGCTTTCTGAGCGTGGAGCAAATCCAAGACAGTCTTCTAACGCCCACCATTAAAAAAGAGGTTGAAAGACCTCTTTTTTTAGTGTCTGTTTCGATGATACGAACAGGTCAGGACAGTCTTCTAAGCACTTTCGTTTTAAAATATTGTTTATGTGGGGAATAAAATATTTGTATCATTTTTTTATAATGCCTGTATGAATACGGTTAATGAATTATTAAAGGCTTATAATTTTGATACAAATCTGTTTGTCGATGATTTTACTTTGAATCATCAATTTGTTTCAGGAATGAAAAAATGGATTGGGGAAATTGTTCCGTGTGAACTTTTATCGAGAAATGTAAAAAATGCTGTAGAATCTCTTGATACGTTAAGTCAGGACGGAATTTTTTATGACACGTTTCCTGATGTTATCGAATCCCCTGATTATGGTGATAACTGGGGTGTAAGTGCCAATTATATTGAAATTAATAACAGAGCTATTGCGGAAATGTCAGGTAACCTTTGCAGAAAAGGTCTAATAAGTACAATAAAACTTTTGCCGGCAATCCCTCCAAGTGCCAAAAGCTGGGCAAATTGTATTATATTATCCCAAATCTTTCCTAATATTTACGGTGACGGGTTTAATAAGTCTGCTGCGGAAGAAAATTCCATATACGGAATAAAATTAAACACTCATTACAGTGAAAATATAATAGATACTGATATATCCGATAAATTACCGCCGGAGTTACAATTTAGGGCATTTAATGATTTGGCAAATTTTCACGGACTGAAAACAGGTTTCAGGACTGTAATTTCAGCAGACCAAATAAAGGTTGTTCAGCCCGATGGAAGCGATGTTACTTTTGATTGGGAAAATGAGGAGCATTTTAAGTTGTTTTTGAATGCTCATATAGCTTTGATAAATACGGGTTTTGAAGCTATATTTATTGATTCTGCAAAGCATATCGGCGGGTATGATATGGGAAATTATACCGGAGTCGGGGCATTGCCAAGTTACGAGCAGATGCAATATATTATTCATGAAATCCGAAGTAAAACGGGAAATACTCATCTTAGTTTTGTAGGCGAAAAGAGTACGGGCGATTTTGAAAGGTATGAAAATCTCGGTTTATCTACAGGTACAGGTTTTATTGAACCTGATGATTTCCATACCGTAAGAGATGAAGCTATTGATTATAAATATTCCAAAAATTATTCTCCGGGGGTAGAAGTTTCAAATGATAATGATACCGGCGGAAGAAGCTATGAAGAACGTCTGCACAGAATTAATAATTCGTTATTTGCGTACGAATTTCCGAGTGACAAGCTGGCGAGTTTTATGCAGATGGAAGATATGTTCCCTTTAAGATATGATACAAATACGCACCATTTGATGATGTCAAATCCTTCTTATTCAACAGACGGTACTCCGGAAAGTCATTGGGAAAATCTTTTTGCCAAAAATGACGGAAGGGATTATAATAAAAAAGTGTCAGAATTATTTGTACACAGTTTAAATTTATAATAATGGAGAATTTTAAATGTTGAATTTGCTTGTAAAATGGGTTGTATTTGCGGCGTTGATTATCTTTACTGCATATGTTATACCCGGAATATCCGTTGAAAATTTTGGCAGTGCAATGATTGCGTGTATTATTATTGCATTGATTAATACTTTTATAAAACCGATTGTTAAATTGATATCTTTACCTGTAAATTTTTTGACTCTGGGTTTGTTTTCACTTGTTATTAATGCATTGTTATTAATGCTTGCGGGATATGTAACTCCGGGATTTGGCGTTGAAGGTTTCTTTAGTGCGTTATTTGGTTCAATACTGTTATCCTTGTTTGCAGGTATCGTTAACAAAATCAACCTGAAATAATTTTTTATAATATAATAAGCCTATGCAAACAGGTGAATTATACAATGTAATTGTGGAAAAATTATCAAATCTCGGAACAGGTATAGTTCGTGTAGACGGATTTGTGGTTTTTATTGATGGTGCTTGTCCCGATGATAAATTAAAAATAAAAATTTCCAAGGTTAATAAAACTTTTGCCAATGCTGAAATTGCAGAGATTATTGAGCCTTCAAAGTACAGAATAACTCCGTTTTGTCCTGTTCAAAGGGTATGCGGTGCCTGTCAGCTGCAATTTATAGATTATAATTATCAGCTTGAGTTGAAGCGTCAGATCGTTCAAGATGCACTGCATTCTGTAGGCGGAATTGATTTTGATGTGCCGTTGACTGTTCCAAGTCCGGATAATATAAAGTACAGGCACAAAGTGCAGTATCCTGTTTCTCAGACAAAGGTTTCAAAAAGGCTTCTCGCCGGATATTATAAGCCGCAAAGTCATGAAATTGTTAATATAAAATACTGTCCGATACAACCCGAAATTTGCGATAAAATTATTGAATTTATAAGGGAAAATGCTCAGAAATTTTCTGTTTCAGGGTATAATGAAAAAACACACACAGGTGATTTAAGACATGTTGTATTAAGGATTTCTACCGATAACGGCAGGGTTTTGGTTACTTTAGTTGTTAATTCAAAAAAATCGTTTAAAAAATTTGAGGATTTTGCAAGTGAAATATATAAAAATTTTGATGAAATTGCAGGTGTTTGTCTGAATTTTAATCCGAAACAAACAAATGTAATTCTTTCGGAAAATACCGTTTGTGTCACAGGTCAAAATTTTGTTGAAGAAAAAGTTTTGGATAAAGTGTTTAAAATCGGGGCGGATACATTTTTTCAGGTTAATCCAAGAAGTGCAGAGAATATTTTTGCCTATGTAAAAGACGAAATTAAAAAAACTGATAATCCGACAGTTCTTGATGCTTATGCAGGGATAGCAACTTTTGGAATACTTGTCAGTGATGTATCTAAAGGAGTTGTAAGTGTTGAATTTAATAAAAATTCTATTGAAAAAGCAAAAGAAGTTTTAGAGCTGAATAATATTAATAATGTTGAACTCCATGCCGAAGATACTGCTAAATATCTTAAAAAAGTTAAAAGAAAATTTGATATAACTATTCTTGATCCGCCCAGAAAAGGTTGTACAAAAGAGTCTTTAGACGAAACCCTAAAACACACAAAAGAAAAAATAATATATGTTAGCTGTAATCCTGCAACATTGGCAAGAGATTTGAAGTACTTGACGGAAAAGGGTTGTAAGTTGGAATCTGTACAGCCGTTTGATATGTTTTGTCATACATATCATGTTGAAACTGTTGCCGTTATTGAGATTTAAATTCCAAACTTAATCTTTTAATCCGTGTTCATAATTAAGCGTATCAATAGTTTGTTTTAATGCTTTTTGGATTTTATTTATAAGTTTCAAATCGGCTTTAAAATCATTTTCAATAAGTTCTGTTGTTGTGGAACTTACTTTTGCACGTTCTTTTGCCTGATTGTAATATTCAATCAGGAAGCCTTTAATATTTTTGAAACGGCGTTCAAAATCTTTTTCATCTTTTTCTGTGAAGAAAATTTCTTTATTATCTTCAGTATTATTCAAAAAGTCTTCATTTTTACCGTTCTGAATGAGTTTTTCAGAAACCCCTTCACGGAACATTTTTCTGATATCAGATATAAACTTACTTACACCGTTTTCGGGATGAAGTTTATAGTTTTCAACGCCTTTGGTTGTCGTATCCATATTTATATTAAGTTCACCGAATAATCTGAGCGGTTCATACACCAATTTATGCTCCCTGAAAGCATTTCTGTTATATGTAGGTCCAAATTGGATTAGTAATTCGTGATAAACAGGATTTTTAGCATCTATATCAACATCTCTTATAAACCTGATTTGGATATCTTCATATCCTGATTTTTGAGGTTTCCCAAGAGTGTATTTGTATTCTTTCGGTATATCAGATGTGTTGATTCTGTTTTTTTTGAGCCTTATATCTACGTCAGGAGCATCCTTTCTTAAGGTTTTGATAATCTCAATCACTTCATCTTCGTTTGGAGTTTTCCCTTCTTTCAGGTATTCAGCCAAAAGCTTTTTGGTTTCATCATAATCATAACAAAGTTTTTTTAGTTCTCTGAAGAATTTATTGTGGGATTCTTTTGTGTGCGGAATATTAAAGAATTCTGTTATTCGCTTTGCTTCTTCAAAAGGCATATATCCGCGTTCCATCAAATCAGCTACCGAGGTAGAAATATCCGCTATATTGTAGCCTCTCAATTTATATTCAGGTAAAATTTTGTTGAAAAGTACCGAAACATCGTACGGGTTTTTTACAAATAATGTCGTTCTGATGGCATCTCTTACATCAAAAGTTTTTGAACGGTTAACTTTAGATAATTTAGAGTCGGGTTCTTTTACGACTGTCGCTTCAAACATATCTCTGACAAATTCTACTCCGTCTTCTTTAAGTTTATTCGCAATTGCTTCCGTTGCATCAAGATATGTCATACCTATACGCTTTAATCTCGGCAAATCCTTTACAAAATTGTGCCATATCTTATCAGATATTGCTCCCATCCCAAAAGATACGGTATCCTGAGTTAACTGGTTTCTGTAATTCGGTTTGATTAGTCTGTTATCTGTGTAATTATTTGTGTTTACTGTTTTACTGTTGTTTAACTTACCAAAAAATATAGGGGCAATGTTCATTTTTAAACCTTCTTTCAAATTGCTAAAGGACTATGAAGAATTTTATTTTACAAAATATGCTAATAATTAGCTAAATTGTAACATAATGTAACAAAAATACTGCTGTCCGCAAATGTAGTGCAAGACAAATACTTATTATAAATAAGAGAAGTATAAAGTAAAATAGGAGAGATAACATGAGTGACAATACAGTAGGAAGAATTGGTAATAATCCTTTGTTCAGACCTCAACAGCAGACTGCACAAAGTGCCGGTGATGCAAAGTATTTAAACAGTCTGTTTGGAAATGGTACAAATTTGAACAATTTGAGGCAGTCCGGCAATCCTCAGTTATTCGGTTCTTTTAAAAACCCTGCTCAGAGCAATGTAAATGGGCTCGATTTATTAAAGAGTATTCAGTCAGGTGATGTTGATGGAAACAAATATTTAAATAAGCAATTAGGTACTGATTCAGCATGGAATTTTGCAAATGTAGTAAAATTCAGCAATGATTCTGCTTCAATGGATGTATGGCGTGAAAGATTTAAAAATCAACCTGACCAGTTTTTCCGGGATCATTATGGAATGTCAAAAGAAGATTTTTATAGATTAGATGACACCGGTATGTATAATACAATGATGAAGCTTACGGATGAAACCGCAAAATCTCAGGCAGAAGCCGGAGGTACTCCTGCCACTTTCAGTACTTATGATGCCCCGACTGAGTATCAGGACTTGTCAAATTTATCGGAAGATGAGGTAAGGCAAACTTTGGTTGAGGATTGGCGATTTTTATCGGATGAGCAAAGGGCTCAGGTTCTGCCTCACTTAACCCCTGAGCAGCAGGCAAAAGTGCAAAATTACAAGTTGGATACATAAAATACGCAATCTTAAGATATCAAAAAGAGAACATTATATATGTTCTCTTTTTTTGTGCAGTAAATAAATGCCATAAATAAAATGTGCGGATTTTTCATGTTTGTATTATCATGTAATCAAATGATAGTGTACCATAATTAGCGTATTAAATAAGGAGGTTATTAATTATGGCTGGTAAAACAATAACAGTTGACGGTAACTACGCCGCAGCACATGTTGCTTATGCTCTGAGCGAAGTATCCGCAATCTACCCTATCACTCCTTCATCTACAATGGGTGAATGGATTGATGAATGGGCATCTCAACACAAGAAAAACATTTGGGGCAAAGAAGTTAGAGTCGCCGAAATGCAATCTGAAGCAGGGGCTGCCGGTGCAGTTCATGGTTCTCTTGCTGCCGGTTCTTTGACATCAACTTATACAGCTTCTCAAGGTTTATTATTGATGATTCCTGTAATGCATAAGGTGGCAGGTGAAATGCTTCCGCACGTTATTCACGTTGCGGCTCGTGCATTGGCTGCACAATCTTTAGCAATTTTTGGTGATCATTCAGACGTTATGGCTTGCAGAAATACAGGTTATGCAATGTTGGCTGCAAACAGCGTTCAGGAAGAAATGGATTTGGCTTTAGTTGCTCACTTATCAACTTATAAAGCAAAAGTTCCTTTCTTGCAGTTCTTTGATGGTTTTAGAACTTCTCATGAAGTACACAAAATCGAAGAAATTTCTTATGAAGATATTGCTTCATTAGTAGAACCAAAATATATTGAAGAATTCAGAGCAAGAGCATTACGTCCTGAAGCTCCTGTTTCAAAAGTAGGTGCTCAAAACGGTGACGTATACTTCCAGGGTCGTGAAACTTCTAACAAATATTATGAAGCTGTTCCTGAAATCGTTCAGGAATATATGGACAAAGTAGCGAAAGTTACGGGTCGTCAGTATCATCCGTTCGATTATGTTGGTGCTCCTGACGCTACAGACGTTATCGTTGCTATGGGTTCAGGCTGCGAAACTATTGAAGAAACTATCGAATACCTGAACTCTACAAGAGGTACTAAATACGGTTTGGTTAAAGTAAGATTATACAGACCGTTTGACGTTAAGAGATTTAACGAAGCACTTCCTAACTCTGTTAAACGTATTGTTGCAATGGATAGAACAAAAGAACCGGGTTCAATCGGTGAACCTTTATACTTAGATGTTGTTGCAGCATTAGAAAATAAAGACATCAGAGTTATCGGCGGACGTTACGGATTGGCTTCAAAAGAATTCACTCCGTCAATGGTTCTTGCCATTTACAAACACTCTGAAGCTAACGGTTTCCACGGATTTACCGTTGGTATTACTGATGATGTTACTCATAAATCTTTGGAAGTTAAAGAACATATCGTAACAGAACCTGAAGGAACTACAAACTGCATGTTCTGGGGCTTGGGTTCAGATGGTACCGTTGGTGCTAACAAAAACTCAATTAAGATTATCGGTCAGTACACAGACAAAGATGCTCAGGCATACTTTGCTTATGACTCAAAGAAATCATTTGGTGTTACAGTTTCTCACCTGAGATTTGGTGACAAACCGATTAAATCTACTTATTTAATTACCGCACCTGATTTTGTATCTTGCTCAGCTCATGCTTATGTCGGCAGATATGATTTATTAAAAGGTATTAAAGAAGGCGGTACATTCTTACTTAATTCACCTTGGTCTAAGGAAGAAGCATTCTCTCACTTAACAAGAGATATGCAGGAAACCATCATCAACAAGAAAATTAAATTCTACAATGTTGATGCTGAAAAACTTATCCACGAACAACCGGGGTTAAGAGGTAAGGGTGCAAATACAGTTATGATGGTTGCATACTTCAAAGTTTCAGGAATTATTCCGTTTGAACAGGCTTATGAAGGTATGAAAGAAATGACTAAGAAAACCTTTAAGAAAAAAGGTGATGATGTTGTTAACATGAACTTGGCATTGATTGATGCAGCTATCAACGCAACAGAAGAAGTTGTAATTCCGTCATCTTTAGATGGTGTTGCACATGCAGACCATGTTGAAATGATTCCTGCTAACGCAGATGAATTTGCTAAGAAAATCATTGAACCTTCAATGAGACAAAAAGGTGATGACATCCCTGTTTCAGCAATGAGTGTTGACGGTGTTATCCCGACAGGTACAGCTTGTCTTGAAAAACGTGGTATTGCTCCTCGTGTTCCAAAATGGGTTCCTGAAAATTGTATTCAGTGCGGTATCTGTGCTTCAGCATGTCCGCATGCTGCAATCAGAACCAAATTAGCTGAACCTGCTGATTTAGCAAATGCTCCTGCTTCATTTACTACAGTTGATGCAAAACCAAACGACCACGGCGAAAAATTCAAAGTACAAGTTTATTGCAAAGATTGTACAGGCTGCGGTGTTTGTGTAGACCAATGTCCTATGTCTAAGAATCCTGAAAAGGCAGCATTAGTTTGGTCATCAATTGAAAAAGAAGAAGCTGCAGGCGAAGATAAGAATGAAAAATTCTTTGACGAATTACCTGATAACGTTATGGGTAAAAACACTACCAAGACCATTAAAGGTGCAATGCTGAGAAAACCGTTGTTTGAGTTCTCAGGTGCTTGTGCAGGTTGCGGTGAAACACCTTATGTTAAATTGGTTTCTCAATTATTTGGTGAAAACACAATCGTTGCAAACGCTACAGGTTGTTCATCAATTTACTCAGGTACATTCCCAACAATCCCTTATACTAAGACTAAAGAAGGCAGAGGTCCGGCATGGGCTAATTCATTGTTTGAAGATAATGCTGAATTCGGTTATGGTATGAGATTGGCAGTTGATTCCAACAGAGAACTTTTGAAAGAAAACGTAGAAAAAGTTCTATCAAAAGATGATGCTCCTGCTGATTTGAAATCAGCTTTAACAGAAGCTATGTCACATTGGGATAACTCAAAAACTCCTGAAGCTGTTGAAGCTCAAAATAAAGCAAAAGTTGTTATCGAAAAATACGCAAAAGAATGCGGATGCGATACAATTAAGAAGATTAAAGAACTTGAAGACTACTTCACTGATAAATCCGTATGGATTATCGGTGGTGACGGATGGGCTAACGATATCGGATACGGCGGTATTGACCACGTTCTTGCACAAGGACAAAATGTTAATATCTTAGTTCTTGATACAGAAGTTTACTCTAACACAGGTGGTCAGGCTTCTAAATCTACTCCGACCGGTGCTGTTGCAAAATTTGCTACAGGCGGTAAGAGAACTTACAAGAAGAATATGGCATTGATGAGTATGTCTTACGGTTATGTATATGTAGCATCAGTTGCATTGGGTGCAGACAGAGCTCAAACTCTTAAAGCATTCCAGGAAGCTGAAGCATACAACGGACCATCAATCATCTTTGCTTACGCTCCTTGTATTGCTCACGGTATTGATATGTCTAAGACTCAGACAGAACAAAAACGTGCAGTTGAAGCAGGATACTTCCCATTGTTCAGATACAATCCGGAAGCAGAAGTTCCGTTCACTTGGGACGCTAAAGAACCGAAAGGTGATTATCAGGAATTTATCAGAAGTGAAGGCAGATACAAATCACTTCTTAAAACAAATCCTGAAGCAGCAGAAGACTTGTACGCACAGGCTCAAAAAGATGCCGCAACCCGTATGGATGTGTACAAAGCAGTCGGTGCTTTATTAAAGTAGAATATGTCATCCCGAACTTGTTTCGGGATCTGACTTTTGATATTTTTAGATGCTGAAACCAGTTCAGCATACAATACAGCGAGGTACATCAATTATGATGTACCTCGATTGTTAAAAAAGTATAAATTAATCAATCAAATTTAAAGAATGTTATTTCTATTGATTGTTATAGAAAATTTACATATAAATTCCTTGATTCATGTTAAACATTTCACCAGTGTAAAAAGGCATAAATTCTTCTCTTACAGGTATTTTCGTGTAGTCGAGTAACATTTTACAACCGGCTTTTATAATTTTTTTTATGCCTCTTTTCATTTCATTATAAGTTGGCGATTCAGAGTAATTTCTTAACCCATTAGAAAGTATTTTCATAGGATCTTTTGTTCCCTTACCTTTAAAAGC
Source organism: uncultured bacterium (assembly GCA_902760645.1). Classification (GTDB taxonomy): domain Bacteria; phylum Cyanobacteriota; class Vampirovibrionia; order Gastranaerophilales; family Gastranaerophilaceae; genus UBA1221. Next base: position 21,605 of record CACWHC010000009.1, read on the forward strand.
ATTTGCAAATTGTTCCGCTATATAAAGATTTAATCCTCTTGGGATACCATCCCTTTTTTCAGCTTCTAAAACAGTTTCTTGTCTTCTTACCGTTGTTGAATTAGCAACTTTACCGACTGAATTTCCCATAATAAATATCTCCTTAAATTTAATTCCCCGTATTAGTATAAAAAATTTTTGGAATTCATAATTGCTAATTTAAATTATTATGTTACATAATTGTTGCATTTACTCTTGACGTATTGTACCTAATACGGTACAATATTAAATATGAAGAAAGTTGTTTATTACAGAACATCTGACGGCAAATATCCTTATTGGAAGTGGCATGATAAGTTAGACAATTCTATCAGTGTAAAAATTGATACACGAATTGATAGGCTTGAAGAAGGTAATTATGGTGACTTTAAAAGAATTGATAATGAACTTTCTGAACTAAGGTTTAAAATAGGCAAAGGTTATCGAGTTTACTTTACAGAATTTGACGATTATATAGTTATAATACTTGCCGGCGGCGACAAATCTACCCAACAAAAAGATATTATTAGAGCATGTGAATATATTAAAGACATACAAGAAAGGTATAAAAATGGCTAAATTGAATACTGATAAATTGTTAAATGATTTCATCTCTCACGACGAATTTGTAATAAAACACCTCGCTGACGAAAATTATCGTAGAGAGTACTTAAACCAATCTATAAAGGATTTTATTGATGAAGGCGATTATAATCTGTTCTTTAAATCACTTGAGCGAGTTATACGTGCAACTGATAGTTTAAATAATTTTGCAAATAAGACAGGAATTGGTCGAACTGCGTTGTATGAAATGTTTAAGGGTAAACGAGTACCAAGACTTGATACTATCGGTAAAATATTAAAAGAATTAGGTTATACATTACAAGTAGCGTAAACATTTTGTATGCTAGGTACAAAATAAATGCGAAAAAATAAAAACCGAGGTACATCAACTTTGATGTACCTCGCTATTTTTTTTGTACTTAATAACTTTTTTCGTTGCAGTCACAATAGCATTCATCGTGATTATAGGTTGCCATCAATATAATTGCTGAAATACCCACTAATGCATAAACTATTCTTGATAAAATTGTTGCATCACCAAACAATGCGGCTACAAGGTTTACATTAAATATTCCCAGAATTCCCCATACAATAGCACCTACCATGACGAGTACAAAAGCTATACTTCTTAAAATGTTCATTTCATACCTCCTTTTCAGATTAGTACCTGCAGTATTAATTATCCAATATTTTTGTAATTTATCATTACCCGATTGTTTAATATTTAATCTTGTTAAATCTTAAATATTATGATATTTTGACTTTGGGTAAAGTTTTTTATGAAAAAATTAATTAGTGTAATAATACTTTTATTATTTGTATCGGGTTGCGGCAGTAAAGAGAAAAATTACGAAATAAAGAATGATGAACAGCTTGTTCAGGCAACGGAAACGTATTATCTTGAAAAAAATAAAGATGCTCTTTATGCGATAGCTGATTATCTTTCGGAAAGACAATTATTGTCCGATAAGGATTATGTACTTCTTTATCAAGGATTTTTTATGGGTGTTTTGCATGATAATTCACAGGTATATGGCGAATTATTTGAGAGAGATAATGCCATGTCGGTTATAAATGTTCTGAAAACGGCAAAACAGTTTTCATATGATATGGAATCAATATTAGACGGTACACAGAGATATTACCCTGAGAATACGGAATTTTTGGATACAATGTGGGGATATTTTTATGCAACCGGGGATGAGAGGGTAATAAATAAGCTGTGTTATATACGGGATTTTGATTACAGCCAAAATATAAGGAGTATCGCACAGGGTTCACTTGAAGCGAACAGGGAAAAGTATCCTGACAAGGTAAAAGCCTGCAAGTAGTTTACCATTTTTTAAATATAAAAAATACGGCAAGGATTATGAGGGCAAAGCCTACGAGGTAATTCCAGCGAAATTCTTCTTTTAAGTACCAAACTGAGAAGAAGCTGAACACGATGAGGGTGATAACTTCCTGCATAGTTTTAAGTTGTGCTGCATTATAGACTTCGTGCCCGATACGGTTTGCAGGGACCTGAAAGCAGTACTCGAAAAGGGCAATTCCCCAGCTGGCGAGGATTACAAGCCAGAGTGCGGACGATTTAAATTTAAGGTGTCCGTACCATGCAAAAGTCATAAAAACATTAGAAATAGTAAGTAAAATGATTGGTGCAATAAATTTAGTCATAATTCTTTGTCCTTCCTAAAAGAATTATACTACCAACACAAAAAAGTTCTTGACATTTAAATTTGTTCTTAATAGAATGGAAAACGTAAGCCGGCATAGCTCAACGGTAGAGCAACGGTTTTGTAAACCGTAGGTTGTAGGTTCGATTCCTATTGCCGGCTTATTTTTCAGCCCTTGTGGTGCAGGGACTCTGCCGAAAAAACAATTAAGTATTGTTTTGAGAGGAAGCACTCCCTTAAGTGAAGGTAAAATACAAGCCTTTGTGGCGCAGGGGTAGCGCACTCCCTTGGTAAGGGAGAGGCCATGGGTTCAAATCCCATCAAAGGCAAATTTAAAAAATCGAATAAGGGTAGGTGCCCGAGTGGCTAAAGGGAACAGACTGTAAATCTGTCGGTGCGAGCCTACGGTGGTTCGAATCCACCCCTGCCCAAACTTTTAAAGACCTGAAAGGGTCTTTTTTAATTTGTTTATGAGAACCACGCAGAGCAAAGCCCTGTAGCTGGTTCGGTGTATTTATTTTGAGTTTTTGGATGGCAGATTTATAATCCAGCCTACATTACAGCTTAATTATAGTATGGTTAAAATGGAGTTTTATGTCCGTTTTGGGTTGTAAGTACCATGTCATTGCGAGGGCGAAAAGCCCGAAGCAATCCAGCCTTTCAAGGGCGGAAGTGAGTTGAGTATCCAAAATACAACATGGACGAAAACGGACTTTGTTCGGACAAAAACGGACATTGAAATTTCGCCAAATTATCGAAACTTAAACAAAGTCTAAATCATAGCCAAGAAAATAATGTCCGATTATGTCCATATTAAAAGTATTGTGGACTTCAGTCCACCATTAAAAATTCTTAAATTCGGTAGACTAAAGTCTACCACACGCAACTGTCTGTTAAATTTTTATTTTTTACTATAATTAAAGATGTTTTTTATATTACTAATAAAATTTGTAATTCCTATCCTAAAATAGTTATTCTTCATTTTTTCATCCGGCAGAATATAGTCTAATTCAACCATATAGCCATTTTTTATTTCTTTTTTATCTAAACAAATCCATTTTGAATATCTGGGCATAATCCCTTCAAAGTCGGTTAATGAAACTTGTGCACCTTTTTTAATATTCATCTTTAACAATAAACCTTCTTCATACAAATTATGCCTATAAACTTCTGCAATATTTCTATCATGTGCGCCAAATATATAAGAACGATTAACCAGTATATCTCCTTTTTTTAAGGTTTCAATTTTATTATATATAGCCTTAAAGTATGGCTCAAAAATCGGATGGTATTTAGGAATGCCTCTCCATAAAACAATATCATTTTTTAGTTTCGGTAAATGTTTAAAATCATTGTCCACAGATATGAAATCACTAAAATCTACATGCTTTAAAGGTTTATAACTTAATAAACATCCATTTAAATTTATAACATATCTGTGATCTTTTATAGTGGTAGATTTTGAAGATTTATTTTTAGTAATCTTTCTTTGTTTATTCCAATATTTTTCACACAAAAGTTGAGGTGTTTTTTTATAAATATTCATACTGTTTTAATACATATAAAAATTTTTTTTTGCTATTGATTTGTTAATTTTTCAATTAAGTTACAACAGGTGTGGCTCTTACCGCAGGCTTTAGATGGTATATCGGACGCAATAAGGATGATAATAAAACTCTTGAGAAGAATGTCGGCAATAAGACTGTTGTTAAAAAATCAACAAAATCTTCCCGTAACATCAGAGCAAGATATGAAAAATATTTTGAAAATTAGTTATTAATTCTGTATTTTGTTATATAAAATCTCTCTTGTTTTTGAATTATGTCCTTTGTATAATATTCCTATTGTACGAATATAAATAGAGGAATAAACAATGAATAAGAGAGTATTATTGTGTATTATGGACGGTTGGGGAATTAGCTCTAATCATCCGGAATATGATGCAACAGTTCTTGCACATGCCGAAAATGTAACACGTTTGGAAAAAGAATATCCGTCAATAACAATTCATGCGGACGGTGAATATGTAGGACTTCCTGCAGGACAGATGGGAAACAGTGAAGTCGGGCATTTGAATCTCGGTGCAGGAAGAATTGTTTATCAGGATTTATCAAGAATTAATAATGCTATAAAAGACGGTTCTTTCTTTAAAAATGAAAGATTTATAATGGCTGTAAATCATGCTAAATCAAATGATTCGTCATTACATATATTTGGTTTGGTGTCAACAGGCGGAGTTCATTCTTCTTTGGATCATTTATTGGCACTTATAAAATTAGCAGCAGATGAAGGGTTGAAAAAGGTATATGTACACGCTTTTTTGGATGGCAGAGATACTCCGCCTCAAAGTGCTTGTACTTTCCTGGAACCTGTTGAGGCTGAACTAAAAAAATATAACTTGCCTCCTGTAGCAACCGTAATTGGCAGATACTATATTATGGACAGAGATAATCGCTGGGACAGAGTTGAAAAAGGCTATAACGCATTGCTTCTTGGCGAAGGGGAACACGCTTCTTCTGCTATTGAAGGGGTAAAAGCATCTTATGCACGCGGTGATAATGATGAATTTGTTCTTCCGACTGTTATTGGTGGCGAAGAAAGCAGAATTAAGGACAATGATTCCGTTATATTTATAAATTTCCGTCCGGACAGAGCAAGAGAAGTTTCAAAAGCTTTGAATTTCTCTGATTTTGACGGTTTTAACAGAAAAAAAGTCTTAAAAAATCTTTGTTATGTAACTATGACTAAATACAATGAAGATTTTGAATTTCCTGTTGCTTTTCCAAAGGAACATCTTGTAAATATTTTAGGTGATGTTTTGGAAGCAAACGGTATAAATCAATTCAGAACTGCTGAAACAGAAAAATATGCTCATGTTACATTCTTCTTTAACGGTGGAATAGATGAGCCTCAACCTCACGAATCAAGAGTACTTGTTCCTTCACCGAAGGTTGCTACTTATGATTTGCAGCCGGAGATGAGTGCACCTGAAGTTTGTGAAAATGTTATTAAGGCAGTAAATAATCCTGATTACGGATTTGTACTTGTGAATTTTGCAAATCCTGATATGGTTGGGCATACGGGTGTTATAGAAGCAGCTACTAAGGCTTGCAAAACTGTTGATGAGTGTGTTGGTAAGATTGCGGAAGAATGCAAGAAAAATAATGTTACAATGTTGCTGACGGCTGACCATGGTAATGCTGAAGTAATGGTAAATGCGGCTACAGGTAAACCTCAGACTGCACATACTACAAACAAAGTTCCTTTTGTTATTATAAACGGACCTGAAAATCTTGAATTGAAGGAAGATGGTGCATTATGTAATATTGCTCCGACGGTTCTTGAATTATTGGGAATTGAACAGCCTAAGGAAATGAATTGCGAATCACTTATTAAATCAGCAGTTTCCGTACATTAGTTAAGGATAAAAAAGTAAAATGACAACAAATACAGATTGGAATATTGATTTTTCAATAAAAAAGAATAATGTTGATGAATTGTTTTTTAATCTTTCGGAAAATCCTGAAGGGTTTAAGAATAAAGATTTTCGTTATACATTGAGCTTGATTTATCAGACTATTGAAGACGAATTCAAAGATGTATTTGTTGCTCCTCACAGTCCTGCAAGAAATACGGATTTCTTTTTGATTAATGAGGGTGGTAAGCTGTCATTCTTTGTCACTCCAACAAACAATTTTGAATATTATCTGAAGTCAAAAGGTTCTCTGTTCAGATTTCGTTCGCAGGTTTTGGACGAATATGTCGGCTATTTTCTGAATCTTGATTTGGTTATGGATTATTTTGGCAGTTTTGGTGAAATAATTGATATAGAGTCGGTTACGCCTACTTTTATGTATATGAATAATCTTGCACATTTCGTAATGAAATTGATTGAAAAATTATATTTTATTCCGGTAGTGAAAGAAAATAATTCGATGTTCAAAATTGTTTATGAGCCGATTATACCCAATCGGCAGGTTGCAAGAATAATTAATTTGTTTGAGGAAAACATTCCGGATAATCTTTTTGTGAAGGGTGAAAAACCTAAGAGTTTTGTTAATGAATTTATTCATTATTATATGAATTATGTAATTTACAAGTTCCTTGGAATTAAGGCATATAAGTTCAAGGATGTTAAATCCGGTACATATATGATAAAAGACCTTGAACAGCGTTCCAATATGAGAGGTATTCCTATTGCAGAAAATATTGCACAGTGGTTTGATGAATTATATTTAGGCAAATATGACGTAATACCGTTCTTTAAAATTGACAGGATTGAAGATGAATTATTCAGATTAAAGGTTTATATTAAAAATAGAAAAACCGGTGATAGTGTGCTTATTGATGATTTGTACCATGAAGAAACTATCTTTGACGCAAATTCATCAGATATAGCCAGAATCGTTGAAAAACAATTAAATTATGCAATCAGGTATATGCCGGAATTGGAAGATTTGTTTGAAGATGAAGAAAAACTTGCTCTTGATTTAAATCTTAATGAAGTTTATAAGATTATTACCCAGACTGCATATTATCTTCAAAAAGCACAAATAGAAGTTATACTTCCAAAAGAGCTTGTGAATATTGTTGTTCCGAGAGCTTCAATTAATGCTAAAGTTAAATCATCACGTTCAAAAGATTTGGCAGATTTGTTTAACAATACATCATCAAGTAAAATTGCTTTGGACGATATTCTTGATTTCTCTTATGAAATTGCAATAGGTAATGAAAAGATTTCTCTTGAAGAATTTAATAAGCTTGTAGAAGAAAACAGCGGTCTGATTAAATATAAAAACAAGTATGTCTTAATTGATAAGGAAGAAAGTAAAAAGATTTTTGAACAGATTGCAAAAGCTAATCTAAAGTCATTGTCAAGGATGGAGCTTATTCATGCTTCAATGTCAGGTCAGCTTTCTCAATATGAATTTGACTATGATGATGCTTATGCAAGAGTAATTCAGGACTTTACAAAACCTGTTGATGTCACACCGCCGGATGCTTTAACAGGTGAATTAAGACCTTATCAGCAAACCGGTTTAAAATGGTTATGGACAAACGTTACAAAAGGTTTCGGCGTTTGTATGGCAGATGATATGGGATTAGGTAAAACTATTCAGGTAATAAGTTTAATCCTAAAACTAAAAGAAGAAGATAAATTAAAGAAGCCGGTGCTTGTTATTTGTCCGACTACTCTTATGGGTAACTGGATGAAGGAATTACAGATGTTTGCCCCATCTTTGGATGCTGTTGTATATCACGGTACCGAAAGAAAACTTGATATTGAACACGATGTTATTCTGACTACTTATGCAATTATGAGAATTGATGTAGAAGAACTTAAAAAGCACAATTGGGGTATGGTAATCGTTGATGAGGCTCAAAATATTAAAAATCCTGATACTGCTCAGACTTTGGCAATAAAAACTCTTAAATCCGATATAAAAGTTGCTATGACCGGTACTCCTGTTGAAAACAGACTGACTGAGTTGTGGAGTATATTTGATTTTATTAATCAGGGTTACTTAGGCAGTTTAAGAGAATTCCAAAAGAGTTATGCTATTCCGATTGAGAGATTTAAGGAAAATTCCCGTGCTGCCAAATTAAAAATGTCTGTTTCCCCGTTTGTTTTAAGACGTCTAAAAACCGACAAGAATGTTATTTCAGACTTGCCTGAAAAGATGGTGCTAAACGAATACTGTTATTTATCTAAACAGCAGGCAGTTCTTTATGAAAAGACATTGAATGAAATGATGGATAAAATCAGTGAATTTTCAGGTATTAACAGACGTGGTAATATCTTTAAACTTATTACAGCACTTAAACAAATCTGTAACCATCCATATCAGTTCTTAAAATCCGGTGATATGACAAGAGAAATGTCAGGCAAGCTGGATAAGTGTATTTCTACGTTAGAAAGTATTTTAGATAACGGAGAGAAATCTCTTATCTTTACGCAGTACAAGGAAATGGGGGATATTCTTTGTAAAGTAATAGCAGAAGAATGCAATACCGAGCCGTTATTCTTCCATGGTTCTCTGACGGTTCCTCAGCGTGAAGAATTAATTAATAAATTCCAAAACGATGACAATACAAAGGTTATGATATTGTCGCTTAAAGCAGGCGGTACAGGCTTGAATTTGACAAGTGCTACTAATGTTATTCACTATGATTTATGGTGGAATCCTGCAGTTGAAGATCAGGCAACCGACAGAACTTATCGTATAGGTCAGGATAAGAATGTAATGGTTCATCGTATGATTACTCTAGGTACTTTTGAAGAAAAAATTGATGAAATGCTTAAATCCAAAAAAGAACTTGCGGATTTGGCTATTTACGAAGGCGAAAAGATTATTACAGAGCTTACGGACGAAGAAATATACGAAATATTTACACTTACGGCTTAGTTAAAGCCGTTCTGTTTATAAATTGTGCTTAAATATTATAATTTTAATTTTTCCCGATTCAAATTTCTGTATAGGGGTGTAGTTTTTATATATTAAATCACATATATTTTGTCCGAAATATCTTTTTTGTATTTCAAAAGAAAAGATTGCATAATATTTATTTCCAAATCAGACTATATCAAATAATAATTAAAAATACAATAAACATTATGAATACGGGTTTATTGTACGATTATGTAAGGAATTAAAAAAATCCGATGATTAATTCATCGGATTTTTTAGATTAAGTATATTTAAATATTAGGCACTTCTGAATCTTGGATCTCTTGCAACCATTTCCTGCAGCATTTGTAACTGCTGCGGATCTACCCCCTGAGAGAACGGGTTCGTTGAACCTGTATCAAATCCTCCTTGTTGCTGCATATTCTGAGCAGTTTCCTGTTGGATTTCTTCTTTTTGTTCTGTATAACTTTTACCTACAATAAGTCCTGTTAACCATTCTCCGACCATACCTCCTAAGATACCTCCAACTATAGGTATCGGACAGATTGCCTGACCTATTGCCATACCTGCGGTAAATCCTGTGATTTTAGCACCGGTTTTAAGTAATTCTGCCCCGCCGCTTACAAGTCCGCCATCTTTTGTCGCTGCAAATATGTTTGGTATTTGGGTTGCTGCATATATTAATGAGCCGATTAAAGGTAATCTTTTACCGATTGCACTGCCGGCACCTTTAATACTGCCCCATAGTGCTGATTTGCCTGCCGAGGTTGCTGTAGCTCCTCCTGCTTTCCATGCACTGCTTACTTCTGACGGGAATTTTTTTAATGTGTTTCCTACATATTTAAAGAAACCACCTTCTTTTGCCATTACGCCATTATATGCTTTTTCTGTTTCCAAGAAAGATTCTCTGAGTGATTGTCCGAAATTTTTAAATCCGCGTCCGCCTACATATTTGCCGGATGCGTCTTTTGTACCTCTTACGAGTTTTTCCAAAGCATCTTGATGGGTTACCATACCGTCACCCCAATAATAAGGTGCCATTTTCGCAACTCGTTTAACGTTGTTCCAATTTACATACGGAGGAATTGATAAACTTACCATAACTACTACCTTCAAATTAAATTAACACTAACCTACATTTATAGAAAGTTTTTTTATTATACAGAATTGCTTAATTAATAAATTTTGTAACATTAGTTTACAATTTACTAACGGATATGTTTTTGATAGAATGCTCAAAAAGAGAGGTTATAAATGCTTAAACGGCTTTTTACGGTTAAGAATATTATATTTTTGATACTTGTAGGATTGATTTTATTAATTCTTCCTAAAATAGTAAATGTTCTGTTATTATTTTTTGCAGCGTATGTAATTGCCTGTGCTTTAAATCCTTATGTAAACAGGATGGAAAAGTTAACAGGAAGAAATTTGGCTTCCGTAATTGCCGTATCTGTCAGCGGAATAGCGATTTTCGCATTGTTTATTCCTATTTTGGTGATGACAATTAAAGAGGTAAGAAATTTTATTTTGGGTATGCCTGAAAAAATTATGTTACTTATATCTTATCTTCATACACATCAGATATTCGGGAAAAAGCTTGCAGATTACGTGTCAATGGATAATATTCTTCCTAATAAAGCGGAGCTTGCAGGGAATCTCGTAAACCAGTCCTGGTCTATTACTGTTGGTGTTTTTGAAATCGCTGTTATTGCTATTGCTTTAATGATGATAGTATATTATCTTCTTTCTGACAGAATATATTTAAGAAACAAATTTATTGAATTTTTTCCGTTAACTATGAAAAAAAGGGCGGATAAAATATTACAGACAATCAGTTATAAAGTAGGCGGATATGTTACTGCACAAATTCTTTCTATGGCAGCTGTCGGCATAATGACAACGATATTCCTGTTTTTCTTAAATATTGATTATGCTGTTTTATTAGGTCTTATAACGGGTATTTTGGATATTATTCCTATTGTTGGTCCTACAGTAGCGCTTTGTATTGTTTTACTGGTTGCATATCCGATAAGTTTTGTTAAAGTAATACTAATCGTTCTGTTATTTATTATTGCCCAGCAGCTTTCAAACTATATTGTAAGACCGCTTGTATTTAGCAAATGGATGAAACTTCATCCGTTAATGATATTTTTAGCCCTGTTCCTTGCACAGCAATTTCTTGGCTTTTGGGGTGTAATCTTGTCTCCTGCGATTGCAGCGACTGTGTGTGTGCTGATAGATGAACTCTATCTTACACCGATTAATGCGGATGTTTCGGAGGATTTTGATGCTTAATTCGTCCGAAAAATTTTTTTACAGTCCGATAACCAATAAGTCTGCCCAAACTAATGTCTGGATGGCTTTTCCGGGACCGGAATCGTTTGCGATGTCTTCACTCGGATATTTATGGTTATTTAAAAATATTGATGAAATATCTGATATAAATGTTGAAAGAGTATACAGTGACACTAAAAAAACTGTTTTAAAAAAGGAAGATATTAACCTAATCGGATTTTCATTCACTTTTGATACGGATTTTATGAATATATTTTCTATGCTGGATAAATTTAAAATTCCGCTGAGAAGTTCTGACAGAAAAAGCGGGTTTCCTTTTGTTTTTGCGGGCGGACCTGTGGTTACGGCAAATCCCACTCCTTATGAAGAATTTTTTGATTTTTTTGTCATAGGTGACGGAGAAAAATTAAATTTGGATATAATAAATCTTTATAAAGAAAATCCAAATATTTCCAAATCAGAATTTTTGGATAAAGTTTCAAAGTTGGACGGGATATATGTTCCTCATTTATCAAAAAAAGTTAATAAGAATACAGAAAAACTTACGGACTGTATTTATACCCCCATAATCAGCGAAAGTGCGTTTTTCCCGAATACTTTTATTATGGAAGCTGCAAGAGGTTGTGCAAACAGGTGCGGTTTTTGTATTGCATCATACCTGAATTTGCCTCTAAGATGTATTCCTTATGAAAAAATTATTGAAACAATAGAACTTGGTTTATCCAAAACAAACAAGATTGCACTTTTGGGTGCACAATTAAGTGCTCACCCGAGATTTGGCGATATATGTAATTATATACTTGAAAAGATTAAAAACGGACAAAATATTGAAATGAGTGTGTCGTCCCTGAGAGTTGATTCAATAACAAAGGAAGTTTTGGAAACACTTGTTGCCTGCGGACAGAAAAATGTTACTCTTGCGGTAGAAGCCGGTAGTGAAAGACTTAGAAAAGTTATAAATAAAAATCTGACAAAGCAGCAGATATTTAAGGCTGCGGAAATTGCCAAAATCGCAGGGTTAAAAGGGTTTAAGTTTTACGGAATGCTTGGTTTACCTACGGAAACTCAGGAAGATATTGATGAAATGATTTCTCTTGCAAAAGAATTGAAGTCTGCTTACAAGGGATTTGATATTTCGTTCGGGTTTTCAACATTTGTGCCGAAGCCGAATACTCCGTTTCAGTGGATTGGCAGAGAGGATACAAAGACACTTGAAAAGAAAAGTAATTACATAAAAAAAGAAATGCACAAACTTGGGGTTCACACAACGGTATCAAGTGTAAAATGGGACTATTGGCAGGCTGTATTATCAAGGGGGGACAGCAGATTAGCTGATGTATTAGAGGAAGTTTACCGTGAGGGCGGGAAACTCGGTGCATATAAGAAGGCTGCATTAAAATTTAACCTTGATACAGATGAAATTGCTTACGGCAACTGGAATTTTGAAAAAGAATTACCGTGGGATTTCATTGAATGCAATCCGGGAAAAGAATTTTTGATAAAAGAAAATAAAAGATTAGTGGTTGAGAAAATATAGTTTACCACGGGTAATCGTCTTTAATTTCCCATCCGTCTGTCTGGATTAATGCTCCGCAATATGCTCCTGAATGCATAGTATGATTTTTCTTGCAGGAGTACCCTTGTGTTTTATAATACTCTCTGTCTGCACCTTCTGTTAAGCCGTAAAATATTAATCCCTTGTCCTTCAATAGCATTAAGAAAAAAACATCTTTCCCTGCTGTATTTGGGTTTTGCGGACCATTTATATCGACCCAAATTTCTGTCCATGTATTTCTTGCCCAAACTCCAAATATAGTTCCGTTTGCTAATACTACGCTGTAAGAATTATTTGCTGAGCCATTTCTATAATTGTCAGGAAAATCGCCTAAAAACTTGTAGTTTTCACCCCAGCACTCATTACTGTTAGGTTTACAAGTTTTTACAATTTTTAAATATGGTTTAAAATATCTTTCATAAAAGATTTTATTTTGTTCATAATCACCACCGTGAACATCTTGAGTGTCATCGAGTCCTCCCATATCCCAGTACTGAAGTTCACCGTTGTGTGCTTCGGATTGCTGAATTGCCTGCAAAAGTATTGAATATGTTTGTTTTAGTCTGTTTACGGTTAAGTTTTTTTGATAGCGTTGAAGCAGTGTAGGCAATGTCATAGCTGCGACTACCCCGATTATTCCCAGCGTAATAAGAACCTCCGCAAGTGTAAAACCTCTTTTAGAAAACATTACTCAATACTCCAATATAATTTATAACATATACTATTATATATTATAACTTACTATGAGTAATATGTCAATCTTTATATAATTATAACTAATGAATAAGCAAGAATTACTTAAAAAATTTGGTAAAAACGTTAAAATCGAACGTATTAAAAAGGATTTAACTCAAGAACAATTATCAGTAAAATTGGATGTTAATCAAAATTATATTGCTTGCATAGAACGTGGCAGACAAAATATGTCATTGGGTAAAATACTGGAGCTTTCCAATGCTCTTGATGTGGATATTCAAAAGCTGCTAACTTTCACGAGTGATTAGATGGTTTGTTAATTACAGCGGGGTATAATCCGAATAAATCAAACTTTTCCAGTTTTTGAAATAGCTTATTTGTGTTGCAGAGCCGGTTTTAATATAAATTCTGTTAAATGATTCGTGCGGAATATTTAAGGCATCGCAGACCGCAGCTTTTATGACATCAGGATATGTAACGATTATAACCCTGTTATCAGCATTGTCTTTAACGATTTCCGATATTTTTTCTGAAACTCTTTTTATAAAATCAGATACACTTTCGGCATCTTCAGGTGTCGGAATTTCAGGATTAAATATAAACTGTTTCAGCATATCAGGGAATTTTGTTTCCAGCTGTTCAAAAGTTAATCCGCTAAATCCTCCGCAATCACGGGGTTTTAAATCAATTATTTCAAAATTTTTCTTGTATATTTTTGAAATTTGTTTAGCAGACTGTATGCACCTTGAAGCAGCGGATGTATAAATTCTGTCATTTTTTACATGTCGTTTCTTTAAATATTCACAAATTTTTTCTATTTCTTCCAAACCATTTTCGTTAATCTGAGGGTGATTTTCTTTATCCGAAAATCTGCCTTCTTCCGAAAATATTGTAGCCCCGTGCGAAATAAAAGTTATTTTACATCTTCTGTCAAAATACATAATTCACCTCTATCTTTTATAATTATAACACATTTTTTTTATTTTGTAGTAAGATATATGATTATAAGGAGAAAATTATGAGAGGAACAGCATTTAAATTCGGAGATAATATTTCAACTGACCATATTGCACCGGGAAGATTGTTTCATTTAAGATCAAACCTTCCGGAATTTGCAAAACATGTTTTGGAAGATGCTGATCCTGAGTTTGCTTCAAAAATGAAAAAAGGGGACTTTGTTGTAGGAGGGTCTAACTTCGGACTTGGTTCTTCAAGAGAACACGCACCCCAGATTATAAAAATTGCCGGTGTTGGTGCAGTTATTGCAAAATCTTTTGCGAGAATTTTTTACAGAAATTCCATTAATATAGGCTTACTTGCTATTGAATGTGATACAGACGGTATTAATGCAGGTGATGAACTGGATTTGGATATTGAAAACGGCGTTTTGAAAGATTTAACAAATGGCGTAATTATTCCTATAGAGCCGCTTCCGCCTGTAATGATAAAGATGCTGAATGACGGCGGACTCGTTGAACATATTAAAAAGAACGGCGGATTTAACTTAAATTAATATTTGTATTGACTTTGGCGGTTCAGCATTGTTTAATGTACTTGTACACTTTGCCGATATTTTTCGTGCTGGAAACGGCAGAGTATGCAGACTAAGGACGTAGGGTTCAGCAGTCAGGGCGAAAATTTGAGGCTCGGTTTAAATAACCCGACCGAACGATAAAGCTCCAGAAATAACCGGCAGTCCTGTCATTATCAGAATGCGTAAGGGTTTTGGATAATGAGTTTGCAAAATATGTTACTGAATAAAAGGAGAAAAAAATGCCTACAATTAATCAGCTTGTACGTTCAGAACGTAAAAAGCTTACAGACAAAACAAAATCTCCTGCTTTGATGAATTGTCCTCAAAGACGTGGAGTATGTACAAGGGTTTACACTACAACCCCTAAAAAACCGAACTCAGCTCTAAGAAAAGTAGCCAGAGTCAGATTAACTAACGGATTTGAAGTTACTTCATATATTCCGGGTATCGGTCACAACTTACAGGAACACAGTGTTGTTCTTATCAGAGGCGGCAGGGTTAAAGACCTTCCGGGTGTTCGTTACCACATCGTTCGTGGCACATTAGATACAGCAGGTGTTGCAAACAGAATGCAATCTCGTTCTAAATACGGTGCTAAAAGAGATAAAAAAGGAGGTAAGAAGTAATGTCAAGACGTTCTAAACCTGCGAAAAGAATTCCTTTAGCAGATCCGGTATACAACAGTGTAGATATCTCAAAATTCATTAACAGAATTATGAGACGCGGTAAAAAATCATTAGCAGAAAAGATTTTCTATGCTACATTGACTAAAATTGAAGAAAGAACTAACGAAAAATCGCTTGAAATTTTCCAAAAGGCTATGACAAATGCTACACCTTTGTTGGAAGTTAAAGCAAGACGTATCGGTGGTTCTACTTATCAGGTACCTATTGAAGTTAAAGCAGACAGAGGTTTCGCTCTTGCTTCTTCATGGTTAATTGAAGCTGCTAAGAAACGCGGCGGTAAATCATTCATTGACAAATTGACAAACGAAATTATTGATGCGTCAAACGGTGTTGGTGCTGCCTGCAAAAAACGTGAAGATACCCACAAAATGGCTGAAGCAAATAAAGCTTTTGCTCATTACAGATACTAATTTTCACGGTATAAATTTTAAAAAAGGCTTTGGATTATTTCCAAGGCTTTTTTTATGTAAATTTTTCGTAACATTTCCTTAAATAGTGCAATTTTCTTATAAAGAAATACTTTATATAAGTGTAGGGAAAAAGGTTATAGGTTGGGTTATATTAATGGGTAATTTTTTCGTAGAAGGATTAAGATATTCGGGTACAGGCTTGTATAGCGGTGTATTAGCTGATGTTACGGGTTCTGTATCAAAATCTGTTCCATCTCTTTTTAATACAACAAGAGATTTCTTTCCTTCTTTGAGCGGAAATGTTGATAATGTTTTTACCCATACATTTGTAACTCCTTCAGCAGCTACATCAGCTTCAGGAGTCATTGATTTCTTCCCTGCATTGTCAGGTAAAACAGCAGGAACAACGGTTTCTGCTCCTGTTTCTACCGGTTCATTCTTCTCATTTATTGATGATTATATTCCTGATTTCTTCACAGGTATTATTCCTAAAGTTTCAAACGGCATAAGAAGAATAGCAAGCCAGGTAGTAAATACCGGGGCTGATGTTATCTCAGGTGTCGGCAGTTTCGTTTCAGGATGCTTTGGCAGATTGATTAATTTTGCAAAGAGTTTTGTAGGCAGAGTTAATTCTGACAGAGAAGGCAACAGAATATTCTCTAACGGAAGAAGTCAGGCTTGGTGCGCAGATTTCGTTACATATTGCGTAAAGAAAGTTTTTGGTAATAAATTACCTGCAGATTTCGGTTCTTCTGCCGTATCTGATTTGAGAGCTTGGGGTGACAAACACGGTTGTTATCTTAAAGCACCTTATGAACAGGGTAAAGCTGCAATGGCTAATTTCTTGAAAAACAGAGTTAAGCCGGGTGACATTATGATTGAAAAAAGAAACGGAAAATCTCATACAGGTATTGTAACTTACGTTGATCCAAACGGACAATATTTCAAAACCGTTGAAGGTAATGCTTCAAACAGCGTAAAAGAAGTAACTTATCAGGCAGATAGTAAGACTTTAAGCGGATTCGTTTCCCTTTCCAAGTTTGCTTAATAGCTCTTCAACAGATTTCTCTAAATCTTCGAATTTCCCATTATTATAAATAATATAATCAGACAAATACTTTTTTTCATCTTGTGAACGTTGACAATTTAACCTTGATTTTGCGTATTCCTCAGTATAATTATTCCGCTCAATTAACCTCTTTTCCCTTATTTCATCATTTGTGTACACAAGTATAATTTTGTCGAATAAATTTTGCATGCCGGTTTCAAAAAGTAAAGGTATCCCAACGAAAACGAAGTTTTCATCTGTGTTATTGTTGAAAAAATCTATAATTTTTTCTTCAATTTTAGGGTGAACTATTTGTTCCAATGTTTTCTTTTTTTTAGCATCATTAAAAACGATTTTCCCTAATTTTTCTCTTGATATTTTTCCCCCATTTGTACAAATATCTTCATTGTAAAATGCAGAAATAATAGTTTGCTGTTCCTCATCCAATACTTCATGACCGGCAACATCAGCGTCAAGTACAGAATAACCGTGTTCTTCAATAATTTTTTGAACTGTAGATTTGCCTGAGGCGATATTTCCGGTTATAGCTATTTTAATCATCTTTTGCAGCAATCCTGTTTAAAAAGTTTCGTAATTCTTTGATTTGTTTTGGCTTGATAGGTTTCCATTCGCCCCTTTTTAAGCCTTCAAGCTGAATTGTTGCGTGCTGAATTCTTTTGAGGGACTTAACTTCGTAACCAAAATATTCAAACATTTTTCTGATTTGTCTGTTCATTCCCTGATATAGAGTAATTCTCATCATTGTTCTGTCTTTGTCTACTTCAAGAACTTCTATATCAGCGTATGCAGTTTTGCCTTTTCCAATTTCTATTCCGTTTGCCATTTGCTCCAATTCGTGCGGCTGAACAAGTTTATCAACTGATACGAGATAAACCTTTGGCACTTTTATTGACGGATGTGTAAGCTCATTAATTAAATCCCCGTCATTTGTCAGAATAAGTAATCCTGTGGATTCTCTGTCCAAACGTCCTACCGGTTTTAATCCGAACAATTCTTTCGGGAGCAAATCATAAATTGTTTTGCGTCCTTTTTCATCGTCGGCAGTCGTAATATACCCTGCGGGTTTAAAAAATCTGTAGTACTGATGTTTAACGGGGTGGATTAACTTATTGTTGATAAAAACTTTGTCTTTATCACCGACAAGAAACCCGAGTTCGGTAACTTTTTTGTCGTTGACTACTACGGCACCGGATTCAATAAGCTCATCAGCCTTGCGTCTGGAGCATATACCTGCGGAGGCAATATATTTGTTTAAGCGGGTTGAAGGCATCCTTCCAACTCCTTGTTGAATATATCTGCCAAAAATTCAGGCATTCTTCTGTAAAGTTTACCTGTGGTATTTGATATGGCTACGACATCAAAAGTTGCTTCAATGAATGTTTTACCTGTTTCTTTAGAAGTGATTTTCTGTGAAAACGTAACGGCAAGACCGTTAAATTTTGATATTTTGGTTTCGACTACGACTACTTCATTAAGTTTCGCAGACATTTTAAATCTTACATTCATATTTGTAACAGGCATAACAATATCTCTTGCAGTAAGCTCCGGCAAGGTATATCCAAATAATTCGCACAATTCAACACGTCCAGCCTCAAGCCATCTGAGGTAAGAACCGTGCCATACTACACCGTAGGCATCTGTGTCTGAATAATATACTTTTCTTTCAAAAATATGTGTTGTCATAAAGTGATTATACTATGCTTAGTTTACTTTGGCAAGAAATATTACGCATATTTAATAATATGCTGTAATTTGGTTAGCATGATAAAATGACTTTATGAAAAAAAGCAAAATAATCCCAATTTTAATAACCTGTATATTGCTGGTATTTATATTTTACAAGATTAACTGGTCGGTCTTGTTCACTACGTTTAAAACATTTGATTTTAAAAATATTTTTATAATTGTTTTTTTATATATTACAGCTATGTATATGCGAGGATTCAGGTGGAAGGCTTTGTTGGCGAATAATCCGAAGTATTCCCCTGTTCATCTTGGAGAAGTTTTTATTGTGGGAAGTTTTTTGAATGCATATTTACCTGCAAGAGTTGGAGATTTATACAGGGCTTATTATCTTGGAAACGTAAAACAGGAAAAGAAGATGAAAATTTTAGGCTCCGTGATACTTGAACGTACTCTTGACGGGGTTACTGTTTTAGGAATACTGTTTATCGCTATTTTGTTGTATTGCAGGCAGCAGTGGATATTGAATATTGCCTACGCTTCCGCAATTTTATTTGTCGGCAGTCTGATTATTTTTTTCGTTGTTTGTAAATATAATAAGGTTGATTTTATAAAAGATAAAGTAATAAGTTTTTCAAAATGTTTTCCAAAAAATTTTTCTGATAAAATTTCAGCAGTAACAGAGAAAATTGCATCATATTCAAATTCGTTTATAGAGGGTTTTGAGGCTTTTCGTGATATCAGGTATTTTCTTTCTGCATTATTTATGAGTATTCTTATATGGGGTATGGAATGTGTCGTTGCGTGGTATGTATTAACAAGTTTTGATTTGGGTTTTGGTTTTGGTGCAAGTCTTTTTGTAATAAGTTTAATATCGTTTTCTACCATGATACCGTCAGCTTCTATTTTTGTTGGTCCTTATCAGTATGCGTATATTTTGGCTTTAGGAATATTTGGGGTAAGTAAATCAGCATCCCTTGCCGTTGCAACTGTTCATCAGGGAATAATGATGATTGTGCTTGCAATATTAGGCGGTATGTTTCTTTTGAAGTTTAATATTTCCGTAAAAGATGCCGTAGCAGAGCATAACAAAAGCTAAAAATTTATCTTTGCCATTAATTACGTTTGGCGTATAATTAATATGTTGGCTTATAATTAATAGCAGGGTATTTTTATGAAGAGTGATAATATAAAAAAGGGTTTGGCTAGAACTCCGCACAGAGGTCTATTAATGGCTACAGGAGTCAGCAAGAAGAATATGGATGCCCCGTTTATCGGGATAGCAAGTGCATTTACCGATTTGGTACCCGGACATATAGGGATGCGTGATTTGGAACGTCAAATTGAAAAAGGTATTCATTCAGGCGGCGGTCAGGCATTTATATTCGGTACTCCTGCCGTGTGTGACGGTATTGCAATGGGGCATAGCGGAATGAGATATTCGCTTCCGTCAAGAGATTTAATTGCCGATTGTGTGGAAACTATGGCGGCTGCACATCAGCTGGACGGACTTGTTTTGTTATCTAATTGCGATAAAATTACTCCGGGAATGATTATTGGTGCTTTAAGGTTAAATATTCCTGCGATAGTTGTTACGGCAGGTCCTATGCTTGATGGTGTATGCCGCGGTGAAAATAAATTAACTATGATTTCAGGTTCTTTTGAAGCTGTCGGAAAATTCAGAAACGGTGAAATTACGGAGGAACATTTACTCGCTATGGAGGAAAATTCCTGTCCGTCAGCAGGTTCCTGTCAGGGTATGTATACCGCAAATACAATGGCCTGTCTGACAGAGGTTCTTGGAATGAGTATGCCTTATTGTTCTTCGGCTTCTGCCGTGTCTGCTCAAAAACGCAGAATTGCTTTTGAAAGCGGTCTGAGAATAATTGAACTTGTAAAAGATGATATTAAACCGTCAGATATTATTACAAAGGAAAGTTTGCTGAATATGATTAAGGTATCGTTAGCTATCGGCGGTTCTACAAACACTTTCCTGCATACTTTGGCTATAGCGAATGCTGCCGGAATTGATATTACTATTGATGATTTCGACAGATTAAGCCGTGAAATACATCAGATTGTAAAAATTAATCCGTCATCAACGCTTACAATGACTGATTTTCATCAGGCAGGCGGTATTCCTGCAGTGTTAAAAAGTCTGTATGAGCCTGTTAAATTGGATAATACACTTAATATTTCGGGCTTAAAAATTTCTGAAATATCGGTTTCTGCGTATGCAGATGAAACGGTAATTCCAAAATATGACAAATCTGAATATACTCAGGCAGGACTTGGCGTATTGTACGGTAATCTTGCAAAAGACGGATGTGTTATAAAAATTTCGGGTGTCGATAAGGATTGTTATACATTTGAAGGTTCTGCAAAAACTTTCGACAGCGAAGAAGACGCTATGTATGCTTTGGAAAATGATTTAATAAAATCGGGTGATGTTGTAGTTATTCGTTATGAGGGTCCAAAAGGCGGTCCCGGCATGAGAGAAATGCTTGCCCCGACATCATTACTTGTAGGCAAAGGCTTGGGTAAAAGCTGTGCATTAATTACTGACGGAAGATTTTCCGGCGGTACAAGGGGTATCTGTGTAGGTCACGTCTGTCCGGAGGCTGCTAACGGCGGTATTATAGCACTTGTTCAGGATGGTGATAAGATAAAAATTGATATTCCAAACCGTTCGATTGAACTTTTGGTATCAGATGAAGAGCTTGAAAAAAGACGGAAAGAACTAAAACCGTTTGAACCCAAGATAAAATCGGGATACCTTGCAAAATACGCATCAAATGTATCTGATGCAAGCCATGGTGCAATAGTATAAATTCTGATTTTATGATTATTTTAACGGATTAAAAGCTTCAAATCCCGACAGGTTGAGTGATTTAATATCAACCATATTGCTTTTTGCTTTTTCGTAGCATTGTTCAACATTTGCTTTAAAATTATATAAACTGATGTCTATCGGTTGGGAATATTCATTTCTCATAAACTTATTTTTAAGTTTTTTAAAGACCCAAAGTACAAACGTACCGTCATTTGTATGGCTGTTTTCCACAATGACAACGTCATTATTGCCGTTCTTTTCCAGTGCTTTTAATCCGCTCATAATACTTTTTGCTCCCGGCGGATTATCCTGCATAAAATAAGCTAATTTAGTCATTGTGTTTGGACTGACTATAACTTTTGAAGTAAATGTATTTCTGTAATCCGTATTTCTAATTGCCTGTATCTGCATAATTTTCCAATCCCTATACTGTGTGATTATATTGTATAACAAAAAAATTTAATAGTATAAATTATTAAAATTTATATACAAATAATTACAAAATATTTTATTTTCCAAGCAGATTGGCTTTTGTTGTTGTTTTATCAATGACATCATAGAATAATTTTGCGGAATTTTGATTATTCATAACCTGTATGCCTTCAAAAGTACAGCCCCCTTTTGTCGCGACATTATCTATTAAAGTCTGAACAGGTGTTTCTCCTCTGTTAAATACCATTTTAGCTGAACCTAATGCCGTTTGTGTCGCAAGCAGTAATGATTTGTCATAATCAAGCCCTAATTTTTCGCCTGCACGAGCCATATCCTCGATTACTTTGTAGAAAAATGCAGGACCTGAACCCGATATTGCTGTTACAATATCCATTTGTTCTTCTGTTACTTCTATGCATTTACCTATTGAAGAAAGCAGCGAAAGTACGGTCTGCGTATCATCATTATTTGCATAACGTCCTTTGCAAACCCCGAACATACCTTCTTTTACAAGTGCCGGAGTGTTTGGCATTACTCTTATAATTCTTTGTTTTCCTATAATATTTTCTATTTTTTTTGTGTTTACTCCTGCTGCAATTGATACGATTAATTTATCCTGAGTTATTTCGTGTTTAATTTCGTCTAATACATCTGATACCTGATTTGGTTTTATTGCAATAAATATAATATCGCTGTCTATTACAAGAGCTTTATTGTCGGACAATACGGGAATATTTAATCTTTTTTGTGACTCGGATGCAATTTCAGGATTAATTTCCGACCCTTTTATTAAAGTGTTTTTGTTGCCCGAAATTCCTTTAATTATTGCACTTGCCATCTTGCCGCAGCCGATAAAACCAAATTTTACGTTCATATATGTTAACCTCTCTTTATATTACAGTTGACTATTTATTTTGTTTCATTTACATTTGAATTATACGGCAAATAAAATTAAAAGGAAATTGGAAAAATGAGACGCACACTAGAAGGAACAAAAATCAAAAGACAACACGTTAGCGGTTTCCGTGCAAGAATGGCTACCCCGGGCGGCAGAGAAGTTATTAACAGACGTCGTGCAAAAGGTCGTCATACTTTAGGTATCGTTGCTAAAAAACGTGCTTAATTATCAAATAAACAGTATTATGCAAAAAGATTCACTATATAGTGAATCTTTTTTGTTGTTAAAATTTTTTACATAATATTTTTTCTTCCTAAAGTTTTATATAATAATTACCGTTATCTTTTTTGTGTAAGACTTTATAGGAGAAATATTATGTCATCAAATGTGGGCAGTGTAAGCTCTGCAGGTAATGCAGGAGGTAATTCCGGTATTGAAAAAAGGCCATCCTTTGTTACCGTAAAAAAAGGTGAAAATTTGACAATAATAGCAAAACGTTACGGTATGTCAAAAGCAGAATTTGTTAAATGGACAGGCTTAAAGGGTGTAATCAGAGTAGGTCAAAAAATTGAATTGCCTGTTGATTCAGTTGAAGCAGGTAAAGGTATATATGCTCTTGCAAGAAAATACGGAATGCCTATGGCTGAATTTGCCAAAATGAATAATATTTCTGATCCTCAAAATTATGCAGCAAAAGCAGGGGAAGTCTTTTACGTTAAGTCTGCAGCTTCTTCCGGCGTTAAACCAAAGAAAAAAGCTTCAGGTTCTGAAACCAAACCTCAAAACAGTAAGGAAAATCCCCAAACTGAAGCACAAAATGATTTGGCTGCCGGAGCAAAAGTAGGTGCTGTTGTCGGTGTTATGGCAGAGAATATTCAAAAATACGGTTCGACATTTACTCCGCAAGAATTAGCCGAGAAAATTTATAAAATTGCGGATAGCCATTATGGTGCTGTCGGCAGACCGGACTTTGATGCTCTGATTAATGAAATTAACGAAAAAAATGTTGAAGAAGTTTTGGATGCTTATGCAAAACTTAAAGATAACGATGATAAAGATAGTTTGATATTTACAATTACTCATGAAATAAAAAGCAGCAAACAGGCAAGAAAAGATGCCGTAATGAAAATTTATGACACATTAGCAAAAGCAAAAAATCCTCCTGTCGAAAAACGTGAAGAATTTGTAAAAGAACTTGATGCTCAGTTTGATAAGCTGATTGGTATGGTAAATACGGAAAAATTAGATAAAATTATCGGCGAAATAATAGGTGAAACTTCTGAAACAGCAGGCATTTCTTCTGTTTCAGGACACAGTCAGGTTGCCAGAAAACCTGTTAAAGCCGATGGGCGAACGGTAGTTACAAAACCGACAAAAGGTGCATCAAAAACTTTAACCACTACCGATTTACAAAGAGGTGCAATAGCATCAGCAAAATCGGAAGCAAAGCAAAAATTTAAAGAATACTGTAAAGAAAACGGTATTAAATATAGTGAAAATATGCTTGATTTAAGTCCGTTGGACAGAATTCCTGCTCCTGCAACGAAAGGTACATCAATTACGTCAGCAGACAGCGGAATACTTCCGCCTACAGGAAAGCCAAACGGGAAAGTTATAATCTTAAATCCCGGACATGGTGGTTATAGTTCAAGGTCGGGGTATTTTGATCCGGGCAGTTACAGTTTTATTAAAAAAGGTAACGGAAAGTATGCACCGTTATTAGAATACGACAAAATGAAAATATACGGTGACAGTTCCGTAGAAAAACTGCGAGCAAAAGGCTATTCGGTTGTTCTTACGAACGGTCACGCACAGACTATTTCAGACCAACATACAATTTCAAATATAGTGAGTGAGTTAAAAAATGGTTCGAGAGGTAAAAAATATGCTGATGAGGATATTATGTTTATTTCGCTGCATGCTGATTCTGAACCCGGTAAAAAGGGCTCAGGTGTATGTTACGATTCACGATTCACAAATGACAGAAGATTAGCACAGCTTATGCAGTCAAACCTGAATGAAGCACCTTGGATTACTGCAGGTTTATCCGAAAGGAACTGGAATGTCCCCAAAAAGGGACTTCAGGTACTTCATCAGACAGAAACAATCCCGTCTGTTCTTTTGGAAGTAGAATATGTAAACGGTGCAAGATGCCAAAATCTCGATTCGTACGCTTATCAACAGCAGTTTGAAGATAAGATGATTGAGGCAATTAATGAGTATTTCGGATTCTAACTGAGGTAATAATGGATTTTTTTACAAAGATATTAAATAAAATTTCATCTGTATTTTCTTCTTCGTCGGCATCCGCTCCTAAGACTGCTGCTAAGTCTTCTGCTGCCTCTATTATGCCGGCGGTTAAATCCGAAGTTAAATCTAACGAAATAACTATGATGAGCGAAATGACGGACGAGCAGATTCAAATCCGTCAAAACAGAGAGAAATATTTTGATTATGTAAAAAATCCTAATCATAAAGTTCAGAAAAATGAAACATTAGAAAAAATTGCAAAGAAATATAATGTTTCAATGTATGAATTGATGGAATTAAACGGCTTGAACGATAAAAGCGTGTTAAGGCTCGGGCAATCCCTGAAAATTCCGCCCGCAAGAAAAATCAAAAATGTTAAAAATCTGAATGATATAGCTTCAGCAATGGGTGTTAGTCCCGAATTTATAAAAAGGTTTAAGCGAATTGAGGACAGTCAGAATCTGCCGGATAACAAATTTCATAATGTGCCTTACAAAGACAGTAACGGTGTTGCAACAATCGGTATAGGTCATGCGGTAAAATCGGGTGAAAAGCAGAAACTTACGGACGCTGAGGTCTGTCAGTTATGTGTAAAAGATTTGTTGGCTGCAGAAGATTCAATTAAACATTGTATCGGCAAAAGTACTTATGAAAAATTACCGCAGTCTGTCAGAGAAGCACTTATTGATATGGTGTTTAATAAGGGGGAATCCGTAATTACCAAATCAGAGGGACTTGCATATTGCTTAAAAGCAGGTAAGTATGAAGCTGCAATTAATAAAATGACGTATAATATTGCCTCAAAAACGGGTAAAGAGATGGCAGGATTGTCTAAACGCCGTTTGTTTGATATTTCTGTTGCCGTAAAAGGTTATAAAGGCGGTAAAATTCCGCAAAGTAATATTAATACAATTCAGAATGTTTATAACAGAGGGATTCAGCTTTTAAGACAGGAGTGCAAAGAAAAGAACTGGAACTTTAAAAATCAGTTAGAGGCTTATAATAAAGAAGTTCAGAGTTATTTTGGTAATCTTGTTAAAATAAAACTTGTTACCCAATAAGATTTCAAAAGGTGACAACTCTGAGATTATAAGGTATAATTTTTTTATGTTACCGAAGGAATACAGATTAAAAAGCAGAGCGGCGTTTGCTGCAACTTACAGAGTAAAAAATTCCCATTATTGTCAGGGAATTGTTCTTTATGTCGGGAAAGAAAAAAGTGATGATAGTGTTCCGACAAAGGTGGGGTTTGTTGTCAGTAAAAAAACTCACAAAAGAGCCGTTAAACGTAACAGACTAAAAAGGCTTATGAGAGAGAGTTACAGGTTGATTTTAAAGAGTAACGATGTCGGTAATTCCCAAAAATATATGTCATTAATTTTTGTCGGTTATGAAAAAGCATTGGAACAGGCGTTTGACGAAGTACAAAAAAACATTAATACTTTAATAAAGGAGTTAAATTAATGTTTGAAGGTGCGTTTGCAGATTATATTCTAATGGATGCCCAAACCCGACCTTATCCTATGATGCCTCAGGAAACCTCGGGTGTTTCTCATGATTCAAAAACTTTTGTGAGATATTCTCTTGCGGATTCCGATTATCCGACTCTTATTATAGTCGACCCGATATACGACCACGCAGGGAATGTTATAAAACCCGGATATTATGAGCTTGCCCTGTCGGACAGTCAGGAATTTTTATTACTAATTCAAAGTAAAGAGGCAGTTGCCGTAATTCCTGTATTCAAAGTAGAGGAGGATGCTTCTGCACCAAAACGGCTTAATGATAAGAAATATAAAAAAGAGCTGAAAAAAGAGGAAAAACAACGTAAAGAGATTAATGAAAAGCGAGATAAAGTCGGAATGCCTCATGATGAGCCGAAAGTATATATGGAAGCGGATATTCAGTACAATCCGCAGGGGGATTATTATTTAATAAAATATGAACGGGATACAATCCGTGCCTGGGGTGCTATTAAGAAATAAAAAAAATATAATCTTAAAATTTAAAAGGATAGTCATCTTTAATCTGCCATCCGTCATACATTATCAGTCCTGCACATTGCTGTTGAGACCCGGCGGTTTTTACATAATTAATTAAAGTACTTCTACTCTGCTGTGAATTCTGTAAAAAGTAATTGCTGAAATACGGCGAAAATCCGTATCGATGGTTTATCATGTCATGAAATAAAAAAGTGAATTGATTAATGCATTTTTTAGGATTTTCCACTGCCTTTTTTGAGGTGTAATAATTAACATGTATGTATCCGTTCCAACCGTCTGCCGAATGGTTTTGGTCCTCCCCGTCTTCCCCTATATTTGGGTTTCTTGCACTCCAGTTAATGAATTGGGCTACTGACCCATCATTAAAGAATACAAAAAATCCGTCAGAAGATTCGGTGTTGGTGCAAAACTCTGAAGTTATTTTTTCGTCGGTAATTTGGACGTATGGTTTTATGTATTTGTCAAACCACGCTTTCATTTCTTCGGAATTATTAAAAGAAGTAAAACCGTCCCAGTAATTCATCGCACCGTATTCGGCTATAGCCATATTATTTGCCTGAGACATGACGGTGTAGAATTTTTTAAGCTTATTTAACGTTACATTGGCATTATGTTTGGATATAAGTGCAGGAAGCGTTAATGCTGCAATTATCCCGATTATCCCGAGAGTTATCAAGACTTCTGCAAGTGTAAATGCCGCTTTATAATCCGAATATTTAATAAATTTTCCGATATTAATAGCGTTATCCTCCAATAATCATTTGTATAATAATAGTAAATGGTTTATAAACTATATAATATTATTATAAACTATTGTAATAAGTTTGTCAACTCTCTACAATAATGAAATGCAAGATAGTGAGTACTTAAAAAGAATTGGAACTAAATTAAGGATATTACGCTCCTTAAAAAATTATTCCCAGGATTATATTGCAAATAAACTTGGCATTGATAAAAGTTATTACAGCAAAGTAGAAAGAGGGATTACAAATCCTACTTTGCTGTATATAAAGCATTTAGCAGAAGTTTTTGATGTTTCGGTTTCGGATTTGGTGGATGCTAAGATTAATTTTTAAAATACGTTATGATTTTTAAAATTAGTTAATATATTTGAATATTTTTTAGCTTCAACAAATTTAATTTCACAGGGACTTTTATAGTATTCCTTTTTTCCGTCATTACATTGTTCATTATCAAAAAACAATACAAGGCATGTTCCGTTTTTATCTTTTGAACTTGCATATTTAATGCCGTCAATTTTTTCTTCTAATTTAAAGTATTCTGCAAAAACTTGCGTTGGAACATATTCAATATCTTTTAGTTCTTCTATCGGTTTTGTTAAATCCCTGTTTAAATCTCTAAAGAACAGTATAGCTTCTCGCTTTTCATAACTATCCAAGTCAAAAATGCTGGGTAATGGCGGTAATTGGCTTAAATCTAAATAAGTTAATTCTCGTACATTATTAAATTTGGCAATATATGTTTCCAGTTCTTCATCGGAGTTGTTAATTTCTGTCAGAGCAGTGGTTTGATTATCAGAACCGTAAAAGACTGAGATTCCGCAAGCACTCATTCTGTCCGTTTTTGCTTTTTTGACCGGAGGTGCTCCTAAGTTTTTACCGTCAAGAATTACTTCTTCATCTTGTTTAAAGCTTCTTGCTCTATATATGTCTGAATTGATTGGTAAATTTTTTATTAATCCCAATTGTTTTGCTTGATAAGCTATTGTATCCAATATTTCAAGAGGAGATAGTGTTTCATTTGTATTTATTCCATTTTTATTATTTTTAAAGAAAAAATATCTGGTTTTATGTTTTACAAGATGACTAAAACTTTTCCAAGAATATTCATATACTTCTCTATCAGATAATCCATACGGGTTTTCTTTACACCAAGTTATGTCATTCAGGGCTTCTGTAATATCCTTTATAACGTCGTCGTTGCCTATGTATTCGGCAAAAGTGTCAAACATTTCTTCTGTAAAGTATGTATTTCCTACATATTCACCGTCAATCCATCCCATACATTGGTTAGCATCATCATAATATTTATCAATTGCTTTTTTAATTTCATACATCAAATCTGTCATATCTACCACTTTATGAATTTCTCCACAGTAGTCACATACGTCTTCTTCTTGTGCGTGTTCTTCTATCCAGCTTTTTAAATACTCATCTTCAATGCAATCAGCACAAATATTCTTGTTTATGTCCCCAAATCCTCTTCTTTCGTATTCTTCCATTAAATCTTTCATAAATGACATTTTTTTCTTAATCCTTTCGTTATTTTAAAGTCCGACTATAATATAATGTAATTGTAAAAGAACACTTAGTTTGATTATTTCTTACGGATAGTATGATTAGAAACGGACAGTTGAAAAGACGAAAAATTTTTAATCAGGACATTTTTGTTTAAATATTTGATATTATAAATAATTTGATTATTTGATTTTTTCTTCTGCTAATAACCAATTTTCTTCTGCTGTATTAGAAGGATATTTTAAATGATTATAATATGCTTCTTGACGGATTTGTTCCTTTATTTGAATATTTTTTAATTTTTGCATATTACTTCTGTATCCTTTTATAAATTTACATAATATGTAAATAAGAAAAATTGCAACGGCTATTAGTACAATAAAATATATTTGAATTTTAAAATTAAAGAACCTAATAAAAGTTAATATTAAAGGTTTAAATATGCTAATATTTAATTTCACAAAAAATATTATTACATATACTAAAAATGTCCATAAAACATAATTGAAGTATTTTCTACTGTCTATTAATAGATCTCTTTTCTCTCTTTTTATATCAGTATTTCTAACTGCGTAATTTAAATATTTAGAAACTAATTGTTTTAGGGCATTATTTGTAAAATGAAGAATGTCATTTTTACCAATTAAATAATATGTATTAAGTGAGAAAGTTTTTAAAGATGAGCTACATGCCAAAATAATGAAAAATGATATAAGAACGGCAAAAAAACTTATTAATAAAACATCTGTGGAATTCATCTTAGACGATTCTTTTATTAAAAGTGTAATTGAAGCAAAAATAATACTTAATGTTGTAAGAGAAGCAGTCATAACCCATTGTGCTTTATTCTCTATATTTTTACAACCATTGTCTACTCGTTCGAAAAAGTCTTTTGCACATTCTAATTGAATATTTAATATACTATTATCATTTGATAGCTCATTGAAATCAACAAAATCATTATTCATTATACTAACCTCTATTCATTAATAAATTCACTATTTCTTCGCTTATATTTTGTCCTAAATTCTTCTCTAACCATGCCCATTGTCCATTTGGATTAATTTCAAAAAATATATATTTCTCATTCTTATTAATAGCTAAATCTATAGCGCCAAACATTAAATTAAATTTTTGAACAATTTGAATACATTTATTAGTTATGTTTTCAGGTAATACATATTCTTCATACTTAATATTTTTAGAATCAATTTCTCTCCAATCAATTTTATTTAAATTATCATATATAATTTTTGCTGCAAATACTTTATTTCCAACAACAGTTACTCTTACATCTGTTTTAGGCGATATGGCTTCTTGCAAATATGCAGGGAATTTAGAGTTATTATTAAGCAAATCTTTTTTATTAATTGGTGCTGTATATATTAAATTTATATTTTTATCATCTTCATATACAACTCCTGATTTTATTGGTTTTATAATTGAATTATGTTTATTTGTAAAAGCAATCTCGTTCTTTTTAGAATTAGACAATAATGATACAGGTATCTGAAAACCTATGTCTTTTGCTACTTGTAACTGTAAAATTTTATTTTCTGCAATCCTAATATTGTTTGGTTTACTTATCCAAAATTTATTTTCTAAAATAGAATATAATCCTTCTAATGTATAATATAATTCTTTCTCTATAAAATTTTCTTCTTTTTTCTTAAGACAGAATTGTTTTAAATTAGGTAAAAGTGGTCGTCTAAAATAAACGGAATCAACTTCTTTTAATAAATTGACAGTTTTATTTAAATTTTTATCATAAAGTTCAAAAGTATCATTAGTGAAGTCAAAATTTATACCAATGTTACTTAATAAATCTTCTGTATTTAATCTATAGTATTCTAAATTTAGTAAATTCAACTTTTTTACAACAAAATCTGTTGTAATATCGTTTTTATTAGTAATTATTAGTATCATTTATTAAATGTCCTTATTTCATCACCACTATCGCTATATGCTTTTGTCATAGTATCTAAATCAAGATAAAAAAACGCATCGTCTTGAGGGTCACTAACAGTTTCTGTCATTGTGTCTATATTTACGATATCATTATCACTATCTATTAATGGCTTATTCTTAATTTTATTCAATGAATCAATATGAGAGTATTCATGCAGCTTTTCAAATTTTTGAAGCATTGATTTTTTAGTATTGTTTAATATTAATGGTCTTTCTGTTTTCTGTTTTTTATTAATAGTTTTCATTAATCAATTCCTTTCTGTTATTATTTTATTATATTGAATT
The DNA here is from genome assembly GCA_902760645.1 of uncultured bacterium. GTDB lineage: Bacteria > Cyanobacteriota > Vampirovibrionia > Gastranaerophilales > Gastranaerophilaceae > UBA1221. Next base: position 53,125 of record CACWHC010000009.1, read on the forward strand.
CAGTTACAAAACGCAACACTTAAGAAAATTGTGTTAATTCCAGATATTTTTCGTACGGTGTTTTAAATCCTAATACTTTCATTGGTCTGTTATTTATCCAATCTTCAACACGTTTAATCTCTTCTTTTGTTATTGTATCAAAATCTGTTCCTTTTGGAAAGAATCTTCTTATTATTCCATTTATATTCTCCACTGTTCCTTTCTCCCAACTGTGGTACGGTTTACAAAAATAGCTCGTTGTGTTAAGCATTTTGTTAATTTTTTCGTGTTGAGTGAACTCTTTTCCATTGTCGTATGTTATACTTCTAATTGGACAATGAATTATGTCTTTTATAGATGCAATGGAAAGGACAGTTTCTCGGGCTGTATGGGAGGCTGTCTTTCTTATTCTTGTTAACCTCGTAGCCCTATCTACTATTACAGTTAAACAACTCTGAAGTTCAAGGATTGGAACACGACTTCTGACCATTGTGTCGGTTTTGTATCAATTCAAATTAATAAAATTTTTCGGCAAAAATTATCCCACTTGCTCACACTTTCCTCTTCCAAAATAATCGTACTATCCGTAAATAATCAAACTTGTGTTACATTCAGTCAGGGAAAAGGTTTGAAACCAATAATCATACTATCCGTAAACGAGCAGAAAACGAGCAAATACGAGCAGTTTGATTATTGGCATATTAACACACTTCCGACCTCCAAAACTCAAACAGCAAGCCACTTTCCCAAAAATAATCGTACTATCCGTAAATAATCAATCTACTCGTTAGGATACAATAAAAATGCAACTTTTTTGCAACTTTTGCTGATTTTTAACAAAAAAGAGTTTCGGCTATTTAGCCAAAACTCTCTCTATTAATTGGTTGCGGGAGCTGGATTTGAACCAACGACCTTCGGGTTATGAGCCCGACGAGCTACCAGACTGCTCCATCCCGCGATACTTATTTTTTTGCAGAAAATTCTGCTTAATTTATAATTTTTTGTCGTTTCCTTTTCGACTTTTCTATTATGTAATGCTAAATATTAAAAATCAACCCCTGTTAAATATCCTGTAATACCTGGGTTTGCTAAAAATCGGAAATATTTATAAAAATTAGTGCATGTTTACTTTTCCTGTTTTTTATTATACAATCAGCTAGTAAACAGAAGTGTATAACAAATAAGCAGGTATGCTGCGAAAAGCCTGCAAGAAAGGAAAATTATGACAATACCGGAAACTAAGAAGTTTGAAATTGAAATCGGCGGTAAAAATGTCACTGTCGAAACCGGAAAGTATGCTAATTCCACTAATGGTTCTGTTACTGTAAGATGCGGTGATACAATGTTATTTGTACACTGTGTTGTATCAAAAGAACCCAGAGTCGGAATTGATTTCTTCCCATTATTAATTGATTATGAAGAAAGAATGTCTGCTATCGGACGTATCCCGGGCGGTTACAATCGTTCTGAGGGTAAATCAAGCGACAAGGCAATTCTTATTTCAAGACTGATTGACAGACCAATCAGGCCGCTGTTCCCTAAAGGATACAGAAATGATATACAAATTGTTGCTCAATTATTCAGCTATGACCAGGAAAATCAGCCTGATACGTTGGCCATGTTAGGTGCATCTTGTGCATTAATGCTTTCAGGTGCTCCTTTTGAAGGTCCTATCGGTGCTGTTCGTGTAGGTCGTGATGAAAACGGTAATTTTATTGCTAATCCTACACACCAGCAGGCTGATAAATCTGATTTAGATATAGTTGTTGCAGGTACTCACGATAGCGTTATTATGGTTGAAGCCGGGTGTAAATTCGTTACGGAAGACGATATTATGAATGCTGTAGAATTTGCTCAGGGTGAAATCAGAAAACAATGTGATGCTCAGGTTGAATTTGCAAAACTCTGCGGTGTAGAAAAAGAAGTGTTTGTAAATCCTTATGATACTTCCGAAATCGCAAAGATTATTGAAGAAACTGCACATGATATGATTCATGATGCTTATCATAATTTTGACAGAGAATATCGTCAAAATAAACTTGAAGAAGCTAAAAAACTTGTAAAAGAAAAAATTGAAGCTCTTCCTGAAGATCATTACATCAAGAAAATTATTGAAGAAACAGGCATAGATTTTGTTGCAGAAGAATTTAAAGCAGCAGAAAAACATGTTATGCGTGCAATGATTCTTGATGAAGGTGTTCGTGCTGACGGGCGTAAATATAACGAAGTTCGTCCTATCTGGTGTGAAGTTGGTGTAATTCCAAGAGCACACGGTTCAGCTGTATTTACAAGAGGTCAAACTCAGATTTTATCTGTTGCAACTCTTGCAGGTCCGGGTATGAAACAGGAGCTTGACGGAGTTGATCCACAGACTGAAAAAACATATATGCACAAATACATCTTCCCGGGATTCTCTGTTGGTGAAGTTAAACCGTTAAGAGGTCCGGGCAGACGTGAAGTAGGTCACGGTCATTTGGCAGAACGTGCAAATGTTCCCGCACTTCCTTCCCAAGAAGAATTCGGATACACAATCCGTGTAACGTCTGATGTTTTGGAGTCTAACGGTTCTACATCAATGGGTTCTACCTGCGGAAGTTCTATGGCATTAATGAATGCAGGTGTACCTGTAAAATGTATGATTGGCGGTGTCGCAATGGGTATGATTAAAGAAGAAGGTTACGAACCCGTTGTATTAACAGATATTCAGGGAATTGAAGACTTCCTTGGCGATATGGACTTTAAAGTTACAGGTAACGATACCGGTATTACAGCATTGCAGATGGATATGAAAGCAAAAGGTATCCCGAATGAAACATTAAGACGTGCTCTGTTCCAGGCAAAAGAAGGCAGATTGCATATCTTATCAAAAATGAGAGAAGTTATTACTGAACCCGGACCACTTTCACCGTTTGCACCTTCAATCACTACAATGACAATTCCTGTAGAAGATATAGGAACTGTAATCGGACCTGGCGGAAAGCAGATTAGAGCAATTATAGACGCATCAGGTGCTGAAATTGATATTCAGGATACAGGTGTTGTTACTATTACATCTAACGATCAGGAAGGTGCTCAAATTGCTACAAGAATGATTAAAGAACTTACATTCAAGCCTGAACCCGGAATGGTTGTAAAAGGTAAAGTTGTGAGGATTATTCCGATAGGTGCGTTTGTTGAGCTTGCACCGGGTAAAGACGGTATGGTACATATTTCTCAGGTCTGCAACGAGAGAATAGAAACTATTGAACCGCACCTGAATGTTGGTGATGAAGTTATCGTTAAGGTTATCAAGATTGACGATAAGGGCAGAGTTAACCTGACTATAAAAGGTGTAAGTGACGAAGAAAAAGCACAATTTAACTAATTGTGTTCAGATAACTTGAAAATGCCGTCCGTAAAGGACGGCATTTTTTATACTCTGATTTTTTATTTCGTACGGTAATTAGTGAAATGTTGAACGGCTTTCGTTAGTGCCATCGCTGCATGTCTTATTATAAGTGTATTGATTTTTTATTATGGTGCAGGTTACACCATTTTGTTTGGTATATTGGACATCAACTTTTTCACATTGTTTATCATTATATTCCTGCAGTGCAGCCGGATATAATTCGTTTATGCATGTTCTTTTATATTCGGACAAACTCCCAAACCATTCTTCCGCTGTGGCTTTGTTATCGGTTCCGAGTTTTTGACATAATTGGTCAGCTGTCATTTCAGGATAGAAGAGTAATGGCCCGCACAACCAAGCTGTGGCTGCGTTAGCTGCCGTAAAACTCATTGCAAGTATTAATAACAAATAAATAATTCTTTTCATAAATACTCCCCTTTAAACCAAGAACAGTATATTAATTTTTTGTGTAATTGTCAAGAATTGATTTTTAAAAATTAGCAAAAAATGTTTTTATGTGGTTTTAGAAAAATATGCCTGTAAATTTTTTAAATTATCTTAATGATACATATCAATATCCTAATAAATCCGAATGTAATATTACGTTCGGCTCTTTGAAATTGATTTATAAAAGTTCAAAAAGGATAGATGAAGTCGTTTTGCAGTCAAAGAATAAACATAATAAAATCGGTTGGGGTTCTGAGGGTACTGTTTACAGAATACCGGGTACAGAGTATTGTCTAAAAGTTTTCCGTGACATAAGAACTAAAGTTTTGGATAAGTGGACACGCAAGATTTCCGAAGAAGAAAAAGTTAATCATGTTCTTATGAAAAAAGGTAAAAAGATGCAGATAATGAAATATCTTAACGGAAAATCTTTAGAGTATAAAATTCCGGATGAAGTTTATAGTTTACCAGGGAGTTCTTACAGAAATCTTCTAAGACAAATCAGTAGCGCAAACAGATGCGGTATGTATTTTGACCACATCCCTTCAAATATAATATATAATCCTGACAAAAAATCCCTGACTGCTATAGATTTTTATCGGGGTGTTACTAATGATTTAAGGTGCTATCAGCCTTATTCACAGGTATTTCTATGTCTTAAAACGGATAATCGGTTAAATAACGCAAAACTTGGTAAAAAACTTCTGAATATTGCGGTAAAAGAATTTTTACATCCCGAGAAAGCAGAAATCTATACGACACGGGAAGATGTCCTCAGAATGCTTCATCAAGTCAGGCAAACTCAGAAAAATTTGAAAGCTGAGGATTTTGACAATATACGAAAACTCATAGTCCGTGTATCAGTCCTGAAGCAAAGAGAAAACTTTGGTGAAATAAATCGGGAACTATTATTAAAACGAACCCAAGAATTGAGAAAACTTATTAATTCGACTTTCTCCTCAGATAATAAAAATATTCGAAAGAGTAGCTTTGATAAAACGCAATATTAAATATCTTGCGAAATACTATGTATTTTATTGTTTTGTAATATATATCCCATAATTATTTCAGTTTATATATTCTAAAATTTTCCGGATTGTGACTGATAGAATTAGACGAATTAAATATCAATATTCCAATTTCTTTTGGATTTATTGTATATTCAGATATATAATACTTACAGTTAATAGTTTTATTATAGTTTCTGTTTTTGATTCTTGAAAAATTATGATAACTTGTAAAATGCTTTTCATCTAAAGAAAAGAATTTTTTATCTGGTAAATATGCAGCAATGCTTGTAAAAAAGTATGGAGGACCTTCAACACAAAATGTTATTTCGTCATTCAAGTTTTGTCTTATGTACTGTGCTGTTTCTTTTGCTCCTGTGTAATTATATTTTACGTCCGATATAAAATTATTGATAGAAAATAAACAATTTATTGCAAATATTACAACGATAACTGCATTTAATATTTTATCTTTTTTTACATTTTCTATTACCCAAAAACAAAAAATAAGAATAAATAAAAGCAAATACGCTTTTTGAGGTTTTACCCCACCAAACCATACCTTATAATAAATATAAAAATGATAGAAAACCGAAAGCAGAAAAACAGTAAACATTTGTTTATGACGAATAAACAACCTTGCTAATACAATAATAAGCAAAGAATAAAATAAAATTAATGTTACTAAATTATTTGAAAAAGGATGTTGAAAAAATACAAACGCAAAATCCTTTAAAGCAGTTGCAATCGGTGATGTATTATTTGTCCATTGAAAATAGCAATCATTTAAATAAGCTGCTTTGTGGAAAAAAAGATATATATAAGAAGCATTAATAAAAAATAAAACAATAGGGACCAGATTTATATATTTTTTTTCTTTTATGGTTTGTATAATTAATTCGGTGCTAAATAATCCCATGGTTGCAGCACAGAAACCAACTATTAAAAAATTTGTATTAGAGAGTAAAATAAGAGTTAAAGTATAAAGAAACGGATGGGCTTTTCTTTTTGCGTAAATATCTGCCAGGATAAATAATATGATAGGAATTAGTACGAGATCTCTAACAATAATAGGATAAAAATAAAGCATTGCAGAACTTAATACTATAAGACATTTTGTTAATTTGTTAAATGGTGATTTAAAAATAAGATATCCTGCAGCCAAATATAAAAATATTAAACCGATAATTTGAACAGTATATACACTAAAACCTAATTTTGCAAACGGCATTAAAATTAAAAAAAATGGTAAAGGATGCCCTTCTATCTTTAATATATCTAGGAATTCATTCCAAGTATAATCTCTGACGATGCACCAAGGCTGGGTTTCATCACGCCACATTTCATGATTTAACATCAATATAAGCGTTAAAATTATATATATCAGAAATAAAATTATATTATATTTATTTGTTTTTATAAAATTAAAAATCCTTTGCATAGTTTTATTATAGTGTAAATATGTAAATAGCACAAAAAACGTTCAAGTTAAGCGAACAGAGAGAATTTTTAAGTTCTTTAACTTAATAAAACAAACTTATGTATGTATGTATATTATTCGAATAATTCTGTAATCATATACTGTATAATTATACTCTAAAATTTTATATCAGTTATGTTGTATTAGGATATTTTTAATTTGCGGGAGACGAGGCTCTGTCGGATTATTGGCAGTTCACAAGTTTACATTCGCTACATTTTGCTATCGCAAAATTTTCGTTCATTACAACTTGTTCACAAGGACGAGTCTCGTTCGCTTATATTATCTAATAATACTACAAAAAAGTCTGCTCATTTGTCCAGCTGACCGCCTGTAAATAGACTGATGGTATGGTTTCGTTAGACAGATAGTTTGCACTTTTGCGTAAAGTTAATTCGTAACAATTTGCTTGAAATTTGTTACAATTAAGCAATTTTCGAAACCCTACATACTTTATAAATGCGGTAGGTTATAATAAGGAATATATTTATGGTTAGTGGAATAACAGGTAATTATTCACCAGCATATGCTGTAAATTATGGTAATAGACAAATTCAACCAGTATCGTTTAAAGCTGATATAGATAAAACTGATACAATAGAGTTATCCCAAAATGGACGGAAAAAACTATCAACAGGGGAGAAAGTTGCAATAGGCACTGGGATTGCTTTGACTTTAGCCATAGGTGCAGATTTAATATTTTGTAAAGGTAAACATGTAAAGAATTTACTGGGTAAATTAAAGGGTAACAAAGTTAAGCCAGAGGTTAAGCCAGAAGTTAAACCTGAAGTCAAACCAGAAGTTAAGCCAGAGGTTAAGCCAGAAGTTAAACCTGAAGTCAAACCAGAAGTTAAGCCAGAGGTTAAGCCAGAAGTTAAACCTGAAGTCAAACCAGAGGTGAAACCCGAGGTAAAGTCAGAAATCAAACCTGAAGTCAATACAGATGCACTAAAGAAACAGTTAGACTCAGAGTTAAATGCTTTTGCTGAAACTATCCCTAATTTGTCACGTTCTGAACTTGCTAAATTAAGATATGAACTAAATTCATGGGGTGGAGAAATTAAAGACCTTGAAAAGCTAGCTAAAGAAAAAGGTCTTTCTAAAGCTGAGCAATTAAGACTTACACATCTTCAAGACAAGTTAAAGTTAGTCAATCAACGTGAAAGAGAAATTGAAAAAGCACTGCAACCATTTCATCCTGGAGATACCGTAACAGATACTTCTGCAATTTCTAGACATCATGCCGCAAATGGTTTCAACCAAGATATACGTTATGCTGTAGAAGCCCGTGCCAATAATATGAAAGGGTTAGCAGAGGATGAAGTTAAAGAAGTATTAGCAACCGAGAAGTTAATGTCAAGGATAGATAAAAATTTTGAGCAATTACCACCATTAAGCCATGATTGTATAGTTTACAAAGGTGCAGCAGAAAATCCTGTAATCAAAAGTAATAATAAAATTCTTGAAGTGATAGATAAAGCTAAAGTTGGAGATGTTGTTATTCCTGACACAGCCTATACATACACTGCATTTGAATGTTCTATGGCTGAAAATTGGGGTGGTGAAGGTGCAAGAATGACAGATTTAGCAAGAAAACCACTCAGAGTAATGATGTGTGAAATACATTTACCAAAAGGGGCAAAAGTTTCAAGAAACTGGGAACACTATGGCGAAGTCCTTATGCCTCGTGGTGCACAATACAAAGTCCTTGATAAAAAGGTAGCTCCTAATGGCGATATAGAAGTAGCTTTGGAATACATCTTGCCTAAGTCATAATATTAATTTAATTTTTAATATTAACAATCTTATAATAATTATCTTTACCAAATAAACTATACCTTACCAAAATAAGCGTTCTATACCCAAAAAACAGCTTTAAAAAATTTCTTACTATTATTGGAAAGTAGCCGACCGGAAAGAGTAAATAATGAGTAAATATGAGTAAATCGGTTTTTGGGGAACAATTGTGCTTCCGACCTCCGAAACCCCTACAACGAGCGAGTTTCAGAAAAATGAATAGTTAAACTGACAAAACCAAACTACTCGTCTAACTACAAACGGCAATTCCGCATTTTGTTTTACAGCAATTTCATTGCTTTCAAACAAAAGTGCTCCAGCCTCAGCTCGCTCACGCAACTCACTCTGTCGCTCGTTCGTCACCTTTGACACAAGCTAATAAAAAAGAGCCCTTTCAGGACTCTTTTTTATTAGCGGGAGACGAGGCTCGAACTCGCGACATCCTCCTTGGCAAGGAGGCATTCTACCGGTACTCTCTTATTATTACATGCTGAATTTTTAATTGCAAGTGTTTTGTTTTACTAGCAAAAATTTTTTTGTTTGTATTTTATTCATGATGTATATATTTTTAGGAATGTGTCTATGTCTTTTATTAACAAATTATCATCAAAAGTTGAAAATGTTATATCAGGTAATTGGGTTAAGCTGCCAAACAGATTTCCTCAGGAAAGTGATTGGCTGAAGATGGGTGCGGTTTCTCTTAAACCCCGAACTAATACGCAGGATGAAATTCTTAATTCATTAAAGGCTCATGCTAAAGATAATGCGGAAATTGCCGATTTCCTTGAACATCTTGATGAAATGGATAATAAGTATCTCGGCTTAGCTCACGATATTGTTGATCTTTCAAATTGTAATGAACGCTTAATCGGCAGCATTAATATGTTGGATAAAGCTAATGAAAACCATTCTTTTATGGGGCATATACTTGGTATGCTGCCTGTGGTAAGCAGAGAAAATCCGGCAGCTCTCGATTTATCTCAGGCTGTTATTAATAATTCGGATACTATTAATGCTAAATATTTCCTTATAAATTTATTTGGTTTTGATTTACATAAAATGAGCGGACTCGCCGAACAATTTAAAGCTGTCAAAGAAGTTATCCCTATTATTGCCAGAGATACTTTGTCAGGCGGTTATCTTATGGATTTTTCCAAAAATAAGGAATTTTTTGAGTTTGTTAAATTCCTCGCTTCTTCCGATTCTAAACCGGCAAATGTCAGGATGCTTAATGAAATAATGAAAGTTATTCAGACATTATGCAAAAAAACGAATCCTAATTGTGACTTGGGTGCGATTAAAACCGCAGATACCGTTACTTTAAGAAAAAATTTAGATGCACTTCCTTATTACATAGAAAATGCGGAAGCTCAGGGTAAATATTCGGTAGATATTTCAGGTTTCTTGTCAAAAGCCGCAGATTAAATATGATTCAATTATGCAGTAGCTTCTTCTGTTACTTTTGTGTCCATTGACTTAATGTTGATATTGATGCGTTCTTTAAATGTTTGGTTTAGTGAATTTACCAAATCATTTGATGCTTTTACCCAAAACATTGAAGCGGTGAGAATTTTTGCCTCCACGCCGTCATCGTCAACTTTAAGCATAACAGGGTCAGAACCCTGAAATTCGCACAGTTTATTCTTTAAAAATACAAGTTCTTCAAATTTAAAATCATTTTCTAATTTTATGGTAAGAATATTTGAGTTATCAACCGTTTTAACCGTATCAATAAGTATAACAGGCTGCTCAGAGTCTTCTTTTCTGCTGATTTTACCCGAAACAATTACTCGTTGTTCGTTTTGCAGGTATTCTCCGTATTCCGCAATCTTAGAATTAAATGCAATGGTTTCGGCTTTACCGGTCAAATCTTCAATAGTTATAAATCTTATAAATTTTGTCGGATCTTTTTTGGTAGGTATTTGTTTTGTTGCGGTAATTAACCCGCATATAGTTACTACCTTATCATTAGGTAAGTTTGCAAGTTCCGATACCTTATGCGTCATCAGAAACGGTAATTTATCCCTTATTGTTGACAGGGGATGGCTCGTTACATAAAATCCGAGAAATTCTTTTTCAAAAATCTGGATTTCTCTTTGACTATATTCTTCGTCAGAACCTGCAAGCTGGAATTTTGCATCCTGAAGGTCAGAAGAATCTCCAAGCATATCAAACAGGCTCGTTTGACCGGCTTCTTTTTGTTTGGCTTCTTTTGATGCTGTAGATGTTATGTATTCTATGTTTTCCCAAAGCTGTTTACGACTCTTTTCTATTGAGGAAAAAGCTCCAGCTTTTATCAGACCTTCTAACGTTTTTTTGTTTGAACATTTGGTATCCAGTCTTTTTACATAATCATATATGGATTTAAAGTCGCCGTTTTCATTTCGTTCTTTTATAATTTCTTCAATAACGCCTTCGCCTACTTGTTTTATTGAAGCCAAACCGAAACGTATGTTTCCGTTATCAGGTGTAAAGGTTGAGTATGAATGATTTATGTCTGGCGGAAGAATTTTTATACCTTTTTTCTGTGCTTCTTCCATATACAATTGAGTTTTATCCTGATCACCTGCTACACTTGATAACAGTGCGGATAAGTATTCTACCGGATAATGGCATTTTAAGTATGCGGTTTGATATGCAACAAATGCGTAAGCTGCTGAGTGGCTTCGGTTGAAACAGTATGATGCGAATGCAAGAATTTGGTTAAACAGATTTGTTGCGGCTTCTGCGCTCATTCCGTGTTGTGCTGAGCGTTCAATAAACTTGCCTTTTTGTTTTTCCATTTCATCTACTTTTTTCTTACCCATCATACGGCGAACCATATCCGCTTGCCCGAGTGAATAATCAGCAAGCACCTGGAACACCTGCATAATTTGTTCCTGATATACGATTGTGCCGTATGTATCTTTTAGTACAGGTTCTAATAAAGGATGAGCATAAGTAATAGCTTGTCTGCCGTGTTTTCTTTCAACAAAGTCGTCAACCATTCCCGAATCAAGCGGTCCCGGACGGAACAGGGCAACTAACGCACCTAAATCTTCAAAAACGTCAGGTTTCAGTTTTTTTACAAGGTTTTTCATCCCCTGAGATTCAAGCTGAAATACACCGTCTGTATCTCCCGTCATAAGCATATCGTATACGGGTTTATCATCCAGTGGTATGTTATTTATATCAACTTCTATTCCCTGTTGTTCTTTAATCATATCAACTGTTTTATAGATTGTTGTGATATTTCTTAATCCTAAAAAGTCCATTTTTAAAAGGCTCAGAACTTCAGTAACATCGTGAGGCGGATAACCTGTCTGAATGATGCCGTCTTTTGACGGCTGAACAGGTAAAATGTTATCTAAAGGTTCAGGTGCAATAATAACTCCGGCAGCGTGTGTACCTGTGTTATTTTTTATTCCTTCAATTCCGACAGCTAAATCAATGATTTTTTTCATTCCGACAGTTTTGCCTTCCATTGGGTCGCCGACCGGAATTTGGGCATCCTCATCGTACAGTGTTCTTAGTTCTGAACCTTCATATTGCATAGCCTGTTTTAGAGTTTTTGCCTTCTCATCTATGCTTTGTGCCAGTTCTATTGCAGGGTCAATTAAACCTGCAAGTCGGTTACTTTCAGAAAACGGAACTTTTAATATTCTGGCGATTCCTTTAAAAGCTGCTTTTGCAGCGTATGTACCAAATGTAATAATCTGACAAACTCTGTCTTCACCATATTTTTGTGTTACATAATCTATAACTTCTCCACGCCGTTCAATACAAAAATCTATATCTATATCGGGCATGGTAAAACGTTCGGGATTTAAGAATCTTTCAAACAATAATTTATGCTTTATCGGGTCTAAGTCGGTAATTTCAAGAGCATAAGCTACGATTGAACCTGCTGCCGAACCACGTCCCGGGCCTACAGGAATTCCGTTTGTTTTTGCATAGTGTATAAAATCCCATGTAATAAGAAAGTACGCAGTAAATCCCATCTGCTCAATTACACCGATTTCGTAGTTTGCACGTTCTTTTAAAGCATCGGTAACTTCACCGTATCTCTTTTTTAAACCTTCTTTTACCAAATATTCAAAATAAGATTCCGTGGTATGTCCTGCCGGAACTTTGTATTCAGGCAGAGGACTTTTACCGAGTTCTAGCATAAGATGACATTTTTCCGCAATATCTACGGTATTTTGTATGCACTTATCAAAAGTATCGGAATCCATCCATTTAAAGGAATCTCTAAGTTGTTCTGCAGTTTTTACATAAAATTCATTATTTGGGAAATGGAAACGGTCAGGATCATCCTTATCGCTGTTTGTTTGCATGCACAACAGCGTATCATGCATATCCGCATCTTCTTTTCTTAAATAATGGGAGTCATTTGTAATGACCATTTCAATATTTAAATCTTTAGCTATTTGCATTAAATCCGGATTAGTCCTTTTTTGTTCATCTAATCCGTGGTCCTGAAGTTCTATATAATAATCTTCCCCGAACAGCTCTTTATACTGTTTTGCAATCGCTGTTGCTTTTTCCTTATCCCCTTTTAGCAGGTGTTGGAGTACTTCTCCTCCAAGGCAGGCAGAAAGACAAATCAAACCCTCGTGATATTCTTTTAATAATTCCCAATTAATTCTCGGGTGCATATATCTTCCTTTGCACCATGCGGTAGATACGAGTTTGATAAGGTTTTTATATCCGGTTTTGTCTTTAGCCAATAATATCAGGTGGTAGCATGGATTGTGCAATTTGTTTTTTTCTTCCAAATCACCGTCATGTACATAAAATTCGCAGCCAAGTATCGGTTTTACCCCATTTTCTTTTGCTGTGGTGTACAATTCCATATCACCGTACATAACCCCGTGGTCGGTTAAGGCTACGGCAGGCATGTCATTTTCTTTGGCAAAATTTACCAAATCACTTATTCTTATAGCTCCGTCCAAAAGCGAGTATTCACTGTGCAGATGGAGTGGTACATACGGTTTATTACTCATTCTTTCATGTTATCACAGCAGTTTTTAAATTTTTATGTTTGTTAATTTTTATTTAGGTAAATATTTATAAAGAGATTCTTTTATATTTTTTATTTGTACAAATGTTACAAAATTTTTTAATGTTGAAATTCGGAGGCTTTGATTTTTTTTATAAAAACAGATGTTATAGAAATTAATAGGTATGTGCGGAGTGGAAACTATGACAAAAACTTGTGAAATGGCAAAAGATTCAGTGGATTATGATATGTGTAAAAATGAAGTGTTGATTGCCGAAATCAGAATGAAAGTGCTGAAAAACAGGATTGCAGAAGCTTTAAAATTCCAGCGGATGTATATGCAGATTACATCAGGGAAGCTTAACTAAGATAAGGATTAAGAGGTAATGAAAAGCCCCGCTTTAAAAGCGGGGCTTTTCGGATAATACGAAATAATCTCTATTCAGCGTCTGTTTTGTCAACAAATTTGAATACAAGACCTGCACAAGCACCTGCAATCAGGTTAACAATTACTGTTATGCATGCAATTTTGCAGCAGCATGTAGCACCAAGAACAAATGCTGATATAGCTACAGCCGGATTAAATGCACCAAGACAAATTCCGCCGACTGCAAAAGCTCCTGCCATTACGGTAGAACCGATTGCTAATCCATAGTAGCTGTTTCCTTCTGTTCTTTTTGAAGTAGCTGTTAAAAGAACGACGTAGCACAGAGCGAATGTGAACAGGAATTCTGCAATGATTACATGTGATAAATCAAATATTGCAGAGCTTTCCATAACTCCTCCTGCCATGCAGGTAATTAATGAAGCGGCAGCGACACCGCCGAGTACCTGAAATATTGCGTACGGTATCCATTGTTTAGGTTCTAATGCACCTCTTACAACAGCGGCAAGAGATACTGCAGGGTTATAATGTCCGCCGGAAATATATCCGCCTGCATAAACCATAACCATTAATACAAAACCGATTGCAAGCGGCGCAATTACTCCTTCACCGCCAAAAGCTATGGTTGCACCTATTGTGAATACAAGAAAGAATGTCCCGATAAACTCAACAATGTACTTTCTTAAATTGTCCATTCTAAAACCCTCCTAATATTTATTGAAAAATACTACCTGTATTTTTCACCTAACGACTCTTATATATTATAATATGTTTTCAAATTTGTAAACTTATTAAGTTGTTTAATGTATAGCAGACTAGCCTGCCTTTTTTAGATGCTTCGCTCGTTGGATGTAAATATTTGCCGTGCTACAAATAAAAGGGTTGCGATTATCTGAAAATATGTTATAATGATAATGTAGATAGAAAACAGCGGAGGATATTGCTATGAGCGAATTTACACCTAGGGGGGGGGGGCAAAACCTCTCGCAGTAAGGGTTTACAGGTATTTACATTAGCGAAAGGTGCTACGCACGTAGCTAAGTCTGCAAAGCCTCGTCGTGCCGCTTTTACTTTGGCTGAGGTTTTGATTACATTGGGTATCATTGGAGTTGTTGCGGCGATAACGTTACCTGCATTGATAGAAAATGTTACTGAGCGTAAAAATTCCGAACGCCATGCAAATATTGTATATAAAGTTACGCAGGCAATGGATATAATGAAAGCTCACGGTGAACTCAGCGGAACATACCCGTCAACAGAAGCCTTTGTTGATGAACTGCAAAAGTATTTAAAAATTTCAAAAAGATGTGACAGTAGTCACATAGCAGACTGTTGGCCTACAGAAAAGGTTATAGACGGTGACGGGAATGAGTTTGAAGTAAGCAATGCCAAAAAGGGAAAGAATTTATCTCTAAATACTGATACTAATAATGTTGGTCTTATACTTGCAGACGGAGCGTCAATAATACTGAATTACAATCCCGAAGGTGGTAAAATTGATGATACCGACCCGTTGGTAGCAGTAAAAAAATCTCTACCTGTTGGCGGCGGAAGAAGTAAAGAGTTTGTATACACTTCAAATTCAACGGCATCAATTGATTTTGTGACAGATGTAAACGGCTCTGCTCACCCTAACAAAGAAACATCTGATAATAAATATAATGACATCAGAAACCTGTTTGCGGCGAAATTTTCAAGCGGCTGTGCCGGTGAGGATATTTCTGGTCTTGGCTGTGTCGTAAATACAGGACAAAGTCTAAAATGGCAAGCGGCAAAGGACAAATGTGAAAGTCTAGGCATGACCTTACCTGATAGAGGAACGTTAAAAAATATATATAATCAGAAAGCAAGCAACCCTAACCTGCCACAATCAGGTTATTTCTTCTCTTCCTCAGAGCACAGTACGACCGGCGCATGGGGCGTTAATTTCAGTAATGGGTTCGAGCTCGGCATCGGCAAGAACAGTCTAAACGGGGTTCTTTGTGTAGAGTGATTTTGGCTAGAGTGAAGTGAGCGAAAAAAATATTGAAAAAAGTTTGCTCAAACAACAAGCTGTTCGCAGGACAAATGAGCAAACTTTTCGTTGCATAATGCCAAAACAAAAGCGAACGGAACTCGTCCCTGTGAGCAACCAAATTATGAGGAACTGTTTTGCGACAGCAAAACAAAATGAATAGAAGGTTGCGAACTGCCAATAATCAGGGGATAATTGAGTAAACAGGGAACAGTGACCAGTTCTTTACAGCCCTTCGGGCGGTTAATTATTTTAATTGTGCGATAGCATCGATAAGAACTGTTTACTGTTCACACTTCCCTGTTCACTGAACAAACATTTGCCTAAAGGCAATCCGGTCGGTCGGGGTAGGCACAGCCTACTCTTCTTCGCCACCAGGTTTTCCACACGGTTTCACAGGTTTTCCGTGAGAATTTTGGGTACATAGCCATAACCGTCAGATTGTTTTTTGTTTATAAAAATTTAATAGGTGTTGTATCTGTGCGTTTTAGAACTCCCCTGTCGGTTAATAGTTTTATTAAATTTTTGATTTATGATAATATTGTCTTAGTCCACGGAGGTTTATTATGAAGAAAAATCTTATTATAGTTTTATTTATATTTCTTGTTCCGTTAATTGCATATTTTATGTTAAGTTCTTTTGGCGGTTCAAATGTCGCAAGTGCGGATTCGCAAACTTCAAAACCCCAAATAGTTAAATTCACTTCCGTAATGTGTATGGATTGCCAGACAATGAATAAAATTATAAAAGAAATTTATCCTAAGTATAAGGATTGTATTGAGCTTACGGAAATAAATGTTCAGGATAACAATCCAAAAAATGACGAGTGGATTAAAAAGTACGATGTAACCCTTGTTCCTACGATTATATTGATTAATTCAAACGGGAATCAGGTGAAACGTATCGAGGGTGCAATAGAAAAAGAACAAATGGAAAAATATTTGCAGGATTTAAAATAATGAACAATTTAGCGGATTTATTTAACAGCGGCAGCAGTATGACGCTTTTGTATGCGGTATCCTTTATTGGGGGTATCATAGCTTCAATATCTCCGTGTTCCCTTGCAATGCTGCCGATAATTGTCGGTTTTATAGGCGGTTATTCCGAGGAAAAGCCGTCTAAAACGCTGGTTCAGATGTTGTTTTTCGTCTGCGGTTCGGCAATAGTCTTTTCTTTGATAGGTATTATTTGTGCTTTGACAGGTAAGGTATTTGTTGCCTTTGCAGGCGGTTATTTCGGCTTGATTATGGCAAGTTTAATTATGATAATGGGTCTGAAATTGCTCGGAATTTTGGATTTTGAACTTCCCGTTATTATTAAGGAAATGCCTCATAATAACGGGACTCATACATATATATATCCGTTAGTATTGGGCGGGGTTGTTGCTTTAGCCGGAACACCATGTTCAACTCCGATTTTGGCTGCTATAATGGCTTTTGCTTCGCTTTCGGCTAATCTGATGCAGTCGGTGTTTATGTTGTTTCTTTTTGCGGTGGGACAGGGTTTAATACTTATATTTGCTGCCGTACTTACATCAAAACTGAAAACATCGGATAAGTTTTATAAATTTTCGGATATTCTGCTGAAATTCAGCGGTGTACTGCTTATATTAACCGCTATATATATTTTTTATAAGATTTTTATGCCTTTGCTTGTAAAATAGTGCTAATTGTTGTAAAATGAAATAGTATTATTAAGAGGGTATGTGGAGAAAATTATGAATACTTTTGAAGGACAACTGGTTGTAAGTGATGAAAAGTTTTGTATAGTGGTATCTCGTTTTAATGATTTTATCAGTTCAAGGTTGTTGACAGGTGCCGTTGATGAGTTAAGACGTCATGGCGTAAGTGCCGATAATATCGATTTGGTGCGAGTTCCGGGAGCATTTGAAATCCCTCTTGCAGCGTTGAAATGTGCAAAAACTCAAAAGTACAATGCTGTTATTGCTTTAGGAGCAATTATAAAAGGTGCAACTTCTCATTTCGATTACGTTAGTGCGGAATTGTCCAAAGGTATTGCAAATGTCAGCCTTCAAACCGAAATCCCTGTTATATTTGGTGTTCTTACTACCGATAATATTGAACAGGCTATTGAAAGAGCAGGTACAAAGGCAGGTAATAAGGGTTCTGATGCAGCGAAATCAGCTATTGAAATGGCTAATTTGATGAAGCAGTTTTAATTTTATAAAGGCTTAGCAGCAGTTTATACAGAGTAGTAAGGAGTTTTATATGAGTGAAGTAATTACCGAATACAGAAATGAAAATACAAAGAATATTGATATTCTGCCTACTATTGATATGGTAAGAAAAATGAATGAGGAAGATAAACTTGTTGCTCTTGCCGTTGAAGATGCTTCCGAGCAAATTGCCGAAGCAATTGATATGATTGCAAGACAATTTTTAAAAGGCGGAAGATTAATCTATTTTGGTGCAGGAACTTCCGGCAGATTAGGAATCCTTGATGCTTCCGAGTGTCCGCCTACATTCAGCGTAAATCGTGATATGGTGCAGGGTGTAATTGCAGGCGGTGATGCCGCTATAAGAACTTCTGTTGAGGGTGCTGAAGATAATTTTGAAGCAGGGAAAAAGGATGCGGAAATTCTCAGACCCGATGATGTTGCCGTTGTAATTTCAGCAAGCGGAAATCCTAAGTATTTATTGGGTGTATTGGAAAAAGCCGATGAAATAAATTGTAAAACTATCGGTATTACATGTAATTCTCAGGGACGAATTGCAGAAGAGGCTGGACTTGTAATTTGTGTTGAAGTAGGTCCTGAAGTTATTGCAGGTTCAAGCCGATTAAAAGCAGGTACTGCTCAAAAAATGATTTTGAATATGTTGTCTACGGGTTCTATGATAAAGATTGGTAAAACTTATGAAAACTTTATGATAGATTTGCAGGCAGTTAACGAAAAATTAAAAGACAGAGCTATAAGAATTGTTGCCCAAATATCAGGGGTATCTCACAGTGATGCTTTGTCGGCATTGTTAAAATCAAATTGGGAAATTAAGACAGCAATAGTTTCTCTTGATATGGGAACCGATGTAGAAACTTCCAGAAAAGAGTTAAGAAAGCATGGCGGAGTTTTGAGAAAACTATTGGTTAAAAAATCAGCAGTGTAGAAGAAAGAGAGAAGTTAGATGAAATTAACCGTATTGGGTGCAGGATGTTGGGGGCTTACATTAGCGTGGCTTTTAACAAATAATTTTGAAAAAGTAACGGTATGGGGCAGAGAGTGTGACCTTTCTGATGATTTGAAAAATAATAAGCATACCAATAAACCTTTGGAAGTTCAGCTTGACAGTAAGGTGGAAATTACTTCTGATTTGGCATCTGCTATAAAGGATGCGGAGATAATTTTATCCGTAATTGCGACTTCAGGCACCCGTGATGTTTGTGAGAACTTGAAAAAAGCGGGAATAAAACCTGAACAAATACTTGTAAATGCGTCTAAAGGTATTGAATTGCCGTCATTGATGAGAATGTCGGAAGTTATTAAGGATGTATTACCTGAGCAAAAGCTGGTTATTCTTTCTGGTCCGACGTTAGCAAGGGAAGTTTTGGCAGGAAAACCCACGGCAGCTTGTGCTGCAAGTGATGATATGGCTGCAGCCGAGCTTGTTCAGAGGACTTGTACCGTTCCCGGTAAATTCAGATTGTATACAAACAGCGATGTGATTGGTGTTGAATTAGGCGGAAGTCTGAAAAATGTTATCGCTATAGCATCGGGTTTTGCTCATGAAATGGGGTTAGGTGATAATTGTGCAGGTACTTTGCTTACAAGAGGTATGGCTGAAATCGTAAGAGTAAGTATTAAACTTGGTGCAAATCCTTCCACTTTATACGGTTTATCGGGCATGGGCGATTTGATAGCAACCTGCTCAAGCCCTCTTTCAAGAAACTATACCGTTGGTTCAATGCTTGGTAAAGGAAAGAAAATAAATGATATTCTCGCTGAATTAGGTTCCGTTGCAGAAGGTGTAAAAACATCAAAAGCAATTTGCGAACTGGCTAAAAAACTTGATATTGATGTTCCTGTATCAAATGCTATATATGAGGCTGTATACACAGATATTACACCGCAGGAATTGTTGAATAAGTTAATGAACAGAAAATTAAAAGAAGAAGAAAGATATATTTAATGAAATATGCAGTAAAATATATAAAAAATACATTTTATCCTCTTATCGTTCCCGATACTTTGACGGTAGAGGACGGTCAGTTGGTTCTTGTCAGAACCGAAAAAGGGGAAGAAGCTCTAAAAGTCGAAACAGTAAACAGTAAAATTTCCGAACAATGGGAAAAGGCAAAAGAAAAACCGGAACCTCTTACTGTTATAAGAGTTCTTAATCAAAGAGATTTGCAAACTCTTGATGATATCAAAAAAGAAGAAGTACAGGCATTTTTTAAGTGTCAGGCTTTGGTTAATCAGCACAATCTGGTTATGAGTTTGGTTCAGTGCAGAATAACTTTTGACAGGCGTAAAATAACTTTTTATTATACGGCACCTGAACGTGTCGATTTCAGGGGATTATTGAAGGATTTGACGCAGGTATTTACCCGTGTAAGAATTGATTTACGTCATATTGGTGTACGTGATGAAACCTCTTTGGTTGACGGGGTTGGAATTTGCGGTCGTCCGTTTTGCTGTTCGTCTTATTTGAGAAAATTTGCAACGATTAATGTTAAGTTAGCTAAGGACCAGGGTATGCCTATTGCACCCGGTAAGATTTCGGGTACTTGCGGAAGATTGTTGTGTTGTTTGACTTATGAATACGACAGTTATATTGATGCTGCAAAAGGTATGCCGCCGATTGGTTCTTCTGTTATGACTTCAGACGGATTGGGTAAGGTTTGTTACCTGAATTTCATGAGCGGTACTGTTGCCATTAAAATGGAAGACGGAAAAGTAAAAGAATTCCCTAAGTCGGATATAGAAATGGTTGATGCAGATGTAAACGTTGAAATTGATGTTCCGGTTATCAATAATGCTTATGATGATGATTCAAGCGGAATTGACATTAAACAGCTTGAAGATGACAGGAACAGTTCAACAGGTAATGTTTAAATCATATAAAAAAAGACCCGATTTGAATCGGGTCTTTCTTTTATGTCTTTTATTTACTTAGTTACATAATTCAATAGTGTTCTGACGCCGACACCTGTTGAACCGTATATAAATATTCCCTGCGGTTTTTCTAAAAATGCGGTTCCGGCTACATCAATATGAACCCATTTTACATTTGAAACAAATTCTTTAAGAAATACTCCGGCTGCTGATGCTCCGCCGTATCGTGAACCTGTATTTTTCATATCGGCTATGTCGGATTTTAAACTGTTCATATATTCTTCAAACATCGGTAATTGCCAATATTTTTCGCCGCTGTTTTGTGCTGTTTTAATTATGTCTTTTATCATATCTTCATCGTTACCCATTACGCCTGAAGCTACAGAGCCAAGTGCAACCATGCAGGCACCTGTTAAAGTAGCAATATCTATAACTTCATCAACTTTGAGTTCTGATGCGTAACATAGTGCATCTGCAAGGGTTAATCTGCCTTCGGCATCGGTATTGTCTACTTCAATAGTTTTTCCGTTCTTTGCAGTTAAAATATCACCCGGTTTATAAGCATTTTGTCCCGGCATATTTTCGCAGGCTGCAATTATACCGTGAATTTCAATGTTTTGAGGTTTTAGTTTATTTAAGGCACTCATAACACCTAAAATGCAGGCTGCTCCTGACATATCATCACGCATAGTAAGCATTGATGATGCAGGTTTTAAATCCATTCCTCCGCTGTCAAAGCATAAACCTTTACCAATCAGTGCAATACGTTTTTTAGGATTACCGTTCGAATATTTCATGTGTATGAATTTTGGAGGTTCAGCACTTCCTCTTGCAACAGCAAGATATGCACCCATATTCATTTTCTTTATTTCTTCTTTGTCATAAATTTTTGTATCTAAACCTTCAATTTGGGTTGCTATTTCCGCTAATTTTGTAGGTGTTGCATATTCTGCAGGTTCATTTGCAATATTACGGGTTAAATACATTGCTTCGGCAAATATTTTCCCTTCTTTAATATCATTTTCGTCAAAATTAGAAAAAGATAATTCTTCTAAGTGAGTATCTTTTTCCGTTTTATATTTATCAAATGAATAGTCACCTATATATGCACCAATAACTGCTTCTTTACCGTATTGAGATACTCCGTCAAAATTAAATACCGCTTTTTTAGCTTTAATCTGTTTTAATTTTTTTACAGCTTTGGCTGCAGCTTCAGTCATCTTTGTCCCGTCAAATTCTTCTTTTTTGCCGAAACCTATGACAAGTATTTTATCTGCCGGTATTTTCCCGTATGTGTGTAACAGGTATGTGGTACCTAATTTGCCTTCAAAATTGTCTTTTTCTACCGCATAAGTGTTTGCAAGTTCCTGAGAAGTTTTTTCACCTTCAAATTTGTTTATTACAAGAACTTCCGTGTCCAAATCCTGTGAAATCTTTATTTCCATTGTTCTCTCCTTATTTACAAGTTTATTGTAGCACTTTTTTATTGCATTGTAAATTTTTATTGTATAATCTACCTATGGAAAAAATTTTAAATAAAAAATTATATGTGGTATCGGGTTCTTCCGGTGTAGGAAAAGGCACTGTATTGAAAGGCTTTATGGCAAAACACCCTGATTTTATGCTTTCAATATCATGTACGACCCGTAAACCCCGTGATGGTGAAAAAGATGGTGTTAATTATTTTTTTCTCACTAAAGAAGAATTTTTAAAAAGTGTCGATGAAGATAAATTCCTTGAATGGGCTGAATTTGCAGGTAATTGTTACGGTACAAAGAAAAAATACATTCAAGAATGCTTAAATAACGGGATGAATGTTATTCTTGAAATTGAAACAAATGGTGCTTTGCAGGTTAAGAAAAAGATGCCTGAAGCTGTTTTAATCTTTATTGCACCTCCGTCTTTAGAAGAATTGGAGCATCGTTTAAGAGGCAGACATACCGAGGATGAAGCTACAATCCAAAGACGTTTGGGTGAAGTTAAAAAAGAACTTGAATGTGCAAAACTGTACGATCATATCGTAATCAACGACGAAGTGGAAAAAGCAATATCCCTTTTGGAAGAAATTATCGCCGGAGAACAGGCAAAATGTTGAACAACAAAAATATTTTAATTGGAATAACAGGCGGTATCGCAGCATATAAAGTTTGCGAATTAATAAGAATGTACAAACGTGCAGGTGCAAATGTCAGAGTAGTATGTACGGAAAATGCTCTGAATTTTGTTACAAAATTAACTTTGCAAAATCTCAGCCAAAATGAAGTAGGTGTGGATGAATTTCAGGTTGAGAATTATAAACCTGAGCATATTTCATACGCAGATGAAGCGGACATTATGATAATTGTTCCGGCTACCGCAAATACTATCGGCAAAATAGCCAACGGTATTTGTGACAATTTGCTTACTTCTGTTGCCTGTGCATTCAGAAAGCCTATGGTTATCTGTCCTGCAATGAATTGCGGTATGTGGAATAATCATTTTGTTCAGGAAAATATTTCAAAATTAAGGGATAGCGGAATCCACATAATAGAACCCGAAGAAGGATTTCTTGCCTGCGGTTATAACGGTAAGGGCAGGCTTTGTGACCTGCAAAAGATATTTGATAAAACCGAAGAATTATTATCTCAGCAACAAATTTTATCAGGGAAAAAAGTAGTAATAACAGCAGGCGGTACAATAGAACCTATTGATACCGTAAGATATATTTCAAATTATTCTTCAGGCAAAATGGGTATAGCACTTGCTGACACCGCGTACAATATGGGTGCGGAAGTTATTTTGATTACAACGGTAGATGCGGAAAAACCATATGGCGTTTTAAAAGTTAAATCAGCTGTTGATATGCAGCAGGCAGTAGAAAACGAATATGATGATGCGGACTGTATAATTATGGCTGCAGCTGTTGCTGATTACAGAGCAAAAAATCAGGCTGATTATAAAATTAAAAAGTCTGATGATACGGATTGTATAAGTATTGAACTCGTTAAGAATCCTGATATTTTAAAATCTTTGTGCCAGAAAAAGGCAAAAGTCAGTACTTTGTCAGCTAGTACCGTTGATACCGTAAAATCGCCTGTCATAGTTGGTTTTTGTGCGGAAAGCGAAAATTTATTGGCAAATGCAAAAGAAAAAATATCCAAAAAAGGCTGTGATTTTCTGATTGCTAATGATATATCCCGAAAGGATATCGGATTTTCAAGTGATTATAATGAGGTTTCCATCCTTACAAGGGGCGGAGATGTAAAGCATATTGAAAAAGCCTCAAAAACTGATATTGCAAGACAAATTTTTGAGGCGATTTATGGATAAATATGAGCTTATCCGAAAAATTGAAAGCTTTGCTCCTATCGATACTCAGGAAGCCTGGGACTGCAGCGGTTGGCTTGTTGAGTCGGAGAAAATTGATGTGAATAAAGTTATGCTTGCTTTAACGATTACCGATGATGTTTTTAATCAGGCTCAAACTCAGAATTGTGATATGATAATCTCTCATCATCCGTTGTTTACTGTTCCGATAAAATATCGGGGTATAAATATGTATTGTGCTCATACTAATATGGATTTGGCTGATGGCGGAACTACAGATTCGTTAATTTGTAATATGGAAAAATACGGACTTCAGGCAAATAATATAATTAAGCCGGAAGGTTTCGTAAGATATGTGGAAACAGACATAACTTCAGATGAATTGCTGAATATTTTATATAAAATATCAAAAAATCTGAGATATACAAATATTCAATCTAAAAAAGAATTTAAAAAAATTGCATTATGTGCGGGAAGCGGTTCCGAATTTATTAATGAAGCATTTGAAAACGATGCGGACTGCTTTATTACAGGTGATTTAAAATTCCATACTGCTTTAGATTCCCCCTTACCTGTATTTGATATAGGACATTTTGAAAGTGAAATTCAGGTTTTAGGTGTGTTTGCTTCTTTAATTGGAGAAAAGGTTGAAATTGTATATGCAAAAGAAGAAACTCCTTTTGTAATATACAGATAAGTGTGCGGAATAAAAATATTACGCATTTCTTTGTGATATAATTCGTTTATGAGTATTATTGATGACAGTCAGAAAGCGTTGGAGTTTGATAAAATCAGAGAGATTTTATCAGGTTTTGCCAGGTGTGAACAGAGTAAGTATATGTGCCTTGCTCTGTTGCCATGTGAGAATGCAGAAGATGTAATTAATGCTCAGAATTATACAAGAGAAGCAAAGCAGGTGCTTGATATACCAAGTGATATTCCATTGGATTTTGTTGCAAATATTGATGATATTGAAAAAAATTCTCTTGTGAGTTATTTATCGGAATCCGAATTGGTTGATATAGCTAAAACGCTTCGTACATCAAGGTTGGTTCGTAATTTTATGAACGAGAATACGCAATTATCAAGTTCTTTGAATACCCTTGCACGAAATCTTATGTCTGAAAAAGATTTAGAGGAGCGTATATTTTCAACGTTTGATGATAATTTGGAAATCAGAAAGGATGCGACCCCCGAATTAAAAGGGCTTTATTCTTCTTTAAGAGAAACCGAAAAAGCCATAAGAGCAAAAACAGGAGAGTTATTAAGCAGTGCGGATTTTGTAAAGCATTTGCAGGAAGCTATATATACGACCCGTGATGAAAGAATTGTATTTCAGGTTAAGGCGTCAGATAAAAGTAAAGTAGGCGGAATTGTACATGATGTTTCTGCTACCAATAAAACTTTTTATATTGAGCCTGAAAGTCTTGTCCCGTTAAATAATAGGTTAAGAGAAACTCAATCTCAAATTCATGCAGAGTGTGTGAGAATATTATCAGAATTAACGCAGACTGTAAAATTTCATATCCCGTCATTAAAGAAAAGTGAAAAACTTTTGACAGAAATCGATTTCCATTTCGCTAAAGCAAGGTATGCCGTAAGAATCCATGCAGTTGAACCGGAAATTTTAACGGATAAAAAAGAGCTTGTTTTGGAAAAAATGAAACATCCGCTGTTAATCGGAACTGTTGATAACGTTGTAACCAATGATTTTTCAATAGGCAAAGATTATAAATCGGTTATCGTTACAGGGTCAAATACCGGTGGTAAAACGGTTACTCTGAAAACTATCGGATTATATATCCTGATGGCTCGTGCAGGCATGTTTTTACCGTGTATTTCTGCAAAAATTTATCCGTTTAAAAAAGTTTTTGCGGATATCGGAGATGCTCAGAGTATTCTGCAAAGTTTGTCTACATTTTCTTCACACATGCGAAACATTATAGAAGTTGTAAACAAAAGTGATGACGAAAGTTTTGTCCTTCTTGATGAAATATGTGCAGGTACTGATCCTGTTGAAGGTGCAGTTTTAGCACGAAGTATTTTAAATTATCTTGCAAATAAAGACGTACTCTCTACTGTTACAACACACTACGGTGAATTAAAAGAACTTGAGTATTCAAATCCTTATTTTAAAAACGCATCAGTTGAATTTAATACGGATACTCTTAAACCTACATATCGATTATTGCTTGGTATTCCGGGACTTAGTAATGCAATTTCCGTTTCTGCTGATTTGGGGTTAAAGTCAGATATTGTTAATGATGCAAGAAATACTCTTATATCCCAAAAAGATCCTTCTGCGTTAATTGTTGAAAAATTGCAGGAAACTCAGCAAAAACTTAATGCGACTTTACAGGAAACCGAAAAACTAAAAGAGGATGCTGAAATTTTAAAAACTGATTATGAAAAGAAATTAAATGAAGTGAAAACCGAAAAAAAGAAAGCGATAAAAGATATAAAGCGTAAGTTTGACGGTGAATTATTAAAGGCAAAGGGAGAGATAAAGGGTATACTCGATGAACTCAGAAAAGATAAGTCCGAGAAGATTGCAAGACGCTCTTATTCTCGTTTGGGTAAGTTGGAAGAAGGCTATCTTAATAATGTTTCAGTACATGAAGATGTTGAAAATTACGGTGTAATTGACTGGAATAATCTTAAAGTAAATGATAAACTGATATTAAAAGATATACATCAGCCTGTTACTGTCCTTGAACTGCCCGATAAAAAGGGAAATATACTTGTTCTTATGGGTGGAATGAAGGCAAAAATGAAAACCGATAAACTTGCACCTTATGATAAATCTTATGAAACAAAGCAGCCTGTGTATTCTCCGTCAAAATTAAACAGTTTTAATCTGCGTAAAACAGATATATCAAACAGATTGGATTTAAGAGGTGTAAGGGTTGAGGATGCTTTGGATAAGCTGGATGTATATCTTGATAAAGCAAGTCTTGCAAACTTATCTCCTGTAACCATCATACACGGTCATGGTACAGGTGCTATGAAGGCTGCTGTCAGAGATTATCTTACATCTTCACCTTATGTAAGTAAATTTCGTCCGGGTGAGGATTCTGAAGGCGGGGACGGGGTTTCTGTCGTAGATATAAAATAGTTTACTGCTATTATATTAAGAAATGTTAACAATTATTGTATATACATGCAATTCTTCTGAATGTAATGTTTTTATATACATGTAGGTTAGTTAAAGGTTAGTTACGAAAAAAATAAAAGATAAGGTAGGGGTAAGATTATGTTTTTAGTCGCTAGTAGCATGGTTAGCTCATTGATCTACAAAAAAAGTGATTTAGAGTACCAGCTTGCAAAAATTAATCAGGAAATTCAAGACCTGAAATCCTATGCGGAAAATATTGCTGACGGAGGTGTTTCGATAGGTGAAATGCTTAATACTCCATCAACAATGTATGGAAGGCAGTTGATGTATATGAATTCGGCATCACAATATTGTCAGTTGAGTGCCCAAAATCAGATGCAGCAATTAATGCAGACACCATATTATCAAAATATGATGGCACAGCAACAAGCCGATGTTCAGCAATCATATCAGAATTTAATGTATAAGAGTTTTTATGACAAGGCTCAGGCTCAGTTCGCAAGATATGAGTCAAAATTACTTCACGAAAAAGAAAAGACTTTAGAGCAAAAGAAAACTTCTATACTAAGTAATTTAGAAATTTGTAAAACACAGTTGAGTCACTTTAAACAGGAAACTCAGCAAGGTATAAGTGACTTCTACGGTAACGGTAACCGTGGTTAGTAAAATATAGCCGTTATTCAAATTAGTGTTAAATATATAATCCTTAAATCCTTAATCCTTAATGTTAAGCTCCGTTCCCCTGCGGAGCTTTTTATTTGTAATCTATTTTTACAATTTGATATTGTACGGAACAAAATGTATAATTAAATCGTTATATTTGTGTAATTAATCAGAGGATATTATATTGAATTTTTATAACAACCTTAGGAAAGGTTTTGCTTTAGGGATAATTATATTGATGTTTTCGTCTGCTGTTGAGGCATTTGAGTCGAATGCTTCTTTGATTAAGTCCGGGGCAAAATTAACATTGTCAGACTGTATTCATATCGCACTTGATAACAGCCCAAATATTAAAAAGGCAGCATATAACTATAAGATTTCAAAAAATGATGTCAGCTTATCTAAGACTTCCTTTTTCCCCACGATTGGTCTGGGTACCGGTTATTATTACAACGGTTCACACAGCAGATTCCGGGATACGCATAGTAATTATTACAATTTGAATGCGAGTTTAAATCAGTTAATTTGGAATTTCGGAAAGACAAATTCGCAAATAAAAATGCAGAAATTTAAAAGCATAGCATCTCTTTATACGTTTGATAATGTGGTTTTAGATACGATTTTTGCAGTAAAGACCAATTATTTTAGTGTGTTGGCAGCAAAAGCTACTATGGATATAAATGATGCCAATGTACAAATTAACGAGAGAAATTATCAACGAACAAAAGCGTTTTTTGATGAGGGTATCAGGTCAAAAATTGATTTGGTAAATGCGGAAGTATATCTAAGTGATTCCAAAATAAATTATCTGCAGTCCGTCAAAACGTATCAAAACGCTCTTGTAAAGCTCAATAATTCTATGTTTGTGGCACAAGCACCTGCTTATGAAATTGCAAATACTGAGTTGTTTAATTACAAGGATAATGAAATTCCTGTTAATCTTGATAAGATTTCCGATAAAAAAGATATCAGTACTCCGCCAAGTGGAATTTCTGATGCGGTGTTGTCTTCGAGGGTTGAACAGTTGTCAATTCTTGAAAATTATAAATTTAATCCGTTCAAATATTCTTTTGAAGAATGTGTAGAGTTGGCTATGAAGAACAGACCTGATTTAAAGGCTTACGAAGCGACCTTAGATGCTATGCGTCAGTCCTTAAAATATATAAAGAGGGAATATTTACCTGATATTACGGGTTCTGTCGGATACGGATTTCGAGATCATGTTGCTACAAATTCTTTTAACGCAAGTGTAGGTGTACAGACAAACGTTAATATAGCTCAGGAAAAATTTAAAATAGATAATGGGAAGTTGCAGGTACAGCTTGCTGAAAATGATATAGAATTAATAAAGCAGAATATCTATTTTGATATTCAAAATTCTTATATAAATATGATTCAGCTTGAAAAGGAAATTCCGCTTATGGCTGTAAAAGTGAAACAGACCCGTGAGAATTTTGAGCTTGCTGATGGAAGATATGCCGTTGGATTAGGTGATTATATTGAGCTTCAGGATGCAAAGCAAAATTATAATACAGCACAAAATACTTATGTGCAGACTGTTTATAACTATAGTGTGGCAAGGGCTAATTTAGAACGATTAATGGCACTTCCGCAGGAGATAACCATAACTGTAGAGGATTAATATATGAATGTAAAGAAAAGATATTTGGTAATAGCTGTTGCTCTTACAGCACTTATAGGGGTCGGATTTGCCCATAAACATATAAAATCAAAGGTAAGATATGAAACTCAAAAGCTTGATGCTTGTACTATTACGCAGGTCGTTGAGGCATCAGGAACGATTAATCCCGTTAATACCGTTAGTGTCGGTTCTACAGTATCAGGTTTGATAAAAGCAATATATGTAGATTATAATTCTCAGGTAAAAAAAGGACAATTACTTGCACAAATTGATCCGGCTAATTTTCAGGCTACGGTTGACCAAAATTTAGCACAAATTAATTCTGCTGAGGCTGATTTGGCAAGACTTAATGCCATAGCTAATATGTCGAAAAAAACATACACAAGGTATAAGAACCTTTATGCTAAAAACTTTATAGCAAAAAGCGAGTTAGATCAGGCAGAAAGTGATTATCTGTCAAGTATTGCACAGGTAAAATCGGCACAGGCTAAGATTTCACAGCAAAGAGCTTCATACCAGACAGCTTTGACAAACTTGGGTTATACAAAGATTATAGCACCTGTTGACGGTACTGTTATTGCAAGAAAAATTGACTTGGGGCAGCCGGTCGCTGCAAGTTTCCAGGCTCCGGAACTGTTTACCATAGCTCAGGATTTGACCAAAATGCAGATTGTGGTCAATGTTTCGGAAGCTGATATTGGTAAGGTAAAGGAAGGACAGGATGTTACTTATACTTTAGACGGATATCCGGACAGCGTATTTTATGGAAAAGTTACTCAGGTGAGATTAGAACCTACTACTGTTTCTAATGTTGTCACTTATTCGGTTATTGTAGAAGTTGATAATGAAGATTTAACCTTGAAACCCGGTATGACGGCTAATGTTTCAATCATAACAAGTAAGAGTGAGGATGTACTTTGTGCACCTTCTGCTGCACTAAAGTTTACACCTGAAACTGACGGAAGCAGAAAATACAAAACACAGGGTCTGTGGATTCTTGAAAATAAAAAGCCAAAACGTGTTGATATTGAAACAGGTGCAAGCGATGATACTCATATAGAAGTTGTGTCAAAAGATTTAAAACCGGGAGACAGAGTTATTATAGGTGCTTCCAATAAAGTCAAAAAAGGTAAAGGCTCAGGCATGAGAAGAAAACCTCCGGGAATGTTCTAAAGTCAGGTATTGATATATGAATTTGATAAAAGTCAGAAACGTAATAAAAACTTATAAAACGGGCGAAGAAAGCTTTAATGCTTTGAATAACGTGTCGCTGGATGTCGATAAAGGCGAATTCGTTGCAATTATGGGAACTTCAGGTTCAGGCAAATCTACTTTTATGAATATGTTAGGTACTCTTGATAAACCTACAGAGGGCAGTTATTTCCTTGATGGGGAAGATATGCTCAGTATGGATGCTAATCACCTTGCGATGGTCAGATGTGAAAAAATCGGATTTATTTTTCAGGGATTTAATCTTATATCCAGAACTTCAGCACTTGATAATGTGTGTCTGCCTATGATTTACAAAGGGATTCCGGAGCAGGAAAGAATAGAAAGAGCTAAATGGGCATTAAAAATTGTAGGTCTTGAAAACAGAGAAGACCATATGCCAAATCAGATGTCAGGCGGTCAGCAGCAGCGTGTTGCGATTGCAAGAGCTATTGTTAATGATGCTCCTCTTATCTTAGCGGATGAACCTACAGGTAATCTGGATACCAAAACAAGTATTGAGGTTATGGAGTTCTTTGTCAGGTTGAATGAAGAAATGGGTAAAACAATAGTTGTAGTAACACACGAACCTGATATTGCAGAATATACTAAGCGTGTTGTTAAATTCAAAGACGGTAATATCGTTCTTGATATGCCAAAAGAAGAATGGCTAAAACACAGAACAAGGGAAACTTAAAATGTTA
The DNA here is from genome assembly GCA_902760645.1 of uncultured bacterium. GTDB lineage: Bacteria > Cyanobacteriota > Vampirovibrionia > Gastranaerophilales > Gastranaerophilaceae > UBA1221. The sequence goes on from CACWHC010000009.1 coordinate 84,310, forward strand.
GACTTCAAATCAATATTAAAAATGGCGACAATATCGTTAAAAATAAATAAAATGCGTTCAATGCTTACCAGTTTGGGTATAATTATCGGGGTAAGTGCCGTAATTATAATGCTTGCCGTAGGCTCAGGTGCCAGTAAAAAGATTGCTAAAGATATGGAGTCTATGGGGTCTAATTTGTTGATGGTTCGGTCAGCTTCGGCAAATTCCGGCGGTGTTCGTATGGGATTCGGAACTAAGCCGACATTGACACTGAAAGATGCCGAGGCTATTGAGAAAAACGCCCGTGGAATTTTGGCTGTTGCACCGTATTCTTCTGAAAATAAACAGTTAACTTACGGTAATCAAAACTGGTCGACAACAATCGGCGGAACTACGGCATCTTATCTTTTTATAAGAAATTATGAGATTATCAGCGGCAGAAATTTCGTATCTGAGGATAACAAAAATAGTGCTAAAGTTGCAATTATCGGGAATACTGTTGCGACTGAATTATTCGGAGATGTTGACCCGATTAATAAGATAATGCGTATCGGTAATGTTCCGTTTAAAATTATAGGATTATTGAAATCCAAGGGGCAGAGTGGTATGGGTATGGATCAGGATGATTTGGTATTTATTCCTATTACTACTGCTCAGAAGAAAGTTTTTGGAACAGCTTTCCCCGGTACGGTGAGTATGATTAACGTAAAAGCTGCTGATTCTGATATTTTGGATACTACTCAGGCTGATATTACCGAAATACTTAAACAAAGGCACCGTATCGGCAAAACTCAGGATAATGATTTTGAGATACGAAATCTTGCGGAAATGCAGGAAACAATTAAGTCATCCGCAAAAACCATGTCTATTTTACTGGGTGCAATCGCATCGGTTTCATTGCTTGTTGGCGGTATCGGTATTATGAATATTATGCTTGTATCTGTTACCGAAAGAACTAAAGAAATCGGTATAAGGATGGCTATAGGTGCAAAAGCAAGTGATATAAGAATTCAGTTTTTAATAGAATCTTTTCTGCTTTCAATAATTGGAGGTGTAATAGGCGTCATCTTTGGCATCGTTTGTTCAAAGGCAATTGAAGCCTTTTCTACCATGAGTATTTCTATATCAGGATTTTCTATTGCTTTGGCTTTGGGATTTTCGGGTGCAATAGGTGTTCTTTTCGGGTATTATCCTGCTTATAAAGCATCATTGCTTAATCCTATTGATGCTCTTAGATATGAATAGAATATTTTATAAGCAAAAAAAATTATTTTCTGTTTTAGTATAGAAAAGGAATAATTTATGAGTAAGATTGGAATAACAAGTTTGGCACAAAGAACATACCATAAGCGTTGTCAGGTAGCTGAAAAGTTGTCTACCGTGTATTTAAATGCAGATGCATTTGTTGGTGATGCAAATTTTGCTATTGCCGAACAAAAAATGTATAATTATGAAAACAAGCATTTGTCAAAAAAATCAATAGTATTAAAAAGTGCAGAAAAAGCTTTTGGTTATTATCGTAAAAAATACGGCAAAGACGGTGTGTCTGCGGTTGTTCATAAATATATAACATCACTTCCGTTTATGAGATTGAGGGTATTTCAGCGTTTAATGTTTTCATCAGAGGAGCTGTTGGGTGATTTTGTTGAATCCGTTGCGGAAGCTTCTCAAAATACCATTAAAAAAAGAAGTGGCGCAAAAATAGTACATATGTTAAAATAGGTAATGTAATTAAATTTTAAATGAGGGGTTTTGTTATGGATTATCATAATATGGTAAAAATGCTTATTCTTGCCGGTTTTCTGTTATTGTTTTTCGTAGGCGGTTTGTATTTCGGTATGAATGATGCGACCAAACACCCGGATTATTCATCTTGTGAACTCGGGGATTTGGTGGGTGATGATGTTGAGCGTATCATGTATGAAGGTTATACTTTGGATTATCATACCAAAGATTTCTCGCACAAACAGATTATTAATTTTGCACGCAGATGTATAGCTGAAAACGTTTCCAACCAGTATGAAATGTCTTGCTGTTTAACCTACAGAATGTATCCGAAAGCATTTAATGAGTAATCTTATAAAATTGCTCCCTTTGGTACTACGGTAACACCGCCTGCTGAAACATGAAAGCCTCGTGCTTCATCTTCTTCACGGCTAAAACCTATCCTTGTATTAGGCGGAATTATGACATTTTTATCTATAATTGCACGTCTGATTTTAGAATATCTGCCTACTTCAACATTTTCCATTAATATACTTTCGTATACCTGAGAATAACTGTTGATTCTTACCTTAGGTGATAAAACGCATCTTGATATGCTTCCTCCGGAAACGATACATCCTTCCGATACCATAGAATTTGTTGCCATACCGACACGATCACCCTCCTGCCAGATAAATTTTGCAGGCGGATAATTGTAGTTAAATGTTCTTAAAGGCCAGTCTTTTGAATAAAGATTTAGTTCAGGATTAGCTGAAAGTAAATCCATATTTGCCTGCCAGTATGCATCAATACTTCCTACATCTCTCCAGTAACCTTTTTCCGCATCGGTAATCCCCGGAAATTCGTTATTGGCAAAATTATAAATATATATTGGTTTCCCTTCGTTTAACAACATTGGGATAATGTTTTTGCCAAAATCGTGATTTGAGTTTTCGAGCTTGGCATCTCTTTCAAGTGCATCAAGAAGTATATCCTTGTTAAAAATGTAGTTTCCCATAGATGCAAGGCACATATCAGGATTACCCGGGATTGATTTCGGTGTATATTGAGGTTTTTCAACGAAATTTGTTAATTTCCAGTTGTCATCAACCTCTATAATTCCAAATTCTGATGCTTCTTCTATAGGAATAGGAATTGCCGAGATTGTTAATGCGGCTGATTTGTTTTTATGGAAGTCCAGCATTTGCGTAACGTCCATTTTGTATATGTGATCTCCCCCAAAAATACATACATAATCGGGGTCTTCATCTTTTATGTGAAATATGTTTTGATAAATCGCATCTGCGGTACCTTTGTACCAATCCTGCCCCGTTCTCATCTGTGCAGGTGCCAAATCAACATACTGATTTAAAAACGGCGATAATGCCCAACCTCTTGTGATGTGTTTGTTTAATGAATCTGATTTGTACTGAGTCAAAACTTTAATTTTGAAAAATCCTGAGTTAATAAAATTATTCAATACAAAGTCCACGATTCTGTATCTGCCGCCAAAAGGTACTGCCGGTTTAGCTCTGTCCTGCGTTAAAGGCAATAATCTTTTACCTTCGCCGCCTGCTAATATCATAACTATAGCGTCATCAATCGACATATTTCTTACTCCTATATAACATAGCCTTTTGGCTTGATTATACACTAAAGCATTTTTAACCGCAAGTCTGTATTATACAGAATATTTATATTTTTTATATAAAATACAAATACCGCAAGTCCCGATTATAATCATCATAACAGATATTATTTGGGCAACGGGTATCCCTGAAATATTAAGAGCGCTATCTATTCGTATCTGCTCTACAAAAAATCTTGCGGCTGCGTATAAAATCAGGTATATAAAAAATGTTACCCCTTCATATTTACGGGATAATTTCTTTATAGCCCATAATAGTATTATAAAAATTATCAGGTCTAAAATACTTTCATACAAAAATGTCGGATGAAAATAATCATAGTTAATAAATTCCTCAGGTCTTCTGCTTTCAGGTATATAAAGCTTCCACGGGAGGTTTGTCGGTAATCCAAATGCCTCCGAGTTAAAGAAATTCCCCCATCTGCCTATAGATTGAGCCAATGCTGTTCCGCAGGCAAATGCATCAAGCACTTTTAATACTCCTAATTTAAATTTTTTGGCAAATATTATTAAAATACATATCCCTGCGGCAAGTCCGCCGTGTATAGACATTCCGCCGCCTCTGATGTTGAAAATTTCGGTTAAATGTTTTATGTAATATGGAAAATTCAAAAGGCAATAATATAATCTTGCACCTATAATCCCTCCAATGAGTGCATAAGCTGAAAAATCCCATATTTTTTCGGAATTTTTATCCGAATAAAAACGTTTATAAACAAAATATGCGGTTATTACCCCAATCAGGCAGGCTAAGGCAACAATTATTCCGTATTTATACACAGGCATATCTTTGCCGATATAAAATAACACTTCTCCCGAAGATTTCAGAACCATAATTATTCGGCTTCTGCCGTTTGCGGCTGAGTTTCTGTTTCTGCGGTGTTGTCCTCTACTGGGTCAATTTTTTCTTCCAAAGATGCTATATGTTTTTTTACTTCATCTGTATCTTCAGCGTTTTGTGTTTTTGAAAGGTAAAGATTATAATTTTTTACCGCATCCTTCAGTAAATTCTTGATATAAACTTTTTCAGCATCTGATAACACTACATTTGAAGGTGTTTGTATATCATCTTCATCATCAGTATCTTTATATTCTACTTTTTTAAGTTCGCCACTGTCATCCAATACAAGAACGCCTGCTTTTAAATCGGTTGCCAAATTTTCTTCAGCTACTGCAAGTGAATAATAGCTGTCAGCAAATTCAGGCTTTAATGAAATCGCTTTTTGGTAAGATTTCATTGCATTAACGTAATCTTCGGTCTTTGTATATGCTACGGCGAGATTATAGTGAGATTCAAATATTGAATCATCCAAATCAACGCTTGATTTAAGTCTTTCTATAGCGGCAGGATAATCACCCTGTTCCATAAATTTCATTGCTTTTGTGTTAAGTTCCTGTACTGCAAAATTGTTTATACAGGCTGTGGTAATGACTGATATTGTTAGAATGCACACCAGCAAAAATGCTTTTTTCATATATAACTAACCTCATTTACTCTCAAGATTAATTGAATAATACTATAATAATTATTTTAAGTCAAATTTCGTAATATTGCGTATGGATATAAAATTTTTATTTAAAAAAGACTTGAAAAAGCAGGCTAGCCTGCTTTCCAAGATGATTTACTTGTTTGACGTAAATATTTGTCGTAATAAATAATTTTTGGTAATAATAAACTTTTTATGATATAATCAGTTCGTAAATTATTTGTTGACGTTCAGCAATAAGGAGAATATTATGTCTGACGATAAAGTGGTCAAGTTAGGAGCTAAAAGAGAAAAACCGCATGAAAACAGTTCAGCATCAGATAAGGATGAAGAATTAGTCTATTGCAGTTTTTGTAATCGTCCGAATACTCAGGTTTTGAAAATGGTTAAAGGTCCGGGTGTGAATATATGTTCGGAATGTGCTATGATAGCTGTTCAGTATTTGATATTAAATGACAGAATGCCGTCTGCCGAAGCTCAGCAAATTCTTGATGCATTTTGGGGAAAGGCTAGAAAGTAGTAATGCTCTTAAATCCGTTTGAAATTAAAGCAGAGATACTTAGTGTTATTGAGGATTGTAAGGATGAAAATAACCCTGCTATTTTGATGGAAAGGGTTTCAAGACTGGATTCTCAGTCTGATAAACAAACAATCGAGAAAATTTTATTCAAAGAACTTTTGCATGCGAATACCTCAAATGAAAGGATTATTCGTTTCTTATTGCAAAGATATGTTGATAAGGAACGTTTAATAGACCAGTTGTGGGCAATTTTAAAAAATAATATGACTTCAAGTGAAGTTAAAATAATTGTTTTAAGCTATCTGAGAGAACTTGAAACAGATTGGAAATACGAAGATTTCAACAACGTAATGGAAAATGACGAGGAGCTTGTGGATAACGATACAAGGATGCTTCTTAATCAGGCTATCGTTAATCCTGAAGTTCAGATAGATTTTCTGGATTTTCTTGCTTCCGTCGATGAAAAAGACAGACTTTTGCTTATTCAGTCTCTTGGGGACGATTATAAAGAGGATGCACTCGCAAACATATTAATCCCCGTATTTTTGTCTGCACCTGAGTCTGCAATAGGGAAGGAAGCTCTTAATTTGCTCGGAAATTCCCGTTCTCAGCTTGCTTATCACGCTCTTAATACGAGCTATGATTATGTAAGCGAAACTCTAAAACCGCTTGTTAAAAAGAATTTGAATCTGTTAAAATTGTCTGGAATCAGAGAAGACAATTCAAAAACCTTTTACAAGGAGCTGTTATCAGAGTCAAAACCTTACCGTTGTTGTGCTACATATCCTGACGGACAGGGAAATCAGGCTTTGATTTTTTCAAGAAAAAATATTAAAACGGGCAAAGTGCAGTTTGTTGCATTGGTCATTAATGATTATTCAGGCATTAGGGATTGCTTTGGATTTAATGAAATTTCAGAATTTGAATGTGATAAAATTATCGAAAGATTTTATAATGATGAGAAAAATGTTCCGCTTCCGCCTGTTGCATTAAAAACTCTTATAATGTATGGTGAAGAAATATCTAAGGGCAGTTCTTCCGGTTGGGTGCTGCCGTATGAGTATGTTTGCTGGAAAAATCTTCTTGTTGATATTGATGTTGATGATATTAATTTAGAATTATTGTTGTCAGACAGGTTAAAACCTGTTGATGTGTCCGAGAATATTCTGAAGAAGATTTCCGGCTGTGATTTTATGCAGCATTGGTTTTTGGATTACCATTACAGCAGTGAATTTGAGGCTTTTACAGAAATTCTCGATAATGAGGTTCTTGCGGGAAATTATGATTTTGATGCTTTGGTTGATGAATATTTGTCAAAGATTTTTTATCAGGATGAGTATGAGGCTTGGCATAAACGACTGTTAGTGTGTTCGTATATGGAATTAAACAGCGGGAATAAGAGTGTTGCCGAGTTGATATACGGTATATTTTTGGATAAAAATTTGTATAAAGAGTTTTTGAAGATAATTTTAAGACGAAGTATTTATGAATATTACTTTTCGTTAAAATTTAATACCGAAGACAATCAAAATAAATTTACATTAAAGCAAATTGATGATATTATTACTGTAATAGAAAACAAATGGGTGCAAAATGTATAAAGTTATGGCTCTGGATATCGGAACAAAGCGTATTGGTATAGCACTAAGCGATTTTTTACTGATGTTGGCATCCGGACATTCTTATATACAACGACAGCCTGAAACTGATGCTTTAGATAAAATTCTGAAAATTGCAAAGGAAAATAAAGTAGAAAAAATAGTTGTCGGTGTTCCCGTTAATATGGATGGTACAAAAGGCTTTCAGGCAGAAGACTGTATTAATTTTTCAAAGAATATAAAAGGTTTTGATATTGTATATGAAGATGAAAGATTAACGTCTGATACTGCTGAAGAAAATTTAAGAGAAAGAAAAATTGATTTCAGAAAGGAAAAAGGACTTGTTGACGTTGAAAGTGCAAGACTTATACTGGAGCAATATTTATCAAGGATGAAATAACACGGAAAGAGGTTTAAATATGGAAAATGAAGAAAATCAATTAATTGAAACAGTCGATGAAGATGGTAACGTAATTAACTTTGAGTTGTACGATATCGTTGAAGTTGACGGTCAGGAGTATGCTCTTTTGCTTCCTGCGGAAGAAGAAGACGACAGCGATGAGGCTGAAATCGTTATTATGAGATTAACAAAAGACGGTGAAGATTATATCTTTGAGACTATTGAAGAAGACGATGAATTTAACAAAGTCGCAGAATATGTTGAAAATTTGACAGACGAAGAAGACGAGGAAGAATAATTGTTTGAACGTTTTACGGAAAAAGCCCTGAATGTAGTTACAAAGGCTCAGGAAATTGCCTGCGGTATGAATTCTGAAAATATACTTTCGGAACATCTGCTGCTGGCTCTTGTTTCTGAAGCAAAAGGTGTGTCTCTGAAGCTTTTCAGAATGTATGGTATTACTTATGAGAAGTTATACAATGAAATTACTTCTGTTATGGAATTCAAACCTGCAAAAAATAAGGATGATATTTCAGGGTTTTCGCATCACGTCAAAATTTTGCTCAAGGATACGTTGGATTTGGCTGTAAAATCAGGTAATCAGAGTATTTTGTATGAGCATTTGTTCCTTACAGTGATTAATGACAAATATTCAAATAATGTTCGTACATTGGAAAAATTAGGTTTTGATATTTCAACGGCGAGAGGGTTATTACAAAAACTTGTTCAAAAGAAAACAAAGCGTTTTATGCACCCCGAAACTGATACAAGCAGAGAAAAATCCGTAAATAAAAGTGAAGAAACGGATGCTTTGCTGTTTGACAGTGACGAGTCAAAACAGGTTTTTGAGCGTGCTGTCGCAAAATTATCGGCTTCAGAGTACGAAATACTCGGTACAGAGCAGATTATATCATCAATTTTAGAGGATAAAGACTCTCAGCTTTCCGATATTATGGCGAAAAATGGTATTACGTCTGAAATTTTTAATGAAAAATTGAATAATATCAAGTCGAGAAAGTCTGAATATGAAGGCAGACAAATCATATTTACTCCAAATGCATTCAGAATGATGAATTTGGCTCTGCAAACCGCAAAAGAACTCGGTTCATCCGTGGTGTTGCCCGAACATATAGTTCTGGGTGTTTTAAAATCTAAAAAAGGTATTGCTTACGATATTTTGAAAGAACTTCATGTTGATGAAACGAATTTGGCTCATGGTATTATCAAACCTATTGAAAAACAAATGCCGGAAACTCTTACTATTCTTCGATTAGCGAAAGAAGAATCAAGACGTATAGGAAGAAATGTCGTTGGTACAGAAATGTTCCTGCTCGGAATTATTGCGGAGGGTGCAGGTATCGGCGGCAGAGTATTGGCTGAACTCGGAATTAATATTCGTGATGCAAGAAAAATCGTTGAAGGTATAATCGGGTTTGGTAATGAATATTACGATAAAGAAGTCGTATTTACCGAAAGAGCAAAGAGAGTTTTGGAAAAAGCCTGGGAATTGGCAAAACAAGACTGTAAATCCCGTATAGAATCTCAGCATTTACTTTTAGCTTTGACTACCGAGCCGGATTCACTTGCTATGCAGGCATTAGAACAGCTTGCTGTGGATGCTGTCGAGATTAAAGAAGGTATTAAAAAGTTTGCAAATGAATAACCCGATTAAAAATGAAGTTTCTGATTTTATTAAAAAATATGCTTATGATATTCAGGATAAACCCATATTAGTTGCTTTTTCAGGTGGTTTTGATTCTACATGTTTACTGCATGTACTTTTGTCTGTTACGAAAAACAAGATTATTGCAATTCATCTTAACCACGGTTGGCGAGGAAAAGAAAGTGATGATGAGGAACTTAGATGCCGCAGCTTTTGTGAGTCTTTTAATGTTGAATTTTATTCCGAAAAACTTGGTGAAAATGTTAAGAAAACTGAAACAGATGCAAGAGAGGCACGATATGAATTTTTTGAGCGTTGTGCCAAAAAATTCGGTACAGATATTGTTTTTACCGCTCATAATGCTGATGATAATGCCGAAACCGTTTTGTACAGAATATTTAAGGGTACTGCCGTTGACGGATTATCGGGAATCTTGCCGAAACGGGATATTTATTATCGTCCACTTTTAAATGTTAAAAGGTATGATATTGAAGCATATTGTACTTCTCATTCACTTATCCCTAATAACGACAGTTCAAATACCAATTTAAAATTCAATCGTAATTTTATAAGACATGAAATCATGCCGTTAATAAAAAAAATTAATCCTGATTATGTCGATTCGATAAATTCTTTGTCTTATCTGGCAAAGCTGGACAGTGATTATTTAAACGAACAGGTTAGAAATATCGCCAATTCTACCCAAAAATTTGTGTCAGCACCTGCTGTTTTGAAAACAAGAGTTGTTAAAAACCTTTTGATTTCTGTTGGTATAGATTATGACAGAGAAAAATTAGAGCAGCTTACGTTATTCATTTGTGATAATGCAGGTTCCAAATCCGGAAAAATTACCTCACTCTCAGCTAAATTGGAACTTTTTGTTAATAACGAATATTTTGATTTAATTCCTCATGGTATTAAACATAAAATTTCAGAAGTACCTGTTACAAAAGAGGGTTGCTATGAATTTATGAACGGCAAATTTACTATCGAAAAATGTGACGTTATTCCGCATGTTTTTCCATCAGATAGTGAATTTGTTGCATATATTAATATCCCTGATATTGATTTCGTACTGAGGGTAAGAAAAGACGGGGATATTATTTCTCCGCTCGGTTGCACGGGCAAGCAAAAACTTAAAAAATATCTTAATGAGAAAAAAATTCCGCAGCATAAAAAAGGTTTAATTCCGGTTCTTGCAAAAGATAATGAAATATTATGGGTGGCAGGTGTAGGTTTAAGTGATAAAATTAAAGTAACAAATAAAATTTCACACGTCATAAAATTTGAAATGGAGAGCAAATAATGAAGAATGTAAATTTATCGGATATAAAAGTCTTATTTGATGAAAATGAAATCAGAACGAAAGTAAAAGAAATTGCAAATAAGCTGAATGAATATTATAAGGACGAAGAAGTTTGCATAGTATGCGTATTGAAGGGTGCTGTGATTTTTGCTACTGATTTGGTCAGAGAATTAACAATGCCTTTGACTATGGAGTTTATCCGATTATCAAGTTACGGTCATTCAACAGCTTCAAGCGGCAAGGTTAATGCTGTAGATATTAAATTGCCGGATTTGACGGGTAAAAATGTTTTAATCGTTGAAGATATTATTGACACCGGATTAACCGCAAAATTTTTACTTGATTTTATTGCCTTAAATTTTAAAACTAAAAGTACAAAGTTTGTATCATTGTTGGATAAGAAATGTTCAAGGCAAGCTGATGTCGAAGCGGATTATTATTGCTTTGAAATTGACGATAAATTCGTTGTAGGTTACGGTCTTGACTATGACAGCAAATTCAGAAATTTAAAATTTATCGGCTATGCAGATAAATCTGTAATTAAATAAATGTATAAATCTTGATTTTTTATCAAAATATGATAAAATTATATATAGTAGTAATAACGGAGGTTGGGATGGCATCTATTATAGAAGCATGTGATAATACGATTAAAGAGCCCTTTGCGGGTATAAAAATTTTTTTATGGGCAATCCCTGTTTGTATGTTTTTTGCGGGCGGTGCGAATATGCTGTGCCAGTCGATAGGACTTTTAGGTCTTTTCCTGTTTATTGGACTGTGTGTCACTACCTCAAATAATATTATTACAAAGCAATCGGTGCTTGTTCCGGGTATAAATTTTGTTAAAATTAGTTTAAATGCTTTGTTGGCTTTGATAGCTATGTTGCCGTACGGACTCATTGCATGGTTTGCTTATTGGGCAGCATCCTTTATTCAAATCCCATATCCTATACTTCATGATACACTTCATATTATTTTAGATCTTTTGATAGCTACTATTCCGCTCTCGGCGTTGGCTATTTTGGTGAGAAGAATGAATCCTTTGGAAGTGCTAAATATTAAAAAGTATTTATATGGATTCGGCGAAATTTTTCTCAGCATGTCTTATTTCCTTGTAAGATTAGCACTGTTTTCAGCAGTAGTAGTCGGTTTTTTAGTATATATATTTTCACTTTTTATCGGATTTGAAAATTCTTTATGGACTTATTTGCTGTCTGCCTTAGGTGTTTTCTATGCAATAATAGGTGCTAATTTCTTTGCACAGGTTAGTGATGAAATCTATATTTTCCCTGAAAAAGAAGAAGATAAGGCAAGAGAACAGGCTGAAATCCAAAAAATTCTTACTCGTCATAAATAATATTTTTATGATATAATTGTGTTGAGAAATTTTTAGCGGTATCGTCTAGTGGTTAGGACGGGAGATTCTCATTCTCCAAACAGGGGTTCAATTCCCCTTACCGCCGCCATAAAAAAGCCTAAGGCAAAAAGCCTGGGCTTTTTTATGGCAGGGTTGAGAAATTTTCACGAAAAGAATTTATAAGAAAATTCTTTTGGGTTCATAAGTAATTCTAAGTTCGAATAAATTCTCACTAAGAATTACTACCTCTCGCAAAACGATACTTAATCGTTTTGCTCGGCAGAGTCCTTACCGCCGCCAGTAAGACTTCTATTTGGAAGCCTTTTTTATTAGGGAATTGAACCCATCATTTGCTAGTGCAAATTCAG
>CACWHC010000010.1 GCA_902760645.1 uncultured bacterium
AGAACCCCCACCGAACAGAGTTCGGTCAGGGTTCAAGCGGATTTGCGGACGGACGACACAAAGTTAGTCCGGATAGCGAACAGATTTTGTTGGCAGGTACAAAGTACCGAAAACAAAACTCTGTGAGCGTGGAGCAAATCCAAGACAGTCCCCCTTTCGGCATTTATTTATTTGCACCTACAAATGATTAAGCACGAATGAAATATATCAAACGTGCTTTTCGGTTTATTTAATGTGCCAATAAAATTATCTTTGTCTATATACTTTATCAGTAAAGTTTTCTATATTAGGAGTATCAATTTCAAATACATGAATTCTTGAAGCACCTATATCGACATGCAACTCATTATCAGCAGCCTGGAATATACTTTCCTGACCGTATGAAGGAAGCAAATTATCCAATTTTTGATTTGCTTTTAATGTAGGAATTTTAATTGTACAAGCAACCGCACGATTAACATTCTTATTTGCGACAGTCAACAAAGTTTTTCCCTGATAATGTCTTGCATAAGCTATAATTTGGTCATTTTTATCACCATCTTTATCGAGTTCAATTAACGTACCTTTAGGTCCTACAATATCGGAATATTTATCTCTGAGAGCGTGACAATTTTTGACAAACTGACGTATTGAAGGTTCTTCGCCACCCGGTTTTCTTGAAAGATTAAATAAATCTAACTTGCCGTAATGAAGCTCCATTTTTGTCTTTTTAACCAATTCGTCAGGATTATCTTCACTATATTCCCAAGTTTGACTTTCCGGATTATCTTTATCTTTATATTTTCTTGTGTAGTAATCACCTGTCTGGAAACCGTCAACAGCGTACATATTTGTCATCGGCATTGTTGCTTCCAAGCCGTAAATCATCTTACAAAAATCTGCCCCGCCATGAAACATCGGAGATAAATCATCATGAGATGCAAAAGATGCAATAGCGGATTTTCCCTGATCTACACGATAAGTTAAGTCAAGATTTTCTTTCATATAATCCATGAATTCAGTAGCAGTCTTCCATTCACTGAATAAATGGTATTGCCCGTAAAAGGAATCAAAACCTGCCCTTAAACTGTCATCCGGTCTGTCTGCCGGCATATTAATCATAGGGGAAGCATCTTCATGCGTATAAGTTTCCGCAAGCCAAGCAAATTCAGGATCTCTGAGTCTTGAATATTTAATTAAAACATCCCAAAATTCAACGGGTTTCGCTCTTGCAACATCTGCTCTGATACCGTCAACACCTAAATCAATACACATATCAACGAATTGTTTGTGTAATTCAAGTAATTTAGGATTCAAAGTTCTTTTAGCTTCATCTTCCCAAGGTTGAAACATTCTAATATCATTCCATCCCTGAGGAGTTTTTGCCATTCCGCCTTCTTCAATAGCCATTAGTTCCGGATGTGCTTTGAACATTTCGGTAGATGCACAGCTTGGCAAATCTATCATAACTTTTATATCACGCTTATGACATTCATTTATAAAATCTCTAAACTGCTCTTTTACATCTCTTGGATCATTTTTATCGGCAAGCATAGGATCAATTTGTAATAAATCAAGCGGGGAATAAACAGAACCTGCAGTGCCCATAGCCTGAATTTTACCCGGCGTATTTATCGGCAAGATATGCAAACAATTATAACCATCGTCTTTTATTTCATCCAGCCGCTCTATTGCATTTTTAAAAGTACCGTGTTCTTCATTACCGTCTATATAGTCATTTCCGTTCAAATCTTTTGCATTAAAAATCCTCGGAATAATTGCAAGGATTTTTGCATCGCAATTTTTGAATAATGTTTTTAAATCGTTTGTATAAAGCATTTTCTTAACAGATTTTTTATCATCAACCGTATTAATTTTTTCAGCTTTAGTTACAACCGGCGTATTTATCACAGCCTGATTATTCAAATATGCGGACAAAAGATTTGATGATTTTTTTGTTTGAGGAATATAAGGTACAGCATCAGGAGTCTGATTTGAGCTGTTTTTAACCGCACCGGTAAGTTGAATATTATTTAATTTTAACTGTATAAGATTCGTATTCAACATAATTTACACCTTTTCGTTTAGAGAATATTTTGAACCTGAATGACCGAAGAAAAACTGAGATAACACCGTAAAGCCTAATAAACCTGCTCCGAATTTACCAAACGTTTTTAGCCATTTTTGGGTATTATATGTCTGACGTAATGAATTCGACAGCATTTCATCCAAAGCGGCACCAACGGCATTACTTCTGAACTTAGGAGTACTCTTTGTATAAGTTTCAGGATTAACCCTGCCACCCTCAAAATACTTAACTTCACCGGAAACAGCTTCCGGATACATAAAGTTTTCAAGATTACCTACATCATTAAACATCGATGTTCTATAGCTGTTTAACATTTTTTCAACACCGGTATAATTATTTAATACCGATTTAATCTCCGCCTCTACAGGGGAATTGAATAATGTCTGCATTACACGCCTGAAGAAATTAACGTCACTATGAATAATTATTCCGTTTGTTTCTAATTTTTTAGGACTGTAATATTCATAAGAAATTTTACCATCCTTAAATGATAAAGCACCACTATCAGCCATATCCGGATTAGGATTTCTTAAAAAGTCAAATTTTACTGCATAATCTGACACTCTGCCTTCAGTAGTCAAATATTCAACTAAAGCAACCAGTTCCTCTTTAACTTCTTTTGGAATAGATGTACCATCCTTTAGGAAATTTAAATCAGGATTTTTATATAACATTCTGAATACATTTGCTTTATTAAGAACAGATGAGAATGTATTTGTAACATTTTGAATACCATCAGCAATAAAAGCTTTTTTAGCAGAAATTAAAGAACCTCTTTCTGTTTTGCCGTTACCTACAAGACGTTCGGCCGTACTGTTAAAGCCAATGGCTTTTAATTGATTTGCAGCAGTAGTGAAGGAATCCTGTAACTGTTCAAAATATTTACCGCTCAAAACATCAGGTTTTACGTTTTGGTCAATTTTTGCAATTTGAGCTGCTAAAGAATTTATAAATCCGGTAAACGTGTCAGCATCAGCCGTTGCAAATTTCCAAATTTTTTCGTTAAATAATTCGCCTACAAGTTTTCTGTCATAACGGGTTTGTTCAATTTCTTTTGCAGTAATTCCCAAATTATCAGCAAGCGATTTTACAAAATCATTCCAGTATTTTGCTTTCGCAGTATTAGGAGCCTGAGCTAATTTTCCGAACGCATATTCATGTAGGGCATTATTATCAGTTACAAAATTATTCAAATGTACGGCTAAATTTCGTACCAACTCCTGAGCAGAAGCATCAAATGCTTTTGCAGGACGAGCCGTCAAAATGGTTTCTAATGAAGGTATAGTTAAAGGTTTTACAGGATTTGCCACGGAAGAAACAAGACGTCTTTCCAAATTCGGTTTAATCACAGTACCTTCAGCTCTTTGTGCCTCAATATTTTTATAAACAAGGGTCGAAATATCACTGATTATCTCGCCTACACCTATAGAGTCTAAAGTTTTTGAATAATAACCCTTATCAACAAACAACTGATTTAATTGGCGTGAATCAGGAACAATTTTAGAAAGAATATCAGAAAGCAATTTACCATCAGCGGCATCTTTTAATTGCTTATTTAAAGAAACTGTCAACTCTTTTAACTGATTATCGGAAAGAATAAATTCCTTCTTGTTCATAAACTTCAGTTCTAAATCTTCCTTTACACCCTTTCGTACGATAGGATCCAAATCAACAGTCAAAGCATCAGCTAATTCATTTATCAATTTTTCGGTCATAGGAGCATCATGGTTAAGACTAATAACATTATTAACCCTGTCAATAGTCAGATTAGAAGCATATTTCATCTTCTGGTTTGAGAAATCTCTGAGCATATTACCGAGTTTATTATTCAATATATAGCTATGAGCATCCTCTACATAAGGTTCTACCGCATTACAAATAAGCGAACTTAATACAGGAGTAGCAAAGCCTGCGGTCAACATCCACATGGTATTATTTTGAAGTGCTATCTGACGCATTTTTTCTTCAACAGCTTCTCGTCTGTTTGGCAGATTTTTAGGAATCCTTAACCTGTTACCGATTCTGTTTATTTCTTTTTCTGGTATCATATCAAACGGTATAAACTGATTATCAGAGAAAAAGCCTTTTTTTCTGCCCTGAGAATCTTCATATCTCATGAAAGGACTAAAACCGTGTATCAATCTTGCCGGAATATCAAGTGCAATCTTAGGCCAAAGAGCCATTGACGCAAAAAATGAACCTACACCTACAAATTCCATAGCCTTCGTAACAGGAGCATGCTTCAATGTGAATAAATAAGAAGCTATAGCCAGACCACCAAGCTTCATTCCCAAATCATTTAATTTGCCTAACTGATGATCATTGGCATCACCGGATGCAGCACTTTTCAAAGCATTAATATCGGTTTTAACATCCTGAACAAAATTTAACGGTGCAGAGGCGATATTACTGCGAACCAATCTTCCCTTGGGTGGTAAAGGCCTTATGAAAGTGCGGTTTGCAAGCTCCTTATTTATATCAAACGGCGGTTTCTTTTTACGTTTTGTAATCAATTCAATATCAGAAGCAGATGAATTTCTGCTGTTATTTTGAGAAGCAGCAAGAAACATCGGGTGATTACCGGCTATGAAATTTTCAATCATTGAAGTTCTCATATCAGTTTACCACATACTTTCCGCCTTTTTCAATGACATCATTTGAGTCAAGTTTAGAAGGCTTATGTCTGCTTATCAAAGCATTTGCAACCCCGAGTGCCGTAGTTAATACCGATGCACCGACAAGTAATTTACCAGAATTTTTATACAAATATCTTGTTTCATCTTTAGGACCGTTATAAAGTTCTTTACAGCTACTCAACAGGCATTCCCCAAATTTTACAACAGTATTAAAAAATGGTTTAACATGCCAGAATTTAGCAGTAGCCATATCGAAAAATTTATCCCAAGTATTTTGTAGTGCTAAACCTACACCAACACCTGCCCACAAATATGATGCAAATACCTTTGCCAAATCAGTTTTAACCGTAATTTCTTTTACCCGTGGTTTTACATCCTGATCCGAATCTTTAAGATTATCACCTAAGCCAATTTTTCTCGCAATCTTATCAAACCAGATATTACGTTCTTCTCCTGCAGCTTCATCACCATATTTTACATCCCATCTCGGGAACTCAAGACTTTCAAGAACTTTATGATATTCTAAACTTGTAATATTAGTATCGTTTACATTCTCAGGAAGCTTATACTTCATTTCGGCATAAGGTTCTTCTGTATCTACTCCGGTAAACCATTTTACAGGCTTAGTAACAAAATCTTTTGAAATATTTTTTGCAAGTCCGTAAAATAAAACACCCAATGCCATTTTCTTCCCGAACTTGGCAGCTCCTGCTTTATCTGCAGCACTATAAGAACCGTATGCATTAAATACAGCCATTAAAGTAGCACTACCGGTCAGATAAGGGATAATTCCCATTGTAAGAAATTCATAAAAATTGGAGTTTTTGCTTCCTTTAAGCCCTCTTGCAGGATACATTGTTATAGCATTAGTAAATTTATCCCAGCCTATAGCCATTCTGTTTGAAAGGGTATTTTCTATAAGGACCGGATGCTTTTTCAGTTCTTCTTCATCTGCTATTTTGTTTGAAGCGAAACCTATATTATTGCTATAAATTTTAACAGGCTGTATCATTATAACTCCACATATATGTCTGAAAATATAAGGTAACTAAAGATATTTTTTTGCTACCCTTGTCGTCTTTGTTACAAATTTTTACATTAAAAAATACTAAAAAATATAACTGCGAAAACACCCATTATAAGGCAATAATAAGCGAATATATTTAATGAAAATTTTGCCAGAAATTTCATAAAATATTTTATACACAAATAACCTACCACACAAGAAACTATCGTCCCGACAATAATAGCATGCCAATTATATGTCATCGCCTCATTGATATCAATTTTCACAAGAGGATAAACCATAGATGCACCCAATATAATAGGAATACTTAATAAAAAGGAATATCTTGCAGCAGTAACTCTGTCAAGTCCGCCGAATAATCCGGCAGCAATAGTCCATCCCGAACGAGAAAACCCCGGTAACGCAGCAAGTCCTTGTGCAATACCGATAACAACAGACGTTTTAAAATCTACATCAGTTTTTTTTGCAGTAAAGTTTTTTGATTTTCTCTCGCTATAGAAAAGAACAAACGCCGTTATTATTAAAAACAAACCTGCAAGCTCTGGCTTGTATACAATAAACTCAGCGAACTCATTTATCGGATATGCAATAAATATTGTAATAATTGTACCTACAATTATAAATAACCCTAATTTAGCCTCTTTGTCCGAAAAATCCCTACTGATAATTGCCTTAAACAACGCTTTAGTAATTCTTATTATATCCTCTCTGAAGAAAAATATAACAGCGATAAGAGTTCCTAAATGAACCATAATATCAAAGAAAATTTCCTGACTTGACTGATCGTGTATGGGAACATTTGCAAAAATTTTATAAAAATTAGATGTAAAAACAAGATGAGCAGAACTTGAAACAGGTAAAAATTCACTTAATCCCTGCACAATCCCCATTAATATAGCCTGTATAAAATTCATTAATTTCTAATCTCCAAATACCAATTATAACTAGTCTTCTTCTTCATAATAACTTGCGCATGAAGTTTGAGTTTCCCAAACAGAAATTTTACTTAATTGCACAATACGCTCTTTAAGTTTTGCATAAATGAAAGATGCAATCATTTCACTACTCGGACTTTCCCCCTTAAATTCGGGAATTTCATTTATATCATGGTGATCAAGCAATTCTAATACTGCATTTAATTCTCTTTTCAGAACCTTATAATCTATTAAAATATTACTTTTATCAAGTGTTTCACCTTTAACAAAAGCTTCAACCATCCAATTATGACCATGCTGATTTTCGCATTCACCTTCATAATTTAAAAGATGATGTGCTGCAGAAAAAAATGCCTGGGTTTTAATTTCATACATAATTTATACTCCTCTATCATTAATATCTAATATATAATCACAAAACTCTCTGACTGCACCATGTCCTCCATTTTTTGAGGAAATCCAATTAGCTGCAGCCTTGACCTTATCAACAGCATCAAAAGGACAGCCCGCAAGTTTAACTTTTTCTAAAATACACATATCCGGCAAATCATCACCCATATATGCAACCTCATCAAAAGTTATATTGTATTTTGAAAGCAATTCATTTAGCTTCTCAATTTTATTTTTTTGTCCCTGATGTAATTCTTTTATTTTAAGATTATTTGCCCGGTGATACACGGTACCGTTTTCTCTGGCAGTAATAATAGCAGTAATAATACCTGCATTGTTAAGATTTACGATTCCCTGACCGTCTTTTGCGTTAAAAGTTTTGTATTCCAGACCATTTTCATCATATGTAATACCGCCGTCGGTAAGGACTCCGTCTACATCAAATGCTGCTAATTTAATCATTCTAACCACCTCAAACTAATTATACTATAAATTCCTACAAATGTACTAAATTTACAAAAAAGTTTAAATTTTCAAATAAACATTCCGATGGAATATTATACAAATTAAGAAACGGATGATTTAGAGATTATAAGGAAATTTATGTTCAGAGAGGAAAAAACGCAGTCTGGCAATTTAAATATTTTTTTTAAATAATTCCTTTCTCCACTCAACATAAAAATAAACTGCCAATATAACATAAACTGCCCACATAACCAGAGTGGAGTACACTTTTACACCGTTTAATAAAACGCATATCCACATATATAATGAAAGTGAATTTACAAACAGCCACACAATCCACTGTTCAATGCAACGTTTTACCGTTAAATACATACCCAAGATTGATAAAAAAGTAGTAATACCGTCTATAATCGGATTACTATCGTGCAGTTTACTCAATATAAATGAGGTAACCACACACCCAAAAAGGGCAATTATTACGCATATAATTGAATCTTTGACAGACAGTGAAGCCTTAACAATTTCATTATCCGAATCTTTTTTTAGATTTTTCTTCCATCTGTAAAAGCCTATAATTTGTGCCGGCACATAATAACAAAGATAAAGCAAAAGATTTCCGTATAATGCATTTTGCCAGGATAAAAAGCTATAAAAACACGAACCGCATAACCCGAAAAGAAAGCAATATACTTTTCCCTTACCTGCCAGAATTGTATACATAATTCCGCAAAGTGCAGAAATAACTGCAATCAAACTATCTTTTAATAAAATTGAATTTATACAAATAGCAAATATAGCTATACCTAACAGGATAAGTTCATGCGTTTTCCAAACTGAAAATTCGTTTTTTAAATAAGCTGTTATTTTCATTATTATCATTGTATAATGAACGAAAATGAAAGTACAGTCAATTTACAATAGCAGAGTATTAAAGAAAAGTCTGAAATTTGCGTCGGAAAATGGGGCACTATTTGCCGCAACGGCTTCTCTTGCATTTTCTACAATAAGACCGCTGATTATACTTGCAACGCCCAAAACAGACAAAGAAAACCGTCAATATGCCAGCACAAAATCAATTGCATCAACATTAACAGGTTACCTGCTAATGCTTGGAGCATCGCTACCGATTGCAAATGCAGTAAAAAACATAGATAATAATCCTAATAAATTTTTAAAACATTCTACGATTAAGCACCTAAAAGCAGAGGAAAAATCATTAAAAGCATCAAAAAAATATAATTTTGCAACACAATTAATCAAACTCGGACTTGGATTTATTCTTGCAGCACCGAAATCTATTATTACCTGTGCAATAATTCCGCCAATAATGGATACTTTATTCAAAAAGAATAAAAAAGCTCAACCAACAAATACAAATACGACATTTACCGGGAAAGTACCGAATAAAAAACTAACCAATACAATAGCACACATAATTGATTCAAAATTTGTAAATAATATGGCCGATAAATTCCACAATACAAAATTTGAACAACATATAATATATTTGACTGATATACTTGCTACAGCTACATTTATGCACCAAACCTCGAATAGCAAAGGAATTGCAGAAGACAGAAAAAAAGCATTAATTTACAATGCAGGAATTTCAACGGGACTTTCAGTTGCCGGAGGTTACGGCATAAATAAATTGACTGAAAAATCCACAAACAGATTTATTGAAAATTTTAAAAAGGCAAATAAAAATTCAAAAAATCTTGAAAAATATGTTGAAGGTATTCGTGTAGCCAAGCCTGTTCTGATTTTAGGTACTATTTATTATATAATTATACCTCTTATATCAACATTTTTATCGGATAAATTTGATAAAAATTCAAAAAATAAATCGGATCAACATTAGACAAAGAATCAAATTAATAATATAATAATAATCAAGCGGAGATAAGTATGATAACAATCGGTGAACCTAAAATAAAAAGAATCGGCAAAAAGACCAGATTATTTTGCGAAATAGAAATTAATGAAACCATCAAAACTTTATGGCTTGACGTAGATAAAAAATATGGCGGTTACCTTGTAAAAGACAGAAGTGATGCATTTCTTATCGCTATGTTACCGATTGCAATGAGAAACGGTAAAGACATTGTATGCCTTTCTCCGGTATCGGAAGAATTACTCCATAACATCAGGACAATACTTATCCCGACACTTACAAGAACAGGAAAAAACTTTTATAAAACAAGAATATCTGCGGAGGTCAGGAAAAAACCCGTTAAAAACGCCGGTGCTGTCGGAACGGGAATGTCCAGAGGGATAGACTCATTCCATGTTTTAAACGAATACATTGAGTGCGATTACCCGACTATGCGACTGACACACCTGATGATTAATGATGTTGGAGGCTTTGATATTCCGGGATATAAAGAGGGCGGTCGTGATAATCTGAAAATAAAAGAAGAATGCATAAAAGAAAGCATTGAAGTCGCTGAAAAACAAGATTTACCTTATATTTTAACAAACAGCAATTTGGCAGCTGATTTTGATATAAAGTACGGATTTGACCATATGTATTTCAACTTATTTCCGGTATTTGCCATGCAAAAACTATTCAAAATATGGTATTACGGCTCATCAGGACGTGATTATTCAATGTTTTCATTAGACGAAAGCGACCGACATGAATGCGGGAATTACGAATTACTTTTAGATAATGTGTTCAGTACATCCGGATTTAAAGTATTATCAGAAGGCGGAGAAAAAACATTCCTTGAAAAAGTCGCAGATATATTACACTATGCACCGGCACACAAACACTTACATGTATGCATAACAGATTCAAAAAATTGCAGCAAATGCGTAAAATGTATGCGGACAATGCTCGCTTTAGATTCTCTCGATCGGCTGGACTATTTTTCACAAGTCTTTGATATAAATTATTACTATAAAAATAAAAACAGATTTCTCGCATATTTAGAAAAATGTAATACCAACAATAACAAGATAATGCAGCCTATTTATGAACAATTTGCAAAGCGTAAACTTTTTGTGAACAGCGAACCTGACGTACTAAAAGAAAATATTGTACTGCCTGAAAAAATAAATACCTCCGCACTAATAATAAAAGATTTGAACAGCGGCGAAATAATCATGAAAAAAAGGATAAGAGATGAATTTAATGCAGTAGGATGTGCCAAAATTCTGACTGCAATATTGGCATTGGAAAGCGGGAAAACACAAATGCAAACGGAAATACCTGCCGGAATTGCTGAGAATATAACATCTATGACACTATATGAGCTGATAAACATATTAATAATTACCCAAAATAATGCGGCCGCAAACGTTATAGCTGAGGCTGTAAGCGGTTCAGTAGAAGATTTTGTAACGCTCATGAATAAAAAAGCCGGACAAATCGGTATGGAAAACACAACATTTACATCACCTACCGGATTCGAAGAAAGCAATATTATTACAGCTGAAGATACCTGCAAGCTTATGGAATATGCACTTAAAAATCAACATTTTTGTTCAATATTTAAAACTAAATCATACAATATTCATAATGGAGAAAATCAGGTAAAAATTTCAACACTTAACCCTTTGTTGAGAGAAAAAAGTAAAATATACCTAAAAGATAGTTTAGGCGTAAAATATGGCATCCGCGGGAATATGAGTAACGTAGTTACAGTTATCCAAAACGAAGGGAAATTTTATTTGGCAATTCTGCTTGGAATACAGGAAGGCAAAAACACTCAAAACAGATTTATTGACACATATAATCTTATTCAAAGTGTCTTATCCGCTAAATAAAATGTTACATTTCGAATAAATTTTAATTAATGGGGAATAATATTTTTATGAAAAAACTTTTTTTAATATTAACATTGCTATTAGTATTTGCTTCACCAATTTTTGCCTACGAGCTTCCAAGATGGCAATTTTTTCCTGTAAAGGTATATATTCAAGATAATCCAAAAGCGTATCTTGTAAGAGAAGCATTTAACGAATGGGAAGCACGGACAAATATTGCAAAATTTTTCTACGTTGAAACCGAGAGAAAAATTCCGAAAATCATTGTTACATTTGTCGAAAACAACGAGTATGGCATAGAAAATGAAAACGGCAAAGCCGTAGGGGTAACCTATTCTTTTACCCCAAGAGGTTTTTATGCAACCGCAAGAATAAAAATTTACGAAAATTACCCCGGGACAAATATAAAAATGTCTAATCAGGATTTCTATTTTACTGCACTTCATGAAATAGGACATGCTCTTGGTTTAAACCATTCCGAGAACAAAAAAGATATTATGTACAAATCTCTAACGGGTTTAAAACACCTCAGCCAAGGTGATATTGACCAGTTTATGAAAATTTACAAATAACTATTTTTTGTCATTTTGCCCTGATAGCTTGCAAGCGGTAAGTTCCCTGTTTAATCCGACATTATCAAAAACTTCACCGTCATATAAATCCAAATAAATGTCGGAATAAATATCACCTATGAATTTAAAAGTTTTATCAACGGCATACTCTTTTGGGGCAGGAATGTCATTTCTCCGATAACTCATATAAATATCTATATTACGGTCATCCTTTTTAATATATTCCAAAAGATTTTTAGAGTATTCAAGAATAGCACTTCTAATATCATTACCTGCTTCTTTGGACGGGATATAATCTTTATTAATTTCCACATTATCTATGATAAATGCAAGCTTGCCGTCAGCTTCAGCAAAGTAACATAAAGCATTACCGATTGTATTATTCGTATTATTATCAACAAGTTCTATCATATTAAAACAGGTATGCAGCAGATATTTTGGCATAGCATCACCGTTAACAGCTCCCATTCCGATACAACAGGTAGAATAATTACCCTGAAATAAATCCTTTTTAGGATTTCTGTCCCACATTTTCACGGTAATATCAAAATTATTTTGACCTCTTCCGTTACGTCTGACTTCATTTATATCAGAAAGAGATTTCTTTAAATCATCTCTGATATCAAGTACATCATAAGCAAGCTCTCTTACGTCAATAGGTTGATTTTCATTACTATGATATTTCGCCCGACGCCACACCGTATTCAGCTGCTTAATAATATTATCCGTAAATCTGTACAACATAGGTTTACTGGCATATATTTTTTTAGGAATAGTAAAAGTATCTTTTTTTATATAAGGTTCAAGCTGCCTGTCAATAAAATCTTTTGCCTGAGTTAAACGTAAAAGCTCAATATCACAAACAATATTATCGGCAATACTCTTTAATTTTTCTCCGCTGTCTTTTATCGAAATTCTGACCTCACAGGTTTTTGACGGATGTAACCATTTATCATAATCAATAGAATACACCCTTTCATAAAGATTTTTAGTGGTTTCATTTGACAGGCTGTACAAATTATTTTCTTCAAAAATATATTCCTCAAATAATGAGCTATTTACGGCTCTGAGCAAATCTTCCAGTGTACCGTCATCTTCGTATTCGGTAAATTGTTTTTTTATCAATTTAATTTTATCAGAATCCCAACCTGAATAATTTTCAGCAGGGATATCATCATCCTCAGGTCTGTATAAATCGACTGTTTTAAGCATATTTAAAAAAGCTTCTTTTTCCTTTTCCGGATTATACTTTGTGACAGCAGATGCCGTAAATACCGGCATGTAATAAAAATTAGGCAACTGAAGTTCTTTATCGTTATTCTCTGTATCAGACAAAATATCAGCTTTAACGCTGATTGAAGGAGGATAAAGATATGAGTTTGTATATTTATAAAAACTATTACTTATTCGCATGTATATACACCGGTTATATTTAAATTAAATTCAAAAATAAAATATTTTGCTCATAATCAGCAGAATTTTACAAAAAGTAATACGCTAAAATATAGATAACTGATTTTGCTTATCAAAATGCTTTTTCAAAAAAGACGGTCTGTGAAATTCCGTAAGTCCGAATTTATCTATAGCCTCAAGATGTTCTTTTGTTAAATAACCGGCGTTTCTGCACCAACCATACTCAGGATATTTTTTGTCTAATTCACCCATATATCTGTCACGGGTAACTTTTGCCAAAATACTTGCAGCAGCGATAGATGCAGATTTAGAATCTCCTTTTACAACATACTTTTGAGGATATTTAAATTCCTTTATAAGTTTATTCCCGTCAACCAAAACCAACACATCTTCCGTTTTTAGGTTTGAAATAACATTATTACATGCCAAACGCATCGCTTTTAAAGAAGAATTTAAAATATTTATACGCTCAATTTCTTCAACATCAACACACACAACGAAATTAATTGTTTCATTTTTTATAACATCAAATAACAATTCTCTTTTCTTTTTACTTAATTGCTTGCTGTCATTTAAAATTTCCAGCTGCTTTATCAGTGCTTCATTTTTATCAGGGAAATATACGGCAGCGGCAAATACACCTCCCGCAGCAGGACCTCTGCCTGCCTCATCCGTACCGACAACAGGACAGGCGAATTTTTCATCAAATAAAAACAGTTCCTCAATGTGCTTCATATAACATTAATCCAAAATAAACTTGCCGATTTTGCCTTCTCTGAAATCTCTTAAAACATATACTGATGTACGTTCAATATCAGGATTACCCCCGGCAACAATCCAATTACGCTTTAAGGCAATACTATCAATACTAATATCATCATCTAACTGATAATATAATTTTAACTGATTCGGATACTTCTTACTTAACAATTCAATTAATGCATTTGCTGCAATTTCATTAGAATAAGCATTTTCTGAAACTGAATTAACAAAAGTTAATTTCATTGCAGCTTCCTGATTATCCTGCCTCATCGGAATTATCCCAGGAGTATCCAACAAATCTAATTTCGGATTAATTCTGACCCACTGCTGCTGACGTGTAACACCTGCTTTCGCTCCGGTTTTTGTTTTAGAGGATTTGGTAAGTTTATTAATAATACTTGATTTACCAACATTTGGCATACCCACTACCATAACTCTTGCAGGACGCCTTAATAATCCCTTTTTCATTATTTCCTGAATGCGAGGTTCGGATAATTCCTCTAATTTTTTTACAATTAAATTTAAATCCTTAGAATTTTTTGCATCAGAAACCATAACGGATGCATTATTCTTTTTTTCTAAAACGTTTATCCAAACTTTTAATTCATTTTTATCGGTTAAATCGGATTTATTAAGCAAAATTAAACGAGGCTTTTGACCCAAAAGCCCCGTAATATTCTCATAACTGCTTGATAACGGTAATCTCGCATCAATAACTTCAATTACGGCATCCACTAAAGAAAGCTGTTCTTTTAACTTTCTCTCAGCTTTGGCTATATGCCCGGGATACCAATGAATATGTGTCTTATCTTTTTTCAATTTTTTCCTTGATACGAGTTGCTTTACCTGAACGTTCTCTCAAGTAGTATAATTTAGCACGTTTAACGTCACCACGTCTTATAATATTAATTTTTTCAATTCTTGGTGAGTGAATTAAAAATACACGTTCTACACCAACGCCTTGGAAAATCTTTCTGACCGTAATAGTTTTGTTTATACCAGAACCGTGTTTTTTAATAATAGTGCCTTCAAAAGCCTGTATTCTTTCTTTGTTACCTTCTACAATTCTAACAAATACTTTGACTGTATCACCCGGGTTAACATCCGGAATTTCTTTTTCCATATATGGTTTTTCCAATTCATCAATAATAGGGTTCATATTTCGTTCCTTTATAATTAATTATACTAGTACTATTTAAATTCCTTAATCGGCTTATCCACAAAAATACATCACCGACGCACGTTAGTATTTCAATGCTATTATAAACAATAATATTTTGCAAGTAACATTTTAAGAAATATTAAACTATACAAGTTTCTTAATATTAAAGCAAAAAAAATTTTTTAGGGATTTTTAAATTCACATGCACATATTACCGCTAAATACAATTAAATATTCAATCGGGGTTGCACTATCATCTGCAGCACTAAGCTTTTCAACTCCTGCAGCAGCACAAAGTCCTCTAAAATTAACAGAGGCTCAGAAAGATACTTTTGAGTTAGTCAATAAAACACAAAAAACAATAAACCCTGTAGATAAATATACCAGTGAAGATTTACCACCTGTATTCAGGGAACCTGTTAACCCAAGCGGCTGGACAAACGACCCTGAAATATTAAAAAATGCACCTGACCCGTATTTTACACTTAAAGGCAAAAAAATACTCGCAAGAGGAACGATTGATATTACCAATTGCAGATTTTATGCATATGATGATAACGGGAAAGCAATTGAATCATTCCGCGTTGCGACCGGTGCAAGCAGAACCCCGACTAAATCAGGAATAAGAAAAGTTTTAAAAAAACAGGTATATCCGTACTTAGACTGTGAACGCTGGACTAAAAGACGCAGATTTCCTTTTGATTACGGACCTAAAATAGCATATCTGAACGTTGTAGATACAATTACAGGCAAAATGTTTGACAACGGGAGTTATGTACACGGAACACGGCATGAAGAAGCAGTTTTGAGAACCAACAGACATTTAACTCACAGCTGTGTCAGATTTCACAACAGAGATGCATTATATGTTATCAATGATGTGCTAAAAATTGGCGACTATCTTAAGTATGTAAAAAGATAAGGATACAATAATGAAAGTTCTTGCTATTACAAAGTATATACCTGCATCCGCATCAGTAAATTCAGATAATAAAACATCAGGAACAAAGAGCATAACTCCAAATTGCATAAATGCAGATAATATAATTAATTCAATGACAATGATGTCATTAAAAAATATCTCTTTCGGCAACAGTGATTTCGATAAAACGGTAGATGCAAATTATTTCAAATTGCCTAAAGGCGCAAAAGCCGACAATTTTCAAAAAGCAGCTGCCCAAAACATCTTACTTGATAATGACGTACTTGTTACTGCTCCCACAGGAACCGGCAAAACCGCTATCGCACATTATGCCATAGGTAAAAATTTACATGACGGAAAAAAGACTTTTTATACAACACCCCTTAAAGCATTGAGTAATGAAAAATTCAGAGATTTTCAAAGAATTTACGGAGAAGATAATGTAGGGATTTTAACAGGAGATACCAAAGTTAATCCAAAAGCCCCGATTATCATTATGACGACGGAAGTATACCGCAATATGGTTTTTGGGAAATACTTCGGAAGAGAAAATGAATTACTTGACGATTTAAAAACGGTAATATTTGATGAATTACATTACTTAGGTGACGTTGACAGAGGCGGGATATGGGAGCAATCAATATTCCTATCCGCTCCTGAAACACAGTTATTATCTTTATCCGCAACAATCGGCAACAACAAAGATATTGCAGGCTGGATGGCTCAAATAAGAGAACACGGTAATCCTGAAATCGTATCGGGATACAACAAACAACTTTCGAAATACAAGGCACGTCCCGAACCTGCGGAAGAATCCTTGCCAATAGCAGGTACAGAAAGCACAGAAATAAACAAGAACAATAATTCCGAAATTATAGAAAAATACGACATGCAGCTTTCAAAATATCAGGCACATCAAGAACTACCAATTCACACGGTTTTGATTGATGTACCAATGGAAAACAGACATGTTCCGCTTGAATTTGAAAATATCAATGTTTCGGACTTAACTCAGCCTGAAAAATCAAAGAAAAAATCAAACTTTAATGCACAACTTGAAAAACTGTCAAAACTTGCAGACAAAAAAGGGTTAATACCTGCTTTTGCATACAATGACGTTGTAAAGCAATTAAAAGATGACAACAGATTACCTGCAATATTTTTTGTTTTTGATAAGAAAAACAGCAAAGATATATTGGAATACCTGACAAAATACGGTCCAAAACTGACAACGGATGAAGAAAAAGAACTGATAATGGATACCGTTGAACGTTTTGATTCGGAAGGTAAATATCTTGGTGAAACAATGGATATGAAAGCATTGTTAAAAGGTTATGCCGTACATAATGCAGGACTGCTACCAACCCAAAAAGAACTGGTTGAAGAGCTGTTTCAGAACAAACTTATAAAAGTTGTTATAGCAACAGAAACACTTTCAGCAGGCATAAATATGCCGACAAGAACAACCGTTATTACCGCATCAAGAAAGCCGTCCTCAATGCCTGACGGACCGGATAATAAAAGAAGAATTTCCGCAAATGAATTTCATCAGATGGCAGGCAGAGCCGGCAGACGAGGCATTGATACCAAAGGTTACTGCTATACCCTCAGCTTAAATGATGATGAGCGTTCGGCTTTTGATATGCTTGTACATTCAAGTCCGAACAATTTAAAAAGTGCATTAAGACCAAGTTATTCATTTATTACCAAGTATTATAACGAATTGCAAAATGATGATATGCTGGAAATGCTATTTGATAAATCTTTTTACACATACAATAAAAATCCTCAGACAGCACTAAAAAACAAACAAAATCTGCGATACGAATTTACACAAAAAATAAATATGCTGAAAAATTTTGATTATTTAACCTCAAAGAACAATCTTACTGAAAAAGGTATTTTAATATCAAATCTTAACGGCTATGAACAAATTCCTGTTATAGAAATGGTAAGTTCAAAAGTTTTTGAAAAAATGTCAGCGGCTGAATTTGCAGGTGCAGTAGGGGCTTTGGCTAATATTGAACCCAAAAAAGACGGTCTGTTTACAAAAACTTTTGACGTTAAACCCAAAGGCTACGAATGGGCAAACTCTGCTTTAGAAAAGTATATTAAAGAATTAAATAACACACTAAATAAATATAACGATTTATCAACAAAAAATGACAGAAAATTCAGACAGATAGAAATTAACAATGAACTCACAAATAATATTTATAAATGGGCAGAAATGAACAGCTCAGAAAGCGATTCGACACAGAATTGGAGTAAATTATACTATAATGCAGATAAACGCAAATACAAAGATGAGGGTACTATGTTTAAGGGCATTATGATGACAATAGATTTGTTGAAACAAATCCAAAATGTTGCAAGATGCGGTACCGAAATTGCAACAAACGAAAAAGATTTCAAATATTACACAGGACTAATCCAAAAGGCAGATGAAGCCATAGCACTAATTAACAAAGAACCTGCAAGAGTAAATTAATCAGTATTTATAAACACACTATAGTTTTATCGCACCCTGTCTGAATATTTTAACATCATCACCAAAAACACCTGCAACAGTTGACTCTAATCCTTCTGCCTCATATCCGTAATCAGGGATTACAATATCCGCTAAATCCTTCATGTTCTCTAAAGCCTGCTGATATGTTTTGGCTGACGGCTGATGTGAAAGATTTGCACTTGTTGTCGCAAGAACGTGACCCGTAATATTATCACAAATTTCTTTAAACACCGGATTATCCGGAACTCTTATACCTACCGTATCCATATTTGATGTCATATAATATGGAGTTTTTTCGGACTTATTTAGTACAAGGGTTAACGCCCCCGGAAAATATTTTTTTATAAGTTTAGATGCTGTCTTTGATAAAGGTTGTTTTACATAATCAAGTAAATGATAAGGCTCTGATGACATTAAAATCAACGGTTTTTGAGCTTCTCTGTGTTTTATTTCATAAATTTTCTTTACTGCTTTTTCCGATGACGGCAGACACCCCAACCCCCATACGGTATCGGTAACATAAGCTATTACCCCGTCATTATCAAGTATATTTTTTATTTTTTCAATGTCATTAACTATCATAAAAATCCTCTACTTATGGAATTTTGATTTTAATCTAACAGCGAGTTCACTTGCATATTCCATTTTTAATAACAAATTAATCGGTACATAAACAAGTACACAAACCAAACAGATAAATAAAATTTTTGTAATCAAAAACATTAATTCTGATATATTAACAAACTTGTCATATCCGTATGCCGCAAACATGGAAATAATAAACGCAATACCACCTGCGACAAGCATTTTTAATAAATTTAGAAATAAAGATTTATAATCCATTTTAATCTTTCTGCTTATAAGAATTCCAAGTACAAATGCATTAAATAAGGTTACGAGAGAAGTTGACAAAGTTATACCGCCTATTCCCCATCCGAGCTTTAATATTAATAACCAGTTAAGGAAAAATTTTAATATAATAGACGAAAAAGCAACAACAAACGGTGTAGCACTATCATTAAACGAATAATATACTCTGGTAATAGAATCTCTGAATACATACGGTAAAATTGAAGCCGACAAGAACCACAAGGCTTCTGCTACCATAAACGTTGCAGCGGCATCAAAAGCACCGTGTTCAAACACTAATCGGACACTATCCAATCCTATAACAAGTATTCCGATAATAATCGGTATAGCCGCAAAGAATAAAACTCCTACCCCCTTATTAAAATAAGTTCGGATACCGTCATAATCCTTATCAGCCACGAGCTTGGCAAATATAGGAAACAACGGAACCAAAAATGCCGTAACAAGTATTCCGACAGGGAATTGAAATACCCTGTTAGCATAACCTACAGCAGTCCACGCCCCCTCTGAAATCGAAGAAGTAAAAAACATATCAACATATATATGAATCTGTCCTACCGTAGAACTTAAAATTGCAGGGAACAAAAGTTCACCAATATCCTTAAAATGAGGATTATTTATAATATTTAGGTTCGGTTTTAAGCGGTACCCCAATCTTCTGATATTCGGATATTGAATAACAAGCTGTAAAACAGCACCGATAGTAGTTGCCCACGCTAAAGCATACCCCTTGGAATCATCAGGTGCTGCTGCAACCGATATTGCTATTATAGCAACGCTCATGACAATAGGCGACAAATTAGGCAGCATAAATTGCTTATAAATAATCAGTATCCCGTAATAAATTCCTACAATTCCTCCGATAACAAGCATAGGAGTCATTATTTTCAGATGTGCCGCCGCTAATTGAACCATTTCCGCAGAACCACCCGATATTATTATTTGCATAATCTGACGAGGGAAAATATAAATCAGAACCGACAACAATAAAAAAGCCAAAATTGTAGTCGTCATAAAGGTAGAATAAAGCTTATTAACTTCCTCTGAAGGCTTTTCTTTAATTGAAGGAATAAGTTTTGAAAATATAGCAACAGTTGCACTATGAAAAGGTCCTCCGACACCGCCCAACAATATTAATGACAGAGCAGGAATCTGATATGCATAATAATACGCGTCCGAAACCATATTTGCACCGTAATAATTAGCAATAACAATATCTCTTATAAAACCTATAAGTTTACTTACAATAGTTACTACTGCAATTAACCAAGCCGCTCTCAAAACACTTGTAGTTTTATTATCCTTATTCCCAGATATTATCTCTGCCATCATTACCTGCCAATTCTACAAAAATTCTGACTGCCTTTCTGCCGCTTTCCCCTGCCGGATACGAATATCTGACAACATTACGTCCCTGTTTTATGTAATCTGAAATATCAATCTTTGAACACCTGTTTCCACCGAATATACTTGTCGGAAGTCTAAAGGAATAATCCGAACCGTTTATATTTACGTCAATCGAATTTAACTGAAATTTATTATCAATCACAAGTTCAGCATGCTTTTTATTCGCATAAAATGCCTGCGTTACTAAACGCTGATTCGGTTCTGAGGAAACGATTACAGGCTTTGTCCCAATTATTATATTCGTATAATAATGCATTAAAATTTTATCAAACGGAAGATGCAACTCAGACCCCATAAAACCTGCACCGAATTGACTTAACCCGACACCATGTCCAAATCCGCCGCCAAAAGCATTTACAGACATCAAATCACCATAGTCATCCTGAATATTTTCGAAAACTACATTAGCACTTGGTAAAGCCTTGCCGTCTTTTGGCAATAAACGTCTTATTACAAGTTCTTTGTATATTTTATACGTCTGAGTCTTTGTTATTATTTCCATTTCAACGATTTTTCCCGACTCACCGCGTTTAATTACTTTTAATTCAAGCAAATCACCAAGCTCATCACCTTTTTCAAATTTTGGTTTTACAAATCCGGTTGATGACTGCTCTGCAAGCGTTCTCTCAAGCACAGTTTTAAGTTCCTCCGCAGACCAGCTTCTTGTCCACCTGTAATATGGAGAGCGTATATCGTAAGCATCCGGCTTTGATTTATAAAACGCCGCCGCATCTTCTTCTGATTTTAATGACTTTTGGGTAAGTATATCAGGTTTAGCTTTAAGATACGGTTTCTCCTGCGCAGGGAAATGTCCTGACTGAGGATCTGAAAATGCATGTGAATAACTTTCGGTATATCCGCCTGCAGTCGAAGAATATAATGCTAAAATCAATTCCCAGTCATGTAAAGCCACAAGTCCTTCTGTCTGCTTCACGGCTTTATCCGCCAGATCCTTTTCCGTATTTGCACCAAAATATACCTGACTTGCAACCGAATCAACCACATCATAATTTGCAGATGACTTTGTCCTTGGGGATAAAACATAGTTTCTTGCAGCAACAGTCTGAGCTTTTAATGCTTCTAAACCGAAATTTACGGGCATTTCATTCGGGACAACCCCCCTCAAATAAGATTCTAACGGTAATTTATTTACAAGATTAAACTGGTTACCGCTTTGCAATTTGATAATTTCAAAATATCCTCTGTAAAGAGCCGGAGCTCCTGCTCTTTTTAAATTTTTTACTCCGAGATAACCGCCTGAAGGAACTGTAAACTTTATTATACCTGTCAAATCACCTAATTCTTTACCGTTATCATAAGTAAGAGTATATGAATTATCCGCCTTAATAGATATATTTATATTAGTGTTTGCAGGCACCTGCTTTAACTCAATACCGTCTGAATAGATAGTAACAGGCATAGTTCCGTACACGCCTATTGACTTATAAACATAACTGCCAAAAGACTGATTTCCAATTCCAACCCGTACAATTTCCGACTGATAAGCTGACTGATTAGGGGCTGCACTCTGAACCGGCGTATCAGGAATACGAGATTCTTCTGCCGCTTTTAAAGTATTTAACGGAATATTCGGGGAAAATGCCAGAGCAGCACACCCGAACACAACTGTCCCTAAAAATGATAATAATAATTTCCACATCCTCATATATTAATTATATGACAAATAATAAAATCATTATGTTTTGTAACAAAAAAACACATTATTAAACAAAAATAATTTTTTTTATATTAAATAAATAATATGTGATATTAAAAGGAGTATAAAATATGGCAATAGACAAAATAGGATACAGTCCGGTTTCATTTAAAGGCTTTTATACAGACCCGAAAGGTTCATTTGAGTTGGCCTGTGAATTAGTCGGGAAACCGAATTTAGAGAAAAAATTTATACAAAACATTGTTGAACCGCTTACGCATACGCATTTATATGATGTTTTTGTAAGCGGCAATATAACAGGAATAACTAACAAAGAAGGAAAAGGAGTTATGACGATTGTTTATCCGGGTTCCTTTTCAACAGACAAATCACTTGGAGTTGTTTACGACATAGAAGCAGCAAGCCGCAGAGGGCTGAGAAGAAGTTCTGAAGTTATCCCGACTGAAAACTTTAAAAATGACAATTATTTATTACACATAATAGAAACAGCTAAAAACATAGTACTGGATTTGGAAGCTGCAGCTTCAAAAATAACCTCCGAACCATCTGCAAAAATTGCGACAGAAACACTGGAAGAAAAGACTTCAAAATTCACTCAAATGTTCGATCGCGAAATATAAAAATAAATTTTCAGAACAATTGCACAAAAGCAGAACCAGATATGGTTCTGCTTTTGTATCTTTATAATATTACAAACTATTTTGCCTCAACTGTTGTGCCTTCTTTTGTATCCTTTAATACAATTCCGCACTCATCAAGAGTTATTCTGATAGCATCTGCAATATCCCAGTTTTTATTTTCTCTTGCTTCTTTTCGGTATTGAATTAAATCATCCATATCAGAAAAAGTTTTGCTTAATTTATCGGACACTTTTGACAAAGCGATATTAATTTCATCTTCTGACAACTCAGGTTTATCAAAAGTAAACCCAAGCACAGATGCTAATTTATATAAAATTGTAAATGAATCTTTCACATCCTTATTAGCTTTATTGGTCAAATCAAACAACACGGCAAGTGCCTTTGATGTGTTTAAATCATCATCCATAGCATCAACAAACTGTTTATATTCTTCGGTTTTGGTCAAATCAAGATTTTCATTAACCGGAGTTCGCTTTGCATTCAGCATTCGTTTAACTCCAGCCTGAGCGGAAGCCAATGCCTCATCAGAAAATTCAACAGGCATACGGTAATGATTTGTCAAAATAAAGAATCTGATTGTATTTGCGTCATATTTTTTCAACAAATCATCAATCGTTAGGAAATTTCCTAATGATTTTGACATTTTTTCCTTATTGATTGTTACAAAACCGTTATGCAGCCAATAATTTACGAATTTACAACCGTTTGCACATTCGGATTGAGCAATTTCATTCTCGTGATGCGGAAATATTAAATCTGCACCACCTGCGTGAATATCTATAGTTTTACCGAGATATTTACGGCTCATTGCAGAACATTCAATATGCCAACCCGGACGACCTACACCCCAAGGTGAATTATATCCGAATTTTTCATCTTTTTTCCACAATGCAAAATCAAGAGGATCTTCTTTATGTTCACCAACTTCAATTCTTGCACCGCTTTCCAGCTGATCAATCGGCTGTTTCGACAAATAGCCGTAATTAGGGAATTTCTTAACTCTGAAATAGACATCCCCGTTTGCTTCATACGCATAACCCTTATCAATAAGAGTTTTAACGATAGATATCATTTCACCGAGTGTTTTAGTCGCAAACGGTTCTATATCAGGCTTCAGATTATTCAAAGCCTTCATTGAATTTGAAAACTGTTTATACCAATACTGAGAAACTTCTTCAGGCGTTTTATTTTCCTTTTCCGCTTTTTTCAGAATTTTATCATCAACATCCGTTACATTGCGACAGTACGTTACGTCATAACCCTTAAATTTCAAATATCTGTATAAAACGTCCCAGGTTATATAGCATCTTGCATGACCCAAATGTGCAAAATCATATACTGTCGGACCGCAAACGTACATTTTAACTTTATTGCCTTCAATCGGAGTAAAATCTTCAACTTTATTTGTGTAAGAATTATGCAATCTCATATAATATCCCTCTTTCCTGAATAATCTTACAACAAATAAGAATTTTTGTATACTAAAAAAGGCTTCGGTAAACGAAGCCTTTAAAATTTTATCTTCCAAGCCATTCAAATATTTCGCCATCCGATACGGCTCTGCTGTAACCTGCATAAGGATCGCCATGGCTTCGTTGTGAACGGACGTCCTGAGCTTCCATTTCGTCCATACTTCTTGCGAACCAGCCTATATCCTCAAGCTTAATTTCTATTTTTCCGTCAATTACATCTTTATCCTTAAACTTTTTATTATTTGTTTTGCTTAACACTGTCGGCGGAATCCCTAAATTTTCACGAAGTTCTTTAAAAGTAAGCTTGCCGTCACCCTCTAAGGTAATATAGTCATCACCGACAAACACATGATACCAGTCATTGTGGACTTCGATTTTGTCTTTATACTTTTTCAAAAAGTCTTCAGCAAATTCTTTCGTTTGCTGGCGTTTAAACATATTTTCGTTGTCTAATCTGCTGCCAAACTGAGCATTCAGTTCTGCTTTAGCTGATGTTACAGAAGATGCCTGCTGAGCAGAATTTGCGGACGAAACCGCATCAATAGCGTTAATTTCCATATAAATATCCTCACGTTATATAAACCTTATATAATTAATAAGTATTTTGAGCTTGAAAAATTGATAATATGTTAATTTGTGTAAAGTTAAATTAAATCAAAAATTTTAAAAACAGAAGCTTCAAGTTCAGATACGGGAATATCTTCATCTAATTCAAGAGTGATAGTAGGGATATTTCTTTCAACACCGCAATAAGTTCCGAAACTTCCCGGGGTAGGATAACCTATACTCGCCTCAACCGGATAACCTATTATATCGGAAATTTGTTCGGCAATATTTTTAGCCGGACCGTCATAGTTTACAACTTTATATGGTGCATGAAGCGATAAAATAACATCCGGTTTATATTCCTCAATTACATCAATAATAAACTTCGTTTCAATTTCACTTGCAGGCATTTTACCGCCATAATAATTTTCAGGATTATCACCAGCCGCAGAAGCATCTTCACCCCAATTTTCTGTAGGGAAATTTCTGTTCAAATCTACTCCGTTAGAATTTGTCCTTTGATTTAACCGCATTCCGTCAGGGTTAAGACACGGAATAAACAATTTATTAGAAACGTAGTTATTTAAATATTTATCAATTAAATATTTCCCTTGCGGTTCATCACCGTGAAAAACGCCTATGATTAAAGCTTTTCTGTCTGATACCAAATAATTGCCTGAAATAATCAGCTGAATTTCATTACCTAATTTTGTAAATGCAGATTTTAAAACAGTTAAAGCCATTTATTCCTCAAATAATGCATTTATAAAGTCAACAGGATTAAAAGATTTTAAATCTTCCATCTTTTCTCCGACACCTATGAGTTTAACCGGAAGTTTCACTTCCTTTGCAATAGCAAGCACAATAGCACCTTTTGCAGAGC
The DNA here is from genome assembly GCA_902760645.1 of uncultured bacterium. Taxonomy (GTDB): domain Bacteria; phylum Cyanobacteriota; class Vampirovibrionia; order Gastranaerophilales; family Gastranaerophilaceae; genus UBA1221. The sequence goes on from CACWHC010000010.1 coordinate 26,133, forward strand.
CGTCAAGTTTAGTCAATGCAACGGAAGACACATTAACGGCATCAAGAAAAACTTTTGCCTGCTGTAAGCCGTTTTGCCCTGTATTTGCATCAAGTACAAGCATACACTCTCTCAAATTATCAGGTGCATTCTTATCAATTACACTTTTTATCTTTGAAAGTTCTTCCATTAAATTAAATTTATTCTGCAAACGTCCTGCCGTATCAACCAATATCACGTCATAATTTTCATTTTTAGCCTTTTGTATTGCTTCATACACAACAGAAGCAGGGTCAGCCTTATCACGGCGTACAATATCAGCACCTGCACGGTTAGACCATATATTAAGCTGTTCTTCAGCTGCAGCACGGAAAGTATCACCCGCCGCAATCAAAACCCTCTTACCCTCCTGCTTAAATTTATATGCTAATTTTGCAATAAGAGTGGTTTTACCTACACCGTTAACACCTGCAATAAAATATATATTTAAATCATTATCGGAAAAATTCAGCTCAGAAGAACCTGCATTCTCTAAAGTTTTTAAAAATTCGGACTTCAAATAAGCCCGAACTTCGGACGGTTTTACCTTTGTTTGATTTCTAAGGCTGTCAACAATTTCGGAAGCGTAAGAAACACCCAAATCCGCACTTATCAGCATGTCCTCCATGTCTTCCAATACGAATTCCGAAAATTCTTCTTCCTCTTCAACGACAGCCGCAACATTGCCTACAAGGTTTTTTGCGGTATTAGATACGGCATTTTTTAAATTATTAAAACTTTCCGAAAAAAATTTGAACATTACTGTAATCCGTTTTCAACAATAACTTTAGCTAATATTCCGTTAATAAACGAATAACTGTCGTCTGTAGAATACTTTTTAGCCAATTCCAATGCCTCATCAACAACAACCTTCATCGGAGCGTCCTTAATAAATAACAGCTCAACAATAGCTATTCTTAAAATATCCTTATCCATCTTTACAAGACGATCAAAATCCCAATTTTTAGCATACTTTTTGATTTCCGCATCTACAGCTTCATGATGTTTCTGGAAAGTTTCTGCAATTTTTACGGCATAATCTTTTACATCACTCTGAGAATCCAATGTCGTAAATTCGGCAATTTCCAAAGCCAAAAGTGCTTTTTCCGCAATATCAATCATTTCATCAATTCTTCCTGTCATATCAGAAGTCATAGGCAACGGTACAGGAATATTTGATGCTTCTATCGGCCTGCTTAAATTGATTTCATGCTCAGCTTCGTAGTCATTTATTTTATTTTTCATGTCAATTAATGAGCCTAAAGAAATTTTTAACTCATCACTTGCATTACCCGATAATATTCTTACGGATTTTAATATAATATCTTCCAAGTCACTTTTTGAATAATTAGTTATATTTTTTTCAAACTGCGAAAACAGTATAAATGCCAATTCTCGGGCTGCACGTCTAGCTTGCATAAATTTTCCTCTTTAATTATCTTTTACAAATCTATATTAGCATAAAAATAGAGGGTTGCAAGGGTAGAGCTGATTGTCGTAATGTACAATTAGAATTTCCTGATACGTTCACTCTTTTTCAGGGATAAAAATAAACCGGTGGTCATAGGTATCTTGGAGGATTACCGTTGATATGACTTTCACCGACCACCGGATTGCCCTTAGGCAATTAATATGATTAATTATTATTATAACATATTTTTTAACTTCTGCAACCCTTCAAAATCAAATATAGTTTACTTTGCAACATGGGCAAAAAAAAAAGCCGTTACAATTAAGAACGGCTACCAGACTTGGGGAGGAGGTATGAAAAACTTACGTTTTTCATATCTGTATTATTAGTTACGAATAAAAGAAATAAATCTTTAGCAAATTGCACAATATATACATTAAATGATGTAGATAAACTAAAATACAATAAATTACAAATATATGAATCAAAAATAAAATATACGGAACACTCAAATATGCAATTTTTAACATAAAATTGCATACGTAAAAATTCAAATTGAAATGATAAAAAATATAAACAGAAAATTATACTTCAAATAATTTTCTTATTCTGTTCATGACATCTTCTTCGTCAAGTTCATTTGTTTCTTTATTTAATTCTAAAGCCATCTGATAATAATTAGCGGCATCATTTATAAAGCCCATTTCCTGACTTGCACGGCCTGCATTAAAATATGCCAACGTATAATTAGGGTCTAAATTAATTGCCTCTTCAAAATATTCTAATGCTTCTTCCGCATCAAGCATACCATCCAAATAAACAATTCCAAGATTATTCTGAGCAAACGCATTATCAGGATTTAATTCAATAGACTTATGATAAGCTACCAAAGCCTCCTCTACAAAATCTTTTTCAAACAATGCAATACCCGCTTTTGAATATCCTCTGTAATTATCAGGCTCCGCCATTATTGCATCACAATAAGCCTTAATTGCCTTATCCAAATCATAATCGGCCATGTAAGTATCACCTAACGCAATATATAAATCGTAATTTGTCGGGTCTAAAATAATACCTGCCTGATAGGTTGACACAGCAGCCTCAATATTCCCTTTTGCCTCAGCGTATATCGACCCCAAACCCTGACAAACAATAGATGTCCACTCATTATCAGGATTTAATGATATTGCTTTTTGATAATATTCAATAGCATCATCATATAATTCAGCCTTAGAATACGCAAATGCAAGAGAATTATTATAATAAGGATTTTCTGTATCTCTCTCAACCGCTAACTTAAACGCACTTATAGAATTTATTTTATCTTCTTTTCTCAAATAAAGATGTCCGAGTTCATAATAAATAGCAGCAGTATCAACATCAAATTCCAGTAATTTTTCATAGCATGAAATTGTTTCCGCAGTATTTTCAGGGAAATAAGTCTGCAAAACAGTAGCTAATTTAACAAGAACTTCTCTGTTTGCAGGATTAGACTCCAAAACTTTACGGTAACAATCAACACATAAATCCACATCATCATTTTTTAATGCCAAATCACCGATTTTATCGTAAAAAAGCTGAGAATGACGTGTGCCGATTACTGCCTGACGATAAAGACTCTGTGCCTTATCAAAACATTTAAACTTTTCAAGAAAATGACCTACCGTACTGTAAGTGAATACCGATACATCATCACTAACTTTTTTGTATAGCATTTTTAATAATGGTCGATCCCATGCAAGCATGAGACTCCCGGATAGGAAATAATATAAAAAGCTCATATAATCCGAAGCTGAGCCTTCATTTGAACTAATCTTATTTAATATTGCCTGTGATAAAACTAATCTTGGACGTGCAGATTTCAACTTGCCCGATTTTATGGCAGATTTAAATTCATCAATAGCCTCAGGATAATTTTCAGCCATCTCCATAAAGAAACCTGCATACATGTGAGCATTCATATTGTCAGGAGCAAGAGAAACGGCAGTTTTACACTGGTCAATAGCAGTATTTATACTAATCTGACCCTGTTCCCACATCAGCGTTGCCAAACGGTAATACGTTTCAGGAATAGACGGGTCATATTTGACAGCGTCAATATAACAGGTTATGGCATCCTGCAAATCTGTATTATCTTTCCTTATCAGATACCTTTCGTGATAAATTCTTGCCTGTTCCAACGATTGCTTCGCCTTTGCAGCCTTTTCGGCATCCGTAGGAATTATATGCGGGTTTATTAAAGTTTGTTCTGCCATTTGTGAAGCTCCATAAAAATGTCTGTATTTAAACCTTCGTTAAAAAAATATCTCAACTTTAATTATTTGTAAAAAAATCCCCCAAAAGATGTAGATGTGATAGAATATATAAAAAACGGAGGAGTTATGAAAACACTTGGTATAATGAGTTCGGGCAATTCTGATAAATTTGGAGCAATCATAGAACATTTTAAAAATAATAATGACATCAAAATTGTTTGCATATCCGACAACCTGAAATCTGATATTTTTAATTTAACTAAACCTGATAATATTGAAACGAAATACATATCTTCGGAAAATGCCCGTCAATATTTTATGAGTACAAACTTTGATTTAATAGCAATAAACGACTATAAATCAAATTTAGACAAAAGTATTTATACCTTTGCAAAATTCATTAAAGTTCATCCTTCACTATTACCTGCTTTTAGCGGAGATAATGCTCTTTATCGGGCTTTTGAATCAGGGATAAAGGTTAGCGGCATAACAATTCATACGCTTACTGGCACACCTGACACAGAAAAAATCCTTGCCCAATATCCCATCTTAATATCGAATCTTACACATTTTGATGAATTCAGCAATATGACAGAAAATCTTATCAATATGATATATCCGATTGTTATAGAAAAAACATTGGATAATAAACTCTTTGATTTTCAAGACCTTTTAAGCAAACACAGCACGTGTTCGGGTAATTGCTCGGGCGGATGCGGAGGCTGTCACTAAACACGCATAAGCATGGGGTTTTAGCCACTCATACCAACAGTTTAGACGTCATGATTTTATCATCTTTTTAAATGATGACTATAAACGATAAACATATAGAATATAATATGGAAAGAGAACTTGGGTGGATAATGAGTCAGAGTTTTGATTTTACATCATACAACAACATAAAAAGACTGCCGGAAGATGAACTGGCGTCTTTATGGAATAAATATCTCGCTGACAAGACCAACAAACAGCTTAGAGATACCTTAATTGTACAGTATATATACCTTGTACGCTATGTTGTCGGCAGAGTAAGAGTAACATTACCCGCTACTGTTTCTATTGAAGATATTGCAGGCTACGGAATTGAAGGTTTGATTAATGCCATTGAAAGATATTCCGTTCAGAAAAATACAAGATTTGAAACTTATGCACTTATAAGAATCAGAGGGGCAATACTTGATAAAATAAGAGAAGAAGACTTTTTACCAAGAAGTATAAGGAAAAAGATTAAAGATATTAAGGCAGCCCAGGAAAAATTAAAGCAAGAATTCGGGAGAACTCCTACAACAGCAGAAGTTGCACAAGAACTTGATATGGAGCCGGATAAAGTTAATCAGATACTTGCGGAAGACACAACAATGACATCCCTTTATGAAAAAAAGGGTACAAGTGATGACAGTGTTGAAATTATAGATACTATACAGGATACAAATAAACTTAATCCTCAGGAACAAGTTGAAGAAAATAATGTTAAACAGGAATTGGAGAGGGCATTGAAAAAATTACCGGAAAGAGAACGTGTAATAATGGTTCTTTATTATCAGGAAAATATGACTTTAAAAGAAATCGGTACAACAATTAACGTATCAGAATCCAGAGTATGCCAACTGCATGCTCAGGCAATTATGAAGCTTAAAAATATATTGTCAGAAACAAGAACCTCAAGATTACATCAAAGCATTGTTGCCTGAGTTTTTATACGTTTGGTAAATCCCCTTTAACATCCGCAACAATATCACATGATAAGCCAAATTCTTCATGTAATGCTTTTACGGCTTTTTCAGCATCTTCCTTATTAACAAGACAACTGATTTTAATTTCACTTGTTGAAATCATCTTGATATTAACCTGTAAACGTGCCAAAACATCAAACATCGCAGATGCAATACCCGGACGATCAATCATGCCTGCACCAACAATAGAAACTTTTGCAATCTCCCTGTCAACCTGAATTTCGCCGCATTTTAAAGTATCTTTTAATGAATTTAATGTTGCAACAGTCTTATCGGTATCCGCAGAATCAACAGTAAACGCAATATCGTTTGTGTTAGAAACCTTCCTAGCATATGACTGAATAATCATATCTACAGAAATATTATCTTTTGCCAGTTTAGTAAATATATTAGCTGCCTGACCGGGGATATCGGGAACATCACATACAACAATTCTTGTCTGAGATAAATCAGCTGCAACACCGGTCACGGGTCTGTCAATTTCCATTTTTTCAACTCCTAATATTAAAGTTCCTAAATCATCAGTCTTAAAACTGCTTCTTACTCGAAGTGGTACATGGTTTAATTTTGCGGTTTCAACGCTTCTCGGGTGAAGAACATTTGCACCTGCGTGTGCAAGTTCAAGCATTTCCTCATAAGATATTTCACTAAGTCTCGAAGCATTTTTAACTACACGGGGATCTGTCGTATAAACACCCTCCACATCGGTATATATATCACATCTTTCAGCATTTAATGCAGCCGCAAGAGCAACTGCAGAAGTATCCGAACCTCCACGCCCGAGCGTAGTAATTTCACCGGCTTCAGTAACACCCTGAAATCCGGCTACAACAATTATTTTACCTTCATTTAAATTTTTCTTCAATTTTTCTGTTTCAATTTTAATAATACGAGCCTTGGTATGGATATTTTCCGTTAAAATTCCGACTTGCATAGCATTAAAACTGACCGCATCATACCCTTCCGCCTGAATAGCCATAGCAAGCAGTGCAATAGATACTCCCTCGCCCGTAGATAAAAGCATATCCATCTCACGACCGGAAGGAAGTTTTGATATATCTTTTGCCATTTTTACAAGGTAATCCGTAGTATGCCCCATTGCAGAAACAACAACGACAACGTCATTACCATTATTTTTTTCTTTAATGACGGTCTTTGCAACGTTCTTTATTTTCTCTGTATCCGCAACGGAAGTTCCGCCGAACTTTTGTACAATAATCCTTCTCAATTTTATTACCTGTTATTTGCTATACTTTCCAAGTCTGTGCGTTCCTCAGGGTAATTAAACGCATCACTGTCAATTGACATTATTTTATCTGCAATTGATAATGTTTCCTTAATATTATATTCAGAACAATTTTCTTTGACAAGTATGTAACCGATATGAAACAATAAGTTTAAAACCTGCAAATTGTCACTATTCAACTTTAATGCCCGTTTTAATTTTCTCTGTGCAGAAGCATATTCCTCCTGTCGAATAAGAAAATCCACATACTTTAAATATATTGAAATATTATCAGCTCCATTAAGCAATGCAGCCTCATAATATTCCTTGGCATTATTTATATCGCCTTTTTTGTCATATGCTTCTGCCAGAAAAATATTTAAAGTATTATCAAAAAACATTTTATCCAAATTTGACTTAAAACTTTTTATTGCATTATCATAATCACCTTCATTTAGTGCGATAACTCCTAATGTTTTTGTAAGTAAATAATTATCATCAGGAACACCGTTTAATTCACTTAATATACCTTTTGCCTTTTCAAGTTCTCCTCTTATGGCACTAATCAACGCCAAACCCGCTTTTATTTCATTTACCTCATAAGAGAATCCCAAAGCTTTTTCAAAACATTCTTCAGATTTTTCATATTCTTCATATATCTGCAAAGTTACACCCCAGTCAAAATATAAATGCGGCGTAATTAATCCGAGAGCTTCAGCTTTTTCATACATTGAAAGACTTTCACTCTGTTTACCTTTTATTGCAAACAACTTTCCAAGTAACAAATAAACAGGCAGCATATACTCATTAAATGACAGAGCCTTTTGTGCGTAATGAATAGCACTATCATAATCTTTTTTTATATATTTTAAATTTGCGTACTCATATGCGTTAGTTTCATTAGGACTTACATTTGCAAGAAAATTTAACTTTGATTCAGCATCATTATATCTTTCTAATCTGACTTCCATAATAGCAGCTAATAATAAAGCCATAAAATTATATCTGTTTAATCTCACAGATTCCATGAATTTTTCATGTGCTTCTTCATATCTTTTTATCTTCATCAAAGCCATGCCCCAGCCCGCAAAAACATCAGTATTGGCAGGATTAATTTTATTGGCATTTTCAAACGATTCAAGGGCTTCTTCTGCCTGATTACAATTCATAAGTGCAAAACCGAGAAATCTCCATATTTCTTTGTCCGAACTGTTTAAATTTGCGGACTTTTTATAAGCAATTACTGCATCGTGCAATCTTCCTGTTCTTTCACAAACTACTCCAAGATATTTATATACCAATGCATCTTCCTGCGGTAATTCCATTGCTTCTTCAAGAATTTTTTCTGCTTTGTCGTACTCTTGCTTTTCAATACATTTTTTTGCACGGCTAACATAAGCAAAAGAAGGTAATGCCTGCACAACAGAATCTTTTTCATAAGAATCCAGCTGCTTACTCAGCTTCAATATCTTTAATATAATCTTTTTTAAATTCTTAAACAATCGGCTACCTCCCTGAATGCACCGCTTCCGCCACGTTTTTGGGTAATTTGTATTCCGTCTGTATTTAACAATTCCTCAGCAGCATCAGGAACGGTAACTTTGTACTTTGCCAATTTTAGACATTCCAAATCATTTATATCATCGCCTATGTATAAATACTCCTCATCAGACAGATTATATTTTTCAATCAAAGCCTTTAATACATCAATTTTATTATGAATTTTTGTATGAACTTCCTTTAAGTCAAATCGTTTTTGTAGAAGATTAATAACAGCATTTTCTTCACCTGAAATAATACCGACATTGATACCGCTTTTATAAAGCATATAAAATCCTATAATATCCTTAAAATTTACACGCCTTGACATGGAACCTTCATCATTTATGTAAACATAATTATCGGTAACAACACCGTCAAAATCAGTTATAACCCATTTTATTGTCTTTGGTAATTTTAACATTTATTTATAAGCTTTCTTAATATATTAACAACACATTCCCAATCTGCTATAATTATACCACAAATTGCACAATATTTGAATTAGGGTTAACAAACGTAACATGCTCTGGTATTTAATTAATTTCGGAATAATCTTAGTATTTCTCATACTGTTCTTAATAACAAGGCAGATGAACAAACGCTGGTCAAAAATCAACGACTATCTCGGAACAGTTACAAATACCGTCAACTCTATCCGATACGGAGATTTGACAACAAAAATAGAAAAGCTTGAGCATCCGACATACCAAAACGTTACGGACAGCATCAACAGAATGGTTGAAACCCTGAACGACAGAGAAAAAATGATTGTTGAATATCAATCAGAGCTCATGCGGCAGAATAAATTACTGGAATCTGTAATTAATTCGTTATCAGACGGTATACTTATCATAAACGAACAAATGACGATACTCAGAGCAACACCTAAAGTGGTTGACTGGTTTGGAGTAAAAGGGACCTCCATCATAGGAAGAAATATCTCGGAATTTTTACAGTTTGAAGATCAAAATATTAATCTTAACCGATTAAATGCCAAAGATGTATTTATAAAACATACTCCGACAAAAAACTTCATAATAAGCTCAATAAAACTTACCATTGATGACAACAAAAAAAGATATATTTTAATAATTAAAGACGTAACAAATGAAAGAGAGCTTGAAACACTAAAAGAAGATTTTGTAGCAACACTTACACACGATTTAAAGGTTCCGATAGTAGCTGAGTCTAATATTCTTGACTTTTTATTGGATGGAAAATTCGGGCAAATAAATGATAAACAGAAAGTAGCTCTTGAAAATATGAAAATATCCAACAAAGAATTACTTACACTTGTCCAAATAGTATTAGAGACTTACAAGATAAAAGATGGCGGGATAAAATTAAAAAAAGAAAATATACTTCTTAACGGGTTTATTAACGACATAATAGAAGATACAAAACCCGTAGCTTCCCAATCGGGTTTATCCGTCAACTTTAAAGAAGGAAGAAACATAAAAGTTACGGCAGATTCTATGCAGCTTGAAAGAGTAATAAAAAATCTTATTAATAACGCGATATACCATAGTAATACCAAAAAAGATATTGATATAACCGTCGGAGAAATCCCCGGCTTTATCACAATATCAGTAATAGATTACGGACAGGGTATTTCCAAAAAAGAAGTCGGTTTAATCTTCAACAAATACTATTCAGCATCCAAAAAATTCAGAAAAATAGGAACCGGCTTAGGATTATATCTTTCGCAGCAAATAATACTTGCTCATGGCGGAGAAATTACAGTAACAAGTGAAGAAAATGTCAGAACTGAATTTTGTGTAAAGTTACCTCTATAAATAAAAGTAAATAATTATTAAATAATATAAAATTAACAGCTTGTAATTTTAATTTGAGCATATACAATTATAAAAGGCTGAAAATTACTCCAATCAGCCGTTAATAAGAAGAGGTAAGGTTATTAAGAGGTTAAGATGATTCAATTTAATTGCAAAAATGTTGATGCAATGGTTGTAGGAGAAGATAACGGATTAAATCTTGAAGAAGAATTTAACAATTATCAGGACAGAATTAAAAACATAATAGCAGATTTAAATCAGAGAAAAGATAAGCCCGGACAATGGCTGCAATGGATGAATTTAGGCTATAATGAAGAAACTTTATGGTATGTAAAAGAATATGCATCAATGGTGCTTGACAGATTTGAAAATATCCTTGTCCTCGGGATAGGCGGCTCAGCGTTAGGAGGAATGGCTCTTACTGAAAGTTTATTGCATCCTTATTGGAATATGCTTTCGGAAGAAGAAAGAAATGGTTATCCGAGAATATTTTTCCTTGATAATATTGACCCTGATACAATGAATGCGTTATTTGATGTGTTGGATTTAAGCAAAACACTCGTTAATGTGATTACCAAATCCGGCTCAACAGCAGAAACAATGTCACAGTTTCTGATAATTAAAGACAGACTTGAAAAAGAATTGGGAGATAATTACCGCTATAATATAGTTGCGACAACCGATAAAAAAACCGGGGTATTAAGACAAATTGCGGAACAGGAAGGATATAAAACTTTTGTAGTACCTGACGATGTCGGCGGAAGATTTTCCGTATTTTCAGCAGTCGGCTTATTACCTCTTGCACTTACGGGGATTAATATTGATTCTATTGTTAACGGCATTAAAGATATGGATTTGGCATTAAAAAATACCGATATACATCAAAATATTGCTGCACAGAATGCTCTTATCCACTATTTACTTGATACAAAGAAGGGTAAGAAATTATCGGTTATGATGCCGTATTCAAGCAGATTAAAATATGTATCTGACTGGTATGCCCAGTTATGGGCAGAGTCTTTGGGAAAAAATAAAGATAAAGACGGCAACGATGTTAATGTAGGACCAACTCCGATAAAATCACTCGGAGCAACTGACCAACATTCACAAATTCAGCTCTATAATGAAGGTCCAAATGATAAAATAATAAACTTTATTCGTGTCAAAGATTTTGATACGACTTTAGAAATACCGCAAATATTTGAATACACAGGAATAGGATATTTAGGCGGGAAAACAATTAATCAATTAATTAATGCTGAAGCGGATTCAACAAGGGTGGCTCTTGCAGATTATAAACGTCCGACTGTCACAATTACTCTTGATAAAGTTGACGGTTATCACTTAGGGCAATTACTTTACATGCTTGAAGTGCAAACAGCAATAGCAGGAGAATTATATAATATAAATACATTTAACCAGCCCGGAGTTGAACAGGCTAAAAATTATACATATGCACTTATGGGCAGAACAGGCTATGAAGAATCCGCAAATGTTTTGCAGGAAAAATTACAAAATATTTAGTAATCGTATAACACTGCTGCAAATAGCAAAAAATTTTCTTTATAAATTTTAAGCTGTATATGAAAATTATTATTGGAAAAACTGCCAGACTACCGGGAAAATTTATAAAAAACGGCTCTCTATCAGACAGATACAAATGCGTTCAGGAACTTGAAGATAAATTTTACCAGCGAATACAGCGTTACAAATCAGCGGGTAAAGATGCTTTTGAATATATTAACAAAGCATATTCTTACGTTCTTGAAGGGAAAAATATAATTCAGACAATTCCTCTCAGTCCGGAAAAAGCAAATTTCAGCGTTGTATATCCGGCAGAAAATGCTATCTCTAAAAATGGAACTCGTAATATACTCGGATACATAGTAGAACTGCTTGTTAACAGAACAGACGAACAATTTGCAGGTGTATTTACCGATACACTCATGCATGAAACAGATCATTTATTTTCTTACCTGACTAACCCCAAATACGTTACACGCATTATTAAAGTATCACAGAACAGTACCACAGCAGAGAATTGCGAAAAATTTTTTATAAATAATATACAGTCACCTGTTAATATAAACTCATTTGAACGCAAATTAAACAGATTCGTCAAAAATGAAATTCCTAAAAGCCAATTAATTGACATTTTGCAAAACTTCAGATACAAAACAATTAATGAAATTAATGCTTACAATACAGGGAAGAAGTACCTTTTTAAAGAAAGATTATCAAATCCTGAAAGAATCTACCCACAATATCACGATCAAGTGGAAATACAAAATTTGAAAGGAAAATTTGATATACTTAACGAGGTACTAAGAAAAACATTACAAACAGAACGTAAGGAAATACAAACAAAGAACGCAGAAAAATTAACATGCTATAAAGATATGTAAATTATATTGAAAAAAAAGGTTAACCTTGCTATAATCTAGTGAGGTACGATTAGGGAACAAGGATTGGAGTAACTAAATGATGACAACATCAAACTCTATGTCTAATGAAATAAATAAACTTGCAAACAGCGATTTAATCACTGCAAAGCAAACCATTGATAAAGAAATTGAAGCTCTCAGAGTAATGGAAAGTGAACTTGACTATTCTTTAACAAAAGCATTAGATACAATGCAGTCTGCAAAAGGAAGAATTATCCTGACCGGAATGGGAAAATCCGGACATATTGCAAAGAAGATAGCAGCATCCCTGGCATCTACAGGGACACCTTCTTTCTTTGTTCATCCTGCGGAAGCAAGCCATGGTGACTTAGGGATGATTACTGAGGATGATGTAATTATCGCCATTTCAAACAGCGGAGAATCAAAGGAATTAATAGACATACTTAATTACTCAAAAAGATTCGGGATTAAACTTATTGCTATAACCAAAAATCCGGAAAGCTCCTTGGGTAAAGCCGGGGATATAGTTCTTAAACTTCCTAATAACGGGGAAGCTTGTCCTCTTGGTTTGGCACCTACTTCATCAACGACAGCAACGCTTGTATTAGGTGATATATTAACTATTGCAATGATTAACAGAAACGGATTTTCAAAAGAACAATTTAATCAAAGACATCCGGGAGGAAAATTGGGCTCTGTACTTCAAAAAGTTTCAGACTTAATGCACAAGGGAGATGAAATGCCATTATTATCATCAGATTCCGGCATGCAAGAAACACTGCTTGAAATGACCTCAAAACGTTTAGGATGTGTAGGATTTACCGATACAAACGGAAATCTTATCGGTATGCTTACTGACGGAGATTTAAGAAGGTGCTTGTCAAATGATATTTTATCGAAAAAAGCATGTGACGTTATGACAAAGAATCCAAAAGTTATTTCGCCTGAGGCTATGGCAAGTGAAGCAGTAAAACTAATGCATGATAAGAAAATTACAAATATATTTGCCGTAGAAAACGGGAAGCCTGTTGGCGTTATACATATTCATGACTGCCTTAACAGCGGAGTTGTATAGTATTTATAAAATTTTAGGAGAGCTTTTAAGTATGGAAAATAATAATAAACCTGTTGTTAATTTAATATCAAAACCAAAAGACATGCTTCGTACGGTTTATACAGCCTGCAGGACCTGTTACAGTGCGGATACACCTATTAATATTTACAACAGCACGGATGATGAAGAAAAAATGTTAAAACTTATAGAAAGAGTAATTTCCTCGGGACACTACTCCACTATAGAACACATACAGGTAAGTTTTGCAATAAGCAATGTTTCAAGAGCCTGCACACATCAGCTGGTGCGTCACAGACATATGTCATTTTCTCAAAAATCACAGAGATATGTAAAAGAAAAAGGACAGTTTGATTACCTGATTCCGCCTACGATAGAACGCAACCCTAAATTAAAAGAAAAATTTATTAATTTTATGAGTGAGATATCCGATAAATATCAGGAATTTGTTGAAGCAGGAATCCCTGCAGAAGATGCCCGAGCAGTATTGCCAAATGCAACGGCAACATCAATGGTAGCAAGTTTAAATTTGAGAGAACTTATACACATTGCAAATCTTAGATTATGCACAAGAGCTCAATATGAAATCAGAATGATGGTTAAGGGTATGTGTGATGCTCTGACGGCAGAAGAACCCTGGTTAAAGCCTTATTTGGTTGCTAAATGTGACAGATACGGTTTTTGTGATGAAGATAAATCATGCGGAAGAAAACCTAAATTAGAAGATTTAAAAATGGCAACAGCGACCGCATAAAAGGATTAAATTATGAAACTTGTGATACAAATTCCCTGCTTTAATGAAGAGGAAACTTTACCGGTAACAATTAACGATTTACCTAAAAAGATAGAAGGTATTGATGAAATAGAAATACTTGTAATAGATGACGGTTCGGAAGACAATACCGTAAAAACGGCCTATGAGTCAGGGGCGGCAAAAGTTGTCGAATTGCAGACACACAGAGGACTTGCAAAAGCTTTTAAGACCGGACTTGATGCGGCTTTGGAAATGGATGCTGACATTATTGTCAATACAGATGCTGATAATCAGTATTGTGCCAATGATATTGAAAAACTTATTAAACCAATATTAGATAAAAAAGCAGATATTGTAATAGGAAGCAGACCTGTTTCAAAAATCAAACATTTTTCTATTTTAAAAAAATTCCTTCAAAAATTTGGGTCATTTGCTGTCAGAATGCTCAGTTCTACAAAGGTTGAAGATGCTCCGAGCGGATTTCGTGCATTTTCAAGAACTGCTGCAATGCAATTAAACGTATTTGACAAGTACACCTACACACTTGAAACAATAATTCAGGCATATGCAAAAGGATTAAAAATAGAATGCGTAGATATTAATGTCAACAGCGTTCTGAGAGAATCCAGATTATTCAAGAATATGTTTACATACATAAATCATTCAATAGTAACTATGATGAGAATGTTTATCGTATACAGACCATTTCGATTTTTTGCAATACTCGGTTCAATTGCACTAACTTTAGGTATAATACTTGGTCTTAGATTTGTGTATTATTACATGATTGGAGGAGGAACCGGGCATATTCAGTCATTAATTCTGGCATCTATATTTATACTTGCCGGAGTTCAGCTGGGAATATTTGCTGCTTTGGCAGAAATAGTTTCAATTAACAGAAAGTTGCTTGAAGACATTCAGTATAAGCTTAAATCAGAACAGTTGCAAAAAAACTCTTATGATTTAAAATAGTTTGGGAAACAAATAAAGGTGATATATGATAAAATTTAATATATTTAGCAAACTGAAAGATTTTTTATTTTCATCGCTGGTGGTTAAAATAACTGCATTCTTGGGATTTGTAATGCTTTTAACAACTATAGTAGCGTCCCAAAATTTCTTTTTCCAAAGTGTTATAGAAAACGGTGTAAGTAAAAAAGATATTATTGCGGAAAAAACATTGACCGTTGTTGACGTAAAACGTACGGACATAAGAAGAAAAGAAATTGCACAAAAAGTTGACCCTATTCTTACAACAACAGAAGATGATTTCATAAAAAATAATTTGGAAACACTTGAAACTTCAATATTTCAAATCAGGAAAAAAGACGTATCACAAGAAACAAAGATTGAAGAATTATCAATACTTTTTGACATACCGGATAAAGACACAAAAAACTTTGTAATAAATTTCTTTATAAAAGCAGAAGAAGCTTCATTAAGAGAAGCCTTTGATAAGGCTAATCTCACATTGACCAATATTTTAAGTACGGGATTATCAGAAAAAGATTTTGAAAACAACAATATTGATAAGGTCATAAGCAATCATCTCGTATCAAACGTATCTAAAAGGCAAATTACAATCGTAAACGCACTTTTAAGCCAGATACTCGTACCTAACCTTGTTATTGATGAATTCGCTACGGAAATTGCCCGTAAAAATGCGGAAAACTCAATAAAACCGTATGAAATAACTTTTCAAAAAGGGGACAAAATCTTATTTGAGGGAGAACCTGTTACAAAACTCAAAAGAGATGCACTGCGGCAGGCAGGATATAACGTATATGAGCTAAACTGGCAGGGACTTTTGGCTTTGCTTGCACTCGTATCTCTTGCTGTACTTATTTATTTAGGTTATATTAAATTTTTTGCAAAACAGTTTATGGAGCCGAGATTTTATGCCGTTACTGCATTTCTTGCAATAATACTTGCTATTTCTGCGGTACTAATTCCTACAGGATTTTCTCAATACATATTACCGATACCGGCATTTGTAATCCTGCTAGCTATTTTTACAAGTCCGAGAGTAGCATTTACAACAACTGTTATATTACTGTCAATACTTGCAACAGGTATACAATACTCTGCACAAGTCGTAATAACATTCTTATTATTGAGCCTGGTATCAGGTATAATGGTTTCACAGATAAGATACTCACGAAGATTTGACATTATAAAAGCCGGAGGGATGGTATCCGTAGCAGGTTTAATCATAATTCTTGCAATATATATTTTAGAAAAATGCCTTATTGATGTCAGCAATCAAAGAATAATGAACGACTGCATTTATATTGCCTTAAACGGAGTACTGAGTTCAATGATTGTATTTTTCGTACTTCCGTTGTTTGAAAATATGTTCAATATAATTACACCATACGGACTTGCTGAACTCACAGATCACCAGTTATTAAAAACACTACTCGATAAAGCTCCAGGAACATATCACCATAGTTTAATGGTTTCAAATCTGTGTGAAGCTGCTGCGGAAGCCATCGGTGCTAACCCTATACTTGCAAGAGTAGGCGCATTATATCACGATATAGGAAAACTACAGCGACCGTTATTTTTCGTGGAAAATCAATCATACTTCGGAATTGATAATCCGCACAAAAATCATAACCCGCACGTCAGCAAAATGTTAATTACTGCACATACGAAAGACGGTATTGAACTGGCTAAGAAAAACGGGTTGCCGTCAATTATTAACAATTTCATCCTTCAACATCACGGAGAAGGTCTTGTTAGTTATTTTTATAACGAAGCCGTTAAGGAAGAAGGTATTGAAAACGTACAGGAGGAACAATTCCGCTATTCCGGTCCGAAACCTAATATGAAAGAAACTGCTATATTAATGCTGGCAGATGCCATAGAATCAGCTGTTAGAGCGTTTAAAAATCCTACCTCCGAAGATATTGAGCATATTATTGATAAGATTATAGTAGACAGACTAAATGACGGGCAACTGTCAGACAGTCCGCTCACATTAAAGGACTTAAAAACTGTTGCTGCAACATTCAGCAGGATATTAAGAGGGATGCAGCATGAGAGAATTAAATATCAGGAATTGGATGAAAAGCTAAAAGAACCATCTAAAATTCTTGATGAAGATTTAGAAAACAAAATAAAACAGCTTGAATCACAAAGCCCGAAAAATCCGGAAAACGGAGAACCAAATGACAGAATATAATATATTTAGCGAAAATATTTATCCTGATTGGGCAATAGATGAAAAGTTTTTTATTGATAAAGCAAGAGAAATACTAAAATTTTATATTGAACAGCCTGAAATAACAAAATATTTTTGTCTTAAAAACTACGAATATGATATTCTTTCATTTGATTTTCTATACTGCGACAGCAAAAAGACACATGAAATTAACAAAGAATACCGAAATAAAGATTATCCGGCAGATATAATAACTTTTGCAATATTTGCGGATACGGAGGATGACGAAAGATTTGTATTTGATGGCGAAATTAATCTTGGCGAAGTAATAATAGCTTTGGATAAGGTTATTGAAGAAGCAGAAAAAAAAGGAACAGACAAAGAATATGAATTATCATTTTTGATAAGTCATGGCATAATGCATTTATTGGGATTTGACCACCAAACCGAAGAAGATTATAATTTTGTTATAAGTATGCAAAAGAAAGCATTGGAAGCTGTAGGATATGTCTAAATTTAAATCACAGGGTTTTAGAAAAACATTTAAAAATGCCAGAAAAGGGTTAAGAATAGTACTAAAAAGCGAACGTAATATCAGAATACATTTTCTTGTTGGCACTCTTGCTTTATTATGCGGTGCAGCACTAAAATTATCTATTATTGAATTATGCATAGTTTTACTGGCAATAGCACTGGTAGTTGGATTTGAAATGATTAATTCTGCGATAGAATTTTCGCTTGATGCGGTATTTCACAATAAATACTCAACACTTGTAGGTATGGCTAAAGACATATCTGCAGGTGCAGTAATGTTTGCAACATTTATTGCAATAGCTATCGGACTTTTGATATTTATTCCGCCAATTTTAGCATTAATTTATCAATACATATAAACAAAGGCGGTTAAATCATAACCGCCTTTTGTTTTAAAGAAATGAGAGAGAAACTCTTAATTATTACTCAACACTAACTTTAAAGTAGCCAAGTTTTTAATTGACAACATAGCATGTTTATTATGTTGTTCTTCAGAGATATTAAAAATTCTTATAATTCTCTGAATTTCTTCTAAATCTTTTCTGTTTCTGATAACATATACATTGCTGATTGGATCAGCGACTACAGACATCATTGTATTTAAATCTTGTTCTTTCATTTTTGAAATCCTCATTTCCTTATATTTCTATAAAGTTTTTTCCCCTTCGGAAATTGCCTTTTTTAAAATCTTTTGTGTAACAAAAATTAACATTATAAATAGCAATTTTGACTGAATAAAAGTTTTAATATAAAAGTAGGGAAAATATGAAGAATTACATAAACGGAATAAACAGTTATAATAGGTCGTGTTACAGAATTAGTACCGTTTCCAAAGATAAAACGGCATTTTCTTCTAATGAAGATATACAACAAGAGAAACAAATAAACGAAATCCCAAATACAACAAATAATATCGGAATAAAAACACCGATATCTTATATAAAAACAGGGGAACAAGACCTGCCCTACGGTCTTAAAGCACACTTTTACAAACTATCAAACGGTCAAAAAGTAGTAATTCTGCCAAAAGAAGGTCAGACTGTTTTGCGTTCGTATGTAAATACAGGTTCTCTCAATGAACCCGACAATTTAAGAGGAATAAGCCATTACATAGAACACAACTTATTTAACGGTTCGGAAGGACTCAATGCGGGTGAATTTTTTGAAGCAACCGATAAAATGGGAGCAGAAACCAATGCCAGCACAGGAATGGCTGAAACAAATTACTTCATTGCCTCAAATTTATTAAACGATGATGATTTGGAAAATAAAATTAAAATTCACGCTGCAATGCTGGAAACACCAAGATTTGCCGTAGATATGCTGGAAAAAGAAAAAGGAATTGTAAATTCTGAAATAAACATGATTACGTCTTCCCCTGACAATATAGCATTTAATACAACTTTGAAAAATTTATTTAATATTAAAACTTCATCAAATGATGTGATAGCAGGAACTACAGACAATATAACAAGCCTAACCAGGGATGATGTAGTAAAATATTTCAACGAGAACTACTATCCTGCAAATATGGTTACTGTTGTATCCGGAGAAATTGAACCTGAAGAAACAATGAAGCTGATTTCAAAATACTTCACGTCAAACAAGCTTCCTGCAAATAACAGGCATTTTGAAAAGCTTACACCGATTGATAAATCCGTGCGTCAGGATATAATCACGGACAAAACCAAATCTTCATTTATCGTAATGGGTTTTGAAGGTCCTAAAAATAATGATGCGAAGAATAAGATTTATACCGAAGCCCTTGCACGGCTGATGTTTACTTCTAGCGATGCTCAACAATTATTCAGACCGCTGAATGCACAACTTGGTGCAATGTCAGAAAAAGTTCTTGCTAAACCCGATGCGAGCAGCGCCTTACTCGTTATGGGTGAAACCTCAGAAGATAATAATGAAAAATTACTTAAACAAATATATTCTCAAATAGAAAAATATCAAAAACAAAAAATTTCTGATGAGGATTTAAAGATTTTAAAACGCGATTTAAAAAAGAATTTTACATCTATGTTTGAAACCTCTTTTTATATCAACGATTTTGTGGGAACTTCCGTATTGGAAAATAACACAGATGCACTTACGAAATATGAACAAATAATAGAAGAAATGACTGCCGATGATATTCAAAATGCGGCAAACGAGTTCTTTAACCTTAACAGAACTGCAATAACTGTATTGCATCCGCAAAATACCGATAAAACGAGTATTCAAAACAAATATAACAAGACAAATAACCTGAGTTTTACAGGAACAGTAAAAAAAACAGCAATAAATACTGACAATATTAACCAATATGAACTCAAAAATAATTTCAGAATATTGACATATAACAGTAAATTCCCGGATTTTCACCAGAGTATTTTTATTAAGGCAAAAAAACATGTAAAATCTGAAAATCCCTCCGCTACGGCAGTATTAAACGAAATACTACAGAACGGCACACTTAACAAGACCCAATCAGAATTTTTACGGCAAGGAGAAAAAGACGGAATTACGCTGCATATATTAGCAGATGAAAGCGGTATCCTATGCATGACCGAAGCAGATGCCCAAGATTACGACAAAGCAAATAAAATGCTTAAAGAATTGCTGGAAACCCCTGCATTCAACAAAGAAACTTTTGATAAAGCAGTATCCGACATAAAAGACAATCTTATCAGAGCAGAAAAAACTCCTGAGAATAAATTAAATCCTAAACTTCATAAAGATTCCCGCACGAAAGAAGAAATCTTAAAGGGACTTGATACCATAACACTTCAGGAAGTTAAAGACTTATATGAAAAACTTTTGACCTCGTCTGACGGAATGGTTTCGATAGCTGCACCATTTGACAAAAACAAAGGACTAAAAGAAAAAGTATTCAATTCAATATCCGAATACAGAAATGTTAAACCATTTGATACAAATATTGAAGATGATTTTGAACCGATACCAAAAACAGAAGTGCTTACAGAAACCGACAACAAAAGTCAGGCAAAAATTATAATGGCATACAAATACAAACATTCCGGAAATATCAAAGATCAGGCAGCACTAGACCTTCTGAACCACATTTTAGGCGGCAGCCCGTCATCAAGATTATTTAATGACCTCAGAGAAAAGCAGAAACTTGCATACTCGGTACGTTCAAAAATGACGCATACAAACACCACCGGAGTAATAGAGCTGTCTATAGGCACAACCACAGATAACAAAGAAACAGGTGAACAAAGTTTTGAGAATGTTCAAAAATCCATAAACGGGTTTAAATACCACGTTGAAAAATTAAGAAACGAGAAAGTTTCGGAAGAAGAACTTGAAAAAGCAAAACTTGCGATGAAAAATATTATTTTATCCGGCAGCGAGAGAACCGGCGGTAAGAATGCACAAATACTTGCCGGAGGCAGCAATTATTACGGAGCAGACTATGTTAACAAAATGCTGGAAGTAATTGATACAATTACGACGGATGATATCCATAATGCCGCCGTAAATATATTTAACAGCAAACCGCTTTATTCAATCGTAGCAACACAAGACACGCTTGATTACAACAAAGAATATTTGAAAGCGCTTGAAGAATAAATATTTACCGTGAATCAACTGTTGAAATCTTGACAAATCAGAAAAAAACATTAAAATTAGATTGGATAAAAATTAAGAGAGGGTTATTTTATGGCAAATTCAGGCGGTAACGCATTACTTGCAGGCATATATTCGGGTTTGACAAATACTTATTCATATCTTGCTGCACAATATCCGAATCAGGTTACTTTGGAAAACATCAACAAAGCACGGTCTGATAACAAAACGGCAGGAATGATTAATCAAAGTTTTGCATCGTACCTGCAAACCAATTTTAATAACATTGATAAAGACAAAGACGGAATAATAAGTGCGGAAGAGATGTCCAATCTTACTAACAGAATGTCTACTCAAGGATTAACGAAAGAAGAATTATCTCAAATGTACGCATCAGGTGCCAGCGGATTATCTTCAGGCACAATGGAAAATATACTTGAACACTTTGATGAAATGGATACAAACCATGACGGCAAAATTACAAGTGAAGAAATTTCAGCCTACGGTCTAAATATGGCAAGAACCGAAAAAGAGGATGAGTTCAATAATCGCCGTGCAACTGATATGTCAGTATTTTACGGGAATGAAAGTTCATCATCTGATTCATACAGCATACTGAGTTATAAATACAAAAATAACAAAAACACATAATATACTTATTCTTAGTGGCATATTGCAAAAAGGAAAGATTTATTGGGGAGCAAAATTATATGCTCCTCAATTATTATTATATAAATCCACTTTGTGCTGTAGTTATTTTTACCAATTTATGTTATAATAACCACATAACTAGGAGAGAAAAATGGATCAGGAAACTTACTTAAAAATTATGGGTTATGTACCTACGGTTATTGAAAATTCTTCAAGGGGCGAACGCTCTTTTGATATATTCTCAAGACTTTTGAGAGAAAGAATTATCTTCTTAGGTACTGAAATCGATGACGAAGTCGCAAATTCCGTAGTAGCACAATTACTGTTATTGGATAGCGAAAATAACGAAAAAGATATTATGCTGTATATTAACAGCCCCGGAGGCGTTATAACAGCAGGTATGGCAATATATGATACAATGAACCTGATTAAATCCGATGTTTGCACCATCTGTCTTGGTGAAGCGGCATCAATGGGTGCATTTTTGCTTTCAGCAGGAACTAAAGGCAAAAGAATGGCTCTTCCGGGTGCAAGAATAATGATTCACCAGCCTCTTGGCGGTGCTAAAGGTCAGGCAACCGATATTGAAATAGAAGCAAAAGAAATCCTCAGAATGAAAGACATGCTTATTTCAATAATGTCGGAGAACTCAGGACAACCTTATGACAAAGTAAAAGAAGATTGTGAACGTGACCACTACTTGTCTGCATACGAAGCTAAAGAATACGGTTTAATTGATAAAGTAGTAGAAAGAATTCCGTCTAAAAAAACCGATAAAGAATAAACTATTTGATTATAAGAAAAAAACACTCCTCTGAGTACAGGGGAGTGTTTTTTATCTTCTGAAGATTAGAAAGTAGTTGACATTTAGTTTTGTTTAAAATAGAATAGAAATTGCCGAAAGAGATAAGCATATATGCCCCCATCGTCTAGAGGCCTAGGACAACACCCTTTCACGGTGTAGACAGCGATTCGAATTCGCTTGGGGGTACCATATACAAAAAAAGAGCCTTGAAAGGTTCTTTTTTTTGTATATTTTTTACCGCAGCGAAAACTTTCGCTTGGGGCAAGCCGAGCAGAGCCACGAGCGAAAGCGAGAGACGAACAATTATCAACGGAAACGTTGAGTTTTCGTTGTAATTGTGAGCGGTGGCGTTTAATGCGAGGCGTAGTTTTTATACCTATTCCTGTGAAGCAAATCCAAGACAGGTGTACCATTTATTAAAGAGCATTACAGCTCTTTTTTTGTACCTAAAATTCACTCTCTGTTTATATCAAAACAGTAATTTGCTAACCCCATAACGTATCAAGTTTTGATTTTGGAACAACTACTTCGTGTACCGTAAAATATGGTTTTAATTCGCCATTCATCATTGCATTTCTGCCTGCAACACTTAACGTACTTGTATCCGAGCTATTGAAATCATAGGTATCATATACGAATACATGTAAATTGCCGTCACTATCAACATATCTGTTTCTTATTGCGACATGTCCTAAAGCATAATGCAGATTTGATTCGGTAAAGCCCATTCCCAAATCCTGTGTATTATCAAGGACTTTTGCTCTGTTGCTGATTGCTGACAAAAAGTCAGCATCCGCCGCAATTCTCTTACAAGGATCAGAATAACTCGGGAAGAAATATCCGGGGATTGTATCAACATCAAATCCATAGTCATTAAATTCCGTAGCAACTTTATTTCTCAAAAAGTCTTTGTCAACTGACACACTATTGTCATTCCAGTTTGACATTTTAGTTGCGTCTTTTTCATAACTTGTATCATTTCTTCTTTCATGTGCCAAATCCAACATCCCTGCTGCATCAGGTCCATATGTAGTTTTCGCTATAGTATACCAGATATAGTTAAATCCGCTGCCAATAAAGTTTTCCAGTCCGCCGGATGAAGGATTATCTCCGCCACCTGATGGTGTTGTACCTCCTGTTTCGCCTGTACCCTCATTACCTCCGGTTGGCGTCGTGCCTCCTGTTTCGCCTGTACCCTCGTTACCTCCGGTTGGCGTCGTGCCTCCTGTTTCGCCTGTACCCTCGTTACCTCCGGTTGGCGTTGTACCACCTGTTTCACCTGTACCCTCATTACCTCCGGTTGGCGTTGTACCACCTGTTTCACCTGTACCCTCATTACCTCCGGTTGGCGTCGTGCCTCCTGTTTCGCCTGTACCCTCGCTGCCGCCGGACGGATTATTATTTGTGTTCGGTCTTTGGTTTCTAATTCTTAAAATAAGCTCTTTCAACGCAAGCATAGTTGCTTTTGGAAGATCAATATATTTAAAGCAACTTGAAGTTTTTTGAGGGGTTGAGGAATTATCAATACTATTTTTACTGCATTTAACACCTGAAGCTGAATAATCCCCATTTGCAATATCATTTGCGATTTTATAAATTGATTCCCCATTGTTTTCGGCTTTTAATTTATTTGCAATATTTTCTTCTTCAGGATTAGGATTAACTGCAGCACTATACTCCATTTCACTGCTTTGAGTTACCTCGGCTGACTGATTAGCCGAAGATACAGAAGAATAATTATTTTTGTTAAATAAAATTGACCCAAAGTTAACTGTCATGCATGCCTCAATTTATATTGTCTAAAATAACTATAGTTTCAATCATAAATACGACACATTAACTAAATAACTTTAGGCATTGAAGGTTAAGTATAAACTAATGTTACAAAACTAAATATAAAAATAGACAACAAATGGTATTCGTCATTTACTCTTTTTGTTTATTGAGTTATCAGCAATTATCTCATTGTATTTTGATATAGTAGCTTTTTTTATTTTTTGGAGTTCCTTTGTCGTTAATCTCCGGCTTTTACGAATAGCATCAATAACATTACGGTACAGATATAATTCTTCATCCGTTGCACCCGATAAGATAGAATAAATCTCATCTCTTAAAGGGTTAAAATTATTTATATTTTTAATATCTAAAACTCTAATATCCATTTTTAAAGCGGTAATTATATTTAATACATTAATAAAAGACGGTGAACATTTACCTGTTTCTATCCTGTAAATTTGTTTTCCATGCATATCAACCATTTCAGCTAACTCTTCCTGAGTAATATTGAGTGCAATACGCTGAGCCCTAATTCTTTCCCCTATACTTGTTCTTAAGTTATCCGCCATAATTCATCCCTCTACTATTTCACATGATAGAACATTTATGCTCTATTTGAATACCTTAGACGGTTAAAAATGGGGGGAATATAAGACTTACAAGTCTTATATTATATGGTTAAATGGACAAATTTGTAAAAAATATTAAAAATAAGGGTTGAAATTTGCAAAAAATAATTTATAATGATAGTACATATAAGTCTATATTTATGTATAAAAATAGACTTATAATTCTAACGAGGTTGGATTTATGAAACTTATAGCATTTTTAATAATATTTACCTGTATATTAATAATACGCTTATTTATATTTATCATTCGCTCAGCCTGCAAAGCTGTTGACTTTATCGAAAAACCAAGAAATACAATCTCACAAGATTATAATTATGCACATAAAGAATATTATAATAAAATTAATGAGCATGATGTTTTTATATTTTTTGTAACCAATTTGAGAGAAAAATGTAATTATCCAGAAGAATATTACTTTAGTTCATTAGAAATTTTTACATATTTGTATTATCTTACCATGGTATTTCAATACAAGAATAAAAAATTTTATGTTAGCGAAACCACACTCTATTTATATTCACGAAGTTTTGTTTGCTCAATTAACCCTTTAGATATTAAATCAAAGGAAATTTTAGAAAGTAAAGATTTTGTAAAAAATATGCTTACAGAAATTTATAATTTCTGTTATAAGATTAATGAAATATATAATACAAATTTCTACAAAGAGGCAACTATCAAAGAACAACTATCAATTATTTTACCAGAAATAAAAAAGATAATTGAAAACAAATTGGATTCAGGAAGAGATATAAATTTTTACAACTCAAAATACAAACAAGATATTGATATTGAACTTTGTATAAATGAAGTGAATAATCTTTTAGTTAGAACATTTCAGAGAAATAAATTAATATGAGGAACTAAATGATTACCCTAATATTACTTATAATACTTCTACTTTTGGCATTATTACCGTTACCGTACGGATATTATATCCTGCTACGCTTTACAGTTTTCTTTGGTCTAATCTATGAAATCATAAAAAACAAGACTCTTGGCCAAGATACAATTTTTATATTCATAGCAATAGCAGTCCTGTATAATCCAATAATCAGAATGCCACTTGGCAGAGTTATATGGGTAATAGTTAATATTTTGACCGCTATTTACTTAATATATTGTCTATTGAAATACAAGAATCTAAAAGGAGATTAAAATGAAAAAACAAATTATCACGATTTTGTTATTATGTTCTATTTCGCCGGTTTTTGCGGAAGCATATTTTGAACCGCAATGGAACGAATTTTGTCCTAACCAATATATAAACCTTGATCCGGATAAAGATTATATTTTGGCAGAAAAGAAGTACTGGCAAGAACGAAAAAGAGATTTTGACAAGAAAATAGCACATTGTAAAAGCATAGAGGATAATGATAAACAAGAGGCTTGCTACGAAAATATACGACGTATAGAAAGTAATGCCAGTAACACTCATCTTGCAGAATTACAATACAAACAAGAAGTTATAAATTCCAGTGCTAATATGACTAATGCAACTACGGGTATAATAAACTCAATGAATTCAAGTGTAAACACTTGGCGTGGAGTTAAAATGTACGGATATTAAATAATAAAAATAATTTAAAGGAGCAGCAATAATGATTTCAATTCCAAAATTTATATATTATATATTTGCTGCATACGTTTTTAAATGCGGACTGGTAGAAGCAGATTTGCCAAATATAGCCGCATTTATTATAGCAGTGATAGTTGCCGGAATAGCTGTTATTTTAAAACCTCTGCTTTTACTAATTGCAACTCAAAACAATGCAGACAAGGCAATAATTTTCTTTGTATTCTCTGATTTAATAATTATTATTCCTGCTATTTGGGGTGCATGTCAGGCTTGGGACTGGAATATATTAGTATCAATCGCAGTATTTTGCATAGGCAGTATATTAATACCATTCTAATGATATATAATTACTTTTGTAAGTGACAAATAATAACCAATAAGCAGGAGATTACACCTTACTTTTTATATTCACTTAAAACTTCATTATACACATGCATCAGTTTTTCATAATAAATGTCTTCTGTATAGTTTTCAATAGCTTTTTTATAAGCGTTTTTACCGTGTTCGATAACAAGTTCGGGATTGTTTTTGTATTTTAAAATACATTCTTTCAGTTGCTCAATGTTCCCAGGTTCAAAAAGCAAGCCCGTTTTATTATGTTCAACTACTTCCGGTATTCCTCCTACATTACTTGCGATAACAGGTTTACCGTTTATGAAGGCTTCAGCATTTATTAAACCGAATGCCTCGTATCCAGTTGAAGGAACAATAAGAGCTATACAATTATTGTATTCTTCATTTAATTCTTCGCCGCTCTTAAAGCCCACAAATTTAACATTTTCAAGATTATTATCTTTAATATACGGCATAAGCTCATTCTTAGCCTCGCCCTCACCTGCAACATGCAACTCAATATCACGAGGCAAAGAGGCCATAGCTTTGATTAAATAATCAAGCCCTTTCCCTTCTTCTAATCTTCCTACAAATAAGAAATAACCGCTGTTACTATAATTAGGTATAACATTTTCTGTCAGATTCTTTGGCAAGAAATTATATATAGCCTCAATTCTATTCTTACTTAATCTTTTATCAGCTTCCAAAAATTTATTTTTTATAGCATTACTTGCTGCGATATAATAATCAATATTGTGCGTAAAGTATAAATATTGAACGAATGCCAATAATATTCTTCTGATATATGTCTGAAACCTATTTCCTAAACACCTGTTTTTTATGCAATTATAGAATCTGCCATTGCGACATTCAACATTTTGGAAGCAGTTTCCGTCTGCCTTCAATAATATTCCTCGGGGACAAATATTTACATAAGTACCATGCAGCATCATTACTGTAGGTATACCTTTGTACGCATCTAAAATTGATGGAGTTAAAACACCAAATCCATGTATATGAATAACATCAGGTTTAATCAATTTGACGAACTCTCTGAGTTTATTCTTCGCTTCAAAATTATAGTACTTCCTTATTGACTTTATAGAATTTTTTGGTATTTGAGTTTCATATTTCGGGAAATAGTTAATATATTCATAATTTTCATCATAATATGGTTTTTTATCACTGCAAAAGAAAAAAACTTCGTGACCATGCCTTTTTAGCATGTCAGCTATACGATAATTCATAATCTCTGCACCACCGTATAAATCAAATGCTCCATTAACTAAAATTATTCTCACTTTGCATATACCTATATTATTAGAGATTCAGATATAATATAAAACTCTAATATTTTATACATAAAAAACGCAAATAAAATCTAATCATTAGATATAGACGTATAATATATACCATAAAATTATTATAATTAAAATAATCATATAATAAGAAATTTAATTCATTTAATTTGAATATGAATTAAGCATTTTATGACGGCGGTAAGGACTCTGCCGAGCAAAACAATCCGGTGAATTGTTTTGTGAGAGGGGGAACCCCTGAATTTGCACTAGCAAATGATGGGTTCAATTCCCT
>CACWHC010000011.1 GCA_902760645.1 uncultured bacterium
GAGATTTTTTCAGCTTTGTCATCCGAATTTTCAGCATTTTTCATTTTAACCTCCTTTTTTATAATTCTGAACACTGAAAACTGCTGTTTTAAGCAGTATTAATAAAGGTGAATTTCCCACCTTTTAAATTTGTTTTATTACAAGACACAATGACGAAAATACACAGTCAGTCTTAAAATATTTTAATTTTTTGGGGCAGAACGATAATAACTTTTGACATGTGTTCCGTCACCTCTTGTGTAGGCACTTACATAAACAACTCCGCCATGGGATGAAATTCGTTTCATATCATTTTCTGTTGGGATACCAACACTATTTCTCTGTACTTCTATCGCATGACGGTGATGATTATATTCCGCAGGTGTCATTCCATTCCGCAGGTGTCATTCCGTTTATTTCTTCTTTTGTATACAATTTATCAGTCTTAGTTATTGGATTTGTGTATCCTTTAAACTTATCCGCATCAGATTTGGCTTTTAAATCTTAATGTCGTTCAAATATATCGGGATATTCTCTATTGGTTTTATTTTTAGCCACATTACGGATAAATTCATTCATCTTCTCTGATGAGTTCTTAGAATTTTCGTTTTCAAAATTTTCATCATTTATTGCTGTTGCATAACCTGTAATAACAGGCTCAAACGATTCTTTGTAAGTATCATCGTTTTTTGGAGTAATTTTAACAGAATCCGGTTCAGCCATTGGAATATCTTTAAAAAAATCTGAATACTCTGTGTAAATCGGCACCTCAGATTTTTCATTATTATCCGTATTATTTCTATTTATATTATATTTGTCACTTGATTCTGTCTGGTTATCTTGGTAATTTTTTTGAACATAATATTCATTATAATTATTTTCAATTTGTTCTAATCCATTTATATAATCATATTCACTAATGGTTGCCTTTATCAAACCAGAACCAATTTCCGATAAATCAATATTATCTTTAGGAATAGTTAAAACAATATCTGGTAAATTTTTAGAAATATCATTATTAACGCTATTACTCGATTTACCATAAAAATTCTCTTTGTTAATTAAATCGTTTTCATTTTTTATTTGAGCTACCTTGTTTGTAAAAACACCTAAACGAATATTTTTTCTCAAATTGTTCACTCTGTTATTCCAACCAACATAAAACCTTTCTTGTGTTGAATCACTGGCAACAATACTGTCATAACTTTTTGTCTAATATTTAAAAACTTATTGATATCATTACCACTCTTTACATAATACTGTTTAGCTCTAGCTGGTCCATGAAGAACAGCCGTATCAAACAAAAGAACTGCCATGTCAACATCATTTACATCATCAGCACCAGAAGTTTTCCAATATTCTTCATAATATAGGTCTATAGCCTCATCTTTATTTATGTTTTTTACATCATTTAATGGTAATCCTTTTTTCTTTCGCCAACTATTATAGGTAGCTTGTGTAACCCCCATATTAGTTGGTCCACCTTTATCATATTTATCATTGTTATAACCACCTTCTGATGGAAATAAAAAATCTAGTGCAACTTTAAAGTTTTCTTTTGACACAATATTCCTCCTTACTAATTCCAATAAAAAACCTCAAAAACTAATAAACAAGAAATAATCTACTAATTATTTAAACCTCTATAGTAATTTTTTAACATTAACGCACGTTGTTTTGTTAACTCATATATATAACCAATAGCAAACGTTGTATGAATATCACCATCTGATTCTGATATAGCAGTATTTAAAAAATCTTTTTCTTTTTGATAATAAAACAACCAAGCATTTTGTGCTATTCTAAAACTATTTAACTCGGAAACCGGCAACGTATTTTCAATAGCAAAAACATTTTCCTTAATTACATTTAACCACGATTCGGTTGCGACATTGGTACAACTATTCATGCCTGATGTCATAAAATTTTCGGCATTACAAACTTGCAATTTCTTATCTATATCAGAATATTCTCCGTTTGCAATTGCATTATGATTATTGCTGAATTGTGCATTTTTAAATATTAAAAAGCTACATAAAGCAAAAAGCAAAACTATTACTACAAATTGAATTATAATTAATTTTTTCATAGATTAATTCTAGCTTATAATCAAAATTTTATCAAGTTAACATTTTAACCTCCTTTTTATAATTCAAAACACTGAAAACTGCTGTTTTAAGCAGTATTAATAAAGGTGAATTCAGTATATTTATCAAATTCTTCCTGCATTTTCCTTGAAAATTCAATCTCTTCAATTAAATCAAAATTAATATTTGGCATAATAACCTCCTTATGTTAAAATTCAACTATGAAAAAATTTAATTTAAGTAAATATCACACACTAAATTATTTGGCGTGGTTTTCAATTATATCCAATCTTTTATTTATACTTTTTCTTGTTTTAGAAATATTAAAAATTAAAAATAGCATAACGATTTTTGAAATAGCTTATAGTGTATTAAATGTAGCTATTTATCAAACAATTAATCTTTTTGTTATTTGCATTATGATTATTTCTACATTTATAGAATTAATATTGAGAAAGTATAATAAGATAACAACATATAATGCATTGGAATTGAAAAAACTTTTTCGCTATATATTACTTTGTCTTGCTTTATTTTTAATAGTTATTGA
Source organism: uncultured bacterium (assembly GCA_902760645.1). Taxonomy (GTDB): domain Bacteria; phylum Cyanobacteriota; class Vampirovibrionia; order Gastranaerophilales; family Gastranaerophilaceae; genus UBA1221. Next base: position 2,617 of record CACWHC010000011.1, read on the forward strand.
TATTTTTATATTAAATTTTGCAATAAAATTTTATCAATTCATTTACCTGAAACTTGGGCTATAGATATTAAAAGACAAAAGAAACAGGAACCTGCATTTTTGCAGGTTCCGTTGTGAGTATGCACACAGATAATTGTCTAATTCAAGAAGCATACTGAAGGGAATTAAATGAACAAACATTGATAATTGTCGGGACTAATAAGAATTACAATAAGGCAATAATACCATTGCGTTCTTATTAAGTTTATTCTTATCTATTTCCTTAACTCTTTTAATTTTTCTTTTATTTTAAAAAATAAATCCATCAGAAAATCAATTGACATATAGTATTCGATTTTTTCGAAATTTATTACGGAGTTTTTGGTAATGTATCCCCAAAATTTATATATTAAAAAATATACAGGAAAAACCCAGAAGAAATAATCTTTTACAGCTTCAAGTAAGCTTACATGAGCATATAATTGCTGACCGTATATTTTGCCAATACAAAAATAGTATAACCCTATATTGATTAAAAGAATAATTGATATTTTTTCATGTAGTTTTAAATTATTTATCTTTTTAAATATTCCACAAAATATTGCGGTTATATATATATATATATGGCGAATAATAAATACTAAAACAAGAAACGAAATTAAATCAGCATTTGTTTCTCTAATGTTTTGATTCAAATCTGAACAATATAAGATTATATCAATTACAGGAATAGTAATAGGAACAAAAATTCTATGATTATTAAAAATTAAAAATAATAGAACCAAAAGGCAATATGTCAATATTGCCTTTGTATTCTTATTAAGTTTATTTTTATCTACTTCCATAATTCTTTTAATTTTTCTTTCGGTATGATTATATCATGGATTGTAAAAAAAGGTTTTAATTCACCATCTAACATTTTATTTTTACCTGCTATAATTAGCGGAGAATCTTCCTTTGGATTAAAATCATAAGTGTCATACACTTTTACATGTAAATTCTCGTTTTTATCAATATAACCATTTCTAATATCTACATGTCCTAATGCAAAGTGTAGATTTGATTTTTTGTTATGCCCATAATTTGGGAATCCCATACTGGTACCTTTTGGATTGTTTAAGATATCATTTTTACTTTCTTTAATTTTCTTTAGAAAATCAGGGTCATTAGCAATTCTTTGAGATGGTTCAGAATAATTTTTAAAGAAATACCCAGGAATATTGTCCTCATCAAAATCATAGTAGCTGAATTGTTCCATTAATTTTTTCCTTAAATAATCTTTATCAGATGCAACTCTAGGGTCTTTCCAATTTGTAAGTTTTATGGCATCTTTTGTATAACTTAAATCATTTCTGTTTTCATGTGCCAAATCAAGCATACCGGCAGTATCAGGTCCATATTTATGTTTAGCATGATCATAAAAATCAGGATTATAATTATCACCAATTAATATTTCAGCAAGTTTCTGTTTGGCAAGATTTTCATATTTCTTTTCAAACTCTTTCTCATGATTTATATTTCTTGTATACATATCTAGAACATTTTGTATAGGTGAAGCTCCACCTGTAGCTATTCCATCTTGTTTTGACGGTTCTAATTTCAATGTTACTTTTTCATATATTGGCAATTTTGTTGAATTTAATCTACTTTGAAACCATTGAATATCACTATCTATGTTCATCCGACTGTTGTATTTATCCGCAATTCGTTTTAAATCGTTATATAAGCTCATTGCTTTATCGTAAGATTCTTTTATTTCTTTTTCATATTTTTTTGTATTTTCAGTTTTTGTTATATTATAAGTATTACTTTTTGAGCATAAATCTTTTAATGCCTTATTATAACTGTTGTTAAATTCTGCTATATGGTTTATATAATTTACTAACCGTTCCATTTCGTAATTTATGTATTGAGCATAAGTCATTGTCATAATTTCGTTTCCTTTCTTATTTATTTTTAAGCATGCCCTTTTCCTAAGTTTTTCATTGCATCAAGATAAGCCGTCCTGATATCCTCGAAATCATTAAGAACGGTTTCCTGTTTGTCTTTCATATCGGTAATATTTTTAGCAACAAAAATCGTATATGTCGGATTATAAAACCCTCGCATAGCAAGGTCATTTAGCATATCCTTCTGCAATTCCCGGCATTGAGTACACGCAAGTGCAAATTCTTTATATTTTTCACACCATTTATCCAGTACATCAGTACAAACTCCGATTTTTACGGCAAATTTTTCAAATGTCGGTAGCGGATTAGGTTTTTCAACACTTTTAACTTTTTCCCCGTTTTTATCGGTTGTTACTTCGTATTTTTCAACAGTATGCGGCACACTAAAAAATTCAACAATCAATTTACAATATTCCTTTTTATATTTTATTTCTTTAGCCATATAATACCCTTATCCGTTACTCAGCTTATAAACAACCGTATTTACTTCCCCTAAAATTTCAGCTTCATCATTGAAATTACGCCTCAGCTGAAGATAAACGGGATTACCGTTAGCATCCTTCTTTTTAGTAACCTTATAATCCCCGAAATAAAAATTCTGATTAGTTTTAGTACCGCATTTTTCTGAACGAAGCGACCTTATAACTTTTTCAAAAGCTAATTCCGCATCTTTACCCGAAAGAAATTTACGTCTTTCTTTTCCCATCACAATTCTGAAATCAAGGAATCGGTAAACACCGCAACACGGACAAATCCCATATTCAATACGTCTGTAAAAGTCCTGCCGATTTGACAGCACACGATAATAGCCGCCTCTAAAATGGCGGTTGCAACATATTAACATAATACCTCCCACCCCGTATTGCAAAACTTCAAAACAGAACACTACTTATGGACTTACATCTGTTCTACCGCTTTACCGGGCTATTCTTATTATAACTCTTTGTACGCATTTGTCATTACTTTTTGAGATTATAATTACATTTCGTAGTGTTATTTTTTGTTAAGTTCGCCGTTTTAATTACCCTGCAAGATTTTTCAGGATTTTTAAATCTCGATTTTGCAACGGTTTTTGGCAAAAATTTTTGCAAATTTATCGATAATCCGATAAAATAAATGCAAGAATGTTACTTTGAATTATTTTTTATAGTTCATGGAATTAAGATAATACGAATATATAGTTGGGGAAAGAGAAAGATTTTATGATTAAAAACTTTAATATTTTATTTTCTGATACGAAAAACTTTATGATGAACGAAGTCAACAGAGTTTTTGTACTGGTAATAGCAATGTTTATTGTCTTTGGAATATTTCTGCATTTCGAAATCACCAGCTTAAAAAAACAAAGCCGGGAAAATACTGCAGAGCTTCTTGACCTGATTAACAAAACAAATAAAAAAATAGAACACAGATATTTCAATACTACAAAAAGCCTTGAAGAAATACACAAGGTCAAAATTGACACCAAAACCGGTGAAATAAAAGCATACAACTAATCGCCATATAAAAGGTAGTCTACAGAAACCTTAAAATTTTGTTTTATTCTGTTCAATATTTCCAAATCGGGCATTTTGGAAGCTGCAACAAGAGAAATATACTGGCGTTCCGTAACACAAAGAAGTGTAGCCATTTCTCTGTCCAAAAAATTATGCTGAGCCTGCAATTTTGAAAGACGTTTTCCAAAACCGCTCAGTTTTTCCTCAATAGTTATATCATTCTGCCTGACACCGGAATTTGCTTCAGGATTATAAAACATATTGCCCTGTCCTGAATACAACCAATATGCATTAACTCTACACTGCATAACCAAAGCTTTAATTAACCTGCCTGAAGGTTTCTGTTCGCCTGTTTCATATCTTAAATATGTAGGCTGAGGAATATTAAGCTTCTTGGCAAATGAATATCCACTTAATCCGAAAAATTTTCTAACTTCTATTAAACGTTCTAAAAAATCATTATTCATTTTGGTATTGCATTTTTATTCGCTTTGGTATATATTTGGTAATATAATTTGCGGATAAAAAAGACTTCAATTATCTACTCACATTGATAATTGTAGCCTAAAATGAATAAACTGGCAAGTCATGCATTGCAAATATATTGCAACAATTTCAGTGCTATACTTACCCTGTTTCAAACTATCCGCTTAACCGGATTAAGGAGGAAGAATTAAATGGGATTAAAAAAATTATCAGAACGGGAAAGCACTATACTTAGTATGAAAATGAGAGGGATGGGAGATAAAGAAGTAGCAGAAAGTCTTGAAATAAGTTATTGGACCGTACGAAGCTATTTAAGCCGATTAAAAGAAAAATTTGAATGTCAAACGACATTACAGGTTATTGCTAAAAGCAGAGAAATATAAGGAGTAACTGAACATGAAATATTATAAGAAAGCAATATCGGTAAAAGATTTGGCAAAAATAATAGAAATACATCACACAACTCTGCTATCATGGCTATGCCATTACACTCTGTCAGCATACATGCAGGTAAAACCAATTGGCGATACTAAAAATGAATATTTATTTAAACTAAACAACGATTCAATCAACGCACTTAAAGAATATTTAAGTAAAAAGAATCAAAAATACCTGCATACACTTAAAAAGAAAATCCGCAAGCTTTATGAAAGGGAAGAACTGGAATAACCTATCTTCCGATTTCAACAGCCTTTTGAGCCATGGATTTACTGATATTAACAAGAGCAAGATTAGCTTCATAAGCTCTTTGAGCAAGTATTGCATCGGCAATTTCAACGGTAGGATTTACGTTTGAAGCACGAATATAGCCGTTTGCATCAGCATCAGGATGTCCCGGCTTATATATTTTATCACCCAAAGTCGGGTCTTCAACACTGCCGTTAAATACGACACCACCCTGTAAGTAAGGAAGTGTTCCTACACCAAAGACGTCTTCTTTCATTTCATTCATCAAACCATGAAATGATATATCTTCAGTTGCATTCAAAATAGGAATTTTACGGACATAATTCGGAGTATCCACATTTGCAATGTTCTTGGTATGAACATCCAATCTGTAACCGTGAGCTCTTAATGCCCTGCCGCCTATGTTCATTGATTCAAGTATACCCATAATTATTACCTTATTTAACCTTACTTACCAACATTTATAACAGTTTTCATTTCCGTAATGATATTTGACATTCTTCTGGTCGCCATACTGTAAAGGAGAGCATTATTCTGAATTTCCAATAACTCTTTATCAGGTCTTATTTGTTCCTGAAAATGTTCCTCAATTATGGCAGACGGACCCAATTTTTGAGATAATTTTGTCTCAAGAGGACTATTCATAGAGCTCAAATATTCTCCAAAATTAATATCACGTCTTACATAACCCGGGGTATGAACGTTTGCGAGATTTGAACCCAAAGCAACTTGTCTTTGAGAAATCAAATCTAACATTAATTCTGTTCTGCCCATACTGTTTAACGGTGTATACATATCATTACCTCATTATGATTCTCTTATATTGATTGATTTGTTATACATATCATCAACAACTTTCATCATCTTTGTACTTGCAAGCATTGAAGCATTCAAACGCAACATATCAGTAACAGAACCAAATACGCTGACATTTGAATTTTCCAATTGATTTTGGCAAAATCTTTCATGCTTTTTAATAAGTACAGGTTCTCCGGATTCCTCCGTTGGCTGCAACTTGTTATTATCACACAAATCAAGTCCCTCCGGATTTGCGAATACTACAAGCGGGATTGTACCAAGTTTTTTACCTTTAGACTCGCCTTTTTCATAAGAAAAAACTTCGCCGTTAGGCTTAATTTCAAATCTGTAAGCATTCGACGGAATTTGAATCCCATTACCGACAATCCATCCGTCAGAAGTTACGAGGTATCCGTCTTTGCCCTGTTTAAAAGCACCATCACGGGTATAAGCTACTTTACCTGTTTCGGAAAATACAGGGATATAACCTTGTCCGTCAATTGCAAGGTCAAACGGATTACTCGTTACCTGTAAAGAACCCTGATGATAATCTGTTCTGACAGCACCTGTCAAATATCCGTCCTCGGACAACAACTGTTCAAAACGAACATTCTTATAACCTTTGGTATTCATATTGGAAAAATTATTTGCGACATAACCCAAACGCTCCCATTGATTAAGTGCATTTGATGTGCTTCTTCTAATTATTCCCTGTAAATTATGCATATGCTTTTACCTCACTATTGCTGACCTAATTGGCTTATCAATTTCTGTAAATTTTGATTTTGTATAAGAAACATCTGCCTGTTTGCCTCAAAATTTCTTATTATCGGCATCATTTCCATAAATTCATTTGCCATAGCGACATTGGAAAATTCACAATACCCCTGTTTTATAACAGGTTCTTCTACAAGCATACCGTGCGAATCAACTATTCCAAGTGTTGCTACTGCTTCCAGCTTTCTTGTTTTATCGTTAAAAACACTTATTTTGCCATTATCTTTCACCTGAATTTTACTTATATCATCAGGTACAATATGCAATTTAATAGGAACACCGGATTCAGAAAGAACTTTGTGATCCTCAAGACTCAAAAGATTACCGTCTTTGTCAAGTTTAAATCTTCCGTCACGTGTAAGTTTTACCCCGTTATCGGTTTGGATTTGGAAATAACCTTTAACCGCAATAGCCAAATCCAAAGGATTTTTTGTCATGGTAATACGTCCGACTTTATCATCCGTTGAAGTAGAAATACCATGCACTCCGATAAATTCTTTGAAAGAAGATATGACAGCTTCCTGCCGCTGGTATCCAACTTTATCAAAACCGACAACATTGCCGTTATGAATACTCAAAAGCTGCTGCTGAACCTGCATAGCATATAAAGGTGTTCTTATCCCGTCCTGGAAATATTCAATTCCGCCGTTTAATTTCATTTATACTACCTCTACTTACTCATATATTTTAACGGATATTACACGATATTTATAAGTAATAATGCATAAAATCATCCGTTCATATGAGATTTATTATTCATTTAATGATTATTTTTAAAAAGTCAACAAAATTATCGCATTTTACAGTTTGCATAAGTTGAAATTTTCTGATAGAATTATACCGACAAGAGATTAAGCAAGGAGAGCAAACCTATGACAGATAAAAAACTAGCGTCAATCGGAGTATTTGGAGGTTCCGGATTTTATAAATTTTTAGATGATATTGAAGAAATAAAAGTAGAAACGCCTTACGGAATGCCTAGCGATAACCTGTTTATCGGTAAAATAGGTGAACATAGCGTTGCTTTTATGCCAAGACACGGCAGAAATCATACCATACTCCCGCATTTGATTAATTATAGAGCCAATGTATGGGCTATGAAATCTGTAGGTGTTGAAAGAGTAATATCTCCTTGTGCTTCCGGCAGTTTGCAAAAAAATATAAAACCGGGCGATTTTGTAATATGCGACCAGTTCGTTGATTGGACAGACGGAAGAAAATCCACTTTCTTTGAAGGTCCAATAGTAACTCACCCATCATCTGCCGAAACTTACTGTCCTGAACTAAGACAAATCGCAATTGATACGGCAAAAGACTTAGGGATAACAGTTCATGAAGAAGGTACTATCGTAGTAATAAACGGACCAAGATTTTCTACTAAAGCAGAATCAAAATTTTTTACAAATCAAGGTTGGTCTGTTATTAATATGTCAGCTTTTCCTGAGAATTATCTTGTAAAAGAACTGGATATGTGCCCTCTTAACATTACTCTTGTAACTGACTACGATGCGGGATTAGTGGGAGATGTACCTCCGGTTTCACATCACGAAGTTATAGAAGTATTTAATTCTAACGTAGAAAATTTGAAAAAATTGTTATTCAAGATGATTGAGAAAATTCCTGCAGAACGCAATCACTGCGAATGTAAAAATACCAAAAAGAATTCTCAATTATAAAAATGGAGATAGGCGATTATGATGCTTGGAATACTTAACGGAATAAATGCAATATTTTCACTATACATAATAGTAATTATTATAAGATGTATATTCAGTTTTATTCCTCGTTTAGATTACAAAAAACAACCTTACAGAACTATAATGGAAATTACAGACCCATACCTCAACCTTTTCAGAAAATTTATACCGCCAATCGGGATGGTTGATTTATCGCCTACTGTTGCGGTAATAGTACTTTTGATAATTCAAAACATAATACAAATAGTTCTCTCGGGAATTAATATATAGAGGACGAGGATTAGTTTATGAAAATAGTAATCTTTGGTGCTACAGAAATAGGTTGTTTACTTGCAACAGAATTTTTTGAAGACCACGATATAACAATTATTGACAAAGAGGAAAATCGTAAGGAAGAATTTTCCAAACTTGATATAAGTTTTGTTCAGGGAAATGCCTGCGATATGAAAGCTCTTAAACAGGCAGATATTCTTAATTCCGACATATTTATTGCCTGCACGGGAGTTGATGAAGCCAATATCGTAGCCTGCCTTGCTGCCAAAAAAATCAGCGGCATCAGGACTATCTGTTTTGTTTCAAAAGAAGAATATAAAAATACACTTTACTTTGAAAAAAATAACGGTCTATACGGTGATTTTTTCATAGACTATATTATTTGGCCGGAAGAACTTCTTACACAGGAAATTTTCAGAATTGTTACAGTAGCTCAAGCACTCGATGTTGAAAATTTTGCAGACGGAAGGGCAAGATTACTTGAATATAAAGTTACATCAAATCTTCCGATAGTGGATAAAAAAGTCAAGGAGTGCGGTTTTACCAATGATACCCTGATAGTCGGGATAACAAGAAACGGAAATTTGTTTATACCAAACGGCGAAACTGAACTTAAAGCCGAAGATAAACTTATATTTATGGGAACATCTCATTCTTTGGATATACTTGCCGGAACATTTTTCCACGAAAAAGAATATGTCAAAAATGTTGCTATCATTGGTGGCGGCAATGTCGGATTAATGCTTGCACAAAACTTAGAGAAATTGAAAATCAAAACCAAAATAATAGAAGCAAATTACACCCGATGCGAAGAATTATCGGATGAATTGGCTCACACACTTATAATACACGGTGACGGAACAGATTTAAAATTACTTGACAGCGAATCTATTAACGAATGTGATGTTGCAATCAGCGTTACAAATAATGATGAAAGAAATCTTCTATGCTCACTGATTGCGAAACAGCTTGGAGTCAAACGAGTTATAGCAAGAGTTTCCCAAGTATTAAATATTCCTTTATTTGAAAAAGTCGGAATTGACATTGCTATTTCACCAAAAAATTCTGCTTTAAACGAAGTTAAAAATGATTTAGCGGAAAATGATGCTGACATACTTGCAACAGTAGAACAAGGGCAGGGAGAAGTCTTGGAAATACCTGTTAAGTCTGAATTTAGCGGGAAAAAGATAATGGATTTACATCTTCCGGTAGCTGCCATAATAGGTATAATCCAAAGGAACAATAAAGTACTTATACCTAAAGGAGATACCGACATAAGATATGAAGACATCCTTATAATCTTTACAAAAGCAGAAGATGCCAACGCAATAAAAGAATTTTTTAAGGTAAGCTAAAATGAGAATAAGTTATATAGTAAATGCATTAAGTCTTATTATGATGTACATAGGTATTGTACTTGTAGCACCGGCACTTGTAGCAGTATATTACCACGATTTTAATTCAATATTTCCATTCATCAGTGCTGCATTAATTTCAGCAGGAACAGGATATTTGCTCAGGAAAATTGTACCGTCATCAACACAGCTTGAAAATCTTAATGACATAAAAAAATCTGAAGGACTTTTTATCGTAGCAGCATCGTGGGTAATTTTTGCTCTTATTGCCGCAATACCTTATCCGTTTTTTAATTTGTCAATAATTAACAGTCTTTTTGAAGCTACATCGGGAATAACAACAACCGGCGCAACAATACTGACACATTTTGACTACCCGAAAGCTTTTTTCTTTTGGCGAAGCTTCACACAGTGGATAGGCGGTATGGGAATTATAATCATGTTTATAGCCGTACTGCCGCAGTTTGCCGTAGCAGGCAGACAAATGTTTTTTGCGGAAGCTCCCGGACCTACAGAAGATAAATTTACCCCAAGAGTGAGAAATACCGCTTCTATACTTTGGAAATTATATTTGGGATTAACTATTTTATTAATATGTTTATTAAAACTTGCCGGAATGCCTCTGTTTGATGCGGTTTGCAATTCATTATCAACTATGTCTGCAGGGGGATTTTCTCCTCACCCGCACAGCATTATGGGATACGATATGCCGCTTATAACCTGCATAATCACATTTTTTATGATTCTCGCAGGCACAAGTTTTAACCTCCAGTATAAAGCGTTTCAACAGAGGAATCCTCTTGTACTGTTTAAAGATGAAGAATTCAGAGTATATATCGGAGCAATAATAATACTGTCATTAATCATAGCATTTCCGTTAATGTTTACTAACTATTACTCAATAGGAGATGCCTTTAGACATGCAGCTTTTCATGTCGTAAGTTTGATGACATCATCAGGCTTTGCAAGCAGTAACTATGCTCAATGGGCATATTCAGCGCAAATTATACTCGTAATTGCAATGATACTAAGTTCCTGCTCCAGTTCTGCAGGCGGTGGAATTAAAATTGCGAGATTACTTCTTGTCTTTAAAGTATTAAAAAATGAAATATCGAAAGTATTACATCCTAATGCTGTTATACCGGTAAAACACAATGAAAAAGCTGTTTCTACAGAAGTTTTAAGACAGGTTATAATCTTTGTATTACAATATCTGGCAATATTTGGAGTATCTGCAATTATAGTTACTTTAATTGAACACAGTCATACAATCGGCTTCACATCAACCTTTGCAGCTATCGGGAATATCGGGCCTGCTTTTGGCGAAATTGGTCCGATGGGTTCTTTTGACGGAATGCAGGTATCTACAAAAATTATTCTTATACTAAATATGCTGGTAGGACGTTTAGAACTAATCCCATTTATAGTAATGCTTAATCCTGAATTTTGGAGTTTCAAAAACGAATAATAATTTGCAATAAAAAATCCCGAAAAAGATTAAATCTGATTCGGGATTTTTAAATTAAGAACTAAATCCTAATCAACACGTTTTAATATAATTCTGCCATTCTCTTTTACAAAATTTATATCCTGATTATAGCCGTTCATTTGGCTTTGATGCTGATTTTGAATCTCTCTGTAATTTTGTTCCAACTGAATTTTTTTGTTTCTTGCTTCTTTAACCTGTTTCATATCCTTAAATTCATTATATTCTTCTTTTCTGAATCTATCCTCTTGAAGCAATTTTAACTGTGATTCAGTATTCTGCATATTACCGACATCATTGATTAACTGACCAACAGAAGGCGGAATATCCATTGCATACGCACCTAATCCAAAAGTCAATATAACTGACAAAATCGCAATCCTTTTCATATAACCTCCTTTATTTTACACTGAAAGTAACATTTGCGACAGAAGTAATTTTCTTTTCAATACTTGTAGTATCACTAATACCCATATCGGATACATCATTGGAATCAACAGGAGTAATCTGGAAAACTCCCATTTTGACAGACTGAATTTTTCCTACTCTGTTGTGAGTAGCTTTCAGCATGGCTGCAGCTCTGTTTTTAGCATCTTTAGTTGCTTCTTCCAACATTTTAACTTTTATATCCGATAATTTTGAATAGTAGTAATTCGGATTATAAACATCAATATCCAAACCTTTAGCAATCAAATTTGTAATGTCATCTGCAACACTCTTTATCTTATCAACATCCTTTGATTTGATTTCAAATCTTCTTGACAGATTATAATACGCGATTTCGTTTGAAGAATTGCCGTTCGGATAAGATTTATAAGAATTATAACCATTTGGTGTTTTTACATCAATTTCGTCTTTTGAAAAACCTTTGTCCTCAAGATATTTTAAAACCACAGGCACCTGTTTGTTTAAAACTTCATACGATTTAGATTTTGTAGCTTCTCTGGCATTTAATTCAAATTCAAGTCTTGCACTATCCGAAACTACCGTTTGCGAATAAGAACCCGTAACAGTAACAGTATCCTTAGAAATAGCACTCGTTACGGAATTTGCAGCTATAACAACTCCGGCAGCAATCACGAATGACAATGCCAAAATTTGAAATTTTTCTAATTTTTCTAACATAATATACACTCCTTCTTTTACAGAATGCCGATGGGGAGACTCGAACTCCCGACCTACTGATTACGAATCAGTTGCTCTACCACCTGAGCCACATCGGCGAATCGTTTCTTTGCATGAAATTATAACATGAATTAGATAATTTAACAATCACAAATAATGTAAAAAATTATATAATAAATCACAAATTGTTAACCGGTTTGACATTATTCGCAAAATATTGTCTAATAGTAAAAAGGGATGTGTGAAAACAGGTAAATTATGTACATAAAACAATTGGAAATAGATAATTTTAAGTCATTTGCAAACAAATCGGAGATTCCCCTTTTAAAGGGTTTTACTACGGTTTCAGGACCAAACGGCTCCGGTAAGAGTAACATTATCGACAGTGTATTATTTGCTTTAGGATTAGCGAATGCAAGTGAACTTCGTGCTGAGAACCTTTCCCATTTCATATCGACTTACACAAAAAGAAATGATGCGTATGTAAAAGTCACATTCGGAGATGTTGAAGGGGAAGGAGATTTAAGTATAGCAAGAAGAATCAGAAAATCTACTCAGGGTTACGCAAGCACATATTACATAAACGACAGCGTTACGACAAGAGAAAATGTTCACACCTTACTTGAAAAATATAATGTTACCCCAAACAGCTATAACGTAATGATGCAGGGAGATGTTCAGGGAATTACCAATTGTACGCCTAAAGTCAGACGTAAAATTATAGATGAAATTGCGGGAATAGCAGACTTCGACCGCCGAATAGATCAGGCAACAAGTGAATTGGAGGATGTTGAACGCAGAGTAGAACGTTCTAATGTAATATTGACTGAAATTACAACCATGCTGGAACAGCTCAAAGAAGAACGTGAAGTCGCAATTAAATACCAAAAACTTAGGGAAGAAAAGCAGGGTTTAGAAAGTCAGGTTGCAAAAGTTCGTTTCTTTGATATTAAAAGAAACCTTGAACAGGCACATGAAAATATCTTAGAGTTCACCAAGAAGAAAAAAGAAGAAGAACTTAAAACTAAAGATATTGATGAAAAAATCAAGCTAATACGAGAAAAATACGAACAAATAAGAAAAGAAGTTGCTGAAAAAGGTGAAGCTCAACAAATAGAACTTAAAAGGCAGGAAGAAACCCTGAAAGGTGAAATTGACCGCAAAAATAATGCTATAAATTTTGCCGATAAACAGATTCACGATAATAAAAGAACTATTGAAAATGCTATTAACGGCATAGAAAATTTCAAGAAAAAAATTGAAGATACGAAACTTCAGATTACTTTAAAAATTGAAAATGCCCAGAAAATTGAAGAACAAATAAAAGGAAAAAATGCAGAGTTAAAGAAAATATTAGAGGATATGACAGGGCTAAGCAGTACGGCAGAACAACATATAGAAAACCGTAATAAGCTGAGAAAAGAACTGGAAACCTTACAAGATAAAGAGAATCAGCTGCTGAAAGAAAAATATCCGCTTGAAAGTGAACTGGAAAGCCTGCAGAAATCCGTTCGGGAAGCCAAGGATAAGGTTGTCGAACTTGAGGAAATGAAAGAAAATTATACCTCAAATTATGAGTTAAAAAAAGAACTTGTCGAACAGCTTTCAAAAGAAATGGATGATTTCAAATCTGTACAGCAAACCACTTTTCACGATTTAGATACCACAAATAATGAGATAAATGACTTAAATTACAATATCAGAATGGGATATGCAAAATTATCCAAGCTTGAAACCCAAAAGCAAGTTGCAAGTGCTTCTGCATCTAATATTGCAATAGATACCGTTATGAATGCAAAATTAAAAGGTGTCCATGCTCCTCTTATGCAGTTGGGAACGGTTGACAAAGAATATTCAACAGCTATGGAAATAGCTTTTGGCGGCAGAATGGGGCATATTGTAGTTGAGGACGAGCATGTGGCATCTGTCGCAATTGAGTTATTAAAATCTTCTCATGCTGGCAGAACAACCTTTATTCCTTTGAATAAAGTTGCAAAAGCACCGTCAAAACTGGCATTACCTAAAGATAAGGGCGTTATTGATTTCGCAATTAACTTAGTTGATTTTGATGATGAATATATTAATGCATTTTTCTATGCGGTAGGCGATACTATCGTTGTTGAAGATATGGAATGTGCAAAACGCCTGATTGGTAAATATCGTATGGTTACATTAGCCGGTGAATTATTCGAAAAATCAGGTGCTATAACAGGCGGCTCGGCTAAAAAGACCGGCTTCTCATTTTCACAAAATGATGATAAGGAGCTTGAAGAATATAAGAAAAAAGTTAAAGATATGGAAACCCAGCTTGGCAAATTAGATGCTAAAAAGGCATCTCTTGAGTCTAAGTTAAATACTGTCAGAACACAATATTCTGATTGTGTAACCGAACATTCAAAGGCAAAATTAGAGCTGGATAATATGTCTAAAAATTATGAAAACAGCGAAAACATATTGAAAGAAAAAGCTGAGTTCATAAAAACATCTGAACCTCAAATTGAAACATTAAATAAAAAACTTGATAAACTTGAAGAAAAGAATATTGAAATAAATGACAGAATGCTTGAGATTAAATCTCAGATAGAAGAGATTGAAAAACTCATTAATGATAAAGATTTAAAAGATTTAAAGGAAAAAACGGAGGGTGTTGAAGCCGAAATCAAACGTTTACAAGCCAATTTAATGACAACAAATAATGATAAAAACGACTTTGAACGCCAAATCGTTTTTAATGAAGAATTGATTAAAACCAAGAAAGAAGAAATTGACGAAAAAGAAAAGGCAAATATTAAACTTGAAGAAGATAAACAGGCATTTAAAGTTGAGATAGACGGACTTAATAAGAAAGTTGAAGTTTTATCGGAACAAATCGAAGTTATTCAGGAAAAATTGGGCGAATTACTGAAGCAACGTGATGAGATAGCAAACGATATAAACAACTTAGAAAAAGAAAAACATATTAAATCATCCGATATTGAACGAATTGCAGAACAGATAGAATCTTTCAAAGCCAGAAGAAGAGAACTTGAACCTCAGCTTGACACGGCAAAAAAAGAATTGGAAGATACCGGAGAGGATATTTCAAAACTGGAACCCGTTGAAATATCAATCGATGAAATCAATGCCAAAATTCAGCGTTTGGAAAAGAAAATGACGGAACTCGGCGATGTCAATATGAGAGCATTGACTACATACGACGAAAAATTAGCTCGACAGGAAGAATTAAAAGAAAGAATAGATATTTTATCAAAAGAAAGAAAAGAAATTCTTGAACGTATGAGCGGTTATGAACAGCAGAAAAAAGAAGCATTCATGATTTCATACAATAATATTAATGAAAACTTCAAAGAAGTATTCCATAATTTATCTGAAGGTGAAGGAGAACTTATACTTGAAAACCCTGAAGATCCTTTATCCGGCGGCTTGGATATGAAAGTAAGTATAAGAGATAAAAAACATCAAAGACTTGGCAGCTTGTCAGGCGGAGAAAAATCACTTACCGCATTAGCTTTTGTGTTCTCTATACAAAAATATTTACCGTCACCTTTCTACGCACTTGATGAAGTTGATGCAAATTTAGATACAATGAATGTTGAACGTATCGCCCAAATGGTGCAGAAGCAAGCAAAAGATACGCAATTTATAGTAGTTAGTCACCGCAAACCTATGATAGAATCAGCTAATAGGACAATAGGTGTAACTCAAAAAGAAAAAGGCATAACAAAAGTAACGGGAGTAAAATTAAGAGATTAGTATGAGCACAGCGGTAGTAAACTACAATATAGATTTACCTGAAATAGAAAAAAATGCAGAAAATGACGGTATCGGCATACTTGTTTCTATGGCAAAAGCCGGAAAAATAGATCCTTGGAATATTGATATCATTGATATTACGGATAAATTTTTGGCACACTGCTGTGAAATGAAATCTGAAAATCTAAGAATTACAGGCAGAACATATTTGTTTGCATCAGTCCTGTTAAATATGAAATCAAAAATTTTAGATGGAATTGATGTTCTGCAATTTCAGGATGAACCTGAAGAAAATATTGAATATGATGATGACGGTTTTATTGTAGAATACCCTGAAGAAGATTATATTCCGACTGCAAACGTACAAACTATAGAAGATGTTTTACAAAGGAGAACAAGTGTAAGATTAAACCGTAATCGTGTTGTAACATTGCACGATTTAATCAGACAGTTAAAGTTTTACGAAAAATTAGACAGAACTCAGTCAATAAAGAATGCTCACGAACGTGCAAAACAACGTGTAACATCATATAAAAGATTTACGCCTGACGATATCATAAATCTTGCTCACGAAGAATATATTGAAGATTGTGTACTTAGATTAAAAGATAATCTTCAACAAATTTTTGAAAGTCAGGATAAGGTCGAATTAAATGAATTAACACTTTTGGGAATGGATAAAATAAGTGCATATATTGCGTTACTATTTCTCACTGTTGATACAGATTATGATTTATATCAGAAAGAGTTTTACTCTGATTTATATGTTGTAAAAGGAACAAAAGCGAATGGAACAGTTGAAAGCTAGAATTGAGGCTGTTTTATTTACTACAGCCAGAGCTCTTACAATAAAAGAAATTTCAGAAATACTTGAAGAAGAAGATGTGGAAAAAACAGAAGAAGCCATGTTAGAATTAATTATGGACTATTCTGCAAGACCGGGAGCACTGGAAATTGATGATGAAAACGGCTATATTCTTCAGGTAAAAGAAGAACATATGGATATTGTCGAAAAATTATGTCCCGTGGAATTAAAACCACCTGTTTTAAAAACCCTTGCAGTTATAGCTCTAAAACAGCCCATACGTCAAACAGACTTAAAAGAATTGAGAGGTTCTACAGCATACGAGCATATTCAAGAATTACTTGAAAAAGAGCTTATTTCAAGAACAAAAGACAAAAATGGGAGAAGTTATAATTTAAAAACGACATCTAAATTTGCCGAATACTTTAAATTAAAAGGGGATACCCGTTCGTTGGAAAAACTTTTGGAAGCTGAAAAGGGGATTAAGGATAATGAAGAAGAGACACCTGTTCGGACTTAGTATTCTTGCTATTATAATATTTGCATTACTGGCAGCATTTATAGGACTACCTGCATATTTTTTCAAGATGGGTGTAAATGCTTTTAATAATAAAAAATACGCAATCGCATACGAAAATTTTTCACGTGCACTTTTATGGAATAAATCAAACTCCAATTACAGATATTATTATGTACAGACTTTAGCAAAATTCAAACCTACGTACAAGGTTCAAAAAGAGATGTGCGAAATTGCAAACGACATGTACAAAGATGGAGCACATGTTTTTGCGGGTATTCAAATTAATTTATGGAAAAATAACATAAACAAACAATACGGAACGAACTACATTGAACAGGCACCTATGGGCAAAGATATTATTCGTTGGAATCCTTCAACGTTCCCGCTAAAAGTATATATAGCGTTTGAACAAAACTCAATGTATCCTGAATGGTATAATTCGGAAATAATGAAAGCCTTTGGTCAATGGGCAGCATCATCGGGATTTATTCAATTTGATTTTATTGATAAATCATCGGCTGCCGACATTGTAGTTGAATTAAAAGGTGCTCCTGACTCCGGTTGCAAAGAATCCGGTTGCAAATATGTAGTAGCTCATACCGAACCTGTTATTAAAAATAAAATACTTAAACAAATGATTATCACTATATATGATAAAGATGCTACCGGAGCCTTTTTCTCGGATAAACAATTGTATAATACAGTGCTGCACGAAATAGGACATGCTCTTGGTATTATGGGACACAGCTACAGCACAGACGATTTAATGTATATGACAAACCAGACAGATGCCGGCTCTAACACTTTCTTTATTGAATACAGAAGTGATTTTCAATATATATCAGTAAAAGATATAAGCACACTTAAACTGCTGTATAATCTTGTCCCGACAATAACAAATACACCGTTGTCAGAGATTAACACATCCAAATTACTCGATCCTGCAGTAGTTTTGGGGGACATAAATGTAAGAACTTCACAAAAAATAAAAGAAGCCAAAAATTACATTTCAGAAGCACCTGATTTACCGAACGGATATATTGATTTAGGTATAGCATACGACGAATCAGGTAATATAGAAAAAGCTCTTGCGGCTTTTCAGGAAGGATATAATAAGGCGAAAACCGATTCCGACAAATACATTATTCTTTATGATATTGCAGCAATGTATTTGAATAACAATAATCCGGATTCCGCTCTTGAATATGCAAAACAGGCTCAGTCAATTAAAAATTCAGATGAAGTAATGGATTTATTGAGTAACATAGAACATGCAAAAAACACTAACACTAAACCATTCTGGATGCCTAACATTACTCATTAATAACAAATTTAAAACCGTATGATAAGTTTTTTACCATACGGTTATCCTTTTTGCTTCATTAATAAAGCTCTCGTGTTTTTACACCTCAACAAAAAGTCTTCTACCTACAATATTTTGTTTACCGTTGTAATAACCTGCAAAATACCCCCCGCTAACAGGTTTATTTTTAGCGTAAGTAGCACTATCGTAACGATAACCGTTGTAACTTACGAACGGATTATTTCCATAAGGATTAGCTGGTTTAGAAACTACAGGAGTAGTCGTCTGTACTCTGCCCGATGAAAACATTTGAGTTAATAAATTTACAACACTTGCCATAACGTTACCTCTACTTACTACATGTTTAAATTAATGATTTTAAATAACAAGTCATAATTACATAACAATTATATAAATTTTTGTTAAGTAAAATCAATCCTCCCATGTGTTGATTTTTAGAACAACGGGATTGAAATATTTACAAGAAGTACAAGTAATGCTGAAAAAGCCAAAGCCGGTCCAAACGGTAAATACGTTAATTCATCTTTATGCTTTAAGCCTTTGATTATATTTATACAAGCAATAACAGCCAATAAAATTTCAACAAATATTGATATATACAAAATCAAATCATTATTAAACAGTTGAGTTTTGTGCTGTAAAAGGAGAAATACAACAATACTTCCGAGCAAAAGTAACAGAGAAATAACCGTTGAATACCTTTTCATTGAAATTTGTTTTTTAATAAACAACGGTAATAAACAAATTACCTGAAAAATAACACTCAAAATAATAATTAAAATTACATTTTGCCAGCCAAAAGCCGCACCTAACCCTGCAGCTATGTAAGTATCTCCTTCGCCAAAGGCTCTTTCCCCTGCTACTAAATTACCTATTCTTGCCGCAATTTCCATAATAACAGCACCAAGAATTAATCCTAATACAGACAAAGTCAGAGGATTATTTAATAAAAAATCTTTAGTTAAATGAAAGCCTGAAATAGTGTTAAATGCCTGATTATACACAATAAATGCAGTAAGAGCAAAATTATAAACCAGACCAACAAAAATAAGAGCATATGTATGTTTATCAAAAACTATCTGCTCCTTTATGTCTGTAACAGATATAACTATCAGCAGGGAAACAATAACAAGTGCAAATAAAGTTTCCGGCATAATTCCATACTGTATAAATACCAAAACAAAAAGTAAACCGGTAACAAATTCAATAATCGGATATTGAATACTTATTTTTTCATGGCAGAAATAACATTTTCCTCTGAGTAATAAATAGGATAAAATTGGAATATTATGCCACCATTTAAGTTTATTCTGACATTTAGGACATTTTGACGGCGGCAGAACAATCGACTCACCGCTAAACGCTCTTAATATAACTACATTTAAAAAACTTCCTATAATTGCACCAAAACAAAATACAATAAATAAAATTGCAATAAGTAATAAATAGGATTGTATCATCTTTCATTCCTCATAATAATCTCATACATTCTGTTCAAAGCCTTTTTAAGCCGGCGTGATACCTGCATTTGAGAAATATTCATTTTTTCGGATATTTCTCTTTGATTTAATTCCTCAAAAAAACTCATCGTTAATATTTTTCTTAACTCCTCCGGTAATCTTCTTATAGTATCTTCAATAAGAATTTTATTTTCATAAAAATCCTGAAATTCCTGATAATCTTCTGCCGGTATTCTGTCAAGCAAAGAAACATCTTCGTTATCGGAAGATATTGTCTGATCCAAAGAAATCATCGTCTTATATTGTTCAATCTTCATTACGTCTTCAATCTTTTCCACAGGAACATTAATACGTTCCGAAATTTGTTTTGTTGTGGGTTCTGCTTTCAACTCTTCCTTCAATTCTTTCTGGGTAGCGTATATTTTAAACAACAGCTCCTGAACTTTTCTCGGAGTTTTTATAATAGCAGCTTTATCCCTTATGTAATGACGAATTTCACCTTTTATAAAATAATTCGCATAAGTTAAAAATTTTGCATTACGGTTTGGTGTATAAAAATCAATAGCTTTGATTAATCCAACGGCTCCGACCTGCATTAAATCCTCAATCGGAGATAAATTCTGCATAGCAATCGGAGATGCGACTTTTTTAACAAGCTCCATACCAAGTTCGACTATTCTCAGGTGTATAGAACGTTTTCTCTTTTCGTCAGTCTCCCGCTTATACTTAATTACTAACTCATCTATATTATCATTATTAGAAACTCTTCTATTTTTACGCAAAACAAATCTCCCAAAAGATACTAAAATTATAAAGCATACAACGTACTTAAATCAAAATTTTAAATTTATGTAATATTTTGTTTTTTAATAAATCTTTCGTGCTATGATTGTTATAAGTTTTTAGATAAATGGAGAGAATTGTTAATGATTACGATAAAAGATGTTGAACATGTCGCAAAGCTTGCAAGACTTGAATTAACAGAAGATGAAAAAGAACTTTATACAAAACAGCTTGGGGATGTTTTAAAATATGTAGACCAAATGAATGAAGTAGATACATCTAATGTAAAACCAATGACTCAGGTTATTGATTTTGTAAACGTAATGAGAGAAGACAAAGTTGTATATGAACAAACAAAAGAAGAATTAATGGCTAATGCACCGGAAGAAGAAAACGGTTTCTTTAAAGTGCCAAAAATTAATTAATTTAATTTTAATTATTATTGTGTTGGTTAAGGATTATAGCAGGAAATGGGGTAAAAATAATGACGAAATACATATTTATTACGGGTGGTGTAGTCAGTTCCTTGGGTAAAGGTATAGTTGCAGCATCTCTTGGAAGATTATTAAGAGCAAGAGGTTTTTCTGTAATCAATCAGAAATGTGACCCGTATATAAATGTCGACCCCGGAACAATGAGTCCTTTCCAGCATGGAGAAGTATTTGTTACAGATGACGGTGCGGAAACAGATTTGGACTTAGGACACTATGAAAGGTTTACGGACACTAATTTAGGGAAATATAATAACGTAACTTCAGGTAGTGTATATCAGCATGTAATACAAAAAGAAAGACGCGGGGACTACCTTGGAGGTACGGTTCAGGTTATTCCTCACATAACTAATGAAATTAAATCAAGAATTTTGGGTGCAACTAAGCAGTTTAATCCTGATTTTCAGCTGATTGAAATCGGCGGAACAATAGGTGACATTGAAAGCTTACCTTTTATTGAAGCTATCCGTCAATTCAAATCGGA
Source organism: uncultured bacterium (assembly GCA_902760645.1). Taxonomy (GTDB): domain Bacteria; phylum Cyanobacteriota; class Vampirovibrionia; order Gastranaerophilales; family Gastranaerophilaceae; genus UBA1221. The sequence goes on from CACWHC010000011.1 coordinate 24,345, forward strand.
AGTTGGCATCGGAAATGCGGTATCCATTCATTGTACATTACTGCCTTATTTGCCGACCTCGGGAGAACTCAAAACAAAACCGTCACAACACAGTGTTAATGTACTCAGAAGTTACGGTATACAACCGGAAATTCTTGTTTGCCGTACATCTAAACCGATACCAAAAACAGAAAAAGAAAAACTCGCTCTGTTCTGCTCAGTGCCGAAAGAAGCAGTTCTGGAATGTCGTGATATGAAAAGTATATATGAAGTTCCGCTTGCAATGGAAGAACAAAACATGGCAGGAGTTGTGTTAAAAATGCTTCAGGTGGAAGACAGAAAACCTGATTTGAATGCATGGAAAAAATTAGTGGAAAATATAAAAAATCCTAAAGGACAGATTACTGTTGCTATTGCAGGCAAATACACAAAATTATCTGATGCATACATATCTGTCGTTGAATCGCTAAAACATGCCGGCTATGCTGACGGAGTAAAAATAGACATTAAATGGATAAATTCGGAAGAATGCGTTGACTGGAAAAACTGCAAAGAACTTATGAAAGATGTTCAGGCTGTGGTTGTTCCTGGAGGTTTTGGAGTCAGAGGCATAGAAGGAAAATTAAATGTTATCCGTTATGCCAGAGAAAATGATGTACCTTTCTTAGGATTATGTTTGGGTATGCAATGTGCAGTTATTGAATATGCAAGAAATGTACTTGGCCTAAAGGGCGTTAACTCAAAAGAATTTGACGAAAATCCGGAACATCCTGTAATCGATATGATGCTTGAACAAAAGAATGTTCAGGGTTACGGCGGCACAATGAGATTAGGCGCTTACGACTGTATTTTAAAGAAGGGTTCTGTTGCACACAAAGCTTACGGCAGCGATGTTATATCGGAACGTCACAGACACAGATACGAAGTTAATGTTGAATATATAAAACCTCTTACTGATGCAGGTTTGGTATTTTCAGGAATGTCACCTGACGGGATGCTCTCAGAAATTGTTGAGCTGCCTAAACTAAAATGGTTTGTCGCAGTACAATTCCATCCTGAATTTAAATCCAGACCGGACAGACCGCATCCGCTATTTAAGGGTTTGATAGATGCAGCAGTAAAAATTAAAAAGTAACGTGTTGTAAAAAATTCTCACTGAAATAACAAAAAAATTTATTCACAGGGTTTAATACTTCGTGAAGGAGATTTATAAAATGAATATATCCAAAATTTCATCTGTAACTTTTAGAGAAAATACGCAAGCTCCAAAAGTTGAAAACAGTAGTGTAAATAAGCCGACAGCAGAAAACAGTAAACATTCGGATGAAAAAGGATTCATTCATTCAAAAAATATGCCTTATGTTATAGGGGGAGTTGCCGTAACAGCAGCGACAGTACTTGGTATTATAGGCGTTAAAAAAGGATGGTTCAGCAAATCCGCAAAACAGGTAATCAGAGATGGCGAAAACCTTATATCAGGGAAAAATGAAACATCTCCAACAATAATAAAACCTGCAGATGAGCACATTCCTGAACCGAAACCCACAGTTAAACCTTCGGATGAACCTGCTATAGAACCGGCTGCGGAAATTAAATCTGCTGTTGAACCTGAAATCAAACCTGTTTTAGAACCGACGCCGGAAACAGTCAACCCGAAATTAAATGAAGAAGCAGCAATTATAGAAAAACCCGAAAAAAATGTAAAGATAGATTCTAATGCGGCTAAAGTTACGGATGATGATGTTATTGAGGCTCTTGATAACTTAGAAAAGATTGAAGCCTTAAAACGCGAAGAAAAACTCGCTAACATGCCGAAATATTTAACTAAATATATGACTCCGGAAGAAGCACTTAAAGGAATTGAAGATGGCTCAATTTCACCGCTTCAAAGGGCAAAAATGTTTATTAAAGAATTTGATAATAATATAGAAGACTTAGTCAGAAATTTAGACAATCAATATCCTGTCATTAATAACTTGAATAAAGGGTTAAGAAGATATAAAAAAGATTTTACAGCAGCCTTTGACAGTTGGATAGCAGACCCGAATTCAGGTTACAGAGGTACTTATAAAGTTATAGGAAATACAATCCACGAATCCCGTCCTGACAGTTCAAAAGTTATTTATATTTTTGATAAAGGACCGGAAGGCGGATTAAGAACAATAAGGGATATTCCTGAAGATACCAACAGACTTACGGGCATTATGCACTTCAATCCCGAACGTTATAAAGATTTTGGAAACGGCATCGGGATACAGCATTTGGATAAAATGGAATATATTGATTCAAAGACCGGTAAACTCGTCCAAAGTATAGAAATAGACCCCGTTAACAGAAGTTTCCATAATGTTATCGTAAATAATCCAAAAACGGGTAATCCGGTACTGACGTTAGAAAGAACAGCCGAACCAAATCATTTATATTATAATGTGGAACTGTTTAACTCCGAAAACGGAGAACGAATTTCAAAAATTAACACAAAAAATTTATCTGAATAATAAAAAAGCCTCATTTATATGGGGCTTTAAATGTTAGTGTTAGGTATGTGTAGGTAGTAAACTTATTTAGAAATGCATATCAAACGATGGCGGCATACCGTTAATTTTTTCATCTTCCATTCTCATTGCCGAACCAATCGTAAAATTCTGCGCAAATATTTTATTTAATTCGTGATTAATATCTCCGTTAAATACCTGTTCATTTTCCTCCAGAAAATCAAACAGAGGTTCTACCGGTGATGCAACAATCCCCGTTAAAGTACCTTCTGCAAGTTTTAATGTGTGTTCACCAATTTCGGGAACTTTTACATTAAATCCAAAAGGCTTATATGGTCTGTTAAATGATGCGCCTGTTTCGTTCACTTTTATCTGTTCCTATCTAATAATTAATACATTTTATATATCGGAACAGATTTTAGAAAAATTTAGAGTTTTTAAACCAATTTTTACAAATGTTAATATTTTTATAAACTTTGAAATAACAAATTACTTGCCAAATCTTGCCTGAAAAGATACTTTTTTAGGAGTAATCTCTTTGGTTACTGCCGGCTCTTTCGCATTATTAACCTGCTCAACCTCAGTTTTATCAGAGACAAAATTATACTTATATTCACCTGACTTGAATGAAAGTTTTTCGGCAAATACAGGGGTACCGGCTTTATTTGTACTTACTTCGGTAACGGAATTTATCACAAACAAATCATCATTCTTTTCGAGCTGTACTATATAATCATAATCTTTTGCAAACTGCATTTTAGCTAACTTTTCAGTACATTTCAGTCTTGATACAAGTACGGACGTATAAAAACTCAACGCCTCATTAGGAGAATTTGCCCGAACGGTAGACACAAAGCCTGTATCTCCTGACAACAACTCGGAAATTTCTATATTAAATCCGATACTGTTTATATCTGAAAAAATGTATTCAGGATTATAATATAATGCGGCAGTAATCAAATCTCTCTGTTCTTTTTCGGTTAAATCCTCCACGTCAAACCTGTTTATATCAGCTTTTTTTGTATTAATCAATGAACCTTCTTCAAATAATAACATTCTTGCATTATCATCCGCTTCATTTATAAATGCATTCAGAAATGCTGTTTTACCGCACTGAACAGGGGAAGATATAAGGACTTTTTTCTTGTTTTCTATAAGCGTTTTTAAAAACTCGGAAATATTACTATCCAGAATATCCCTTCTCTCAAAATATCCGAAATCAAACAACGTATCGGAAACCTTCTTTAAAATAAGCTTTGTTCTGCATACAGGCTCTCTGAGTATTGTAACCAATAAATTATTCAGACGAAATGTAATAACCGAAGAAGATTTGCCAGACATTTCAATTAATCTTACAAGAAGTGTATCAAACTGTGTCTTGTCAATTACAACATCAGATTTTTCTATAATGCCGTTTTTTTCAACATATATATCGGCAGGCGAATTAACAAAGATTTTCGATACATCCTTTTGGGAAATCAAAAAATCCAAAGACCCAAATCCGTACACAGACGTAAAAAACATTGAACTGATACGTTCTTTTTCAGCAGAAGTCAATTTAATTTCGGAGAATTGCTCATTTAATTTTGAATTTAGAAAACTCATAATCAACTCTTGCTGTTCATCTTTTGAATAATCAAACCAAATAGGTATTGTCGCAATTTTCTGCGACAAAGCCTTTGTAAGCTCTGAACATAACGAAGCCAACTCCGGAGATACCGGATTACAGTTATCTTCCTCAGAATATAAATCAAATTTTTTTAATCTGTCTGTGATTGCCAATTATCAAATCTCCAATATATTTTCAATTTTTCTTTCCGATTCGGGAGTGAATTTCTTCACGAATTTATTTCTGAATACGGTATCTGCAACATTTATTGCCAATTCCTTGTAACTTGCGGCAACGTTTGAGGACGGATTATCCTCAGATACCAACACCCCTTTATTTATTGAAGCCATTAAGGCAAAATAGTTATTAGGGATTTTCCAGTATATTTTTTTCTTTAACAGCGTTTCAACATCGGAAAGAGTAATCTCATCATTTTCCATATATCTGTTGATAATTATTTGAGCCTTATTCTCATCATATCCGAGTTTTTCAAAAAGACCCAGACAACGCTGACAATTTCTTAATGCCGGCAAATTAACGATAGTAACCAAAAATATCATGTCGGAATAATCTAACGTAGTAATAGTTTTTGCATCAAGAGTAGTGTCAGTATCAACAATTATATACGAAAAACTTTCTTTCAAAACTTCAAAAAACTTAGTTACCTGCTTTGAAGATATTTGTTTGGACGGCTTAAAATACGGTGAATCAGCCAACACATAAAGACTTGTATCTTTATACTTTTCCATCGTACTTAACAAAAAATCTCTGTTTAAAATATTCAGATTATCAAACATATACGATATATCAAAAGATGGCTGAATATCCATAAACGCAGTTATGTCACCAAACTGAAAATTCAAATCTATCAGGGCAACATTTTCTTTTGTTATCTGAGCAAGCTCCAAGGCAAGATTTGCGGCTATTGAGGTTTTACCTATGCCACCCTTGTTTGAAAATACAGTAATCATCTTGCACTTATCATGTTTTTGGATATCAATAGAAAACTGTTCTTTTACACGTTCAAGCATATCAGATAATTCTGATTTGATAAACGGATAAGCCAAAATTTCTTTTGCACCTGCTCTGATAGCAGAAACGATAAAATTAACGTCAGGATTTTCTTTAATCGCAACTATTTTTAGCTTTGAATATTCCGATGTTATTTTTTCGATAAACTTATGCCTGTCTTTTGCCATATCAACAAAAACAAGCACTTTATCCATATTTTTCAGTGAAGCAACAATATCAGCTTCGCTACTCCACGCATCAAATATTTCGTAATCTGATAAATCCTTTATAAAACTGCAGAGAAGCTCTTTTAACCTGTCGTTATCGGTGAATATAATTGTAGAAATCTTCTCAGCCATAGTATCCTCTTAAAAAAGCTCAGGGAGTGTGATTTTGTTACCTGCTAAGCTCGCAGGTGGGTGAGTGCCTTTGACTATCCGTTTCCCACTGGCGAAATATATTCGGTGGGTATACTTCACGTCGCTTTGAAGAGCGGACTCTCCCTATTTAATTAAATGTAGGAACAAAATTGAACACCCCTCTGAGCAATTATAGTATAGCAGTTTTTTTTGAAAAAAACAATAGGCGACAAGACTAATATAAAAAAGAGGTTTTATGATCTCTCTTTTTCTTTATTTTCCGCATTTATTCTTGATTCAACTTCTTCAATTATATCACTAAAGCTGCCTGCCGGAGCAACTTCTTTATTATGCCAGCTTCCCACATGTCTTACGCTTCCGTCTTTATAGATTTCAGTCGTATCATTTGTCATTGTCTGATTATTTATTACAACAGCACCGGAATTCGGGAAATATTCAATTGAATAACGAGGAACAAATGTTGCATACGCAGGATTTGGAATATCAGGTGCCTGAGTACCTATTCTTTTTAAAATACTTCTTAATTCTTTTTGAGAAAATAAGTCTGTAATATCGGTACAAACAGGTCTACCTGCCAAATTTGCAGATGCATCCTTTGTCGTTTGCACATTTGTATAATACTGTTGCGGATAAGCGGAATTAATCGGAGCTATAGTTGTCATAATAAATTATTCCTTTCATAAAAATTGACTTCACAATATTTACAACGGAAGTCAATTTATTTATTTGCCACTTTGTAAAAATTTTTATAAGAAATTTTACATTTTATTATTTTACACTTTTAATAATAATTTTATTATTCTCTTTATCTATATAAAAATCTGTCTTTGAAAGAGTATCATTGCCGATAATCCCATCAACAAAAAATTTATCATCGTTCACGATAAAGGCTCTTGTTTTGTTAAAAACGGAACGACCCAGTTTCAGACTTACCTCGGCAACGGGAACAACCGTTTTTGAGCCGTCTGCAACCTGAATTATTCCTCTTATATTTTTACTCGGAGCAATTCCGTTTGCTTTTGCAAACTTAGAATAAATTACGGTAGAATTTGCACCCGTATCAATCATAAAATCACCTGAATAGCCGTTTGCCCAAGCTTTTACCACCATCAGACCTTTTCTCATTTCAAAAGGGATACCCGTACTTTCGACATCTTCCGAAATTTGATATGGTTTACCTGTAATTTCCTGATATTTTGATTTTGCATCAGTTGAATCATTTATATCAATTCTTGCCGTCTGAGCATAATATTTTACGGCCAAATCGGTTTTGCCGAGTTTATTATACAATTCAGCAAGTTTATATAAATCATGAACATTATCACTAAATTTTGCAGCAGCTTCTTTACGGTATTTTAGAGCATTTTCATAATCCTCAATATTTTCATATATATTTGCAGCACCTGCCCAGGCAACCTCATAAGATGCATCCTGCTTTATAACAGCTTTATAAAGTGCCAGAGCATCCTCATATCTCTCCGATTTGTCATACAAATTTGCAAGAAACATTTTATAATCGACATTACCCGGCTCATATTTAATTGCCTTCAGAAGATATTTTTCCGTATTTACTTTATCACCGTCATTATTATACGCAAGCCCTGCCAAATAGTTACTAAACGCATCTTTTGGCTGAATTTTTACAAGTTTTAATGCGGTTTCAATCGATGCAGACACTTTATTCTGATTAATCTGAACATTATATTTCAGGTTATAATAGTCTTTTGCAATATTTCGGGGGGGATTACCCTCTAACAAAGCCTCCGCTTTTTGCAAATCTCCGTTACGGAAAGCCTCCTGTGCTGCAACATAATTCGCTTTAATCTTTTTGTTATTATTTACTATATAAAAACCACTTAACACGCTTACTATGAGTATAGATACCGCACAGGCTATTATGACTGACTGTTTCACATTCAGCCCTGATGTTTTTTCCCTCCGGGCAAAAGGATTTGATGATTGAATCGGTGTTTGTTTCATATCCATTTAAAAAATTTCTCCTAAAAAAATTATATAACAAATTGAAAAAACTCATTAAAATTTAATATGATTGTAACATTAAATCATATATTACTGCATTTAATACAAAACGGGGTACAATTATCGCACCCCGTTTGTTATCACAAATAAATATGTTGTTAAATTTTATTAGAACGCAATATTGCGTACGGTTCCGTTTGAAAATTTAATATTAAAATTCAAAGGCTTTGGATCATCTTTATATTTCAATACCAAAATTCTCATATCAGCTTGTTGTTTAAGTTCATAATTTTCAGGTAAAGCATTTGCAAATCTTTTTGATTCAGCCGTAATTCTTGCTAACCTTACCCAGTTAGGAACACTTAATAATGCTGATGTACCCGCTGTCAAAATCAGTACCGGAGGGAAAGTACCTACAGTATCAATCAAATCAAGTCTGTCTAAATCAACAAATGACTCTGTCGTAACATCTTTAAGAGCTGCAAGTCTTTCACTTGTTGCTGTTACCGAAGCATCATAATTGCTTTTATTAGTTAAAACATATTCATAAGCGTGAACATATTTGTTTTCTTTTTGTTTTAAACGATATTCTCTTTGTATAATAGAAATTTTTGCATTTTCATCGTAGTAACTTGTTGTATCAACGCAATCAAGATTAATTGGCTCATTATCAGGTGTATACGGGAATACAGATGTCTTTTTATTATCTTTTGCCATCTTATTATTTATCGCCTTCATCCCGGATTTTAAAGGTTTAACCAAATCAGGCGAAATGTAGAAATTACCCAATTCCTGTTTTCTTGCCAAAGTGAAGAAATCAAATTTGTATTCTTTTAATGCTGCATCGTCTTCCAATTCGCCAAACTGATAACCGCCGCGAGTCAATAATTCAGTCATTTCATTATTTTCTACATCATATTTTTCATTTGAAACAACATAAATATTGGTATTTTGATTTGCAGGATATAATCTTATGAAATAAGTGCAATTTGGGTCCGTATATATATAGGCATTACTAACATTTTCTAAAGGTTTAAATTTGTCTTCACCTTTATATGCCGCAATAGCACTGTCTATTTCATACACAAGCTGTCTAATGTTAACATTTTTTACCTGATAACCAAAGAAATTCTTTGTAATTTCAGCTGAAACAATACCTGAATTTGCGAATGTTATCAGCAACACCAAAACTAATAACTTAAAAAATCTTTTCATTTTTACCCTTTCTTTACTACCATTATTCACTCTTTTCATCCATATTTTTTAAATATAATTCTTCAATAAATACGCAGGCATCAGCAGCAATTGCCGGAGCAAAAATTGCACCAATTACACCAAAGTATTTTGCACAAACAAATAAAAATATATAAATAACAATCGGATGAAGATCCATAAATTTACCAAATACATATGGTTTTACAAAATTATTTTCCGCAAATTGTGCGAACAGAAAAATTACTGCTGTTAATATAACCACGGTCCAGCCTAATTTGTATGTTACAGCTAAACAAACGACTAAAGCCAGAGCAGGTCCAACGATAGGAACTATATCCAATACGGCAGAAACACATCCTAATATGACCGCAGAATCAACTCCCAATATCAAAAGACCAATAAGTACAATCAGACCTACACTTGCTGACGCAATAAACTGACCTGATACAAATCTGCTCAATTTTTCTTCAGAAATAACAAATATTTCTTTCATTCTGTCCCTTGAATTACTTGGGAAAAATCTTAGAACAGCACCCAGAATTTTATCTCTGTCCACAATTAAGAAATATGTAAAAATCAGTGCTACAAATAAATAAATTCCGCCTTTAGAAATACCTGAAATGGATGCAAGCAAACCTCCCGAATTTGCAAATTCCTGAACAACAGGTGAATGCATAACAAAATCTTTTATTTTATCTACATATTGAGGATATTGTGCCGCAAGATTTGCAAGTTCATGACCCCCAATAATTATAATCGGCAGGAACATAAGCAACAAACCTGCTATAAATCCGCCAAATACTATCGCAGCAGCAGCACCTCGGCTGCATTTTTTTTCTAACTTATCTACTACTGGATTTAATGCACAAGCTACAACATAAGTTGCAAAAAGCATTAAAGCAATATCAGTTATCGTAAATAAGCATACAATGTAAACTGCAATACCCAACAAAAAAATCAGATTTTGCGAATTGCCTATTTTTTGAAAAACTTTATCCATAATAACACCTTTCTTTATCTCAACACTTTATTAATAAACCTGATAAAAACTTATATGTCCTTTTTTATATACATCTTTTTCATTTTCTAAACTTTTGTATTTTAAATTATACTACATAATTTTACATAATGTAATTACATGTAATAATATAATATACTATAATATAATATACTATAATACAAGAGAATATGTCTATGAAAAAATTTATTACAATAACATTTTGCACCATATTTGCATTCGTAATTATTTTATACGGCGGAATTGTATTTTTACTGCCTAAAATTGTAAACAGCAAAACTGTACAGAAAGCATTAACTTCCTTTATATATAAAAAAACCAAAATAGAAACAAATATAACCGGTCTAAATTTAGAAATAACTCCAAAACTTACAGTTGTTTTGAATGTTGATGACATTGATGCAAAAAGCAATAATATTACCGTTGTTGGGATTAAAAAGGTTTTGCTTAATTATAAATTATCAGAAAACCGCATGACATCAATCAACGTGGACGACGTGTATATTGACGGGAATATACTGAAACAATTTAAAAAAAGTCCACGCAAAAAACGTAAAAATAATTTTGAACTCAGCAAATTTCCCGAAATTCACATCAATAACGTTACTTTTAAATCTGATATTGTAAGTATCTTTGCAAAAGACATTAATGCAGAAAATAATATTATAAGATTAAAAGCAGATATAAAAACCAAAGTTTTGAAAGAAACCGTAAAATTAGGCTATTCCGGAGCATTCCAAATTATAGAAAACAATCTGAAAGCAAATCAATTTGAAATAAAATTAGGAAATTCAAAATTACACGCTGACGGATACTTAATTAATGACAATAAGACCTATGACTTTGCATTAAAAGGCGAAAAACTTCCTGTTGCAGAAATCATGCCAATGGTATTACATATACAAAAAACGTTGGATCCTTCTAAAAAATTTATTGAAAATTTTAAGAATTTTAGCGGTACAGCCAATGTTGATTTAAAAATCAATAAGGACGGATTATTTGGCAAATGTATCGGAAACAATTTAAGTGCAAAATTTGTATGGTTCGATATTCCGGTATATTTTAAAGAAGCAGTTTTCAATTTTAAAGGACAAAAAATCGACTCTGTTGCAGAAGGAATATTGGGAAAAGAAAAAGTTACACATACCCTGAACATGACAGATTTATTAACTCCTCAAAGAGAAGCTGTCGGAACGGTAAAAACAACCGTTACCAAAAAATTTGATTACGTCCCGAATCTCACCGTTTTAAATTCCGTTAATCTCAGCTTAATTTATAAGGTAAAGTATAAAAAACCTGATGTGTACTACTATGTAGACATTCCTAAAAACAGCGATTTAATTTATAATTCTTTTTATCTTGGATTAAGGGATTATCAAAGAAAAATATATGGTAATACTTTTAAAGATGATGATGATTTGTATATAAAAGAGTATAAATATTTTTATTTGGATTCTAAAAAAGAAAATACTGTTATTTCAGGTGACGGTTTATTTGTAAAAAATATTGATAAAATTGACCCTGATAAATTTATACCCCAATATATAACCTGCCACACAAACGGATATGCACCGATTTCCGTATTGGGTTCATTCGGTGAAAAGGTGAGAGGCGGCAAGTTCAGCGGTGATTTAAAATATGACTTTAAAAATAATCAGGTACTTGGAACTTTTGATATAGTAAATGCAAGACATAAAGCATTCCATATTGAAAAAGCCCATGTCGCATCAAAAAACGGAGTATTTAATGTATCTTCGCACGGATTGTTTAAAGGTGAAAAATACACGGCAGAACTTAATATGAAAAATAATATCATAGGTGAAACACTAATTTATGATATGAAGCTGTTTTTAGATAAACTCATTATTGATGCAACCCCTGACACAAATAACAACAAGAATATAAACATTGATTCAAATGAAATTTCAAGAAAAGTTAAAGATATTGCCGCTACTGTTAATAACTTAGAAATAGCTGTTAACGAAATTCGGAGGGATAAATTTGTACTTCAAAATGCAAAACTGTTAGGCAGTATGAAAAATGATATATTCAATTTCAACATGAAAGATTTGAGTTTTGCAGACGGAACAATCCACGCAAAGGGACTCTATAACTTTACCAAGAATACATCAAAAATGACTTTTGAAGCTAACAATATCAATTCAAACAGAGTAGCGGAAATGACACTTAACCTTCAAGACCAAATAGAGGGTATTGCTAACGCTAAAGTAGACATTGATGCAAAGGATATGTTTAAGTTTTTAGATGCACATGTCGTCTTTGATGTTAAAGAAGGCTTTCTGCCAAGACTTGGCGATACTGAATTTATGATTAAAAATTCAAAATACAAATTATCACAGATAACAAACTTTGATTTAACACAAAAAGACCTTATGAAAGACGATATAAAAGGTTCTTTTGACGTTCATAATACCGAGCTGAAAAATATTCACATAACTACATGGCACGAATTGTCTGCAATGTATCTTGAAGGCAATTACGAAATGGAAAAACAGTATGCGGATTTGCAGCTGTTCTGGCATTACAGCAAGGAAGCTCCAAAAGGAATACGAATATTTTGCGTTCCTTTAAGTCTGATTTTAAAAGTAGTATTCAGACCCGAAAAAACAAGAGAACTATATCAGCCTAAGTTATCACAAATACCAAAAATTAAAGCTGATGACAAGCATTCAAGTTATTACAGAATCCACTTAAAAGGTGATATTAATCACAACAAGACAAGCTTTAAACTAAAAGAAATAAGATAATTTATGAACATGCTTAAACCAATTTAGAAAAAACTTGCAAACACTAAAAAAATGGGCATGAAGAGAGTTTCTTGGATTTTTTGCCTTAAACGAGTCTTCGGATTTTCTTTTTGCAAACGAGTTTGCTGCTGCAAAATATCAGTCTGTTTGAGAAGAAAGAACAGATAGTTTTATAATTATAATTCTGCACAAATATCTTGATAAGTTGTTAATACTCTCAATATTCTTAATGTTTTATCATCAATAATCCTATATACAATCAGATAACTCTTTTTAACAACGTAAAATTTTACATCCATATATGTAAAATCTTTTCTTGCTTTTCCAATATTTGGATGAGTTAATAACATCTTAAAAGTTTTATAAAATAATTTCATCATTAAATTTGCTGCAGGTTTATTATCTTGTGCAATAAATTCAGAAATTATTTCCATATCATTATATGCTTTACTTGTAATTTCAAGTTTTAAATTATTCATACTTCTTTATTAATTTTTGCATTGCGGAATGACCTTCTAAAATGGCAGTATCATTCCAACCTTCTTCAATATCTCTGTTTAATTGTGCGATTCTTTCTTGTGAAATAGAGTCTTTTGAAGCTAGAAGTCTTAAAGCTTCTCTAATAACTTCGCTAACAGAATTATAAAGTCCTGATGCAACCTTATCCTGTACAAATTTTTCTAAAGTCGGTGTTAAAGAAATGTTCATATTATACCCCATTTATAACAAACTATATATATATAATAACAAATTTTGTTATTTATATCAAGATAATAGCTGTAAATATTTACAAATTAGCAAATTTTATTTTTCATAAAAATTTTAATTAATTTTATTAACAACGATGACCTCCATTCGTTAATAAATCTCTCAACATATTTTTTGCCTCATATAATCCAGAATCATGAGTTCCGTCTGCAAACTTTTTACACTCGTCTAAGATTTGTGTGCATATTTTTCTCATATCGGTATAGTGTTCACGCTTTTTATTTTTACCGAATTTTTTAAGAATAACATCAAAGAATGTGCCTATATCTTCACCCTCACGCCATACAGCACATCTAATCCATTCAGCTCCTAAATTCCTTTTATTACTGTTAAAATGACTGACGACTTCAAGATTAACTAAACCCCAATGCTTGTTTTTATTAACAGGTGTTTCATTTAATACAACGAAAAACCCTTCAACACTTTTTTCTAAATTCTTTTTTCGCAAGCAATTTCTTAATGCTTCTAACTCTCTATTATAAACAATATTTATACCCGATTGTGTTAAATGGTCATATAAATATTGTTTAGGTTTTGAATCTATAAATGAAACTTTCATAACTTTCTCCGCATTAATCTATTATTTATACATAAAACTCAAAAAAAATTTTTTTGCCAATACAAAATAGCAAAAAATATTTTTAGGAGTTTTGTAGTTACATATAGCACAGAATCGAGGTATATTAATGCGAATTCAAAGAGTACAAAACAATAATTATAATACTAACTTCGGGATGAAATATCCTATTTATAGGACAAAAAATGTAAGTTCTGAATTTGTCAAAAAAGTAGATAACTGTTTGGAATCATTGCCTGACGAATGGCAAGAGCCATTAATGAAAAATAAATATAACCTTTTCTGTTCAGAATCTATACAAGATACATTTGACCGTCTTTCAATTCCTGATATGGCACCAGATTGGGATGCAGTTACATGCGGTCATCCTATGTTCAAGTTTTTTGTTTTTACACCGAAAATAGAAGATAATGATTTGCAAAGAGTTATTAATCACGAAATCTCGCATGGAATAGTTAACAGCGAAAAACTTGCAGATAAATTTGATTATGTTCAGCATATATTTGAAGACGGTGCAAAATTTCCGTATGAAGAACCTAACTACAAAAATCTTTATGACTTAAAAAATCTCTTAATAAACCCTATTGATGATTACAGGATTAATGAAGTTTTTGCGGATATTATTGCGTGGGCTCAAAAAGACGGCGGTTTATGGGGTAGCGGATATAAAGGCAGTGCGAAGAACCCGAATTTCTTTAAGGAAAACTATCCTTCAACTTATGCGAAACTAAAAGATTTTAAACCAAATCAGCAGGAAATTGAACCGAAGAATGAATTTGAATGGGGAAATGATGATGATTTGCCGTTTTAGTATGTAGGGTACTATTATGTGTACCAAAATCCTTTATTGCGACATTTTGTTACCAAAACCGGACATTTCGGACATTAATACTCAACTTATTTCCGACCTTTTTAAATCGGTAAAGGCTGGATTGCTTCGCCTTCACAGACTTGCAATGATATGGAATCCTTACGACCAAATGCCCTGTTAAAAAGTAATATAGCCTCTTTGGAAAACTTCCAAAAAGGCTATAATTGGGCATGAAGAGATTCGAACTCCCACGCTTTCGCACTAGTTCCTAAGACTAGCGTGTCTACCATTCCACCACATGCCCATATTTAATTGTCAAAAAGATTTCTTCCGAAATCTTCGGCGTGTCTACCCCTCTCACAAAACCTACAAGGGGTACTGCACCTCGCATTAAACGCCACCGCTCACAACAACATCGAAAACTCAACGTTTCCGCTGATTGTTGTTCGACTCTCAACCTCGCTACGCTCGGTTTCGTGGCTCTGCTCGGTTTGCACCACATGCTCATATTTAATTGTCAATCGGATTTCATCTAAAACCCACAAGCCAATAATATGCTAAACATGTTTCTCAGTCAAATGTTTTGTCTTTATAATAAACTACTTCACTAAATGACACGCACATAAGTGCTGCGGCTCAATTTCCCTTAACTCAGGAACATTATCCGAACAAGGCTCAAAAACATTTTTACATCTCGGATGAAAACGGCATCCCATTATAATTTGGTCAATAGAAGGAGGTTGCCCCTGTATAGTTTCCAAAAGTTTCCCCCTGTTTGCCGGTAATGAATTTAACAATGCTATTGAATACGGATGCGACGGATTTGCAAAAAATTTATCCGCCGGAGCCGATTCGGCAATCCTGCCCGAATACATTACACAAACATTATCCGCATTCTCTTTCACCAATGCTAAATCATGCGTAATTAACAATATCGCCGTGTTATTTTCCTGCTTGATATTCCGCATTAAATCCATAATCTGTGCCTGTATAGTTACATCCAACGCAGTAGTCGGCTCATCCGCTATTAAAATTTCTGCCTGACACGCCAATGCCATAGCTATTATTGCTCTCTGTTTCATTCCGCCGGAAAATTCATGCGGATAAGATTTTAATCTTTCCTTTGCTGACGGAATCTGCACCGCATCAAATGCCTCAATTGCCTTTTGTAGTGCCTCTTTACCTGTTAATCCCTGATGGATTTTTATAACCTCTAATAACTGGTTTCCTACTGTATATAACGGATTCAATGAAGTCATAGGATCCTGAGGAATTAATGCAATCTTTTTCCCCCTTATCCCCTGCATAGACTTGTCATCTAAATCCAATAAATTTTTTCCACGATATATTATGCTGCCGGAAGTTATTTTTGCAGTTTTCGGAAGCAATTTCAATATACTCATGGCACTAACACTCTTGCCGCAACCGGATTCTCCGACTAACGCCAAAGTTTTTCCCTCCTCAAGAGAAAAAGAAACATCCCACAAGGCTTCCTTAAAACCATTTTCCGTGTTAAATCCTAAACTGAGATTATTTATATCTAATACTTTCATATAAAAATTATACCATGTATCTTGTTTATCGCTATAAGCTTGTTGACTACATTTTATATTACTTACCATGTTTGCAATTTAATACTTAAATTACATATGTAACATTTCTTTACAAAAGGGTCTTAAATATTAAAGATTTAAAGAATATCAGCCGTAATAGTAGGTAAGAATAAGTACGAAATTAAAAGGAAAGGCAGCAAACAATGGGATTGGCAGCATCACAAGCCAGATTATTATCAATAACCGCTCGTATGTCCGACAACGAACTACGTTCGCAGTTGATTAATAATGCCAAAATGCGTCTGACTGCTGACACATCAAGAGTCAGTGATGAATACATTGATGCTTTAAACAAAACCCAATTGATGTTCACTAACTTTGATAATCAAGGTAATGAAATTTATCAGGATTTAACGTTCAGTTCGTTAACTGCATACAGTGCATACAATGACCAATATGGTATCGTTAACAGTGCCGGTCAGCTCATTGTTTCCACTACTGATGCAAATAATTTTGAACAATCTGCAAGTCTTGATCAATTCCTTGAAAAATACGGTCTTGAGAAGACTACTGATTACTTTGAAACTTTGAAAACTTCATTAGAATTTAATGAAGTAGACCCTGAAACAAATATTCAAAAAGGTATCGGCTACTACGACCCATACGGCAAATGGCAGCCAATGAATATTAGTGCAGAAGAAATGCAGGCTATTTATGAAGCTGAAACATTTAACGGCATCACTCACTATGGCAAAACAGATTCACTAAATTCTATTGAATATGGTGATTATCAACAATTAGTACTTGAATACAGAAATGCAAGATCAGAATATAAATCAACTGTTGAAACCCGCATGAAAGCATGGTTATCAGGTAAAGAAGTAGAAGCCGGAGGTGTAGACCTTACACCACCTGCTACTACAGGAGTTTTACCTGATAGCGGTCGTTTCGCCGTTTCTAACCAAGGAACAGGAACAGACGCTCAATACTGGAGATTTACAGATTTTGAATCTTACTACGGTTGGGCAATGAGATATTCTGAAAACAACGCTGCGGATAACTTACCAAGCCATGATGTGAACTGGTACAAAGACAGATTACTTGATTTTGCTGAGTTGGTAGGCTTAACAAGGAGTTTCACGATTAACGAAGGTGCAAAACCTGAAAACAGGATGTTGAAAGACCATTTCCCAACTACTGATGCAAATGGAAATGTACTTAAACTGAATGAACCATGGTTAATAATTTTGAGAGCTAACCTTGGAGTCCTGGATGGCACTATTGGTGATACTTACCATGACTATTCTTATAATGCAAACGGAGCAGGTGCATACATTGTTACATATCCTGATGGACATCAAGATTTACTTCGTGGAGACAATCATATAACAACTATTGGTACAACAGCACAAAATCCGAATCAGGAATTACTTGATGTTGACGGATACCCTCAGAATAATAATAGAGCTTATATCCCTGCCACAGGCGGTGAAACCGTATATTTCTATGAATTTGACGATAAAAATACATATACACCGGCTTATGAAAGAACCTTAGAGGATGGTACTGTAGAATATTCTATTGAGGGCGGTGAAGGTTGGAGAATATCCACCGGACATCCGGTCGTTACAGACGATCAGACTGAAATTACAGAGCAATCACAAGCAGAAGCATTGAAATTCTTATATACCGCATTCAGAGATGGTTTATTGGGCAATATGACAGACCAAACCATGATTATGAAAGATACAGAAGTAAGAAAAGCTCTTGATGCATACCTTAAAGCAGCAGAAAATCTTGCAAAATTCATTTGGGGCGACGCTAACGGCGAAGCTATAGTTAGTCAGATGAATCCTGACCCCTTAAATTTTGGACAATATGCAAAATTAGATATGATAGATTATCTTGACAATGAAGCCTGGGTACTATCAACAAATGCTTATGAAGATCGCAATAACGGAGCAGCACATATCGGAAACGGATACTTTGATGTTACATGGGACAAAACTGAAGACGGAGTAACTGATGATTTGCTTATAGATTCACTGAATAAATGTTTGGTAAATCCTTTTGCAACACAATATCCTACAACAACAGCAACTCCGGGCGGCTATGCTACCATGAATATTAGCTATGAAAACAGAACTCAAACTTATTCTGAAAACTATCAGGTAGTTAAAGATTTATTCTTGATTGACTGTATGTTAGAACACTACGGTGAACCTGTATACACCTGGATTGATCAGGCTAACAAAGGTGAAGACGGTACAGCTAAAGCTGCTTGGTATACCAATTTATGGGAAAGAATGCAGGAAGGATACCAAAAGATTGGTGCAGGTTTGGGCAACAATCAGGAATGGCTGCAATTTGCATTCGAAAGCGGACTTGTACATATGGAACAAGTTAACAGAAATAAAGAATGGGTTCCGACATTGTATTCTAACTGTGCAAAAATCACTGAAAGTACCGTTGATGTTGATGTTACCTTAGCAGAAGCAAAATATAAACGTGAAATGGCTAAAATTGAAGCTAAAGATAAACAATATGACATTGAATTGAAAAATATAGATACCGAACACGAATCACTAAAACAAGAATACGAATCTATAAAAGGTGTCATAGACAAAAATATTGAACGTAATATGAAACTTTTTGTCCAAAGTTAAAGTTTAAATATTGAAGCTCTTTATTGAACCTTCTTCGTGGTAGAAACCTCCGCCGCACACTGTTTCAACAACTTTCAGGACAAATTCTCTCGGGGCATCAATTTGGTTTAACAGAAGTTCTCTGCTTCCCAAATGACGAATTTTAAGAATTGCATTATGAGTATTTTCCGCAGGGACAAACAATGAAGCAATTTCATTATCCAATAATCTTGCCATTTCCTCGGCATGGTCTTTTACACCAACCATAATTTCGTTATAATTTCCGCGAATAGCCATTATCCTTGTTGAAAAAAGATGATTTAAATTTTCTCTGTACAAAACCTGAGGCTGAAAATTACAGCGGGTAGTGAAACTAATTTTTTGCCACAATATATTCATGATTATTACAGAATTTTGGGCATCAGTATCTATATATATATTTTGGGTAGTTACGCCCCTTGACGAAAAAGATTCCTTCAGAATATCTATTACTTCCTGAATATTCTCTATCATTTTTGTAAAAATTTCGTTTGTATTAATTGTCGCATGCTGATAATCAAGAAACTGCTTATACATATGCGTAGAAACAAGACCCATCCTCTCCTGTATAAGTGCAGATTTTCTTGATGATGTTTCCGAGTTATCAAAACTTTCGTAATTATTTAGCAATTTTAATTCGTCCTTTTTATATCATATTTTAATAATAAACATATCTGTATGTAAAGATTTTAAAATTATTCTTTACAAAAATGAATACATTTAGCGGATTATTTGTCCAAATAAATATTTTAAATTATATTTGAATACTTATTATTTTTTCACTTCCGATAAAATATAATTGTTTGTGCCGAAATATTTATTTGCAACACGCATTATATCGCTTTCTGTCACAGAATTAATAAGTTCCTCATATTCTTTTGAGAATTTAAAATTATTTTCTGCCGTTTCATGCCAGCCCAAATTAGAAGCCTTATCCATATTGGTTTCAAGAGATATTACAAAATGGCCGACCAATTTATCTTTTGCTTCCTGCAACTCTTTAGTACCGACAAATTCTGTTTTCAAAACATTAATTTCTTTCCACAAACCTTTTAACGCCTGCTCATGAGTACCGGGATTTGTACCGATATAAACAAGGAAAGCACCTTTTAAAGCATTTGCAGAATAACTTGTACCAAGCTGATATGCAAGTCCCTCCTGATCTCTCAGGTTTTTAAACAGTCTTGAACTCATGCCTGTACCCAATAAAGAATCTATTACCTCTAATGTTGCATAATCTTTTTTGTTATCCAGACCTGCAACCTGCCAGCCTAATAAAATCCAATCAGTATTTGTAGATGGAACTGTTTTTGTAATCTTTTTTGGCTCTGTAATGTTTTTTATACTGTTTTTGTAATTATCAAAGCTGAATTTTACCCCGTTCTTTTCACTAAACAAATTTGACATATCTGTTAACAACTTGTTTTTATCAACATTTCCGTTTACTGATATGACGATATTTTTCGGGTTAAAAATCTTATTGTAATATTCAACAATATCTTTCTGTTCTATACCCGGAATGGCTTTTTCCAAAGCTATTGTCGAATTTGAATAAGGTGTATTTGAAAATATAATATCCCGATACCCCTCAAGTGCCAAATTCAAGGGTATATCACGGGAACTTTTTATAGTATTAAGCTTTTCATTCTTAACTTTCCCTATCTCAGCTTCAGGAAATACAGCATTGTTCAGAATTTCCTTAACTAATTCCATTGTTTTTTCATATTGCACAGAAGTAGTCAAAACAGATATAATAAATGCATCGGAACGTGCTGCAGGGATAACTTTAATACCGTTATCTTCAAGTACTTCCGATAATTCCTGTGCCGAATAATTTTTTGTACCCTTTAATATTGAAGAAGCTGTTATATTTGCAACCCCAAATTTATTTTGAACAAAATTACCGCCTTTTGCATAAATACTTATGGCAACAATTTCATTTGAAGGATTAGGCGTATATAAAAGAGTAGCTCCATTCGCCAATATCCACTTTTCGGTATCATCTGAACTTTCTTTTAGCACCGCCGTACTATAATCGTTGTTAATTACATTTTTTGAAGATGCCTTGACCTCTTTTGAGGTTTCCGGCAAAACGATTGATACTGCAGATTTATTCTTTCCCAAATATTTTTCCGCAACTCTTTTTACATCCTGCGGAGTAACCTTCTTTATATTTTGAACATAATTGTCATAAATTTTCAAATCACCGGAAGTTACCATAACATAACCGATTTGCTCTGCAATATTTGAGATAGATTCTCTTTCATAATATGTATCCCGTTCAAGCACATTTTTAGCAAGATTAACCTGCTCCTCAGTTACGCCTGACTTTTGAATTTCCGCAATTTCCTTAAATATTTCTTTTTCAAGTTTATCTAATTTATCCGGAACAAAATTCGCAGACACATAAAAAATACCGTCATCTCTAAAATTGCTGTTGGAAGCACTTATAGAAAAAGCAAGCTGTAATCTGTCTTTTATATTTTTATAAAACACGGAAGAACGTCCTTCTCCTAATATTGTAGCCAAAACATCCAACGCATAGGAATCCGTATTATTTATATCGGTTCCTCTGAAACCTATAAGCATATATCCGCTTTGAGCATCCAAATATTCTACCTTTCTTTTTTGGGCAGTAAGCGGTTTTTCTTTTGCAAAAGCTAATTTTTCCGTTTTTTGAATACTACCGCTAAAATCCTTTTTTACCTTTTCAAGAGCTTCTTTAGTATCTACATCGCCTACAACAACAGTAACCATATTAGAAGGAGTATACCATTTATTATAATACTCCATTATTCTTTCTCTCGGTATAGTTTCAATAATATTTTTCTTTCCTATGACTTTTCTTTTATAAGGATGAGAAGAATATATCATTGAAACAAGGTTATCATAGACAACACTTTTTGGAGAATTTTCGTCCTTAGCAATTTCCTCCAAGACAACTTTTCGTTCTTTTTCAAGCTCTTTCCTTGGCAATAGCGGATTTAAAAGCATATCTGCATGCAATTCCAAAGCCTCATCAAAATATTTGGAAGGAATAGTTATATAATAATGAGTAAAATCTTTACTTGTAGCTGCATTAGTAATAGCACCTTTGTTCTCTAAGATTTTGTCGAACTCACCAGGAGCATGATTTTTTGAACCTCTGAAAAACAAATGCTCCAAGAAATGAGAAACCCCGTTATTTTCATCATTTTCATTTATTGAACCTGTTTTAATCCAAGTATCAACAATTACAATAGGATTTGAACGAACTTCCTGTATTATAACTGTCTGACCGTTATCAAGAACAAATTTTTGAATATTATCAGAAGCAAAAACACTGCATCCTGCTATAAATAACGCAATAACTATAAAAAATTTTTTCATTATATCCCCTTAATTAAACTCTTCTGAATAAATAATACCCTAAACATTATTATATTAAAATAGGTCAGCTTAGTAATTCTTGACTTTTAGCTTACCGCATTATAAAATCAAAGCAAGTTTAGGTTTTGGAGGTTAAATATGAAATCAAAAATTATTGTTTTATCAGTATTAATTGCATTGATTAGCGGAATCGGATTTGCTTATGCCGAATCAAAAACATCAACAAAATTATCACCAAAAGTTCAGCAATTAATTGATTTTTCGGAAAAGAACGAAGCTTCCGAAGCTGCAAATCTGCTTGCACAGCTTTCCACAAAAGAAAAAGACGAACTTGCAAAATATATAGAATTTAACTCAGAAAAAGTACCACCCGTATACTTTATAATAATGGCTGACTACATTTATAAATCAAACAAAGACAAAGCCGCATTATGGTACTATATCGGCAAATTCCGTTCATATCAGGATACACTTATGTGCAAAGACAAAACAACCCAAAGCCAACTGGAAGTTTATCCGATGTTAGCACCTAAAACCTTAAAATATGTAGCGACAAAAGTTAATGATAAAAAATATATTGCGAACCTGATGCAAAAAGCATTAGACTGGGATGTTGCACATCCAAACAGAGTTAATCCGGTATGGGCTTGCTATCACGGAATAAGTGCGTTTGTGTCAAAGCCGGAACTATTACCACAAAAGGAATACACTAATATTCAGAATAAAGTCCGTAACGAAATTAAAGAATCTATAAATAAATACAAACAATAAAAAAATCCCTCAATTATGAGGGATTTTTTTTATAACTACCACGGATAATCCGATTTCATTTGCCAACTGTCATTGATAATCAGAGTTGCACACTCTGTACCGTTAGCACCTGCTTGCAGTTTACTGCATTTTTCTTTTGCCTGAGCTCTTGTTTTGGTTTCACCATTAGTTCTTCCCGGAAGTATACTTCTTCCATGAGTTCCGAAAGGAGCAGCACCGCCATTAGTTACGTAAGAAAAGAAAAACACATCTTTCCCGGAACTGTTAAACCCTGCATCAGAACCATCAACATCAATAATCAAAGAACCGCCTGCATCATGACTGCCTATTGCAGGATGCCAAACAACGCAAGCACCGTTTGGAAGTTTTGCTGAATAGCCTCCTGTATGCAACAAATTACCATTAGTTTGCCACCGGACATTTCTATCACCATTTATATCAGTATATGGTCTGTATTCTCTTCCTTCATAACAAAAAGCGTGACTTACATCATCGGGGCGCGGATACATTTTAACGGCAATCTTTTTCATTGCCATATAAAAACAGGCCTGAGTCCACGGCATCCAATAGGTTATTCCCGTATCAGGGTCAGTATAATCCATCTGCGGACATCCCCACTGATTCATTGGGTTGCCATCATTTTCTGAGGCAACAAGCTCAACCGCATTTTGAATTTGCGAATAAGTTTGTTTCAATCTATTCAAAGCAACACCTTTTTGATAATTTTGAATCAATGTCGGTAAAGTCATTGCGGCAACAACACCGATTATGCCCAAAGTAATCAGAACTTCAGCTAACGTAAAACCCTTACTATGAGAGGATTTTACCCCCCCCCCCTATGTAAAATGCAGTCATATTCATACTTTTAATCCTTTCCTTTTTTTATTATTGTAACATATTTTTTACAACAACGCAATACATACGAAAACCCGATGATAAAAATAAAAAAACGGAAATTCCAGACAAACTTGCGGAAATTCTGGTGGCTAAGTCAAAAAAACGGAAATTCTGAACAAACTTGCGGAAAATGTGGTAGCGAAGAAGAGCAGGCTTAGCCTGCAAAAAAAAAACGACTTGGGTAAGTCGTTAGGGAAATTAAAAGGGAAATTTTATTGTATATTTATAAATCTTGTTCTTTTGGGCAAAGATATTCCCTCCGG
>CACWHC010000012.1 GCA_902760645.1 uncultured bacterium
AATTACATTTCGTAGCGTAAAGATTTGTTAAAATCCTGAAAATAAGTGCTACACAATTATTCCCGAGATTTTAAAATCTCGATTTTGCAGCGATTTTTGACAAAAATTTTTGCAAAATTGGCTGAAACCACTATAAATAAAGGGTTTTAGAGTTACAATAATTTTAAACTACTCTAAAAAACAAATTTTTCAACCGCTTTTACAAAACCGTTATTATCTATCGTATCGGTTACAAAATCTGCATATTTTTTCAGTTCATCAGTTGCATTACCCATAGCAACTGCAACACCGCCTGATTTAAGCAATTCTATGTCGTTATTCTGATCCCCTATGGTTAAAATTTCTTCTTTTTTTATTCCGTAATAATTACTCAAAAATTCAACGGCACAAGATTTTTTTGCCTCAGGATTTGAGATTTCACAAAAATACGGAGTAGATTTTACAATGTATAATTCTGGCATCTTTTGTCTTAAATAATTCACCCAGCCTGTAACCCTCTCAATATCATCAAAATCAATCGCCAAAATCTTATTTACGTTTTTAATTTCCAATCCATCAAAATTACAGACTTCATACGGGATATATCTTTCACCTGTATAACGTTTTACGGCAATATTATCATTTTCCACATACAAAACATCATCCATATACAGATTTATATGAACATTATTTTCTTTTGCCCATTTAATAACTTCTTTTGCACGATTAACGTCCATTGTTTTTTCATACAAAGTTTTGCCGGACTGTTCCTTAATCAACCCTCCCTGATAAGAAACTATCGGCGTTTCAAGCTCAAGTTTTTGTGCTAATTTTAATGCCGCTCTGTGCATTCTGCCTGTTACAAGAACTACTTTAATTCCGTTTTTTGTAAGTTTTTTTACACACTCAATAACTTCAGGACTAAATTCAAAATCCCAGTTTAAAATAGTACCGTCTATATCGGTCGCAACCATTTTAATCATTAACAAAGCCCTCTTAATATGGCACAAATGGTCTTTGCGTCATTAATTTCACCGGTTTTAATTTTTTGCATCAATTCTGTTTTGGATATTTCAAGAGCTTTAATAATTTCACCCTCGTCAGGATGTTCCCCGACAAATTCTAAACCTTCTGCTTTATAAAGATACAATTTTTCATCACAAAAACCGGGGGTCGTGTAAATATATCCGAGTGAAAACCAGTTTTTTGCTCTGTATCCCGTTTCTTCTTCCAATTCACGTTTTGCCGCCAAATCAGGGTCTTCTCCTCTTTCCAGTTTACCCGCAGGAAGTTCTAAATCCGCAGTCATAATCGGATAGCGAAACTGCTTGACCAATAAAATTGTTTCAGAATCTTTTAACGCAAGGATTACGACACCACCCGGATGACGTGCGACTTCACGAAAAGATTTTTTCCCCGTTGCAAGCTCAACATCATCACGTTCAACCGTGATAACTTTACCTTCATATACGACTTTTGATGATAACTTTTTCTCTTGAAAATCCATAAATGAATTTTACCATAAATTCATTTTCCAAGCAAAAAAGCAATTAAAAATATAATTTGAGTTTTCATACAAGGAATGTTATACTAAATTTACCAAAACTTATATATAAAGGGAAATCAAATGGCGGAAGTAAAACAAAGAACTGCAGCGAAAAAGTTTGTTGATGATTGGACTGGAAAAGGATATGAAAAAGGTGAAAGTCAAAAGTTTTGGTTGCAGCTTTTGGGTGAGGTCTTGGGTGTAGAACATCCTGCTCAATTTATATCCTTTGAAGACCAGGTTCACCTTGACCACACAAGTTTTATCGACGGCTATATTCCCTCAACAAAGGTTTTAATTGAGCAAAAAAGCGTTGATAAGGACTTAAATAAAGCGATAAAACAATCTGACGGCAGTTTACTTAACCCGTTTCAGCAGGCTAAAAGATATATTACGGAATTACCACTGTCAAAACACCCTCGTTGGGTGGTTACATGTAATTTTCAAAAATTCTGCGTTTACGATATGGAACGACCAAACGGCGAACCGCAAGAAATCCTGCTTAAAGATTTAGAAAAAGAATATTACAGACTTTCTTTTCTTGTTGATACTGGAAATGAACACCTTAGAAAAGAAATGGAAGTTTCAATAAAAGCCGGAGAAATTGTCGGACTTTTATATGACGCTTTGCTAAAACAGTATAAAGACAGCAATAATGAGGACTCTCTAAAATCCTTGAATATTTTGTGCGTAAGATTGGTTTTCTGTTTATACGCAGAAGATGCAGGAATATTTGGCAAACACGATATGTTCTTGGATTATCTTAAACAATATGACACATCAAAAATGCGTAAGGCACTTATTGAACTTTTTGAAGTTCTGAATACAAAGCCTGAGGACAGAGACCCCTATTTGGAAGACGATTTGAAAGCATTTCCTTATGTAAACGGCGGACTTTTTGCACAAGAACACATTGAAATACCGCAATTTACAGATGAAATAAGAGATTTACTTTTACAAAAAGCAAGTGCTAATTTTGACTGGTCAGAAATCAGCCCGACAATATTTGGTGCAGTTTTTGAAAGTACATTAAACCCTGAAACAAGACGTTCAGGCGGTATGCACTATACTTCAATCGAAAATATCCATAAAGTTATTGACCCTCTGTTTTTGGATGATTTGAATAAAGAATTTGAAGAGATTAGGGCTTTACCGCAAAATAAAACAAGAGATAAAAAGTTTGAGGAATTTCAAGACAAAATTGCTAATCTGAACTTTTTAGACCCTGCTTGTGGAAGCGGAAATTTCCTAACTGAAACATATATAAGTTTACGCAAACTTGAAAATGAAATCCTATTTGAACTTTCAAAGGGGCAAATAACTATTGGAGCAGTGACGAATCCGATAAAAGTTTCAATTAAGCAATTCTACGGAATTGAAATAAATGATTTTGCTGTTACTGTTGCAAAAACAGCATTATGGATAGCAGAATCCCAAATGATGAAGAGAACAGAAGATATAGTTCACATGGATTTGGATTTTCTTCCGCTAAAAACCTATGCAAACATTGTTGAGGGTAATGCTTTACGTTTAAATTGGGAAGATGTAATACCAAAAGAAAAACTAAATTATATTATGGGGAATCCACCTTTTGTGGGTTATAAGCTTCTTACTAAATCGCAGAAAGCTGATTTGTTTTCAATTATTCCAAATTCTCGAAGTGTCGATTATGTAGTTTGTTGGTATTATAAAGCTGCAAATTATATGACAAACACTAAAATACAAACAGCATTCGTTAGTACAAATTCAATATGTCAAGGAGACGCTATTCAAAATGTCTGGAAAGATTTAATTGATAAGTATAACGTAGAAATATATTTTGCTCATAGAACATTCCAATGGGATAGTGAAGCAAATCTAAAAGCACATGTTCATTGTGTAATCATAGGATTTAGTATATGTAAGCTACAAAGAACAAAAACAATTTATACTTGCAATACTAAAGTAACTGCAAATAATATTAATCCATACCTAGTTGATGCCAAAAATATTATTTTTGAAAGAAGAAGTACTCCAATATCAAATGTTCCTCAAATGACAAAAGGTGCACAACTTATTGACGGAGGTCATTTTGTATTTGAAACTGAATCTGAAGTGCAAGAATTTATTAATAGAAATCCAAAAGCAAAGCCTTACATATACAGATATTTAAATGCAAAAGATTTTATTAATAATGACAAAAAACAATATTGTCTTTATTTAGAGAATTGTCCGCCAAATGAAATAAAAGAAATATCAGGAATTTATGAAAGAGTTAATCTTGTAAGAAATTACCGAGCAAATAGCGAGGCAGAAACAACAAGAATATTAGCAGATAACCCTGCAAAATATTTTCAATCACAAGTTCCTAACGGACAAAGTATTGTTGTTCCGGTTGTTTCTTCTGAAAATAGAAAATATGTTCCAATATCTTTTATGCCGATAGGTTATGTCTACACAAATGCATTATTCTATATTGATAATGCAAACATTTATCATTTTGGTATTTTATGTTCTAATATTCATAATGCGTGGTTAAAACTCCTATGCGGAAGATTAGAAATGCGTTATAGATACTCAAATACTATTGTCTATAATAACTTCCCTTGGTGTAATCCAACAACAGAACAAAAAGCAAAAATTGAAAAAACAGCACAAGGAATATTGGACGCAAGAGCATTATACCCTGATTGTTCATTAGCAGATTTATATGATGAACTCACAATGCCGCCGGAACTTCGCAAAGCACATCAACTTAATGATGCGGCAGTAATGGAAGCATACGGATTCAGGACAAAAGACGAACAAACCGGCAAATCTCGTTGGCTTACAGAATCCGAAACCGTCGCCCGCTTAATGCAAATGTATCAGGAACTGACAAAATAAAAGTAAACATATAATTATTTTTCAAAATTTTTATCCAATAGTTCTTTAACTTTTTGATAATTACTTATTGCAAAATTTATTCTTGATTCTTTTATTTGTTTGTTTGAGTACCTTGCATCTCTGCTATCTCTATATAAATTGCTGTAAGAAGGTAAAACTTTACACCTTTTTGCGTATTCTTCAGTACTTAAATAAAACTTTATACTGTCATGAGAATTAATAGAATTTATAGGCATTCCTTTACTGTATAAATAAGCCTTTACATAGCATAACGCACTATAAAATATTGCAACAATTTGCCATTCAACAAACTTGCCTGATGAATGCAAAAATTCATATAATTTATAATTCTCTTCACTTTTATCTAAAAAATCTTGACAATATTTATCTAACATACTTTAAAAGCTGTCCTCGGCAATATATTCATTTCAGAACCTGAAACATTTATAAATGTTTCAGGAAAATAACATTGTTTCTGCTCCCAATCAGATAATTTTTCGCTAATTGCATTTTCTGTATCAAAATTTTCTTCTTTATTAAAAATATATAATTCTATTTTATTCATATTAAAATTAATATATATGTTTTCAACATTTTCAATTTCACGAAGATTATATAGAGTCTGTAACAAAGTAACAACGAAAATACCTTTATCTACAGAATTTTTACTTTCATCAATAAACTTTTCTTCTAACATTTTTACACCCTTAAATTTTTATTTATGATATCTTTAATGTTATATCCATTATAAAGTGTATGCACAAGGCATACACTTACTTGCTTTTGTACCAAGGGATCCTGTTTTGCAGAATTATGCCCTATCTCTTTTGAGCAAGGGTACACATACATTATAACGTATCTTATTAAAAATTCAATCCTTATTACACAAAATAATAATACAAGTATTATATTACTTTATTCTAAACTCATGATAATCATGAGTTTTCAGAATTATTAAATGCTAATTTTATTGTTAATATTTTGTAATATTATTTAAATTCTATCTTTAATATGACATAATATAAATAGTTATCCAAGTATCGCTTTTTGCGAGAATGAATGTGGGTCGGAGTATTCCGGTGATGCCCTTTTCGGTTGGATAACTTTTTTTGTGGTTATTTCTGATATTTTTCAATTTCTAAATAAAAATAAAGCAGCTCATAAGCCGTGTTCTGTTTCTAGATAATCATCTGTCTGGTATCAGGATTACTCCTGATCTCTAGCGATTTGTCGGAAGTGGGCGGACACCTTTATAGCCTTCCTGTCAATCTTGCATCCGGTTGGGGTTTACCTGTCCGATATTTCTCAATACCGACGGTGAAGCTCTTAACTCACCATTGCACCTTTGCCTGTGACTCACGTCCATCGGCCGTATCTTTCTGTGGCACTTTCCACCGGTTCACACCGTCCGGAGTTTCTCCGGCAACCTGTCCTTGGATGCACGGACTTTCCTCATTCATAAAGAACGCGATTATCCGGCTGCTTTACTTAATGATAGAATAACACAAAATAATTTTTTATGTTTATTTATCATTCTTACTCAAATTAATTTTGTTTATTTCGTCATCAGCAAGCTTCTTGCTATCGTGTTTTACACCGACAGTCTGACGCCATTGCTCTTTTAAATCCTCTATTACCCCTATCCGGCTAAGCCACTTTGTAATATACCTTTCATCAGGTCCCCATGAACCTGACATCCTCTGCAACGAACTTATACTGTATTTTACCTCTGAAACACCTACCGTAAAAATCACATGCGGTTCACTATCAGTAGTAGGATCCATGGATATTTTTAAATTATTAAAACGGTAAGCATGTATATGGCTGATATTTGTTGTATTCTTGTTCATCTCTTTTATCAGCTCTTTTAAATGTTCTGCAAGTTCATTTAACGACTTCGCCATTTAGCCTCCTAATAAACTTTATGCCACATTTTTTTATTATTGAAACTGTTTTAGTTATTTAAACTATGAATAGGTGCAGGAATTCTTCCCCCTCTTTCTACAAAACCTGAGGAGGATATTGTATTTATCGGCATTATTGGGGCTTCGCCCAACAAACCGCCAAAATAAACCGTATCTCCGACTTTTTTCCCGATTGCAGGAATAAGCCGAACCGCAGTTGTTTTTTTATTTATCATGCCTATAGCCATCTCATCGGCGATTATACCTGCTATTGTAGAAACAGAAGTATCACCTGCGACAGCAACCATATCGATGCCTACAGAACATACACAAGTCATTGCTTCTAATTTATCAAATTTTAAATATCCTTTTGATGCGGCTTCTATCATGCCTGCATCTTCTGAAACCGGAATAAATGCCCCTGACAATCCGCCGACATGAGATGATGCCATAACACCGCCTTTTTTAACCGCATCATTCAACATTGCAAGAGCAGCTGTTGTACCGTGAGCCCCCGCATGTTCCAATCCCATAGCCTGAAAAATTCCGGCAACACTATCTCCGACTGCAGGAGTTGGTGCTAAAGATAAATCTACAACCCCAAACGGGATACCAAGTCTTTGAGCAAGTTTTCTTCCGACAAGTTCGCCCGTAGAAGTTATTTTGAAAGCTGTTTGTTTTATTTTATTTGCTACTTCACTCAGGTCTGCATCTTTAGGTAAACTTTCTATTGCGGCTCTGACAACTCCCGGTCCTGAAACACCAACATTCAGTGTACATTCGGCTTCTCCATATCCGCAATAAGCCCCTGCCATAAAAGGATTATCCCCTACGGAATTACAAAAACAAACAAGCTTTGCTGCCCCGATACTGTCTTTATCCTTTGTAATTTCAGCAGATTTTTTTATGATTTCAGCCATTTTTAAAACAGCATCCATATTTATTCCTGCCTTAGAACTTGCAAGGTTAATTGATGAACACAACCTTTCCGTACACGCTAACGCTTCCGGAATGCTTTCCATCAAAAGTTTATCACCTTTTGTGCAACCTTTTTCAACTAATGCCGAAAATCCGCCGATAAAATTTACGCCAACTTCCTTTGCTACATCATCAAGAGCTTTTGCAATTTTTACATAATCCGGATTTACACAGGCTTCACCTATCAACGAAATTGGTGTTACCGAAATCCTTTTATTAATAATAGGAATTGAATAATCATTTTCTAAATCCTGTGCATATTCGACCAAATTTTTTGCATATTTTCTTATTTTTTGTTTTATATTTTCGCATAATACATCAACATCAGGATTTATGCAGTCACGCAAACTTATTGCAAGCGTTACCGTCCTTATATCAAGGTTGTGTAACTTGACCATGTTAATTGTTTCAAGTATAAAATTCTCATTAATTTCCGCCAAAATTAAACCCGAGCATGTCAGCCAAACTCTGCCCTTTCACTTTTAACTTCAATTCTACACGCCTGCTTTTTGAAAAATCTTCCTTACCGTCACCCCCGATTACAGGTTCAGCAAAAGATTTTCCCTCAACCACCATCATGTTTCTCAAGGCTTTATTATATTTTTTATTATAACCCGTATGTAACAGCATATAATCCTGAACCGCATAAGCACGCTGCAAACTCAGAAACATATTTTTTGAAAATTGTTCATTCGGAGTTTTTGCATCTCTGAATGTCTGAGAATCAGTATGACCCTGAACAATTATATTATCAATACTATGTCTGACAGATTCATTTTGAAATACTGTATCTAAATATATAGGAGTAAATTTATCGAGAAATTTTTTACCTCTCGGTGATAATTGATAACTTCCTACATCAAAAAGTTCAACATCCGAAATTTTTACGTTACCGAACATATCAACTTCGGCATCAATTTTCTCAACTTTTAATTTTTCAGCAAGCTGCTCGGCAGTTTGCTGCTGTTGCTGCTGTTGTTTTAAACTTTCCTGAGTAAATCCGGTCATAGCAAGAATAAACAGTGTCATAAAGACGATACAAAGACCTAACATCAAGTCCGACATTGTCGTCCAGAATATGTTATCAGTCCCTTCTTCTTTTAAACTCTTTTTCTTTAAAATTGCCACTGTTTTTCTCCGCTAACTAAAATAAATCGTCCACATCATCTTTTTTGTTTGCAGCAATTGCTTCCTTAATATTTTTGTTATTCAAATTCATGCCATATATTAAATTTTCCAAATACGGAACGAGATTACTTGCTATACCTGAATTAAGAGCAACTTTAAAGTTCTCCGGCAATTCTGTAATCAAATTCTGCAAAGCATTATTTTGAATTTTGGTTTCTTTTAATAATTCAAGCAGGAATTTTTCTGAAGAAATATTATCGAATAGTTTTGAAATAGCACTTTGAGCCGCATAAAGAGGTTTTTTGCAGAGATTGTTATATGCGATTTTTTCAAAAATTATAAATATCAATGAACAAGATACCGCAACAACTGATACTAATGCTGCAGTCTGCATGGAGCCGATAAATCCTGATAATGAAGCAAGTGTTTTATCCTGAGATTCAAATGTTACTTTACCGAATGCCAATGCAATATTTAAGAAGGTAAACAACGGACCGCAACCTGTTAAGATTGTTGATACCGATTGAATAAACTTATAATTAAATCTTGACGTTACAAGTGATTCTTCATCAAAGAAATACAACGGATCAACAGTTGTCTGAATGTACTGTATGGTAGAAGATACCTCCTGATACGTCAAATTGTTATTTTGACCTTTAAGAGCAATTGATTCCGAAAATACAAGAGTATTTTTAAATTCCAGCCAAGCACCCAACACATAAGGATTATGGGACATCCATTCGTCAATTTCCTTAAATCTGAAATTTAAGTCAGTTTTTTTAAAACTGCTAAAAAATGACGCTAATAATTTTAAATTCTTATTTACAAAAGTATATTTATTGATTGTAAAAATTAAAGAACCTAAAAACAACGCAAATACGATATCAATAGGAATATCCTTAAATATATGCAAAAATCCCATAATTTCTCTCCGTTCTTTTAACGAAATTGTATCAAATTTTAAAAACAGGGTCAAGAATATTTACAATAAAATCATCCGTATGGTCTGTATACAGGAAAATTTTTATGAATATAAATATATTGAAAATTTTTTTGTAGTATTATAGGTTACAAAGGGGGAATTAATTATGTATCACGTTTACACAGAAAAGGATTATTCAGAATTTTCAAAAACACTTGTCGGTGAATTTACCGATTTGGAAGAAGCTATGGAAAAAGCGAGAAAATCCATAGAGAACAGACCGGAACTCAGATATATTGTTGAAGAAACTGACGGTCATGTGAATAATTACGGGGAATTAATTACAACCGTAATTGCTGAAAGTGATTAATTTTCGCTTTCCTGTTCCAAATCGTCTTCTTTAATATATATAGTTTCGTATCTGTAGGCTTCAAATGTTGGTGAGAAATAGTCCGCACTGAAGCCTGCTTTTTGTTTTAACGCAATTAAAAATTCCCTTTTATCCGGAATTTGTTCCCATACAGACGGCAGAAACGTTGCCTGTCTGTTACCATCTTTAATAATTATTCCGTCCAGGTTAGGAGTAATTTTGTTTAATAAATCTTCTTCACCATCAAAAGCTATTTGTCTTGGAATACTCAACAGGGAAACATTAACCTTTATTCTTTCCGCTTCAATCGCATCAACAGGTCTGAAACGCGGGTCGTTAAATGCGGCATTTTTTGCATTTTCCACCAAATCATTCGCAAGAGAACGATGAGCCAATAAAGAACCTATACAGCCTCTTAACTGCTCGTCTTGCTCCAATGTAACGAAACAAGCCCCAGGCTCATCAAACACCTGAGGATATAATAAAGTTACCGGTTCACGATTAAATGCCGATTTAATAACAGTTTTACACAGACCTATAACAAAGTCCGAATGATACGTTTTAATAAATTCATTTTTATCGCCTTCATACAAAAACCAAGTCCCGTATCCGACAACTCTTGATTTATCTCCCGTAACCTCACCGGAATTTGTCATATCAATTCTTAGCATTGAATATTTATTTAAGTTCGCAAATTCGACAAGACCTGTTACACCTATTGCACCGCAAGCCATTTCGTATTGAAAATTCCTTATATCACCTGTTTCAATCATTCTTGCAGTCGTATAATCCAATTCTCTGGCTTTATTATCATCAAGAAAATGACTTAAATCGGAAGAAATTATAAATCCGTTTTCTTTATTTTCATAGTATTTTGCAACAATTTTTGCAATATCACCCGGACGAACACCACTGCCTATAAGTATAGGAACTATTTTTACATCCTCAAAAACCGATTGAATAACAGGTACTTCCACTTCGAGTGAATGTTCGGGTGAAATTGTACTATCGTTATAATTTGCACCAAATTCAGATGCAAGCTCTCTATTAATGTCCTGATTAACCTCAATATCTCCAAGAGGGGTTTCCCACTTGTCATAACTTGAAAGAGCAAGCCCTTCAAAACTTATTCTGTGTGCAGGAGCAATAATAAAAAGGGTTTTGATATTTTTATCTAACTGGCTTATCCCCTCATAAGCAAGTCTGCCGGAAAATATCAGTCCTGCATGCGGAACAATGACAGCACGAGCCGGATAGTTATAGTAATTTTTACTATTCTGCTTAAACGTTTCTATCAAATTTATTAAATCTACTGTGTCGTTCGGGTAAAATGTACCCGAAACTGACGGCTCTTTAATTTTTTCCATAACAGTATTATAATACACCCTGTGGAATATCAAAATTTGTTAACAAACGGTAAAGTTCAATGTATGCTATGCCCACGCAAATGTATTTTACGAGATGGACAAAGCGGATTTTGCCATGTCAGAAAAAACATTGACGGACAAATTATTCTTCAAACGTACGGATATAATACAGGACTTGCCATTGACCCCATTGAAAAGAAACCTCTTTATCAATTTTATCCGACAAGCGGTATACTTTCATTCGGAACTCTTGGCTGTAATATGGGATGCCGGTTTTGTCAAAATTGGCAAACTACAAAAAACAGAAGCGACTGCACACAAGGGAATAAAACTACTCCTCGGGAAATCGTACAAATTGCAAAAAATTATAACTGCAAATCCGTAGCATTTACATACAATGAACCCGTAATATTTTTTGAATATGCACTTGATACGGCAAAATTATGCAGACAAAACGGAATAAAAACCGTAGCCGTTACATCCGGATTTATTAATCCTGAACCTGCCATGGAATTTTTTAATTTAATGGATGCTGCAAATATTGATTTAAAAGGATTCAGTGAAAAATTTTACAAAAAAAATTGTCTTGCAAAATTACAGCCTGTTTTAGACACAATAAAATATGCATGCAATGAAACTGACTGCCATGTTGAATTAACCACACTCCTGATTGAGGGAGAAAATGACAGCAAAGAGAACTTGCAGGCTGAATGCGAATGGATTATTAATAATGTAGGAGATTGCATACCTCTGCATTTTAGTGCATTTTTCCCGAATTACAGAATGCGTCAGAAAAATTCCACAAAATTTGAAACACTTATAAAAGCTTATAATATTGCACATTCTGCAGGACTAAAATATGTATATACAGGAAATTTAACGAATACGGAAACTTCAAGTACTTACTGCAAAAATTGCGGACAGGCAATAATTGTCCGTAACGGCTATAAGTTATTACAGTATAACTTAACCAAAGGAGGGAATTGCACTTTCTGCGGTACAAAATGTGACGGAAGATTTGAATAACAAAAACGCCATTCATAATGAATGGCGTTTTTTTACATATATTTAAACAAATTCGTTAAGCATTAACCAATTCTTTTGCTCTTTCAAGCTGTAAAGTTCTTGTTGTAATATCACATACGCTTGAAGGTCCAAAGTATTGAATAGCACCCGGGAATAAATATCTGTCATTCATTGCCCAGTCATCTCTGTTATCACTTAATTGTTTGAAAACAGGTCCGTCCAGTTTTACCAATGCTTTTTGAATAACCGGTTTCATTTCACCGTGGCGTTTTTCCATATTCATCATCATTGTAAGAGGGATACCGCCCGCAATCCATTCTGAAGCAGGTTTTGTAAGATTTCTTACGGATGATAAATAACCTGTCAAACCGTTGTTAATTAATGCAAAAGCATTGTAACCCAATGAATAACAATAATCAGCATCAAAATTTGACGGGAATGCACATCTGCCTTCATAGCCGAAGAAATGAGATTGTGCAGAGAATTTACCGACAAACTGACCCTGTGATTTCATTTCATTTAATTTTGAAGAAATCATTTCAATCAATAATTTTTCGGTTTCAATTTTTGATACCTGAACGTTTCCGTGAGGGTCACGATCTGCCAACAATTGAGCTTTTATACCTGCCGGAAGTGAGCTGAATACAGATGCGTTAACATCATCCAGTCTTCTTTCAACAATAGCAAATTTATCGTGCATACTTGTTGCAGCCAAGAAATTAGAATCTGATTCCAATTCAGCCATAATATCGTTAAGATTAGCTATCATTGATTTCATTTCAGGAATAAATTCAATCAAACCTTCCGGAATTATTGCTATACCGAAATTCTTGCCGTTTGCAGCACGTTTTGCAATAATATCAGACATATAATTAACGATTGATTCCAATGACATTTGTTTTGCTTCAACTTCTTCAGAAATCAAAGTGATATTCGGCTGTGTCTGGAGAGCTGCTTCCAATGCAACGTGAGAAGCACTTCTTCCCATAATTTTGATAAAGTGCCAGTATTTTTTTGCGGAATTAGCATCTCTTTGGATGTTTCCGATTAATTCAGCATAAGTTTTTGTTGCCGTATCAAAACCGAAAGAAATTTCTATCTGTTCATTCTTCAAATCACCGTCAATAGTTTTAGGACATCCGATAACCTGAATACCGGTATTATTTTTTACAAACCATTCAGCTAATAACGCTGCATTAGTATTAGAGTCATCACCACCGATAATTACAACGGCAGAAATACCCAATTTTTGACAAACTTTTAAAGATTCACGGAATTGATCTTCTGTTTCAAGTTTTGTTCTTCCTGAACCTATAATATCAAAACCGCCTGTATTTCTGTACTGATTCATAAATTCATCTGTAAATTCAATATATTTACCGTCAATGATACCGCTTGGACCGCCCAAAAAACCGTAAAGTTTATTGGCAGGATTAGCACTTTTTAACGCATCATATAACCCTGCAATAACGTTATGCCCGCCCGGAGCCTGACCGCCTGAAAGAATTACACCTACATTTTTTGCTTCTGATGCTTTTGAAGAACCTGAAACTTTAAATGTTACAACAGGTTTTCCGTATGTGTTAGAGAATAAAGCTTTAATTTGCTCCTGATCTCTGACTGATTGAGTAGCCGAACCCTCGACCATTTCCAGAGAATTAATACCCTGAGAAAGGCTTTGAGGAAGTTTCGGTTGATACTTTAATCTTTCTTCTTGTAATGGTGAAAGTTTTGTCATATTTCTCTTCCTTTTTCTTATTTGTACCTTTTACATTAAAAATATTAGCACGAACACGGCAAAAATACTATTTTTCAAATGCTTTTTTGATTGATTCGTTATAATTTGGTCTTAAGATACCAACTTCGGTTATTATACCTGCAATAAGTTCATGCGGTGTAACATCAAATCCCGGATTAATAATATTCACACCGTCAGCACATATAGTCTTGCCGTTTATGTGAGTAACTTCTTCTCTTGAACGTTCTTCTATAATAATTTCATCACCTGTTTTGATACTTGTATCAATGGTAGATAAAGGTGCTGCAATATAAAACGGAACATTGTGATATTTAGCGGCAATCGCTACGGTATATGTACCTATCTTATTTGCGGTATCACCGTTTGCGGCAATTCTGTCCGCACCGACTACAACAATATCTATCATACCTTTTTTCATGAAATATGAACACATACCGTCAGTAATTAACGTTGTAGGAATACCATCCATTGTAAGTTCCAATGTGGTAATTCTTGCCCCTTGCTGTCTTGGTCTTGTTTCATCGGCAAATACCTGTATCGTGTTATCATTTGCATAAGCCGAACGAACAACACCCAATGCTGTTCCGTAACCTACTGTTGCAAGTGCACCGGCATTACAGTGTGTAAGTATTGTTGCACCTTTTGGAACAACTTCCGCACCATAATCACCAATCTTTTTATTAATTTCTATATCTTCATTTTCCAGTTTTATACCGTTTTGTTTTAATTCTTCGATAATACCGTTAATGTCCGCTTTGGAATTTTTTATTATTTCCTTTTGCTTTTCAACTGCCCACATAAGATTTACGGCAGTAGGACGTGAAGTTTTCATATAATCTGCTTTTTCCAAAAGCTTGTTTACAAATTCTTCTCTTGAAGAAGTTTCTTTAGCTATCTCCATTGCATAAAGAACAATTCCGTGAGCACCGGCAATACCAATTGCAGGAGCACCTCTGACTATCATATTTCTGATAGCATCAAACATTTCCTGTCCGCCTTTAATGTCTACATATTTGTATTCATAAGGAAATAAAGTCTGATCAACCATTTTTGAACAATTATCTGACCACTGTATAGTCCTTATTTTTGAATGAAATTCTGCCATAATTTTCTCCATACTATCTGTTATTCATATTTTTAAAAAGCTCTGTCAAATAATAGACAACAAAGCCTGTGAATGCATTAACCGTCGCACTGAATATTGCCATAAATATTGACAAAAGAAGAACTACAAAAAGATTTGCATGTGCAAAAAATATTGCAACACCCTCATTAGTAAAATAGTGAAATACTCTTGCAAATAATATAACCATAGGAATATAAATTAACGCAAAAGCCATAGAGGATAAAAATCCGCAAATCCCGCCTATAGTAATACTTTCCTGCACCGATTCAATTTGTAACAGTTTTGTTTTCATCAAAATCAACATAACAACAACTGCCGTAAAACAAATCAAAAAGAAAAATACCACTCCGCCGATGTACGGAAGAAGCGACAAAAATGCACATACAACACCTATAAAACAACTAAGCATTGTTATTAATTTCATTAAAGAAATATTCATTTCTAACTCTCCTGAAATTATCTCTTTATAATAATAACACAATAAATTTGTATTTTAAATAATTAAACAGCATTTTCATCTAATGACTGCATTAAAACTTTAAGCTGTTTATTCAGAGATTTAAGCTCCTGAACTTCCGGGATTTTTCTGAAATCTGCCGCTAAAAGTTTTATTTTTTCTGCATATTTTTCGCACAAGTCTTTTACGGCTTTAAGCTCGGTATTTATTTCTTTAATCCGTCTTTCATTAGAATTTATGATTGCTGTTTCTTCAGGAAATAAATCCTGCTCCGACAAACTTCCGTTATGAGAAAATCTTTTGTCCATAGTATCAAAATTAAACGGAATTTCTTTATCTTTTATACGGTCAAATTCTTTCATAAAACCATCTAATGTTGCAAATTCCTTATTTACGAGTTCATAAGTCTGTGTATCGGTCAAACCGTAAATACCTTTATATTTTGCAGCTTCCTCAGGATATACCATATTTATAAGCAAATCATTTACAAGAGGAACTTTTTCATTTGCAATATTTTTTTGCTCTGCGGTACTGGTATTATCGTTTAAAATTTTTATCAAACGTTCCCTTAAAAGATTTAATTCCTGCCAACGTTCGTTTGAAGATAATTTTTCGGATTTTGAACGTATTATTTGCTTGTTTTCATTTATGATTTTTGTTGAATTTTCAATACTTGAACCCGTATCTTTTTCAAGTGTACTGATTTTATCTCTTAACTGCTTGATATTTTCAAACGGAACACGATAGTCAAATTCGCCAAAATTATTAAGTTCTTCAATAATATGATTCTTTCTCGACAAATAATTGCTGTTAATAATTTCTTTTAATTCTGAAATTCTTGCTTTTGTTTCATCAATTTTCCCTCTTACGTCTTCCGGAGTCAACTTTTGCCCTGTTTGAGCAATGGATTTTGAGGAATATTTTTTAACAGCCCACACAGATGTACCCAACACAGCCAGTCCTGCAAGACTTGCCAAAATAGTTTTCTTACTGAAATAATCTTTTGAAGAAGTTTCTTCTTTCACGATTTTTTGAGCTTCAGAACCCTGTTTAATATCCTGTTTTGTTTCCGTAACAGCAAGAGTTTCCTGATTTTCGCCGTGCGGTTTTTCAGGAACTGTTATCGGTTTAGATTGTATATTTTGAAGCAAACTTGGCATGTCTTAATTTCCTGTTGCTATGATAAAATTCGTAAAATATTTTTTTTGCTGTTACAACATAGAAAAGTTATCAAAAATTAATACTTGAATTTCACCCGGCTCCAATTTTGATTCAATTTTACCGTTCTTAATTTCCGGGATACTGTTATAATTCATAGGCATAACAGGTGCATCTGCTTTTAATTTCGGAACAGATACTTTTGAATCCGTACTTGACTTAAAATCTAAATTACCTATTACAATAACCGTGCTGTCTGAATTTGTAATGGCATAAGCGAAAACACTTGGGGAAGCGGAAGATAAAAATTTTAATTCGCCATTTTTATAAATACCCAAAACATAATTTTTTAAATTATTTGCAGTAACAAATTCTCGTTGCAGCATGCTGTCACCACCACCCGGTTTTCTTGAGAAATTAAATATATCAATTTTTCCTCTGTGAACAAAATATGTATCGTCATCGGTAAAAGTTACGTCAGCTTTTTTGTTTGCCCAAAAATAAATATATTTATCACCCGTATCAAAACCGTCAACAAAATATGAATTTAAAGGCAAAGTC
The DNA here is from genome assembly GCA_902760645.1 of uncultured bacterium. Lineage (GTDB taxonomy): Bacteria > Cyanobacteriota > Vampirovibrionia > Gastranaerophilales > Gastranaerophilaceae > UBA1221. The sequence goes on from CACWHC010000012.1 coordinate 17,147, forward strand.
GCATTTAACCAAATAATCATTTTGCTGTAATTTCTGCCTTTTTCCAGCATCGGGCTGAGTTCATCATGTGTCGCAAAACTTCCGATTACACTCTTTTTGGTACCTATTTTTTTCTCCAGAGATAAATTAAATTCAACCTGAGCTTTTAATTCTTTTGCATTTTTCCAGTTTTTAAGATTAAAGTAACTTCCGTAATATCCGTCAAAACCTGCCTCAAGAAGTTTGTCATAAGGAGTGAAAACCGCTTTGTTTGATACTGCATCTTTCCAGGAATCGGAAGATTCGGCAAGCCACAAAAATTCAGGGTCTTTTTTTCTGGAATAATCTATAAGTTCTTTCCAGAATTTTGCAGGCTTAGAATGTGCAACATCGGCTCTGATACCGTCAACTTCCAAACTCTGCATTAAATCCACAAACTCTTTATATAAATTCAAAACATCTGGATTGACATTATTTTCATCTCCTGCATTCAAAAGTCTTACATCCGTCCAGTCAGACGGAACAACAGGCTGACCCGATGCATCCTTCACAAACAATTCGGGATGCTGTAAAAATAAATCATACGAACCACAGGACGGAACATCTACAATTACTGATATTCCTTTAGAATGAGCGGCTTCTACAAACTTTTTTGCCTGCTGTTCTACAGTCAAAGAAAAAGAATGATCTTTCAATTGGGGATTGATTGAATTAAAAGCCGCTGCGGAATATAATGAGCCTGCCGTTCCAAGAGCTTTTATTTTACCTGTAGGTGTAATCGGCAGCACATGAATAACATTTATTCCCGATTGTTTTAATTCCTCGAGCCTGTTTATTGCATTTATAAAATTACCCGAAACTTCACCCTCCGAAAAATCAATTATTCCGTTGCGGTCAGTATCCTGTGCGTTAAATGTTCTGATATTGATTGCATAAATTACAGTCGAATTGTTCAAGAAATCAGTACGCAAATGGTTGTCCCAAAACTGCTTTGCATTTACCTGAAAACCCGTAAATGACAATGCAAACAAAAATATTAAAAATTTTTTTATACACATATTCCCTCAACCTCTTTTGAAATAATAATAACAAAAAAAATTCTGTTGGCAAATTTAAAATCACGCCTTATAATTATTTTATGACTGAAAACGCATATATACACATACCTTTTTGCAGACAAAAATGTAAGTATTGTTCTTTTATATCATATCCTGATATTCAATACAAAGAGCAATATCTGCAGGTTTTATCAAAAGAGATAAAAAATTCATATAAAAACGAATTACTAAAGACGCTTTATTTCGGAGGAGGTACACCTTCCCTGCTGACTGCAAAAGAATTTGGCAGTTTGATTCAGCTATTTGAAACGGACAATAATACCGAAATAACAGCAGAACTAAATCCGGAAAATCTTTCACTGGAATATTTATGTGAATTAAAAAATACGGGAATTAACCGTATAAGCATAGGATGTCAGACATTTAGAGATGATATTTTAAAAAATATAGGAAGAAAACACACCTCTCAACAGGTAATTAATGTTGTAAATATGGCAAAAAAAGCAGGTTTTAACAATATCAGTCTTGACTTTATATACGGATTACCCGAACAGACAACAAAAGATTTTGAAGATGATTTGTTAAAAGCCACAGAACTGGGCATTCAGCATATTTCTTTATACGGACTAAAAATAGATGAGGGATGTTATTTTAAAAAACATTATCCCAAAAATCTGCCTGACGATGATATTCAGGCTGAAATGTATCTTAAAGCTATAGAAATACTTGTCCAAAATAATTTTGAACATTATGAAATAAGTAATTTTGCTCTGAAAGGGTGTTTTTCAAACCACAATATGAATTACTGGAATAACAATTCATACTACGGGTTTGGAATAGCAGCACACGGGTATATAAATGGTATTCGCTATTCAAACCCTACAAACTTTGCGGATTATCTTCTAAATCCCTTTGAATCTGCCGAAAAAAAAGTTCTGACAGAAAAAGAAAAACTGGAGGAAGAAATTTTTTTGGGATTACGCAAATTATCAGGCATAGATACTAATTTCATTAATTCAAAATACAATATTAATTTTGAAAATAAATACGGGAAAATAATAAAGAAATATCTAGACAGCAAACATTTAATAAGAACAGACTGCGGTTACAAATTTTCTACAGACGGAATACTACTGAGTAATTATATCCTTGCCGATTTTTTAGAATAAAATTTTTGTGCTAGAATTTTTTTATTAAATATTTATGAATAAGGAGAAGTAATGAAAATTTTTGAAGAACTTCAGCAAAGAGGACTAATAGCACAAGTTACGGACAATGATGAAATAAGAGATTTAATAAACAACGGCGGAGCAAGATTTTACATAGGATTTGATCCTACTGCCGACTCATTACATGTTGGGCATTTTATGGCACTGTGCCTTATGAAAAGATTACAAATGGCAGGAAATAAACCTGTGGTTCTTATCGGCGGCGGAACAGGATATATTGGCGACCCGTCAGGACGTACCGATATGCGTTCCATGATGACACCTGAAGTTATTCAGCATAACTGCGATTGCTTTAAAAAACAAATGGAAAAATTTATAACTTTTGGTGATGATGCGGCAATTATGGTAAATAATGCCGACTGGTTACTTAAACTGAATTATATTGAACTACTTAGAGAAGTCGGGGCTTGTTTTTCGGTAAATAATATGCTCAGAGCCGAATGTTATAAACAAAGAATGGAAAAAGGTTTAAGTTTTTTAGAATTTAATTATATGATTATGCAGGCTTTCGACTTTTATCATTTACACCAAAATTACGGATGCAATATGCAGTTTGGCGGTGATGACCAGTGGAGTAACATGCTTGCAGGTACTGAATTAATCAGAAAGAAAACCGGTGATGATGCTTATGCAATGACTATTACTCTGTTAATGAACAGCGAAGGCAAAAAGATGGGTAAAACCGCTAAAGGTGCGGTATGGCTCGACCCTGAAAAAACTTCTCCGTTTGAATTTTATCAGTACTGGAGAAATGTAGATGATGCAGACGTTATGAAATGTATAAGAATGCTCACATTCATTGATATTGAAGAAATTGAACAAATGGAAAAATGGGAAGACAGCAGAATTAATGAAAAGAAAGAAATTCTTGCTTATGAATTAACTTCACTTGTTCACGGCAAAGAAGAAGCAGATAAAGCAAAAGCTGCAGCTTATGCACTATTTAGCGGAAACGGCGACAGCGAAAATATGCCTACGACAGAATTAACGGCAGAAGATTTTTCGGACGGCGTAATAACAGTTACAAATTTGCTTGTAAGATGCGGATTAACAGCCAGCAAAGGCGAAGCAAAAAGACTTATTCAACAAGGCGGCATAAATATCAATGACAGCGCTGTTTCCGCAATAGATAAAACCTTCTCAACTGAAGAAGTTAAAGAAGGTTTAAAAATCAGAAAAGGTAAAAAACATTTCCATAAAGCAATATTAAATTAAATGTATTTTACGATTTCGGAAGCAGATTTTCTTGAATAATGTTTTTCTGACGGGCTGACATCATCTGCCGGATAGCCAACTGGCAGAAGTGCCACTATATCATAATCTTTTGTTTCAGGTAATAATGATTTTAATTTACTTTCGTCAAAAGCACCGACCCAAGTTGTACCTAATCCCAAGTCATGAACGGCAAGCATCATATGTGTTGTTACAATGCACGCATCAATTTCACCGAAATTTTTAGCATCAAATCTTCTTACATAAGCATTTTTTGTATCCGCACCGATTATAAACACGGTTGATGCACCAAATCTGAACGGTGTTGCCTCAGAAATTTTTTCCAAATTTTCCTGAGTTCTTACCACCCAAATCTTAAACGGCTGAAAATTTACGGCAGTAGGAGCCGCAAGACCCGCTTCTATAATTTTGTCTATTTGTTCCTGCTCAACGACTTTGCCGGAAAATTTTCTGCAGGAATATCTTTCATGTGCAAGCTTTAAAAAATCCATATATTTAAACTCCTATTATTTAATTTCTAACAATTACTGTTTACACCATAAAATTTAAATTAAATCTCTATGGTGAAATTCTTTTAACCCGTTTGAGTAATCACCGACAATTTGCCCGTTACCGATAAGTTTGTATTTATAAATAGTCAAACCTTCAAGTCCTACAGGACCCCTGGCATGAGTTTTGTTTGTAGAAATTCCGACTTCTGCCCCAAAACCGTACCTGAATCCGTCTGCAAAACGTGTTGACGCATTCCAGTAAACTCCGGCAGAATCTACTTTATTCATAAATTTTTCCGCATTATCTTTGTCATTGGTAATTATCGCATCAGTATGACCCGAACCGTAAGTATTTATATGGTTAATCGCTTCATCAATGTTATCCACAAATTTGTAAGCCAAAATTTTGTCCCCGTATTCAAAAGCCCAGCTGTCGGGATTAGAAACGAGTTTTATTTCGGATAATTCCAATGAACCTATCAGCGGTTCAATTTGCGGGAAATCTTTATGGATTAAAAGCGTTTCAACCGAATTACAAGCACTCGGATACTGAGTTTTTGCATCAGTTATGACCCTTTGAGCCATACCTAAATCTGCTGATTTATCAACAAAAATATGACAAATTCCGTCAGCATGCCCGAGGACAGGAATTTTCGTATTTTCTTTTATAAATTTTACCAGATTGTTGCCCCCTCTTGGGATTATGAGATTAATATACTTGTCGCATTTGAGCATTTCCCCGACATCATCACGGGTAAATACCTGATTAAGTATGTTCTTTGGGAATCCTTTAACTTCATCAAGAGCCGAATTTATTACAGACATTATCTTTTTATTTGTATTTACGGACTCTTTACCACCTTTTAAAATCACGGCATTTGATGATTTTATTGCAAGTGATGAAATCTGTGCAATAACATCAGGTCTTGCCTCAAAAATTATGCCTAAAACTCCGATAGGACAAGATATTTTATATAGCGTCAAATTTTCATCTAATTCCCGCACTAAAAGTTTTTTGTTAACAGGATTAGGAAGTTTTGAGATATCACGGATACCTTTCACCATATCACGCAATTTGTTTTCATCTAACTTTAGTCTGTTAAATATGGATTTAGTTATTTCACCTGAATTTACAAGTTTTTCTGCATTTTTTAAATCTTCTCTGTTTGCTTCAAAAATTTCTTCTTTGACTGCTTCAATTTTATCTGCGATATTTAAAAGTGCCTGATTTTTAATTTCGTCATTCAAATCTGCAATTTCAAGACTTGCAGCCTTTGCGTTTTTGGCAATTTCAATAAAATCCATATTTTCTCCCTAAAGTATAGTTATATTGTCACGGGTAATAATTGCATCATAATTTTTGTAGCCAAGCATTTGCATAATATTGTCGGAATGGGCTCCAATTAATTTTGTGCAATCTTTTGAATCATAATTCACAATTCCTCTTGCAAATTCTTCGCCGCTCTCGTCAAGGATGGATACAACATCACCTTTGTTAAATTCGTTTGTAATACTTACCACCCCGATTGGCAGCAGACTTTTTTCTTCATTAATAAGGGCATTTTTTGCACCCGAATTTACCGTAATTTTGCCTAAAATATTTGTTGCATAACCAATCCAGCGTTTTTTACCTGACAAAACTTCAGTCTGCGGTAAAAACATTGTTCCGTAGTCTTCGCCATTAAATATTTTCTTTATAATAAACGGTTCTTTACCGTTTGCAATTAAAACTTTTCCGCCAAAACGCGTAACCATTCTTGCAGCTTCGAGTTTTGTTCTCATACCTCCTCTGCCGCCTTCTGAAGCATCCGTTCCCATATTAAAAATTTCGTCTGTAACCTCCGGCACTTCACGAATAATTTTGGCATCGGAAAATTCTTTCGGATTTTTGTCGTACAAACCGTTCACGTCAGAAAGAATTACAAGTAAATCCGCATCCAATTCACTTGCTACAAGTGCCGATAATTTATCATTATCCGAAAAAGCCACCTGCATATCCGCAAATCTGGGTGAAATCTCAACGGTTGAAACAGTATCATTTTGGTTAATAACAGGAATTGCACCAAGCTCTAAAAGTTTGTTAAATGTTGTTCTAAGACTCAAATATCTTTCACGGACAGAAAAATCATCCTCTGTCAAAAGAATTTGAGCGGCAACAAGTCCGTAAGTATCAAATCCTTCTTCATATATAGACATCAGTTTACTTTGCCCGATAGCGGCACATGCTTGCTTTAATGCAGTACCCTCCGTACTGTCAAGCCCAAGACGTTTTTTGCCAAGACCTACAGCACCGGAAGTTATAATAATAACTTCTTTTCCGTTGTTGACAAGGTGTGAAATATCTTCAATAAACGAGAATATTCTCGGTAAAGATACATAACCGTCATCACCTCTGAGAACGTTTGTTCCGAGCTTTATAACAATTCGCTTTGCATTAATAAAATCACTTCTTTTCATAACCGGATTATAACATAAAAAACAATCGGCGAAAACAGGTTACTAAGTAAATAAGTTGTTGAAAGATTAAATAAAACTCACAATCATTATAAAGATTTGTTAATATTTTTAATGCTTTAATGACAATATTTTTGCTTTACGATTTTTTATTTATAATGTAGGTAAAAAAATTATTTAAAGGTGGTTAAGGTATGACAGAGGTTCATTCAATTCCGGAAAAGTTCACTACAATTCAGTATGTAACAAAAGACGGGGAAAAATGTACAGCAACAAAAAATAACGGTGTTGTTACCGTAGTCGGTGATAAAAATGGCGTAAGACAAATTCCGCTGAACGATTTTATGAAAGAATTTGTTGAAAATTTACCAAAAGTAGATTTGGCACGCACCCCAAATAAAGATACTGTACAATTTAGCGGTCAACCCGAAAAAACATCTGAAGAAACTCCAAAAACCGAAGTTAAAGAAGAAGCAAAGGAAATAACCGAAGATAAACCTAACCACTTGAAAAAATATTTGTTAACCGGCGCAGGTGCCTTAGCAGTAATTGGCACAGGATTATATTTCTTTGGCAGAGGTAAATGGTGGTCAAAAGCTGCAAAAAATATGGAAACCAAAGGTCAAGAAATTCTTGATGATGCAAGACAAACTTTAAAAAACGGCGGCAAAAAAGAACCCGTTGCAGAACCGCCTAAACCGGAAGCTCCTAAAACTGAAGCTGTAAAACCGAAATCTGAAACACCTGTTACTGAAATTTCTGAAGAAGAAGTTATTATTACAGGTAAACCTGTTAATAAACAACCTGAAATAAAGACTCCTAAATCGCCTATCCCGAAAGAAGAAATTGGGCAGTTACCAAAAGATTTGGAAACAGATGTGAAAAAAATTACCACAATGGGACAAAGTGAACTCGGTGGCAGACTTGTAATAGTTAAGACTAACGATGGTTTCACTCGCCACTACTATTTGAATGCAGATAAAACGAAAATTGAAAAAGTAAAAGACTTTAATATTTTAGAAAACGGACAAATTGATTTTACACCGTTTAGAACTATCAGATTTGACAAACAAACCGGTCAGCCGTCAAAAATTATAAATAGGGTTGATGGTATGGAAGATGTTATAACAGATTTAAAACCTGAAGCTCCGAGTGTTACACCTAAAAAACCGGAGGCGCCAAAGCCACAGCAACCTAAAACTGAACAACCAAAAGTTGAGCAACCAAAACCGGAAACGCCAAAACAAGAAGCCCCTAAAACTGAAAAACCAAAAACAGAGGCAAATCCGGAAGGTAGGATAATACCAAAATCCCCTATTCCGCAAGAACAAATCTTTGAAATTCCAAAAGATTTAGAACTTGATGGTGCAAAAATTATAAAAAATGGCAAAGCTGAAAAAGGTGGAACAATTCACGGAAGAAGATACACTATAAAATCGCCTGACGGTAAAACTGATTTGGTATACAACATTGTACCCGGTCAAAGAATTACTCAAATAAGTGAATATGCCCCAAATTCAATTGCTCCGTTCAGAACATTTGAAATTCAACACGGTCAGGTTCGCTCTATTACAGATAACACAACAGGAAGTATTCACAAAAAATTCTTTGAGGTTAAGAAACCTGAAACACCTCAAACAACATCTTTTACAGATATACTTAGAGAAACTGCACAACGTAGCAACCAGCGAAGTGTTCAGCCTAAAACTCCAAAACAAGGAAAAACTGAAACCGCTAAACCAAACAATAAAAATGAAAAACCTGTTGAAAAACCGGCTGAACAAAAAACAAAACAAGAAGAAAATATTAAGCAACAAGAAGAATTCAACCGTCAGCAGGAAGAATTAAAACGCCAACAGGATGCGTTAGCAAGACAACAAGAAGAAGATACAAACAATGTTATAATAGCATCAGCAGCACTTGCAGATCCGGCAATTTCAGGCGCAACAAGACAAGTTGCTGAAACGGCTGAAAGAGTTCTTAAACCTGAACAAATAAGAGTTCCGCAAGAAGCATTGGAAAATGTTGCAGCAGATTTAAAACTTAAACCGTCAGCAATAGAAGAAGACGGAGCACAAGCCGCAGAAAATCTGTTTGGACCAAAAGCAGGGGACGATTTATTTGCACATAGTCCTGCAAAACCAAAAACAACAAATGTTGCTGATGAAGCAAGTGATTTTACACAAACTTCAAAAATAGAATATGAAGAACCAAAACTTACAAGCTACGAAGATGACATAGACAACATATTAAAGGACATCGATCCTGATGGTTCATTAGAAGCTGATTTCAACAGTCATAACTTTGGTATGGATGAATTTGACTCCGGAATAGACAATATGACAAGCAGTATTGATGATTTATCGGGCGGTTTTGACGACTTTTCCGAAGGATTTTTCGGTTAATAATTTCATCATGAATTTCTGATTTATAAATAAATAACCCTCTGAAAAAACAAGAGGGTTATTTTTGTGATAAAATTATTCGTATAAAAAGGAGAGTGAATTATGATTAGCGAAAAAATGGAAAAAGCTTTTAATGACCAGATTAATGCAGAATTATATTCTGAATATTTGTATCTTTCTATGAAAGCATACTTTGAAACATTAAATCTTAAAGGTTTTGTAAACTGGATGAATATTCAGGTACAGGAAGAACATGCTCATGCTATGGGAATGTTTGATTATGTAAACGCAAGAGGCGGCAGAGTAATTCTTAAAGCTATTGATGCACCTGAAACTGATTGGGCATCACCGCTTGCAGTATTTGAACAAATCTTAAAACACGAAGAACACGTTACAGCTTTAATTAACGGTCTTGCAGATGTTGCGGATGAAGTAAAAGACAGAGCAGCTTTGACATTCCTTAACTGGTATATTAAAGAACAGGTTGAGGAAGAAGAAAGTGTCGGCGGAGTTCTTGCTACATTAAAACTTATCGGTAATGATTCACAAGGCCTACTGGCTCTTGATAAAGAACTTGCTGCAAGAGTTTTCAATCCGCCTGTTATCGGATAATTAATCAGATAAATTATTATTACTAAAAACCCGAAGTAATTTATAAAAATTTCTTCGGGTTTAAAATTATTAAACAAATATGATATAATGAGAAGACAAAAGAGATTTTTATGACAAATAATGACTTTTATAAATATAAAAAACCCGATTACAATAAAATGTTAAAATTCGGGTTTGAAAAAACTGACGAAACCTACATCTACAAAACAGACTTGATAGACGGGGATTTTCTTATGACTGTTACCATAGATAAAGACGGCTTAAAAACTCTTGTGACAGAAAAAGAAACAGGTGATGAATATACTCTGCATCTGACTGATGCGGAGGGTACGTTTATCGGTCAGATTAGAGATGAGTATAATTCAGTTCTTAAGGAAATTGGTGAAAAATGCTATAACATTGGAATTTTCAAATTTGAATATTCATATAAAGTTATAGATTATGTACGCCAAAAATACAAGGATGAAATTGAATATTTGTGGGAAAAATTTCCTGATAACGGGATTGCAAGAAGAAAAGATAACAAAAAATGGTATCTTGCAATATTAACGGTCGGACGGGATAAACTCGGTTTTGACAGCGAAGAAAAAGTTGAGGTTATAGATTTGAGAGCAGATGTTAATGAATTACAGGAACTTACAAAACAACCAAATATTTTCCCGGGATATCACATGAACAAAAAACATTGGATTACTTATATTCTTGACGGTTCAACGGATATTGAAGAAATTTATAAAAGAATAGATGATAGTTACAAATTAGCAGGCAAAAGGAGTTAAAAATTTATGAAAGTATTGTTATTTAACGGTTCACCGCACAAAAACGGATGCACTTACACAGCATTAAAAGAAATTGAGAAAACTTTGGCAGAAGAAGGGATTGACTCGGAAATTTATCAGATAGGAACAGATTCCGTTGCCGCTTGCAAAGCATGCTACGCTTGCAGCAAACTCGGCAAATGCGTAATTAATGATAAAGTAAATGATTTTGTTGAATATGCAAGAGATTTTGACGGATTTATATTCGGTTCACCCGTACATTATGCTTCCGCATGCGGCGGCATAACAGCATTTTTGGACAGAGCATTCTTTGTTGCTGCACGCTCTGAGGGTAAACCGGTATTCTTACATAAACCGGGTGCCGCAATAGCCAGTGCAAGACGTGCCGGAACAACCGCAACCTTAGATCAGTTAAACAAATATTTTACCATTACCCAAATGCCTGTAATTTCAGGCCGCTATTGGAATATGGTACACGGTGCAACCCCTGATGATGTTCTTAAAGATGAAGAAGGTTTACAAAATATGAGAATACTTGCAAGAAATATGGCTTGGCATCTAAAATGCCGTGAAGCAGGTGAAAAAGCAGGTGTTCCGATGCCTAAAACAGAAGCCGTAATTATGACAAATTTCATCAGATAATTCGTTAAACCAAAAAGCTCTTTCTTTATGAAAGAGCTTTTTATATTTAAGCATGTTTTTTATGATCCAACAGCAATAACAACGGAATTATTAATATACACATAAGTCCGAATATTCTGAAAGCATCCATAAATGCCCACAATGTAGATTGTTTAATTAACTGACCATACATTGAATACTGTGCCATATAGGTTGCAACGGATGAATGGGTATATTGAGCTAAAGCACCTGCCGTAGCTTTTATTCTTTCAATGTATACAGGATTGAGTTCGTTTAAATGTCCCACCATCATAAATTGATGAACTTGAGCAAATCTTGTCAGCATTGTAGCAACAAGCGAAGTTCCAATCGCTCCGCCTATGTTTTTTAACAAGTTTTGAATACCTGAAGCATTCGTCATTTGTTTATTTGAAATAGTATCAAGCGACAGATTTATAATAGGAACCATTGACAACCCTAACCCAAACCCCATAAAATAGTTCGGTATCATAATATTTATATTCGCTATCTGCAAATTCAAAAATCCGAAAAATAATCCTGCACCACCTAAAAAACACAAGCCGATGGCAACAAGAAGGCGTTTATCAACTTTATCCGCAATAAATGCACAAACTATGGTTGCCGTTAAACTGCCTAATCCGCGGGGCATCATGGAACGTCCGCTTAAAAATGCCGTATATCCCATCATACTTTGTAAAAATTGCGGCAAAATAGCAATTGATGCATACAATACTGCCTGCATAACAACCTGAATAAAAGTTCCTATTACAAAATTTTTATCTTTAAATACGCTTAAATCAATAAGAGTATCTTTTCTCTTCCACTGAGATACAAAAAATGCTATCATCGAAATCATGGAAACCGCAAAAATCCACCTTATCCATGCAGCATTGAACCAATCCGCGTTATTACCCTTATCAAAAAATACCTGCAAAGTACACAACCACAAAATAAGGAAGAAAAACCCGATTCCATCAAGTTTAACGCCTTTTTGTCGTCTTGAATACGGAGGATTAAAAAGAAGTTTTGATGCAATTATGGCAGCAAAACAACCTAACGGGACATTGATAAAAAATATCCAAGGCCAGGTCCAATTATCTGTAATCCAGCCACCCAATACAGGACCGACAATAGGAGCTATGATAACTCCCATACCAAATACTGCCATTGCAGTACCCCTGCGTTTTTTAGGGAAACTTTCCATCATAATAGCCTGTGAAAGAGGCACAATACCGCCTCCGCCTGCACCCTGCAAAATACGAAAGAATACCATTTGTCCCAAATTCTGTGCCATACCGCAAAGCAATGAAGCAAACGTAAACAATAAAATACTTATTACATAAAAATTCTTTCGTCCGAAAAACTTACTGAAAAAATCCACTGACGGAATTACAATACCGCTTGCAATCAGGTAACTTGTCAAAATCCACATAGATTCATCTCTTGTAGCAGAGAAACTGCCTGCCATATGCGGTAATGCAACATTAGCAATCGTACCGTCCAACACGAAGATTATTACGGCAATCAGTACCGGAATATTACATATCCACGGATTTTCCGGAAGATATTTTTCATCGTCAATTATTTCAGCAGTCTGTGATGACATTTCTATTACAATCCTTACTTAATATGAACTTTTGGTACAACTGACATGCCCGGAACAATATTATATTCATTCGGATCAATCTTTTCAGTAAATACAATTTTAACAGGTATTCTTTGTACAATCTTTACAAAAGAACCAACAGCATTTTCAGGCGGGAATAAACTTGATTTTGCACCTGAACTTCTCTGAATACTGTCAATTTTTCCCTTAAATACTTTGTTTGGATATGCATCTACTTTAATGTCAACAGGCAAATCCTTTTTCATCCCTTTTAATTGATTTTCTTTAAAGTTAGCCACAACCCATACTTCATTAGGAACAATCACACAAAGCGGACTGCCAACACTGACATACATACCTTTTTCCACTCTTCTGTTTGCAATAGTACCTGCTTGAGGAGCAATAATCTCAGTATATTTGAGATTTGTCTCAGCCTGAGTTCTTGCAGCCTTTAATGACCTTAAATCCGCATCAGCGACCTTGCTGTCACCATCAGATAAAATAGCCTGTTCGGCATTTGTTAAATTTGCCTGAGCCGCATCATACTTTGCCTGAGCCGCATCTAATGTTTGTTTTGATACAGCACCATCTTCATATAATTTTGTATATCTGTCCAAATCTTTCTTTGCAAGAGCAATATTTGATTTTGAAGCAGTTAAATTTGCTTTTGCATTTTGCTGATTTAACAACATTCTTTCATAAGCTGCATCAGCTTTATCAAGTGCAATTTTATAATCCGTATCGTCTATCTTTGCAATCAAATCACCCTCTTTAACAGGTTGATTATCTTTAATGTAAACCTCAGTGATATGACCGCTAACCTTTGGTGCAATAGAAACCGTAGTAGTTTCAACATAAGCATCATCGGTTGACTGATATTTCATCGCATCAATTACAAAATAACAAACACCAATAATAATAAGGACAAGTATAATAGCACCCAGAGTCCTTTTTACACCCTTTTTAGGTCTTCTATTTTCCTTAACTTCTTCAGTAGTTTCAGTTATTTGCTGTTCTTCCATAATTTACCTCTTATATTTTATTTTCTATATGCTTTTCTATACTCTGTCTTAATTTTATTATCAATAATTTTACGGACTCAAATTCTGCCTTGGGAATTTCATTTGAAATTTCCATATATTTATCAATAATTTTATTATTTATTTCATTAAGTTTTTTTTCACCTTTTTTGGTAATTTGAACTTTTTTGATTAATCTGTTATTTTTCGTATCCATTGAACGCTTAATAAGATTTTTTTCTTCCAATTTGTTTAAAATTCTGCCGGTATTAGCTCTGTCCAATAACAATAATTTTGCCAAATCACGCTGACATAATGACGGATTACACATTATTGTATCAAGAGTAGTATATTCTTCCGGAATCAAATCTATGTTTAAAACAGCAAATTGTTGTACGGCATGAAATTTCATAATTCTTGCCAATTGTTTTAATTCATAAAATATACTTTCCGTATAATGCGGTATTTGATTAATATTTGTTGCCATTATAATTATTTATTATTCCAATCGTTGTTGTAAAAAAAATGTGTTGCATTTACAACAATAGTATGCTAACATATTATTATAAAAATTGCAAGCAAAATATTAAAGGAAATAAACATTGAAAAAGACCTTAGTAACAGCTCTATTGTTTAGTTTTATCGGGATGAATATTGCACCTGCTTTTGCGGTTACAAATACTCAAACACCCCCAAAAACTTTTAAAAGTATGATTAAAAAGAGCAAAAAACAAAAATCTGACGATTATAAATACGCTTATGTTAATGTAGACTGGTGGAAAAATTTTAACGATTCAAACTTAACAGATTATATTAACAGAGCCATAAAGAATAATTATGATCTTAAAATGGCAACATTAGCCGTAGAAGAATATTATCAGATGACAAGATTGCAATTAGCCAATGAACTTCCGACCATTGGTACGGGATTTTCTCCGGCATATGCCAAAACACCGGGGACAACACATTGGGACTGGACATTTGCCTTACCGGCTTATGTAAACTATGAAGCCGATATTTTCCTGAAAAACAGAGATAAAACAAGAGCATCTAAGAAAAAATATTTGGCTTCACAATATGATGAACGTGCAGCATATATAGCTATTGCAGGTGCCGTTGGGACAACATACCTCAATATAGTAAGATTAGATAAAATTATTGACCTTCAGGAAAAAATTGTTAGTGTAAGACAAGATATTTATAAGCTGATGCTTTTAAGCAATAATGAAGGTCTAATTTCGACTGCTGACACTATTAAAGCAAATAAATCACTTATTGCAGGACAAATTGAATTAACCGAATATAAAAAACAAAGAGAAAAATTACTTCATGCTCTTGCGGTTTTAATAGGTGAAAGTCCTGACAGCATAAATGATTTAGCTATAACACCTTACGAAAATATTAATTTTACAGGTGCTATTCCTGAAGAAATTGCCTCCGACATAATCGTTCAACGACCTGATTTTCTAAAAGCAGAAACCATGGTAGAAAAAGCAGGAATTGATGTAAGAGTAGCAAGAAAAGAATTTTTACCGACAATTAATTTAACTGGAGTTGCACTGTTTAATTCAAAAGAATTCGGCAGCTTGTTTTCAACTAAAGGCATGCTGGCTGCTTTGGCAGCCGGAGCAATGCTTCCTATATTCACGGGCGGTGCAAGAATTGCCAATTTAAAAATTAAAAAAATTGAATATGAAAGAATACTGCAGGATTATTACAAAACAAATCTGACAGCTATTCAGGAGGTTAATGATGCCCTTGTTTCCGTAAAACGTGATAAGGAAAAACTTGCATCAACAATTGAACAATCAGAGCTTGAAAAATCTGATTACAGATACACATCAGAAAAATATAATCAGGGTATAATTTCCAGACTGGATTTAATTCAGGTTCAGGAAAACCTCTTGACCATCGACAAACTTGTTGCACAACAAAATATTGAATGTATGGTTGATTACATAGGACTGTACAAAGCTGTTGGCAGCAAACTTTAGTCTAAGATTATAAAATAAAATTGTTTATTAATTTTTGTAATGAAATCGTTAACTAATAAATTTTAATATTTACAAATAAATTTTTATTCAGCTATAATAAAGAAAAAGTTTATTTGACAAATAGTTAATAAGGAGAGAAAAATGGCAGAATATTTAATTTTAGCGGAAAATGTTGTTTTCAAAAATGACAGACTTACTTGTATAAATATCTATGACAAATTTACAACAGTCGCTATGCCTGCAGAATTCAGATTTGATTTGGCTATTATGTGTGGTCCTAACTGGTCCGTAGGGGAACACAAACTTGCAGTTAAAGCTAAAGGCAGCAACGGTAAAGAAGTTGATATCGGAGAATTAACAGTAAATATTCCTAATGAAAACTTTGTATATAATGCTTATGCAAATGATCTTAAAATTATAATGGATTACAGCGTTTCTGACATCACTGTTTGTGTATATGACAATGATAAAGAAATTATTGCAAGAAAATATCCGGTTATTCCGATGTTGGTACCGCAAAAAACTGATGATAAAACTCCTGAACCTGAAATTGTAGAAGAAAAAACCAAAAAGAAATAATCTGATAAACATTTAATATAATTTAATAGCCGTTTGAGTTTTCAAACGGCTATTTTATAAGTAAAGGTAATTTTATGAAACAACATTTTATTGATAACAATTCTGATACGCTTTTATTGTTTTTTACAGGTTGGGGATGTGATGAATACGAATTTGAGTACATAAAATCAAGTACTGACGTTTTGATTTTATATGATTATACAGACCTGAACTTTGATTTTGATTTTTCAAAATACAAAAAATTTGATTTAATTGCATTCTCTGCAGGCATTTTTATTGCATCAATAATGAATTTTAATTTTAAAATAAACAAAAAGATTGCAATCAGCGGAAACCCTTATTTGTTTGATGAATACTACGGACTTTCCTCTAAAATGCAGGATTTACTTTATAATATAACGGAAGAAACCGCAGAAGATTTTGCTAAGAATTATTTGGTTAAGACAGATGAGGAATGGCAAAATTTTCATCCTTCAAGAAGAACATTGGAAAGCTGCAGAACTGAATTTGACAGCCTGAAGGAAATTTATAACGATAATAAAAATAAAATTAAAGATATTTATGATTTTGCATTATTTGGTGAAGATGACCATATATTTAATATCACAGCACAAAAAAAATTTTATAAAGAAAGAACTAAAATTATAAAAAACTCACGTCATAATATATTTTCCAAAATAGAAAATTTTGAACAGATTACTAATTTTTTAGTTTCTTAGTAAAATCTTCCATTTTGGATTTTGTATAAAAAGTGACATCACATGCACCGACTGTTTTTCGAGAATTAACATCTTTTTCAACATCACGGCGTATCATTTTGTTTATTACTGCCGGTACTGCATATCCCATAGATACCATTAAGATTATCATATTCGCCCAGAAAATCCCGGCAGAAACTTTTTTATTTGTTTTTGATATTTTACACTCTGTGCTATAATGTATTCGTTGATTACATAAATTTTTGGAGTTTTACTATGAAAAAGGGTCTTATTTTAACTGCAATTTTAATCTTATTTTTACAATTAAGTGCTTTAAATTGTTTCAGTGCAGATAATACTGCAACAGACGTAACAATAATAAAAAATAAATTATTTTCCATTGAAATGCCAAAAAATTTAAAAGGAACTTATCAAACAAAAAAAGAAAAGAACAAAATATCTGTGTTTGATAAAGATTCAAAAAAAGCAGGTTTTGGAGGTTTTGCGTTTGGCATCAAAGCGTATAAAAATCCTGCCGACCATGCAAATTTACCCGGAGGCGAAAAAATCGGCGAGCTATTCGACAAAAAAGGAAATTTATACGATATGGTTTTAAAATACCCGACTGATGTTCAATATGATTACACAAAAGGTACCAAAGCACCTGATTCGTACAAAACTCTTTATGATTTGGGCAAAGTAGTAAAAATTCATGGAATTAAAGGTTCAACATATTTTGGAAATCAGGGAACTAAAGGAGAGGATTTATACAAAGATACCTTAAAAAAACATATAACCGCAATTAATGAAAAATGGGATTCCGTAAAGTTAGAAGAAGAAAATATGAGTTATATGTATAATGTTTTGGCACAGAATAAAACAAATGTTCTGAATAAAGTAGGATACATATATTACGATGTGAATAAAGACGGCATTGATGAATTATTTATCGGTGAAATAGCTGACGGTAACTGGAAAGGAGTCATTTATGACCTATACACTATGGTAAACAGAAAACCTCAGCACGTTATAAGCGGAGGAAGCAGAAACAGATTTTTTGCCTGTGATAATGCTTTTATCTGTAATGAGTACTCCTCCGGTGCTTTGGAAAGCGGAGTCAGAATTTACAATTTAGTAGAAAATTCAACCGAACTTTTCCCTCAGGTAAGTTTCAAATATGACGCATACTCAAACAAAAATAAACCATGGTTTATATCATACGGCAGTGAAATTGATGACGAAAAATGGGAAAATGTTGATGAAAAAACCTTTAAAGAAAGAAAAAACATTTTTGACAGTTATATAAGATTTGATTTTATACCGCTGAATAAAGTCGAATTTTAGAAAAATAAATTACATATATTGTTAATTTATTTAATTTTGAATATAATATACCCCATAAAACAATTCAATTTATGCAATCTCAAAATAAATAAGGGGAAAATGAAATGAAAAAGATACTTTTAATGATATTAATACTGTTTAGTTTTACGCAAATCACAATTGCATCACAAATTTCTTATGACAAAAGTGATTTTGCACCTGTTTATACGGTTATTGACGATGCAGCCTATGATATACGTTATTATTCATCAAATAATTTTACCGGAAACAGAATAAACGGTTACAAAGCACCTGTTGCATATATGACAAAAGAAGCTCTACAGGCTCTTTCCGTTGCTGCGGAAGATTTAAGGAAACAAGGTTACAGGTTATTAATCTGGGATACTTACAGACCTCAAAAGGCTGTATATAACTTTGTTGAATGGATTAACGACCCTGATAATGACGGGGATAAATCTTTTTATCCTACGCTTAAAAAATCTGATTTGCTCAAAGGACAATATATAATGGAAAAATCAGGACATACAAGAGGAAGTACGGTTGACTTAACTTTGATTAAAAAAGACGGTTCTTTTGTTGATATGGGCGGAACATTTGATTTGTTCAGCGAAATTTCACATCCTGACTACAAAAAATTGACAAGAGAACAAAAGAAAAACAGAAAAATCTTACATGATGCGATGGTAAAAGCAGGATTTAACGGTCTGGATTCGGAATGGTGGCATTTTACACTGAAAAATGAACCTTATCCTGATACATACTTTGATTTTGACGTTGAATAAATGTCATCGGTTTCAAATTTTAGAGGATGAAAATATGCCTACACTCAAAACATCTGTATTAGAAATAGAACTTGAAAATCCGTTTATACTTGCTTCCGCACCACCAACTGCATCGGTTGAAAGTATAGACAAAGCCTTTGAAATGGGTTGGGGCGGCGCTTCGTTAAAAACAATCACTCCCGATAATTTAGAAATGGTTGAAGCCAGCCCTCGTTATGAAACAATGAAATCTAAAGGTAAAATTATCGGATTTCAAAATATAGAATTATTAAGTCATAAATCCGTTCAATATTGGTGTGACGGAATTGACTATTTAAAGAAAAAACATCCCGATAAAGTTATTATTGCAAGTATAATGGCACCCGTAGAACGTAACGAATGGCAAAATCTGGTAAAAATCCTGAATAAAACTCAAATTGATGCTTATGAGTTAAATTTTTCCTGTCCGCACGGCATGCCGGAAAAACATATAGGAATGGCAATAGGTACCAGCGATGAAATTTCTGCTCTCATAACCTCATGGGTAAAAGAAGTCGCGACAAAACCCGTTTTTGTAAAATTAACACCTAATGTAACCGATATTACTCTGATTGCTAAAGCTGTTGAAAAAGCCGGCTGTGACGGATTAGCAGCAATTAATACCGTTCAGGGTTTTATGGGGATAAATCTTGATACGTTAGATCCTAATCTTTGTATTGACGGATGTTCAACTTATGGCGGCTGTTCAGGTGAAATTATAAAACCAATAGGTTTTAGATGCGTATCTCAACTAAGAAGTTGTACTGATTTGCCGATTTTAGGAATGGGCGGAATTTCAACATGGGAAGATGCTGCACAATATATTGCACTCGGTTCTGATGCCGTTCAAATTTGTACGGAAGTTATGATTAACGGCTACGGAATAATAAACAATTTAAAATCCGGACTGTTAAATTATTTAGAGGAAAAAGGATTAAATAGTATTAAGGAACTGAAAAATATAGCGGTGTCCAAAATAACATCCCACGAAAAACTAAATAAAAATTACCATTTATATCCGGATATAGATAATAAAAAATGTGTAAAATGCGGCAAATGCGTAAAAATATGTGCGGAATCAGAATATCACGCACTTAAGAATAATGAAAATTGTATAGAGGTGAATAAAAATATTTGCGAAGGATGTTCTTTGTGTGCTCAAATATGCCCTAAAGAGGCAGTAACAATGAAAACCTTTTAATAAATTTGGTATAAAAACGGAGGTAATTGTGGAATTTAAAAATTTTCAATCATACAGATGCTTTAAGAGCGTATGTTTATGGTCATTAATATTAGATTTAATTGTATTTTTGTGCTTTTCAATCGGATATATTTTAACATTTATTGTTTCTTTCATAAAAACTCCTCATTTTGCACAAGGTTTTGGCTGGATAGCTATGGTTTTCCCGACTATATTTTTGAAACTGATCTCTTTACTTTGTTTAGCAGTCGCAAACGGCTATTTGGCATATATATTGTTTTTGGAATTCTGGAAAAAAGAACAAAATTTGTCCTTAAAAATTGTAGATAAAACCGAAGTGCTTTCTAA
This sequence comes from uncultured bacterium, assembly GCA_902760645.1. Lineage (GTDB taxonomy): Bacteria > Cyanobacteriota > Vampirovibrionia > Gastranaerophilales > Gastranaerophilaceae > UBA1221. The sequence continues at coordinate 37,618 of CACWHC010000012.1, forward strand.
TAAAATTATCAAAAACAACATAGTTGGAATTATTATAACCATTTTATCAATGCTTTCATATGCATTTAATATTTTTCTTTCAGTAATTAATTTTTATACAATTTTTATTGGTTTAATAACTTTTGTTATATTACTTATAATCTGTAAGAAAAATAATAAAACCGAATCAGTATAACCGGAGTAACATAATGAGAAAAATTATCTTTACAGTTCTCATCCTATGTTTTAGTATACTTGCTTTTACAGACACCGGTACAGCCGGCATAAATCCTCCGGCATTAGAGGACAAATATAATACCCGAAAAGATTATTTTGATTATTCTGTTGTGTTAACCGAATTTCCAAAAAATTATTATTACACAAGTGTAAAAATAAACAAATCAAAAGAACGTATTTTAATAATTACTGACAAAATAAATGTTGATAAAAGTTCTAATCACGGTTTATTTTATTATTTTGCCGGAAACGGCTTTGTGTATCATTTGGGATATTTAGAAAGTATAAAACCTCTGGTAAAATCAAAAAATTATCTCTATTTGAGTAACAAAAATGAAAATATAAAATTTTATATGTCAGACAAAAAATTAGAAATTATTAAAGTCAAAATACCGACAATTAAAGAAAAAGTTAACGGTATTGAATTTGAAACGATAGAAAGTGCAGACAAATTTGCAGGTGATTTTGGTTCTGCGGCAGGAGATGATGTTATCAAAGAGGCTTTTGACGGATTTTATTTTGAATATCATAAACCGCAATATAAAAGGAAATATATAAGAAATTTGATGGGAAAATGTATAAATGACGGTGTAAAAACACAGGTACAAATGTATTGTTGTATGATTAAAAAATTACATCCGTAATTGTCTGATTTTCGCAGACATAATTAAATCTTTTGATGGATTTAATTTTATTAAATTATGATTAAAATAACTATGTAGACTGGGTTTTTATTTTAAAAATTATGAAGTATTTAACACCAATAGAATTTCATTTAGAATAAAAACAACAGAAGTGTAAAAAACAATTAATAATCTTTAGGAAAAATACATGTGCGTTAAAATATCATCGGTTAACAGTATTCCGGTTAGAAGAAGACCAAGTGCTCTGCTATATACAAGCACCCATAAAGTTGCCACATTGGTTTCGGATCATGCACAATATATCACCCAGAATGTTAGAATGAATCCGTTATCGGTATTTTTGTTTAACATGGTAGATTACTTGACACCAATAATAAACAAGCACCAAAAATTTTCAAAACCTTTATTATCAGTCGTTGAACGAGTTGTTAATTTTTCACAGCATGTTTAACATATTAGACATTTGATACAGTTTGAATCTTATTATTTTTAGATTTTTTGTATCGTTTCAAAACAATTTTCTATTTTTAATAACTTTAGTTTTATTTTATTTCCGTATGCGAACCCACCTAAGTTCCCGTTTTTTGAAATCACCCTGTGACAAGGAATAATAATCATAATGGGATTTTTGTTACACGCAGATCCGACTGCTCTTTGTGCATTTTTATTATTACAAGATGCAGCAACTTTTGAATAACTTTTTGTTTTGCCATAAGGAATTTTTTGAAGTTCTTTCCATACTAATTTTTGGAAATCGGTTCCGGACGGATTAATTTTTATATTAAAAACCTTTCTTTTTCCGGAAAAATATTCATCAAGCTGGAACTTTACATCTTTTATAAAATCAGTTTCAACATTTGATTTTTCGATATAATCAACTAATTTTAGTGAAACAAGTACACCGTTTTCGCAGATTATTTCTAATATACCAATAGGGGATTTATAATACGATTTTTCCATAAACAGATTTTACAATAAAATTTTACATCAGTACATCGCAGTCTTTACAGGTTATAGTTTTACTTTCTCATAAGGTTACGGTTCTAAATTAACCACTCTTGAATATGTATAAAAGATATGTTATAATTATATAAAAGGAGGATTGAAAACCATGAGTATGCCTAATTTTGAGCATAGTAACAAACGGTTAAAACTCTCTCATAGCATAGGTTTTAGTTGTTTTGAAAAATTAGCGGCTAAGTTGCTAAGTAACTTTGGAAATGTTACTTTCCCCGGATTCAGTAGAGGCAGGCAGGCAGCTTTTACCCTGGCTGAGGTCTTGATAACACTCGGTATAATTGGTGTTGTAGCTGCTATGACATTACCGACATTGATTAATAATTACCAAAAAAAAGAAACTGTTTCAAAGTTAAAAAAAGTTTATGCTATATTGAGCAATACTACTATGATGGCGGTAGCAGAACATGGTGATACAAGTGCTTGGGAACTGGGAAACAATTTAAATTGGCAAACAAGTAAAGCTTTTGCAGAAAAATATGTTATACCATATTTAAAAGTTGCCAAAGTATGCGAAAATAATAATACAAGCGATTGCAATTACCCAATATCCAAATTAAACGGACAGAGTTTCAATAATTATGAGTCATTTGCACCTTCATATCGTTTTTATCTTGTAGATGGGACATTTGTATGTGTTGCAGGGAATCGTTTTTATGCAAATTCGCATGATAAATTGGTGCAAATAATTTTCGATATAAATGGTCCAAAAAATCCTAATATAGTGGGTAAAGATGTTTTCTTTTTGGAATATTTTATAAAACCCAATGTAAATAATATCACAGCTAGAGGACATGAGGGTAAAATGTTGCCTGCTAATTTGGATTATCAATCCAGAAATACAATATTAGGAACAGGAAATATTGATTTTTGCAATAAAACGAAAGAGGGTAAAGGCTGCCTTGCTGTAATACTTATAGACGGATGGGAAATAAAAGACGATTATCCGTGGTAGCACCGGATTTAACGCATAAAAACGAGTCCTCATTAAGACTCTTTTTCAGAAAAATTTATAACAAATTTATCTGTTTTATTAGTTAAATAATTATGTTATAATGAATTTAATCGTACCTACTAAGCCTCTTAACAATGCTCAAATCAGCAGGTCTTTTAGTAACATAATAGGAGAGAGTTTATATGACAGAGATTTGTAAAATGGATATAGAAAACAGCTTTAATAAATTAAAAGAAAGTGGTTGGCTTGATGATAATTTTAATACAACAGTATTAGTAAATTTTATTATGGAATTAGATGATAATAATATAAGACCTGCAAAAGAAGATATTTTTAATGCTTTTAAAATAGGCAAGCCTGAAGATATTAGAGTTTTAATTATAGGACAAGACCCATATCCTGATAAAGAAAAAGCTCATGGATATGCTTTTTCCGTTAAGGCTCCAAAAAAGCGAGCTGCATCCTTAACAAAGATTTTTAACGCAATTGATATATACTGTAAGAAAACCAATAAAAGTATTAATTCAAACCATAGCTATAATCTTGAACAGTGGGCTAATAAGAGTAAAGTTTTGTTATTGAATTCAGCTTTGACATATGAAAAATCAAAATGTTTTGAGGGAAAATATAAATATAAAAAAGAATTAAACGAAGATGACTTGAAAAAACTTGAAAAAGCACAACAAGAATTACAAAAAACACATATGGAAATGTGGGAACCTTTTACAATAAATATTATGGAAAATCTATTTAATAAAAACAAGAATGTTGTAGTATTTTTATGGGGAGATAAAGCTAAAAGATTATTCAATAAATGTAATTACAAGGAAAATATAAAAAATTATGCATCATGTCATCCAAGAAAACGTTATAAAGGGGAAAATGATAAGTTTAAAAAAGAGGTATCATCTCATTTTACAGACAGCAGTCTAGACGATGTTTGGCAGGATTTATAATCTGAAACTCCTTGTCCCCCAGTTAAAACGATGAAAGCGTTTGGGAGATTTTTAAAAACTGTTTATAATGCAAATGGTACAAGAATTGAAAGGAGACCATTATGCAACAGTATGAGTACGATTGTTTTGTCAGATTAGAGAATGATAAATATGCTCCGCAGAAGCATATTACTATTATTGCCAGCAATGCTCACGAGGCAAAAAGTATAGCCGAGGCACAAGGTTACAGAGTGTATCATGTTCAATCAAAGGGAAGGGCAGATTAACAAACAACAAAATAAAGATTAAGCAAAAGGTCGGATAAATAATCCGACCTTAGATTTATAACTTTTTAATTTTCTACAGAGCCAATATAGAAATAAGTTTCATAGCAGTTCGTTTTACTCGTTATCGGATGTTACGGCTGCTTTAATATCATCTAATTGATTTCTTATATCATATAAACTGTTATTAAGGACTTTAACTTTGATAAAATCTATAACTGTTTCAATAGGTATATTTGTTTCCTCTGATATTTCTTTTAATTTGCATAATTCTTTTTTTGCTGCCTCCCAAGGTTCACCTTTATAATATTCTTCAAAATAATAAAACATATCACGCATTTTTACCTGCCTTTCTTTATATTTGTCATTTTATACTATTTATTAAATCTAATCTTCCTCTATCTATTGTAATTCTATACCTCAATAGTATAGCTATCTCTATCAAAAAAGTTAATTTGTTTTTCCAGAATTTTTGCAATATTGTTTATGTTTATTTTTAACTGGTTAAAGGCTTTATCAACCAAGCCATACTTGCCATTGATTTCAACTATTCGCCAATTAGAATTTATGCTATGTTCAATATTTTCTATAAAATCAGGCGTGCAAATTAGTTTATCTTCAGTTTCTGCATCAATAATGTTTTCATGCCTGTCTATCAGGTATTCCTTATCATTTACTTTGACAAACATATAATTAAAGTTCTTATCTGCTCTTTCCAATTTTGAATATTTTGGCTCAATAATTATAGTTCCTTGCCTATCGACTACACCCCATTTTTTATTTTTGCGGAATTTGAAATATTGAAAATTTTTATCAAGAGTTTTGAAATCACTGTATTTAAATCCTGATATAACATTAAAATCATTATCAATAAGACCTTCCTTATTATTTACTTTTGCTATTAACAGGTTATCATTTATTCTACGCAGATTTTGGCATTTTATTTTATATAAAATATTGCCTTTAGTATCTGCTTCAATCCAGTAATCATAATATTTAGCAGTAAATGAATTTTTATTGACTGATGATATTTGATTAAAAATAAAAACATTTTCTTCTATGTTTTTAAATGTGTGCTTTTCCTTATCATATAAAAGATTTACCGTATCCGTTTTACCATCCTGATTTTTAGCGACAATTATTTCTACGGTTCCGTTTCTTTCAGGATTAGATAAATCATAATAATCTTCTCGGTAAAGGAATAAGATTTTATCAGGAATTTCATTCATAGATGAATAATTTAAATCTGTAATTATAGGATGTTTATCATCTCTCTTTTCAACACTTTTTGAAAGTTGAGAAAGCACAACAACAGGAATATTTAATTCGACAGCTAAATTTTTTAATCCCGTTAAAATCTGACGAAGGTTTTCTTTTTTGTTTAGTAATTTGCTACATTTAATATGCTCCAAATCGTCTATTATAAGTAAATCAAGACTAAAGGGTATCAAATACCATAACTTCCATTCTTCTTCTATGTCTTCACGTTGAGGAAGTGTTTCATTAATGTATAAAAGCGAGTATTTTTTTGAATATTCTCTAATATTTCTTGCTATATCCATGGCAAAAGCAGTTTTACCCATAGCGGGACGTCCGGCTATTAAAATCAGTTCACCTCTTTTAAATCCGCCTGTTAATTTATCCAATTCAGTAAACCCTGTGTATATTGTTTCATCGTTTTTCATATTTTAACCCTTTCTTGCATAATCTTCACCATCAAAAAGGGTGCTTATTTCAAACTTTTCCCCAGTTGCTAAATTTTTTACGGTTAAAAATTTGTATATGTTGTAAAAATCTTCATCAAATATCAATTCGTATTCACAATTATCAGGTGCTGTTTCAAAAAATTCAGATAATCTTTGAACATCCTGCTTCGTTATTTTGATTTTATTAACAAGGGTATAAACCTCTTTGTTACCATCAACTTTTTCATACGTGTAATATGGAATTTCATCTTGTGAAAACACTTCAACTTTTTTCATATTTGCAACATCTATCAATTCCCATTTGTCTTTTACTCCGTACTTTTTGCAAAGGGAGCCGATTCTTGGGTCGTTTGTGTATATTTGTATTCCGAATTTTTCTTTTATTTTTTTCGAATTTAATCCCATTTTTATCCCACATAAAATTTTAAATTCATCTTCTGTCAGATACATAGCTACCTCTAGTTCTAAGCAATATTCGAGTATAAAATAGTTCACCAACATTATCGAATAAATCTCTTATTGTGATGTTATTAGCATTGTCTTGCATAAATTGTTCGTTATTTATAATATCGTAATCTTCAACATATTTTTTCAATTCATTAACACCGCTTTTTCCTGCATTCATACGAATTTGACCTTCAAATGGAAAAGGAATTGTGACAATTGCAGAATTTTTTAGACCTGAAGTTTTTAAATATTTTGCAATAACAGGAGTAGCTCCGGTACCAAAACCTCCACCGAATGTTGATATTAAAATGACCTTATCAGAATCAGCAAACCCTGAAAGTTTAGCTATTTTTTCAATATGTTTTTCCGCTAAATATCGACCTCTGTTTACATTTCCTCCGCAACCCAAACTTTGTTTTATTGCAAAAATTTTATCAGTTAAGAACTTTAGAAGCACTAAAACCTTATTTTGGGGTAATATAGTGGCATTATTATCAGTAACTAAGATTGCTTTAGTTTTTGCCAAATGTAGAATTTGTTCATCAGAATTTATCGAAATTAAATTTACATTATGCATTCTGTTATGAAGATAGTTTACTATATTTTGTCCTCCACCTCCTATTCCAATTATTGTAATTTGTTTTTGATTTTTGTTTTTAAAATTTTTAATCATTATTATACCTTTCACATTTATCACTTATTTTTTATTTTAAATCTTTTGCAATAATTTCGCATTCAATTTCATCGTTTTGACTGGGGGACAATAACTTTCAAGAGCAGAATCAAACAATTACGGTTAAGTCGTCATTAATTTGCTTAATTGGAATTAATTCCGGCTTTTCAATAAAAGCATTTATTTGAGCATTATTAAAACCGCTTGGATGTGTCGGGGTCATATCTTTATTGATACTAAACGCATATATCTTATCCTTAAAAGATGTGTTTATTGTTTGGCTGTATTTGTTAAAACTGTTGATATTTTTATCAGCCCCCCATGCAGCTAAGAAAATCGTATTTTCTTTATCACAATGTTTTAAAAATCCATTAACAAACATTTCGTTATATCTTTGCTTTTGTTTATTCAAGCTCTTTAAAGCAAGTTCTTTTTTACTGTTTATTACAGGTATTGTGTTTAATACAATTACTGACATAATGCCGAGTGCTTTTGCAATTTTCATAACATTCAGTACGGTATCATCTATGTTCGAATTATCGTTTTCACAAGGAAAAGTTTCCGAAGGATTCATTAAAAGTGTAATCAATGTTTTATCGTTATCAATGCCACAATGATTTAGCTCCAAACAATAACGATTATCATTTATATCAGGATTTGGAGAATCATATATTCCAAATCCCCATATATTATTTTCACTCCCGACAATATTTTTGTCCTTTAAAATAACTCGCCAATAAACTTTTTCACGAATAAATGCTGTCGTCATATCCAATAATTTTTCTACACTCATATTTTCCTCCTTTTAAGTTTAGTATAACTTTCCACTACGTCATTTTAGGTCATTAAAGACATAGTTCTTGTTAAGTATACGATTTTACAAGCATATCATACCGTGCCAAAATCACTAATCGCTTTCGTCGTTTTGACTGGGACACAACAACTTTTAGAGTACAAATCGCCAAAAGTGAAATAATTGCAATAAAAAATCACCTCTTGTCAGGTGATTTTTTAAAATTGTATATTTAATTTTAAAATTTTATTTTACAGCACTTTGTACCATCCGAATAATGGTTCAGATACGTATTTTTCAACCTGTTCTTTAAATATTTTACTTGGTATAAACACAGGAATTGTAGTTTCAGGAAGTCGAATAACTTTGTTTTCATTAATAATTCTTGCAGTTCTGGACGCACGATGCTGAAGTTTAAAAACCCCAAAACCTTGCAACGTAACCTTTTCCCCTTTTGAAACCGTTTTTTCAATTGTATCAATTAAAGCATTTATAATTTTCTTTGCATCAACCTGTGTAACTCTTACTTTAGCCGCAAGTTCTTGCACTATTTCTTCTTTGTTCATATCTTCACCTGTTTCTATTATATAAAAATGCCTCTAAATAATCAGTCGGTTTGAGTATTTTTAACAGAGTTTTTGAAAACTTTATTAAAAATGAAATTTATAATTGCCATTTTGACAGTATCCTACTTCTTTTTCGAATTTACTAT